>NZ_JAHLQG010000025.1 GCF_018919065.1 Blautia sp. MSJ-9 | reverse complement strand
AGTAATAACGCCGCATATTGAGGAGTATTTGTCAAGTAATATTTTAGAAAATATCAAGTAGGTATCAGAGAGATCATTGCCCGTTTAACAAGCAACAATCTCTTAAGTTAATGACATTGCCTGTGAACAGTAACTATAATAGTTACTGTTCATTCCGTTCTCATTAACATGCTTCGCAAGCATATATGAAAAGGAGTATCAACTTATTGTTAATACTCCCTTTCAACCCCTATAAATTTAATTATTTATACTTATTTAATTACACCAGTCTTCTTACTGATACGATTGTTCTGTATGCAGCATTATCACTGATCTTAATACCGTCTACTGAATTGGATGCATGAACAATACGTCCATTACCCATATAGATTGCAACATGTCCACCATAGCAGATCAAATCTCCCGGCTGTGCATCTGCGTAGGAAACTTCTGTACCGGCATTCTGCTGTTCATAAGAAGTTCTCGGAAGGCTTACTCCAAAGTTCGCATATACACTCTGAACAAATCCTGAACAGTCAGCTCCGTTTGTAAGGCTTGTGCCTCCCCATACATATGGATTTCCAACAAACTGTGTTGCATAGTCTACTACTGAGGATCCTGCTCCTGAGTAAGAAGAACTTGAACTCTCTGAACTTGATGACTGTTCACTCTCATAATCCTCTGCAGATACTGT
This sequence comes from Blautia sp. MSJ-9, assembly GCF_018919065.1. Classification (GTDB taxonomy): domain Bacteria; phylum Bacillota; class Clostridia; order Lachnospirales; family Lachnospiraceae; genus Blautia_A. Next base: position 45,687 of record NZ_JAHLQG010000025.1, on the reverse strand, counting down.
ATTATCTGAATCAATTACATTGCCATATTCATCATATTCTACATCATCGGAAGAAGATGCGTTATCAACAACATCACCATCCTCGTCGTACTCTACATCATCCTCTGACACATCTTCATCTGAATCGGACTCGGATTCATCATCACTGTTATCAATTTCATTACCATCTTCATCATATTCTACGTCTTCTTCTGAATCAGATTCCTGTTCCTGCTCTGCTGCTTCTTCTGCTGCTGCTTCCTCTGCGGCCTGTCTTGCAGCTTCTTCCTCTGCCTGACGTCTTGCCTCTTCTTCTGCTGCGATTCTCTCAGCTTCCAGTCTCTGAATCTCTGCTGTCTGCTCTGCTAACAGGTTTGCATATTCTGTAGCCTGCTGCTGTGCATAAGCGATTTCATTTTCATAGTCTGCGGATTCAGATTTCTTCTGATCAATCTGGCACTGAAGATTATAAGACTGTTCTTCATAAGAAGCTTTCATCTCTTCCAGCTCTGCTTTCTCAGATTCATACTGTGTCTTGAGATTATTTACTTCATTAATTGTATTTACATATTTATCAAGATTCTTTCTGTCCTGCTCATACATCTGCTGTGTATTCTCAGCACGTGTAAGAAGATCACTGAGATCTTCTGAATTCAGCATCATCTGGAACCAGGCTGTATCGCCACCCTGCTCATATAATGCCTGAATTCGCAGTTTCATACTCTCATACTGTTTATCTCTTGCCTTCTGAGCTTTCGCCAGATCCTGTTTCGTTCTGATAATGTCTACTTCTTTGTTATCAATATCTCCTTTAAGAGTATCGATAGAAACCATAACACTTACAAGATTAGAATCCAGTTCGGAAATCTCATTCTCAAGCTGTGATTTCGCATATGCCAGCTCATCCATTCTGGAGTAAGTAGCATCGAGCTGCTGACTTGTGATCGCCTGCTCTTCTCTTAATTCATCCTCTCTTGAAGCGCTTACACTAACTACCTGTGTTGCAGTCATCAGAAGTGCTAATGTAAGACATACAATTCTTTTCTTCATGAATTCTCACCCTCGTAACATTTTCTTTCCATTTATTAATACTTGCGTAACATCTAAGTTAATTCTTATACATATTAACATATTGTAATCATTAACGCAAGTGTTATTTACTATAAATTTTATATTTCTGTAACATTTATTAATCTTTTTGTTATTCTTATCTTTTTGATATACAATTCAAACATATTATATTGTGTTTCTATAACATTCAAACGGATAAAATCATCGGCTTCACTACTTACTCATAAACGAATAACCTCTCCTCAGTTTATTGGTTAAATATATTGCTTTTGTGCTATCAAATACACATTCTCAATTGAACCGTAAACTTGCTAGATTCAAGTATTGCAACCAAATCATCTGCATTCACTGTTTTCTTAATTTAAAACACAAAAGAAGCAGCCTCTTTTTTATAGAAACTGCTTCCTCAATGTGTCTGTTATTCAATTCTTAGCTGAACAAATCTGCAAGAATCTGGTCTGCTGTCATATTCAGATATCCGTCAGGATCTGAAAGTGTACTTCTGTTCCATCTCAGATAATTACCTCTTCTGATATAGTTACCAGAGGAAGTATGGTAAGCATATTTAGTAAATCCAGGATATCTGGACATATACTTCTGTGCCAGAGTAATTGCCTGACTTGAATAATCCCCTGAAGGAGTTGGTGTACCGGCGATCTGAACGCCTGCATTCGGTGTAGAATGTACAATTACCGCACTCTTGTCTTTGCACTGACCAAGGATGATCCATGTATGGCCGCTGTCATATCCTACATCACCAGGATATACTGTCCAGTCATCACTGGCCAGATTTGCCTGCGTAAGGATGCTTCCCCATCCAAGAGATTTGTAATAAGAACCAACCTCACCAGAAACAACGGTATATCCACTTCCGACACCAGATTTGCTCTGCATTACCTGATATGCTGCCCAGCCTACAAAACCGGAACAGTCAAAACCTTTGGCACGATTTGCTGTGCTGAGGTCCCTGTAATTGTTATAATCATAACTACTGCTCTGACTATTGTAGAAATCAGTCATTGTCTGGCTTGTTCCCTTTCTTGTGGAATCATTCCAGCCGCCGCCCCATACATAAAGAGCCTGTCCAACCGGCTGTAATGCACCTGCAAGATAATTCTTGATTGTCTTTGAACCTGTAGGGCTTGTTGTATTACTCAATACACCATTTGTATTAAAATGATACTTTGTGCCATCAATTGTTACATCTCCGGTAGCCATCACACCTGTTTCTTTGTCAAAGTAATATTTGTTTCCACTGATGGTGGTCCAGCCAACGGCCATCTTACCACTGCCTGTACTGAAATAATATTTCTTGCCATCAATTGTCTGGAAACCTTTTGCCATAACTCCGTCTTCTGTTTCAAAGTATCTGTACTCATTACTGGAGTTCTTGGTCCATCCGGTAAGCATATAACATGCACTTGTGAAATATCTTGTATTGGATTTACTGTCTGTAAGGAATGTCTTGCAGGCAGCTACACCACTGTTGCTGTAGAAATAATATTTCTTACCGTTCAGTGTCAGCCATTTGGTCTGCATGAAACCTGTAGACGGGTCAAAGTATCTCTTCTGATCCTTTGAATCTGTTACCCAGCCGGTCATCATAACACCGACACCTTTACTGAAATATCTCTTACGACCCTTGCTGTCTGTTACCCAGCCTTTTACCTGAATACCGGTTGTTGTATTAAAGTAATACTTCTTACCATTCAGTTCCAGCCAGCCCTTCTGCTTAGAGCCATCTTCGTTTATGTAGTATGAATTTCCGTTGATAGTTACAAAACCGGTTTTCGTCGCTGCATGTACCTTCGCAGTAGTCAGATGCATTGAAAATCCTACGGCGAATAACAGCAGAAACAGAAGTACTCCCCAGATTCTAAACTTCTTGTTTACGTTTTGCATACATACCTTCCTTTTCTTCTTTTCATTATCAGAGCGTGTCTGAAAAATACGAATGGCAGATATCATCGGATATCGCTCATATTTCTCAGATACGCTCCAAACCTTGCGAAACTTTTTTACAATGTTGTTACGTTTCTATGACCCTATTATATTACACTTTCAATATTCAGTCAACAGAGAAGTAAAAATATGTTAAACATTCACTAAATCTTCACATTCCAAACCCGAAAAAAAGAGACAAAGTCCACAAAGACTCTGTCTCTTTTCACTATTACAGCAAATGTTTTCTTAATTCAGCGCCGTCAGCAGCACACAGATATGCAGGTGCTACATCAAATACTGTCTTCGCACCAGTCTGTCCTTCTTTGCTCATGCGGTATGCAGCTCTTGCATATGCAACAAGTACAGAAGAAGTAAATTCAGGATTAGAATCCAGTTTCAGGCTGTATTCGATCACATGATTGTTTTCATCATTCCAGCCTGTTTTACCGGAACGGATTACGAATCCACCATGCGGAATTCCGCTGTGGTCACGTTTCAGTTCCTCTTCAGAAATGAAATGTACGGTTGTGTCATAGTCTGAGAAGTAGTTTGGCATAGTCTTGATATCGTTCTCGATCTGTGTAAGATCTGCGCCTTCTTCTGCAACTACGAAGCACTCTCTTGTATGTTTCTGTCTTGTTGTAAGATCTGGGTTCTCTCCATTTCTTACTGCTTCCAGTGCGGATTCTACAGGGATTGTATACTGTTTTGCATCTTTAACACCTTTGATACGGCGAACTGCATCTGAGTGTCCCTGGCTTACACCTTTGCCCCAGAATGTGTAATCTTTACCATTTGTAAGAATTGCGTTTGCATAGAGACGGTTCAGTGAGAACATTCCCGGATCCCAGCCAACGGAGATAATTCCGATATGTCCGCCTTCTTTTGCAGCAGCGTCTACTGCATCGAAGTGCTCTGGAATTCTTGCATGTGTATCGAAACTGTCAATTACGTTGAACATTTTTGCATATTCTGGTGTCTGTTTCGGAAGATCTGTTGCACTTCCTCCACAAATGATCATAACATCGATCTTATCTTTCATTTTCTCAGCATCGTTTACAGAGTATACTGTAGCTGTCTCTGTAAGGATTTTAACTGTTTCCGGAGCACGGCGTGTAAATACTGCCACCAGCTCCATATCTGGATTATGTTTAATTGCACACTCTACACCACGGCCAAGATTACCGTAGCCTAAAATACCAACACGAATACTCATTATTGATTTCCTCCTGTGTCCTTTATTGTTTCACCACTTTAATATAGTAATAGTTTCACTTTTAGTTGTCAATCACCAACTTGAATTTTTTGACCAATCGGACACCTTAACAGCAGAACACCCCGCCGCCTGGACAGCATAAACTGCAGGCTAAATTTGCCAGACACAGCTTCATGCAATAGTCATCTCCACCTGTCGGCATGCCGCCAAATGGATTCTGCATCTCCTGATACCAGGTTCCGCCGCCTTCCATCTGCTGCTGGAGCATCCGATACTGTGCATTATCAGGCTCTAACCGGACGGCTTCTTTAATATCATTCAATGCATTTACATTGTTTCCAAGTCCCATATTTGCCATGGAGGACAGATAATACCATTGTCCGTTTCTCTGTTGAAGTGACTGCAGTACATTCATAGCCTCACGATAATGTCCACTCTGGATATAATTTGCCGCTGCCTGTCTGCGTATCGTCTCTTCATCCTGATATCCGGAATCTGTCTGACCGGAAAATCCGCCAAAGCCGCCGTAATTATAGCTGCCATAGTTTCCATATCCGGTTCCCTGCTCTCTCTCTTTCATGATCTGTTCATAAGCCTGCTGAACCTGTTTGAATTTCTCCTCAGCCTGCTCTTTGTTTGGATTGTCAATATTGGCATCCGGATGGTACTGTCTGCTCAGTTTGCGGTATGCTTTCTTCACTTCATCATCGGATGCGTCTCTAGAAATCCCAAGTATACTATACGGATCGATCATTCTTTTTTCTCCCCTGATTCTTTTCTTTGCTTATGGATCATCTCGAAACGTACCCATACGCCGGAATAAAGAATATTTCTCAAAATATCTGTATATTCTATAATAGGAAGTTTCTCAAACTCCCTACAGGTCTGTGCCATCATCATGATCAGAAGCTGACGAACCTGCTCATCGAATGCTTCCATTATATATTGTTCGGAAAAAGGATTGTAATTTTTATTTTTTATGTCCTCTTCCACATCGTCATATGCATCCAGAAGATAGATAAACTTGCCAAGAAAGAATCCCATTCTCCGCAGTGAACTTTCCCACACATCGGACTTCCATGCAAGAATTTCTTCCATGATTTTACCAAAGCATCCTGACATCTTATCTATATCTTTCTCTCCGGCTTTCTCCATTGTGGAAAGCTCTGCCAGATATTTCTGTATCCGTCGCGATTTTTCCGGATATTTCTGATCCAGCTTTCGCACTTTTCCCTGCAGAACTTTCGAATAACCAAGCGCTGTGATTTTTTTCTCATCATCCCAGTCATCCCTGCATTTATAATAGGTAAGAAGTACGTTCATGTCTGCTGCATACTCCGTCACTTCATTTCTCCGGACCGGTTGTCTGTGTACCGGATGAATGATACACCTGGTCTCACCTTTCTGTGTAACTGGCTCGTAAAGCGCACTCAGCAGGATCACGACAAAAGTCATATCATAAGTCAGGGAAATCTGTCCGGATATTCCATATCTGTCTTTCAGTTCTCTGCAGAGACCACAGTAAAAAGAACGATATAAGTCAAAATCTTTGAACTTTATCTCTGGCTTATTTAATACTACATAACCAAACATGTTTCCTCCTGCTTCTGATTTCTTTCCTGCTTCCTAGAGCGTGTTTGAAAAATCATTCCCGCAATCTGCACGCCCCACTTTGCGGTATACTTTGCCCGAATTCGGTTGTCGTAGTTAGCGTCTTTTTATAAACTTCTGATGGCACTTCGGACACTCAATCTCTACTTTCTGTCCTTTTCCTCTCGGAATGCGGATCTTCTGTCCACATCCAGGGCAGGTATAAATATGATGCGTCTTCCTCTGCTCCATCATACTCTTCTCTCGGTTAAACTGGCCTCGAATTTTCTGCGTATAACCGAGATATTTCTGGTTTTCTGCATAGCGGGCTGAGACATTTCTGGACAAAATTCTGAAGTATGTATAGATGATAAGAATCATGCCTATCATATCCAGAACACTGCCTGCCGCACTTCTTCTTATAAAAGAACCTACTACAATAACAAAAAGTGCCACACCAAGAGTAAATCTTGCAAACTGATCGACTCCGTAACGTCCCTGCATGAATTTGTTTAATCTGTCTCTCATAAATTACCTCTTTTTTAGCTGTTTCCATTGTAAACAACAGCATCTTGGCGTTTCCACGCCTTGTCTTTCATGTGTATTTCTATTCTTTTACAAGAACTTTCAGAACTTCTGCGATATACATCGTATGATAATCTTTCTGTGGATACCATTTACTGTCATTCTCCGGTGCATCAAAGCATTCTGGTTTGATGTCGTCATGATACATTTTTCTGCATACCATGATCATGTCCGCTTCTTCGATTCCTGCTGTTCCATCTGTGAAATATGGTGTCAGACCTGCATCTTTAATCTTATCTGTGCCTTTTCCGGAAACAGTACCGCAGTAATTTAATGCCTTGCGATAGTCACTTCCGAGGACAGAGATTGTAAAAGTATCTTCTCTGTCTACGAATTCCTTTGTATATCTCTGTGGACGAATGTATACAGTCACTGCATTCTTTCCCCACATAACCCCCATTGCACCCCAGCTTGCTGTCATGGTATTGCATTTCTCTTCATTTCCTGCGGTGATCAAAAGCCACTCTTTGCCAATCTTGGTAAATGGATTCATTGTCAGTTCTTCTGGTTTTACTTCTTTAAAACTCATTGTCATGTCCTCACTTTCTTTTTACTGTTGTCTAGCGCATGTTTGAAAAAAGCTTTCTGCAAGATGTGCGTCACAATTTGTGGAAGATTTTGTTCGGATGAGGGCGTCGTAGCGGGCTACGGCAACCAAATTCGGGCAAACTATACCGCAAAGTGGGGCGTGCAGCATCTCTCAGTATCTGTGATCATTAATCTTTCACTGTTTAACGATCCTGCCCATATGCAAAACTTCTATCTGTCATTGCAGACCTGGAAAATATAGAATTTCAAATAATAAGACTCATCTGCTGCCCACAGAATCGGATGATCCGGCGCCTGCGTTCTGTATTCTACCTGGCGCAGTCTCTTGTGTACATTCTTTGCTGCCTGTCCAATGGTTCTGGTAAACAGTTCATAATCCATGAAATGAGAACAGGAACAGGTTGCCAGGAATCCGCCGTCCTTGACCAGTTTCATTGCACGAAGATTGATTTCTCTGTAGCCTTTTACCGCATTCTTGATAGAATTTCTGGACTTGGTGAATGCCGGAGGATCCAGGATCACCACGTCAAATTTCTCACCCTTTTCTTCCAGTTCCGGAAGCAGTTCGAAGACATCTTCGCAGATAAATTTCACCTTGTCGGATAATCCGTTTAATGCTGCATTGGCAGTTGCCTGATCTACTGCAAGCTGAGATGCATCCACACCTGTTACACTGGCAGCGCCTGCAATTCCAGCATTCAACGCAAAAGAACCTGTATGTGTAAAGCAGTCCAGAACTTTTGCACCTTTACAGAGCTTCTGGATCGCAAGTCTGTTATATTTCTGGTCAAGGAAGAATCCCGTCTTCTGTCCGTCTTTGACATCTACTTCGTATTTGACACCATTCTCTTCAATCTGTACAAGTGTCGGAAATTCCGGTCCAATGAAACCTTTCACCAGTTCCATTCCTTCCTGTTTGCGTACCTTGACATCACTTCTCTCATAAACGCCACGGATGATGATACCATCCTCTGCAAGAACTTTCCTGATCAGTTCTACAATTGTTTCTTTGAAACGGTCAATTCCCAGTGCAAGTGACTGTACCACCAGTACATCAGAGAACTTATCTACTACCAGACCCGGCAGAAAATCTGCTTCTGCGAAGATCAGACGACAGCTGCTTGTATCTACTACCTTCTTACGATATTCCCATGCATCACGCACTCGTTTCTCCAGAAGTTCCTCATTGATCTCAACATTCTCGTCCCTGGTCATCAATCGTACTGTGATCTTAGAATTCGTGTTAATGAATCCTCTTCCCATCGGATATCCGTCAAAGTCATGGACGAGTACCATATCTCCGTTCTCAAAACTTCCCATGATCGTATCTATCTCATTATCAAAAATCCACATCCCACCAGATTTCAGAAGTCGTCCTTCACCTTTTTTCAAGGTTACTACTGCCATTCCCATTCTTGTTCCTCCTCATTTTTATGCTTATCTGTAAAGTCATTCTGTTTTTCTTATTCCAGTCAACCCATTCTAACACATTCATTTTCTTTTTTCTACACATAACACAAAGCAGCCGGCGAAATCACAGAAATTTCACCGGCTGTTTCTTATTAATTTCTTTTATTTTTATTGTTTTTTCAGCATTTTCTCAGATTTTTCAGAAGTATACATCTTGGAAGACCGCCATAGCAGAGTGCAATCTTCTTTACTTTATATCCATGACTCTCCATATTATTTCTGCTGAATTCATTATCCGGATGGATCGTACACATCAGATAATAATATTTCTCTTTATCCAGCAAACTTTCTGCTGCTTCCAGCATCTGTTCCTGCAATCCATTCCCTCTGTATACACTGCCTACAACTGCAGAATCCATGACTGCCACATGAGCAAGCTGTTCTCTGTCAAACTCAAGATAAGTTCCCAGATTCTCCTCATCTTCCGGATATTTTACAACGAAAAAGCCTGCAATCCCGCCAATTGGAGATTCTGCAACAATCACATAACCCTTTCCCTGTAGATGTTCTCGGATATAATTCTCATCATCAGCTACAAACCATTCCGGATGAGCCATATCATTCTTCGCTTCGTTCATGATCGTCATGATCTCAGGTACATCTGATTCATCTGCTCTTCTTATAACAAAATGAATTCCCATATGATTGTACCGATTATTCTGCATAATCCTCACTGTCTTCTGCAGTCTCTTCTGTTTCTGCATCTTCAGTGTTGTAAGTCTCTGTGCTCTCTCCGTAAAGTTTCTCAAAGAACTTCATTGTTTCATTGTATAATGTCTGTCTGTCATCATCAGAAAGTTCACTGAGTTCCGGACTTGCCTGTACATCTGCGTTTAATCCGAAGATATCCTTCATTGCTTTGTCTACCATATTAAGCTCTGTGCTCATGTAAATTTCAGTTCCGTCTGCCTGATAGGAATCTGTTCCATCAGTAAGCACTTTGAGATATGCTTTTTCTACTTCTTTTGAAAGAGCTGCTCCATTTTCAGAATCAAGACTTACAGATGCATATGCGGAATCATCTTCCATTGCTGTTGTAAGAGCCTCTGTATCGCCTTCATATTCGCCCTTGCAGAAGTTCTCAACTCTGTTAAATAAAGTAAGCTGATCATCTGTCAGTGCAGAAGTATCCAGTTCATCTGCTGCTGATGCATTATCAACAGTTTCTGTAGGATCCTCTTCTTCATCTACATTGCCAAGTGTACTGTCATCTGTTGTCTCGTCGCTGCCAGTCTCTTCCGGCTCCTCTGTCTCACTGAGATCTTCATCATTCTGATCATCTGAAGTATCCTCGATCAGACCTGTTTCCTGTTCCAGAGAAGGATTTTCTGTGGAACTCTCTACTACATCTCCGCCCAGTGCACTGTTATCAACATTGCTTAAGATATCATCTCCGTCTACTGTGTCACCGGCATTTACCGTGTCATCTTCTTCGTCTGCAATATCGCCAATGGAATCGCTGTCACCGGAAGTATTCTGGTCAACCTGCTCCAGAGTTGCTTTTACATCATCATAATTGTAGTCTTCCTGTGCAATCTGTTCCAGAAGGTCTACAATCTTGTTGATCTGGTCGGAGTCCAGATTTACGTTGTTTTCCTGTGCTACATTAACTACAATATTATAAATTTCATCTGCATTCTGAACGTTGTCTTTGATTACCTGCATTTTGGAATTATTCATAACTGTTGTAGCATCATTCTTACCAACTTCATCTGCAAGATTTCCGGTTACTACCATTTCCTCTGTTGCAAGCTCTTTCTTTGTGCTGTCGAGCTGTTCGCCTGTGGCGGTCTCGTATGCCATCTGAATACCTGTCAGCGCACCTGTTCCTGATACTTCAAACGGGCAGGCTGCTACTACTTCGCAGTTCTTTACGCCAGATGTGGAAAGTGAGGTGGCGATCATGTTGCAGGTTACCCAGTTGAGGTTGGCTGTACGTACCTTGATACCTCCGGACTGGGTTGGCTTAACGTATGCGCAGCTTACGGTTCTGGTTCCGATCTGTTCGATTGGAACATACGCGCTTAAATGATCTCTCTCATCCTGATTTGTGATGGTGAGGATCTGCACCTGGCTGCTGTCTACGTTGAAGTATTTCATCATTGTGTTCTTCTGTTCATCGGAAAGGTCTGCTCCGAGTGTTACGACCTTCATGGAATCTGCCATTGTCGGTACTGCTGTGCCGGAAAATACCAGACATGCGCTGCATAAAAGTGCTGCGGCTGATTTTGCTTTTTTCATAATAGAAACCTCCCTGATATGTGTTTGGATTTTTAGGTAAAATCTTTTATTCGGATTGATATGGGTATTATAGCACGTTTGGGAGGATATTTGTAATTATTATTGTTCTTTTTAATAGGACGCAAAAAAATATCTCTTCTACAGTACGGCTTCTCTGTCGTTGTACGCAAAGCCTACATGGTTGAATTCAATGTCATATCCCTTGTTTGTAAGCTGATCTGTTCCGGTCTGGATGTCGTGGGATAAGATTTCATCTATTCGTTTGCACTGCACATCTGCGGAAATGATCGCTGCAAGGTTCTGCAGGGAAATCTGCATCGGGTCGTAAAGTCTGGATACCAGCAGCAGGAACAGAAAGAATGTCAGGACATCAATCTCACCCTTTGCAAGGAGGATACTTCCTGTCAGGGCAACGGTTGCGATGCCGAATTTCAGGATCATCTGGGCACCGGATACAAACAGTGCAGTGGAAATGCAGGCTCCGACCAGCTCCGGGATCCAGTGTGAGGATGCTGTTTCCAGTGTGGCGCAGTCTGCTTCTGCAAGTCTTGCTCCTGTTTGTGCAATGTAAGCTTTGCCTTTCTCTGTAACGCATACGATCTTGGATTTTCCGTTATGTTTCTCAAGATATACAATGCCATCGTTCTCCAGTTTACGGATGGCAGAATTGATGGTCTGTTTACTGATACCGGATAATTTGTATATGTCATAGAGGAGACATTTCTCACCGCCAATGTGAAGCATATAGAGAACAAACATCACACTGTCTGATACTCCCAGCTTTAATGCGGCCTGATGATACAGGGAATCAACCTCCTCCGTCAGACAATTGATCTGGTAAATTTTATCATGAAGTTTATCTGACATAGTTTCTGTCCTTTGCATGCGAACAGTAACTTATAGGATACTACCAATAAACAACAGTCAGGCAATTACTACGCTTCACTTTCATAACAACTGATTGACGCACCTTTCAGACAAAGATATAATAATAAGCAGAAACTCAGGAACAATACCCCGGAGGAACTGCCTGTATGAAAAAACTTTTAACAATATTTCTGACATTTATGAAAATCGGTACTTTCACTTTCGGCGGGGGCTATGCAATGATCGCACTGCTTGAAAATGAAGTGATTGAAAAGAAGAAATGGATTGAACATGACGAATTTCTAAATATGGTTGCTGTCGCAGAGTCCACTCCCGGCCCCATTGCGATCAACAGTGCTACTTATATTGGTTATCACCTTGCCGGATTTTCCGGTGCAGCAATGGCTACTCTTGCAGTATGTATCCCGTCTTTTCTTATTATTTACTGTATTTCCCTTTTCTTTGAGCGGTTCTTAAGTTTCACTTACGTTGCCTGTGCATTCAAGGGAATTCAAGTCTGTGTGATCTACCTGATCCTGTCTACCGGAATCAACATGTTAAAGGCTTTGGAGAAAAATGTACTCAACACCTGTATTCTGTGTGCTGTAATGGCAGCTATGCTGATCTGTTCAATTACTGCCGTTTCTTTTTCTTCTGTTTTTTATATTCTATTCTGTGGTGCAACAGGAGTTTTTATTTATTTTCTGCAGAAAATAAGAAAGGAAAATATACATAAATGATTTATATAAAATTGTTTCTGAACTTTTTTATGATCGGTGCACTGTCTTTTGGCGGAGGATATGGAATGATCTCACTGGTGCGGGATACGGTTCTGTCCAATGGATGGCTTACGGAAAGTGAATTTCTGAATTTCATTGCTGTTTCCGAATCTACTCCGGGATCTATCGCTGTCAATATGGCAACTTTTATCGGCTCTTCGCAGGGCGGGATCCTGGGCGCATTTCTGGCAACTCTCGGAGTGGTCCTGCCGTCATTCTTTATTATTCTGCTGATTGCCGCAGTTTTAAAAAATCTTATGCAATACGCCAGTGTAAATGCGTTTTTGTCTGGTATTCGTCCCTGCGTGGTGGCAATGATCCTGGCAACTGCAGTCCGTATGGCACTTCCATCACTGGCAGGATACACGAAACAGGCTTCAGATCAGACCGGAACTTCTGCTTTCCACCCGGATTTACGTTCTGTCTGCGTATTTATGATCCTTATCGCAATTCATTTTCTGTACAAAAAATTCCAGAAGAGAAATCCCTCACCAATCCTGATGATCCTGCTGTCTGCAGGGCTTGGAATTCTCCTCTGGAATTAAACCAGCAACATTTTTTTTAATTAATTTCTGAATTATATTACTTTATGTCCATGAAAATCTGATCAAGGATTTTTGCTATCGATTTCATGTCAATAGGCTTTGCAACAAAAGCAGTTGCGCCGGCTTCTCTTGCTTCTTTTTCAAAATCAGTCCAGTCATATGCAGTCAGCACAATGATCGCTGCATCTTCTCCAATCACTCTGCGGATTCTGCGGATGGTTTCGATTCCATTCATATCAGGCATAAGATAATCCACAATATAAGCCTTCTGCTGTTTGGAATTGATCAGTCCCTGGATCATGGTGCGCAGGTCATGAAGAAGATCCGGCATATGCACCTGTTTCTCATCCAGCTTTACACTGCCGCTTTCAATGCGGCTCATGTCCAGAATGTCATTGATAAGACTCAGCAGATGGGTGCAATATGAGTCATTCGATAATAGTCGCCTCTGCTGTATCCGTTACTGCTGTCAATGGAATAAAACCATCCAAAATGCAGATTCAAAGTCAGTGCACCCATAGCTATCACTTCAAGTATCCAATATGCTTTCAGCAGAATTCCCGATTTCTCATCTTCGCTCCTGATCAGATTCCATATGAATACTATAAATGAGCAAATTTACAATCCACAGTCAGTTTTGTTTTTTCTTTATACTTCTGAGGAAATAGCAAATCGCCCACGCAATACTCATACCTGCCGCAATTCCAAAGGCAAAGAGAAAGGTAGCCCGCCCATATCCCAGTGCGCGTACCGTATTTCCTTCTACAATACTGTTCATGCAGTAATAAAGCGTACTTCCTGGAATAAGCGGAATCACAGAAGTGACAAAAAAAGAGGTCGAAGTCTCTTTACAGATCCTTGCCAGAATTTCCGCATACACATCTACCATAAAACCAGCCAGCAATGACGGGAGAAAAACATTTCCCCAGAGCCCCTTCCCCAGGAGGAACACCAACCAGCTTAAGAAGCCGCCGGCAGCTGCCAGCGGCAGATATTTACTTTTCATATGAAAGAGAATTCCGAATCCCACAGAACCGATGGCTCCGGTGATCAGCTGTATCACTGTCGTTGTGTTCAAAGTCCCAGCCTCCCAAACAGAATGATCGCACCCATAAATCCAAGTGCCAGTGCCGCAGCAAGGAGTAAAGCGGCAATTACACGGATAATTCCGGAAAGTGTATCACCAATAAGAACATCCCTGATCGCGTTTGTTGACATCAGTCCCGGAATCAGGAGCATGATATCACCGATCATAATCTTGTCCATATGAAGAAACGGGCAGAGCACAGTAAATCCGCAGATCGCGCAGCCTGTAAGAAAAGACGCTGCAAATTGAAAAGTCACTTCATTCATACACACCGGACGAAGATACTGCTGCAATCCCCAGATAAGAACAGCTCCAATCCCTGCTGCAATCGTATCTGGAATGCTCCCACCATAGAAAAGTGCAAAACTGCACGCTGCAAGAAGACTTCCAAGAAGTTTCCAGAAAGGATTTGGTTTATTTATATTGATTTTATCAAATTCTTTTCGAAGTTCTGCTGCTGAAACAGGATGACTGCAGAAACGGCGGCTCAGATCATTCAGCTGTTCCAGCTTGGTGAAATCATTTCCACCGCCTTCACGGATCCTGCGAGTCTGAGTACGCGCTCCTTCTCCTGGAAATTCCATAGTAATAACAATACTGGAAGTGATCACAAAAACATTCATCTGAGCAGCCCCGCAGGCATAGCCCATTCGATTCAGTGTATCCTCCACACGAAAAATCTCCGCACCGCTATTTAACAGTGCATCACCCATATCAAGAAAAATATGCAAAAAATCTTTAGACGTTTGCATAGCGATTACCTCTTATCAGAAACATTTATTTACGACGAAGTGACACCACTGTCTCCACATGTATTCAAACGGTTGATCAAATCCTGTGGTTCAATATCTATTAATTCAACCTGATCTGCATTATCAAAAATAGAATCCGGGATGCGTTCCCGTACAACAATTTCCGTAATGGATGCAACTGTATCACAAAGGCTTTCAATATGCTGAACATTGACAGTCGTATAGACATCAATCCCTGCATTCAAAAGTTCCTTAATGTCCTGATACCGTTTTGCATGACGGCATCCTTCGGCATTCGTATGCGCAAGTTCATCTACAAGGATAAGCTGTGGTTTTCTTTTCAACGCCATGCCAATGTCGAATTCGTCTAGTATCATACCATTATAAAAAACTTCTCTTGTAGGAAGAACTTCTAAGCCATTTAAAAGAGCTGCTGTTTTGGGATGTGCGTGGGGTTCTACATAACCGGCTATCACGTCAATTCCCTGCTGTTTTTCCATATGAGCTGCTTCTAACATGGCGTAGGTTTTACCCACACCAGCTGCATATCCGAAAAAGATTTTCAAATGTCCTTTATTACGGTTTTCTTCATCAGCTTGGATTTCCTTTAATAACTGATCCGGATTGTGTCTGCTTTCACTCATACGGTCATCTCCTTATACAAAAACATTATATAGAATAATACGTAAATTTCAGAAAAGCATTTTAGCACTGACATTAAAATCGCATAAAGATTATACCACCTTTTCTTCTTTTTTTCCATTCGGGCGTGTAGATGAAAGCGGAAAACGATCCAAAAAATCACGCAATTTTTCGACAAATAGACCCTTCATACAATTAATGTCATTTTGCCATATCACTCTCACTGGTTTCTCAATCGTGTTGATGGGATGTACCGCAATGTCTATAGAGCCTGGAGTAATGACACTTTGCTTTATTTGAAGGGATAAGGAACAATACTCATCTTTCAAAATATCGTTGGAATTTTCTATGATAAAGCCAAAATCAAGTTTATTATTTCCCAGCCCATTTATTATTTCACTTACAGAACCGTAGAACAGGTTCAGCTCATAGTTTGGGTATTCGCTTGAAAATTGTTCTAATAGATCTGCAATAGAATCTATGATTGCAGGTGTTTCAAATCCAATCCTGAGCTTAGAATCTAAAATAAGTTTTTGGGATTGATTTTCCTTGAGAAATTTATCCAGCTTTTCCATAAGAAAATAACCATAAATAAATGCTGCCAATACCACTATAAGTAAAACAAAGTCTTTCATATCACCAACTTCTTTCAAAAATTAAATATGAAAACATTTTTGAATATGTTTCGTCTCCCCAAGAACAAGCATGGTACTGCCCTTTAACAACTGCGTATCGGAACTTATTTTCAAATTCATAATATCATTTGTTTTCAGCGCCATAATATTGATGTCATATTTTTTTCGTATATCCAACTGACCGATTGTTTTTCCTATCCATTCTCCTGGTATAGATATTTCAAAGATTGCATGTTCTTCATCTAGTTCTATGTAATCGAAAATATGATCAGCACTATAACGGATCGCAACCCAATCGGCAAGCTGCCTTTCGGGATAAACAATTTCATCTGCGCCGTTTCGTAAAAGAAATTTTGCATGAACATCACGAGCGGCACGAGACACCACCATTCTTGCACCGAGTTCCTTCAAAAGGGACGTTACTTCCAATGAATTCTGAAAGTTATCTCCGATAGCCACAATACAAACATCAAAATTTCCAACACCAAGCGAACTTAAAAAATCCTCATTAGTCGCATCCCCAATCTGAGCGTTAGTTACAAAGGGAAGTACAGCATCAACTCGAGTATCTTCTTTATCTACCGCCATCACATGATGATGCAATTCATCTAATTTTATAGCAATGTGCCGTCCGAATCTTCCCAGACCGATAAGTAATATTGATTTCATTTTTTTATTCTCCTTAACCTACTGTAATTTTTTCCTGAGGATATTTTGAACCGTTAGGCTTTTTTTCAGAAATGGTAGCAAAAATCAAGGTCAATCCTCCCACTCTGCCAAAAAACATCAGGCAAATCAAGATTATATGGGAAACAAGCCCCAGGTCAGGAGTTATTCCCAACGATAACCCTACCGTCCCGATTGCCGACGCCGTCTCAAACAAAGCGGTCATAAGTGGAATATCTTCTGTTCTGCTAATTACCATTCCTCCGACAAGGAATAAAACGATATACATCAAAAAAATCGTAGCTGCATTTCTGATAGTGCCATCTGGAATTTGTCTGCCGAAAAAATGGGTGTGTTCCTTTTTTCTAAATACAGATAATGCCGATGAAACGAGAACTGCAAGAGTTGTCGTTTTCATACCACCTGCAGTGGAACCAGGCGATCCACCGATGAGCATCAGCATAATGATAAGCATTTGCCCAACTTCACTGAGTAAAGTCAAATCTGCCGTATTGAATCCTGCTGTTCTCGGCGTAACGGATTGAAACAAGGAAACCCATACTCTTTCTGTAAGAGGCACATTTGAAAACTCAAAATAAAAAAAGTAAAGAGCCGGTAAGAATATCAATATTCCTGTTACCATAAAAATCACCTTGCTTTGCATCCGGTATTTTTTTAAATGCCATTTATGATTCTTTATATCCTCCCAGGTAAGGAATCCAATACCTCCTGCAATAATCAGCATCATAATTACAAGATTTACAATCGGCTGTACAGAATAAGAGGTCAACGAGGAAAAAGGGGTTCTTATACCGATTAGATCAAATCCTGCATTGCAAAAAGCAGAAATAGAATGGAACAGTGAATACCATATTCCTTTCCAAAACCCAAAGTCCCTGCAAAAAACAGGGGCTAAAAGAACCGCACCAATGATTTCGATAAGAATAGTAGTCCGAATAATAAATTGCGTTCTCCGCACAATACCACCCACCGTTGGAGCCGAAATTGCCTCTTGCATGGTACTTCGCTGCATCAACCCGATTTTGCGTCCGGAAACAACAGCAAGCGCAATCGTAATAATTCCCATACCTCCGATTTGAATCAGCAGTAAAATAACTCCTTGGCCAAATAAAGACCAGTAGGTTGCCGTATCATTAATAACCAGTCCCGTCACACAAACCGCAGAAGTTGCGGTAAACAAAGCATCCAAAAAGGAGGTACACTGACCGCTTTTTGTAGCAATCGGCAGCATCAAAAGCAGACTACCTAAGAGAATCACGGATAAAAACCCTAAACTAATCACTTGAAATGATGTTATATGTCGATGTCTTGATCTGTTTGTCTGTTGCATAACTATATCCCCATAATCTTAATTTCTTTTTTATATTTCCTTTATTCTATCTTTATTTGTGTTAAATGGGCGTAAGTAAGTTTGTTTTGAAATTAAGATTGTATAAAGATGAGCAGAAGTCTGAAATCTTTTGCTCATCTTTTGAAAGCACTCGTTACAGGATACCGTCCAACATCAAATTGACTTTCAGAAATGTTGGCTATATGCTTCGCATTGACTGCTGGGAAGCCGAAAAGGATTTAAAAACCACACCCGGATCAGACTGTGCATTGACTTCACTTGCAGTCGATGAACCACTTGAATATGCGAGATTATATCTTGAGGGCAATTTACAGATGTGGGTAGATGCAGAAGATTTATTAGAGTTATAAAATGCAAGCAGCCTGTATGCTTCATTACACACAGGCTGCTTAATCAAATTTATTATAATTGATGAAAAATCGGTTGCATTTTGTCAAAAGTACAAAACTTTTTGAAGCCAAGTGCTTTTAATTCCTGTTATGATACTGAGGATATCCCAGCAATACTTGCTATCCCTGATACCTTATTCTTTCTACCAGCGTTTCCTTTTTCAGATTACTGCTTAAAACACAGGAAAGCACAATTTGTAGAATACCAACCAGAAGAATCATAACAAGAATCGGGATAAGAGGAACGTGATAAACGTTCATTCCAAAAATCCCATTATGCTTCGCATAGGAAAACAGTGCATAGCCAAGGGGCAGACCGGCAGCAAGTGCGACGCAGATGGTGCCAACCGTAAAAATCAAGCCCTGTATTTGTAAGCACAGATTCAACTGCTTATTGGTCATGCCTACCGCTTGCAGCACACCGTATTCCTGCTTCTTCGTGGTGATATTGATGATCATGGTGTTTGCCAGATTCATAAACCCAATGAGACCGACAATTGCCATGAACAGATAGCAGCCAAGCTTCATCATACGGCTTGCGTATTCTGCGGTTTGCAATTCTGCGTGATAGGTGTTCAGCTTGATATGAGAAGTATCGGAGAGCAGGTCATTCAGGCTTTGCTCTACAGATGCCACATCTTTTTTAGCACAATCCACCCACAGGTATCCATAAGATGTCCCTTTCGGATTTACAGAGCGGTATACTTCTTCCGGAATGACCAGATAAGTGTCCGCGCTTACAAAGGAGCCTGCGATTTTTCCATGATAGGTATAGGTTCCGCTTCCGTTATCAAAGTTGAATGTAATCGGTGCACCCGCAGAATACCCGTCAGCTTCCATCCACATGGACCAGCCAAAGAAAACATCCCCGTTTTTGACAGCCTGTGCATAGTCCATGGAACCGATATCGCCATCCCCGCGCATCATTTCAAAATCCTCTTGATTTACGATTGCAACCGGAAATTTTGTTCCATTCAAATCTGCAGAGACGATTTCTCTCGTCAGTACATCCGTTACACCGGGGATGGATTTGATTTCTTTAATCAAAGAATCATTCAGTGGGTTGTTCTGTAGGATTGTGTCCAGATTATTCTCCGAATAGGCTTCATCATAATTCTGGGAATAATCCAGCTGCAACTCAAATTGTCCATGGTTGATTGCAATCCGCGCCTCGTGCTCCGTGTCAATATTCCCAACATAATTAGAGATAATTACAAACAATACACAGGAAAGCCCCATGGTAAGAATCGTAGCAATGGTTCTTTTCGGATTGCCTGTCACATTTGCCATTGCCATGGAGAAAACGGTGACATCTTTTCTGCCTTTTCGTCTGCCCTGTTTTTGTGTTTTGGAGCCGTCAAGATACCGTGTCGCTTCGATGGGTGAAATCCGGGAAACAATTTTCATGGGTTTGCGCAAAGCCAAAACGACCGTAAGAAACGATACAAAAATGCAGATGAGCATAATTGTCAGTGAAAACAGAGGCACCTGATGGTTCTTGATTCCGGACGATACCAGATTTCCCTGCTCCACCAGCCAGTTGAAGCTGACTTTTGCAATCAGGAAACCAAACAGCAGCCCCAGCGGTATCGAAGGAACCGCCAGAAGAATGCCCTCACGAAAGATCAACTGCTTCATCTGCTTTCTGGTTGCACCCAGCGCCTTGATTTTTCCGTACTCCTGAACCTTCTGGGCGATCCCGACCTGGAAGATATTATAAATGACCACAACGGAAAACAGCACGATTCCGAGGATCAGGGTTCCACAAACCACAATCATTTCATAGCTCGGCTGCAATACCCACTGCAGGTAGAGGTCATTGATGATCACGTTTTTCTGGTCAATGCCGCAGGAATCCGCGATTTCTTTTATAACAGGCGCAACATTATTCATAGATACATTTGCAGAATCGCTCAAGGTAAAATAGGTATTATATTGCCTGTCACCCTCCGCAACACGCTCATTATAAAAATCCTGCGAACCGAATACAACATAGGAAGCCTCGATGGTATATTCATCCCGGTCATATAAAATCCCGCTGACAGTAAATTCCACCGGTGCGTATTCCGACTGCATGCCGGAACGGTACTCCAATGTTACGGTGTCTCCGACCTTTACATCATGGTATCCCACTGCATCAAAGAAAGCGCGTCCTGCGGCAATTTCCTGCGACTTTTCCGGATAGGTACCTTCCTTCAACACATATTCCTGATTATAGGGAAGCATTTTCCTGACCGTTTCATCCGCACTGACAAAGCCGCCATTTTCATTTCCTTTCAGGATGCCCTCCGTACACATGATGCCGATATCAGATATCTCAGCTCTGCGTTCCACTTCTTTTAATTGCGTACCATCTGCGGCGATAAACAGGCCGTAATTGCTTCCGTATGAGCTTGCCGCCTGACTTTTCTGTAAATGAATTACCCCATTTCCCACAGTACTGATGATAACAAGCAGCATCGTGGTCAGACAGATTGCCATCATGATCAGTATACTTCTTGTCCTGTTCCTTTTGTCATTGCTATATGCAATCCTGCTTATTGTCTTCATCTGAAATCCACCACCTGTCCGTCCTCAATCACCAGAATACGGTCAGCGACCTGTGCAATTTCGTCATCATGGGTAATCATTACAATTGTCTGTCCATATTTTTTTGCTGTCATCTTAAGCAGAGCGATTACCTCATCACTGGTCTTAGAATCAAGATTTCCTGTCGGCTCATCTGCAAATATAATTTCCGGACGATTCACCAGTGCTCTTGCAATTGCTACTCTCTGCTGCTGTCCTCCGGATAACTGATTTGGCAGATTATAAATCCGGTTTTCAATCCCCAGAGTTGCAATAATATCATTTACATACGCTTCATCCACTTTTCTTCCATCCAGCCCCAGTGGCAGTACAATATTTTCCCAGACATTAACAGATGAAACCAGATTAAATGCCTGAAAAACAAATCCGATTTTTCTTCTGCGGAAAACAGCAAGGGCATCTTCCTTCATCCTGTATAAATCTTTCCCTGCTAAAGTAACACTGCCTTTTGTCGGGGTGTCTAGCCCTCCAAGCATATGAAGTAATGTACTTTTACCGGAACCTGACTTTCCAACAATTGCGACAAATTCTCCCTGCTCAATCTGAATGTCCACCTGATTGACCGCTTTGACCTGATTCTCACCTGCGCCATAAAACTTACAAAGCTGCTTGGTTTCTAATATCACACTCATGTGTTGCCTCCTTTTCAATTCTGTAAAGCGTACCTTTTCAGCACGCTTTCTTTGCCTGTTTATATATTTGGTCATTTTTCAACCTACATCCAAATTGTATCAGGACAATCTTTCATTTCACTTTCAAAAAACGAGCAGAAATCTTACAGAATTGTAAGATTTCTGCTCACTTAAAATTTAACCAACATATGGTAATTGAATCACAAACGTGCTTCCTTTTTTCTTTTTGCCGGAGGTTACCGTAATCGTACCTGCGTGTTTTTCGATAATTTCTCTCGATAGAAAAAGTCCGATTCCCGTGCCACTCTCTTCCCTGACCTCCCTGGAACCTCCTCTGTAAAATCGTTGAAAAATTTTGTGATACTCATTCTGCGGAATACCGATTCCCTGATCCTCAATTTCCATTCTTACAAGATCGTTTCTTTTTTGTAACCGGATAAATATTTTTGAACCACCCGGACTGTACTTGACCGCATTATCCAGAACGTTGATAAAAGCTTCACCAAGCCACCTTTTATCCTGCACAACCATGCATGTTTCCAGCTCTCTTGCATAGTCAAAAACGAATTCAATTTCTTTCTCATCCGCTTTTGGATAAGTACGGTTCACAGCAGATATGACAGTATCCATAAGCGGAAGTTTTTTCTTATTAATCTGAATCAGTCCGGTTTCCATCTTGGATATTTCAAGAAGCGACTGCAATAATGTCTCCAGTCCATCCAGAGCACTCCGACAACGGATACGAAACTCCTCCTGTTCTGTGGCACTTAAGTCATTCTGCATCAGCACACTAAAACATGTATCCAAAGCTGCAACCGGTGTCTTTAACTGGTGAGAGATATCAGAAACCATTTCTTTCGTGCTCTCTTTTTCTTCCCGTGCTTCTTCCTTTAGCAACTGAATATGATGTCCGATTGCTTCAAGCTGGTCATTCAATTTTTCCAGTTCAGCGTGATTTTCCGTTTTCAGTAAATCATCAAATTTATTTTCACGGAATCTGATCAGAATTTCTTCTAACTGGTCTAAAATTTTCTGATGACACGCATCTTCTGTCTTCTTCCAATAAAATAAAATAATCAAAAGAAGCACGCATATCACAGTGCTTACAGCACCGGTCACCATAACCTGATGCCGGAATTGCGAATAAAACACATTCCCTTTATTTCCCCAGTATCCATATTGCTCCAATAATCGCCTTCCCTGTTCGTTGGTTTCAATATCCTTATCCTTAAGCAATTCCGAAACAGCATCCAGCCCGGAAAATTTTTCCTTTGCTGCAATTTCTGTCATAAGATTCATTTTATATTTATAATCTTCATAAAACACATACGTGGTAAAGCAATTTAATATTGTAAACAATAATATGACAGGTAATACCAAGGAGAGCACTACTGTAATCTTCTTGCGATATCTCTTTGTCACTGCCTTACCTCCTGATTCCATATATACCCAAGACCTCTGATATTCTTTATATAGACCGGTGCAGCCGGATTGTCTTCGATTTTCTCACGGAGTCTTCTGATATTGACAGCGATTGTATTTTCATCCACAAAATCCCCTTCCAGATCAAACACATTTTCCAATATTTGTGTTTTTGAAAGAATCTGTTTCGGATTCTGAAGAAAAAAAGTCAGCATTTTCAACTCCGTTTTTGTCAGACTGATTTCACGACTCTTTATCAGGACTTTCATTTCTCCTGCGATAAATACGATATCTCCCGAAATCATCTTTCCGGCTTCCGTTTTCTCCTGTCTGCGGCGGAAATGTGCTTCTATTTTCAAAAGAAGTACCGAAAGACTAAACGGCTTTGTAATATAATCATCTGCCCCTGCTTCATATCCCATGACCTGATCCATCTCCTGATCTAGTGCTGTAAGACAAATAATGTATGTATTATAATTGCATCTCATCCACCTTACAAATTCCAGTCCATTCCCATCCGGAAGATTCACATCACAAATGGTAACATCCACATTATTATCACTTGCAATTCTTTTCGCTTTTTTCATTGATTCTGCTGAAAAAACCTCATATCCGGATTTTTTCAGTGAAAATGTAATTCCACGATTTAAATTTTCATCATCTTCAACCACGAGTATACCTGGCATAGCATCTGCACCTCTCTTTATTAACTATTCATCTTAAAATGCTTCAATGCCTCCACAATTGCACTCTCTTTATCTTCTGGACACTGCGGTTGCCTGCTATCTTCATTTTTAGGTAAATTATAATTCTTTCCAACCTCAATTCCGCATTTTCTCTTTATCTGTGAGATATACAGATTGGAAACCTTCATGCCGGCATTATGTTCAGCCACATACTTCTTTATCTCATCATATGTAGCCTTAGTCTCTGCAGATGTTATATCCATATCATCAAGTTCAATCGTGACATTAATGTAATCATCCGGCTTTTGTTTCAGTTGGGACAAAAGAACAACCGTCTCGACTGTGTTTTCTTCGGGCATACGAATTCTTGTCCCTTTACAATCTCCATAATACACCGGAAATGCAAGATCAATATGTTCAATGCGCGAACCCTGACTTGTCCCATTATTAACAGTTTCATTCTTCAATTCAATCTTCTCAATAAATGTATTCATAAATTCTTTCTTTTCCATATCTGTCATTTTATCATACAGTATATCAAAATCCAGAAGAAATTCATACAGTTTTTTACCCGTAATTTCTTTCCCGTAAGATGCCCCAATCTTAGCATCAATATCTTTCATCGCCTCCTCAAACTCTGCCACCTTATCATACAGGTTATCCAGCCTATCCTGCATATCCTGGTATTTTCTCGTATAATGCTTATCCCCAGTATCCAGGCGATCCAGCATCTGTATCAGTTTTAGTTTCGACCCTTGTACCTGTTTCAGCTGTTTCTGCAGCTGCTCCCTCTCAGTTTCCAAAGCAGAAACATCCACCTTCTCTTCCAGTTTCTCCTGCACAAAACTCCTGAACTCATCCCCCGCAACCATATACCGGATAAATTCCTCTACTTCTGCATTAAACACTTTCTGGTTCAGCATCGGCTTATAATCACAAATCTTTCCATCGACTTTTTTTCTGTGATGGCATCTGTAATAAAATGTATCCTTGTATTCCCCAGTTTTCTTATTCTGCCGTCGCTGAACAGTTCCACTCATTCCACCGCCGCAAAGAGGACATCTGACGTAGAAACACGGGTATATATGTAACATTTCTTTCTCAAATCTTCACCTCATTTCGGTTGCCCATCGTCATACGGTTGCCGTACATAAAATATATCGGAATCACCAGTCTGTGCCAACTCGCAGAACGACCAAAAAAACTGCCCCAAAGTCCACCTTCCCCTATGCGGTTTCCATAGTGCAAAAAGACCGGCAGCCCCAAAAGACCACCGGCACACTCGATCACTTTCCCTGCAGCTGTGCATTTCTCTCCTCAATCTCCCCCAGAACCACGTCCCCGTACTTCTGAATCATCCTTGCCAGAAACTCTGCACACTTTTCCATGTTTAGCCTGGCCTGTTTCTCCGTCAGTCTGCCGGTATCGATCATTTCAATTTTTCCCATAGCCAAAAACCACCTCCTACTGTTCCAAGGAGTCCTGGTCCCTGATTTTTTGACTTTCCGGACAAAAAAATAAACCCGCTGCCATCCACAGATTTCTCCGCAAACAGTAACAGGTTTCCCCCGATGCATTTATTTACTTTATCACCCGTTCAATACCATCGGTCATACGGATTCCCACGCACCCTCTTTGTCTCTGGTGCCTTCTCAATACTCTTTTCAGCCTCTTCCCTCGTTGCAAACAGCCTGTGAGCCTTCACCTGTATTCCGCCGCCCGTATCTGTAAAACGTACCAGGAACATCCCGCCGGAACACCTGCGGATCTCCACTTCTCTCACATACCTGTTTGATTCCACAATATATGCAGTATCCCCGACTTTCATAGAATCACACTCCTGCACTCAAAACATCCTTCATCCTCACCAGAACCGGAAGCACCTGCCCGTCAGCAAATCTCCGGTCAAAAGAACCATTGGAAAAATGATCCTCTCTCAGCAGCATTGTCAGTATTCGTCAATCTTATTCACCGCCTTGCTTTAATCGAATATATGTTCTATTATGATAACATATTCCTTCCCACACTTCAAGCAATCTTTCACTTTAAAGAATATAAGAAATGATTCTTCATAATCAAAATCAAAAATAGAGCATATAGATTTCTCCATACACTCTATCATTTCTAACACTCAATTATTGATGAATCGACATTTTGTTTCCTTTATCCACTCGTTTTTTATGATCTTCCAAGCACTTGATTCAAGGCAGAAAGTCATGTCGCATCACTTAATGCTACAGTCCCTTCTTTATTTCTTCAATCGTCAATTCATATACTTCTGTTACTTTTTTCATTGCTTCTGATATCCCCAGCTGCTCTCCGGTCCTATCTCTCAAAAGTTCTGTTAACTCGTTACTAACCTCATACAGACGGTCAAAAGAAAGATTCTGGCAAACCCCTTTCAGTGTGTGTGCACCGCGGAAAGCATCTTCAAAATTTTTATTTTCCAATGCCTGTTTTAACTGTAGATAACTCTGGTCTTCAAGGAACTTTAATGTAAATCTCCGAATCAGTGCTTCGCTGTGAAGGCGTTCCAGGACAGCTTCATAGTTTCCTCCAATAGCTTCATAGCACTCTCGCATTGTCATATTTTAGTCCTCCTGTCAATTGTATTCCACTAATTCATGAACCTCTGTTAATCAATTATATACATACCTTATAATCGTTTTTATAACCTCAGCAATCACAATCGGCTTTGACAAATGTGCGTTCATTCCTGCATCCAGTGATGCCTGAACATCTTCTGCAAATGAATTAGCTGTCATTGCTATAATAGGAATGTTTTTTCCATCCGGTCTGTCATTCATTGCCCTGATTGCTTTTGCCGCTTCATAACCATTCATTTCAGGCATCATGATATCCATCAGGATTACATCAAATGTGCCTTCCGGATGATTTCTGAAAATCTCAACAGCATTCTTTCCATCCACAGCTCTTTCTACATTCATCCCGAACTCTTCCAACTGCACGGCAGCAACCTCTGCATTCAGTTCATTATCCTCCGCAAGAAGGACATTCACACCTGTAAGATTTACCTTTTCCGAAAAACCTGTGTCTGACTTATTACATTCCTTATCAGTAATTTCCAAAGGAATATCCACAGTAAATGTGGTTCCCTCATGCTTTTTACTCTGCACGGAAATGGTTCCACCCATCATATCTACATACTTCTTTACGATAGCCATCCCCAGTCCAACTCCATGGTACTGCGTTCTCACATCGGAATCTTCCTGTGCAAACTCCTCAAAAACTTCTTTTGTAAATTCCTCACTCATGCCAATACCAGTATCCGAAATACGGTAACGCATATTTATATATCCATCCCCGCCCTTTTCCAGACACCGGGCTTCAAATGTAATCGTCCCTCCATCCGGAGTGTATTTTACGGCATTGCTCAGAATATTGACCAGCACATCACGCAGGCGTGCAGGATCCGCAAGTACATTTGGAATCTTTGCTTCTTCACGCTGAATCTTAAAGTTGATATCC
This sequence comes from Blautia sp. MSJ-9, assembly GCF_018919065.1. Taxonomy (GTDB): domain Bacteria; phylum Bacillota; class Clostridia; order Lachnospirales; family Lachnospiraceae; genus Blautia_A. Next base: position 18,490 of record NZ_JAHLQG010000025.1, on the reverse strand, counting down.
CTGTTCGTAAGAAAGCCTTTTGTAATATCCACTGCAGAATCTGTAATGTTTTTCACATCCGCCGGTACCGGATTGTATTTCACTTTTCCACTTTCGATGCGGGTCAAATCTAATACATCATTGAGCAGCGACAGTAAATGCTCTGAGCTTTCGTCAATCTTTTCCAGACAATTTTTCACTTCATCTGACGGATTGTTTTTCATTGCAATACCGGTAAATCCTATGATTGCATTCATCGGTGTCCTCATATCATGGGACATATGTGACAGAAATGCTGTTTTTGCCTTGGTTGCAACCTGTGCATGCTCTGCCAGTTCCGCCATTTCCTCAGCTTTCTCCTGGGCCGTCTTCTGAGCTTTTTTTCTTGCACTGAGACGCACCATTATCACAGCCATAGCAGTCAGCAGCCATCCAAAAATAAGAAGAACCCAAACAGTAACAGCAGGATGCAGACGTATCCAGTCAACAAATGTCAGCTCTGTTGCTTTGTATGTGGTATACTGTGCTGCAAGATCTTCAACAAGATTTGGGGGCATGGCATACATTGCTTTCGTCAGAATACCAGCCAGCGCATGGTTCTCAGTTGATGAAATTACCATGCGGTAGGTGAATGTAGGCTGTTCCAGCAGAGTATATGTCATGGTGCCCGTAGTGTCACTGTTCACAAACGCCTGTGCCATGTAATAGTAGACGAAGGCAGCATCTGCTTTACCCTCACGGACAGCTTCCATCATTTCCTGTCGGGTACTGCACATCAGTTTTTCTGCACCGGGTGCCATTGCATCTTCAATTGAATTTGATGCTGTCTGGTCAACTGTAGCAACAACATTAATTTTTCCATCAAAGTCACGCCGTGTCACCCTTGCCAGCTGCATCGTAATGAAAGGTGCAGTAATCCCCCATTTTTTCGTCTCAGCATAGTTATCTGTTTCCAGGCGTGCATCGATGCTCATATCTGTGGTTTCCGTATTTTTCTGATAAGCAATATACTCATCTCTGGTAGCAGGTGTAAGAAACTCATAGGAAATCCCGGCATAGTCTGCAATTTTCCGGAAGTAATCCGGGATAATACCCTTCATCTCACCATTTTCATTATAAGAATATGGATAACAGGTCGGATCACACAGAACATGAAGCGGGTTGTCCTTGGAATACTGTGAAATAATACTTTTTTCTTTCTCCGTATATTCCAGATTCTTAGTTTCTATGCTTTCATAATTTTTATTGTAAAGCGTCGTTTTCCAGTCACCCTCAACCGCATTCATCTGATCGATCGCATAATTGATCTCATTCAGCAATTCTGTATTGCCCTTTTTAACAATGACATAGAAATCGCTGCTGCCAAATTTCTCCACGATTCGCTCATTGTTTGTTTTTCTCAGAGAACTGGTAACAATCGCATCAACTTTTTCGCTCTGAAGGGCTTCATCCATTTCTGTGGTCGTATCAAAATAAGATGGAACATATGTAAATCCTTTGTCGTCTGCAAAATCCGCAAACTCTTCATTCCGGGTGTTTCCGTTCAAAAGCGCCACACGCATACCGTTGTAAGTGCTGTAATTGCCGTCCACAATCGTGCTGTTGTCACTGCGGACGGTCAGCATCCCATAATTGGTTCCGATCGGACGTGAAAAATCAAACTTTTCTTCTCTGTCCGGTGTTTTGCGGGCAGATGTTACCATGTCAATCTCGCCATCTTCAAGCATCTGCTGCATATCATCCCAGCTCTTATCATATCCGACATATTCGTAATCTACATCCCAATAACGGGCCATCAGCCGAAGAAAATCATAGCCATACCCACTGCGGTTGCCTTCTTCATCCATCACATGATAACCATCCATGGCAAAGAAACCAACTTTGACAGTTTCATGCTGCGAACTGTCCTCGGCTGCATATGCAGTCTGGGGAGAAAATATCATACACACGCATACAAAAACCAGTAACACTGCCACATATTTCTTTGCTCTCGAAATCATATTAAATCTCCTGTCTGTCAAATATATTTCTCTATACGTCTCCTTGTCAACCTCCTGGTTTAATAAATTTTCACCTGTCCCTACTGCTTCTCAATTCTTCGCATATAGTCTGCTTGATTGTTTTATCATCTAATGGCTTTGCAAGATGTGCGTTCATTCCTGCTTCCATACACTTTTCTGCATCTTCCCTAAATGCATTTGCAGTCATAGCAATGATAGGGATTGTTTTTGCATCCTGCCGTTCCAGGGATCTTATTGTTTTTGTGGCAGTAAGCCCATCCATCACCGGCATCATGACATCCATTAAAATAACATCGTATGTTCCTGATTCGCAGGCTTCAAAGTGCTGAACAGCCTCTAAACCATTTTTCACTGTTTCTACTTTAGCCCCATTTTCCGTCAGCATAAATTCTGCTATTTCCGCATTCAGCTCATTATCTTCAACCAATAATATCCGGACACCTGATATATCTGCATTGAAATCTTCTTTTTCTTCCGGTCGTGCATTCGTATCAATTTCAAATGGAAGTACTACAGTAAAACAGCTTCCTTCACCCAGCTTACTTTCAACTGTTATGGTTCCGCCCATCTTTTCTACAAGTTGTTTCACAATAGGCATTCCCAGACCTGTCCCATTATAATCAGAACGTGGGGAATTATCTGCCTGTACAAATGGAGTAAACAATTCATTTTTTATAAATTCTTCTGACATTCCAATTCCATTATCTTTTATTTTAAATTCACATGTCATGTGATCTTCTGATCTTTCAATCGTTCTCATACTCATGTAAATAGAACCATTCACCTTATTGTACTTCATGCTGTTTGTAAACAGATTCATCAATATTTTTTTCAGATGAACTGCATTGCTCCAAACATATATACCACTGTAATCATCATGTTCTCCTATAACATGAAGTCCTTTTTCTTCTGCCTGAAAAGATAGTGACTCCGTGATTTCCTGACATACCTGATCCAGATTGATGGATTCATCACTAAAAACCACGGTATCCGATTCTAACTTTGCCATATCCAAAACATCATTTACCAATGATAATAGCAGTTTCGAAGACTCATTTATTTTATTCAGGCAATCTTTTGCCCGCTCACCATCATTTCCGCTTTTTTCAAGAATTGTAAGCATGCCCATAATGCCATTGATCGGTGTCCTGATGTCATGAGACATGTTATTTAAAAAGGAAGTCTTAGCCTTATTGGCACTCTGTGCTTCTACAAGTGCATTTTGTAATTCCTGCTGTTTTTCTTCAAGCTCCTGATTCAGCTTCAATGCCTGCTCAGCAGACTTCTTGGATTTTTCTTCCGCACGTTTTGATTTTTTCAAAGAATCAAGAATTATACACAGGGCAACAAAAATAGAGATTCCAACTATGAGTGAGACAGCCAGTAAATTGTCCTGAATAAAATCCTTCGCTGTAACTTTTCGTGAGGAAACATTATACGAAACTACTGCACCTGAAAATTGAGTTGTAGGCATAGATGTCAGTGTTTTATTCAGAATGGACAAAAGAACCGGTTCCCCCTGCTGAATAGCAAATGAAACATCAGCTTCTTTTGTCAGGAAAACACTATGAAGCTTATTATTTTTCAAATAGTCTGAAACAGTACCTGAATTGCTTACAATACAATCCGTCTCCCCTTTCTGCATTGCTTTTACTGCTGCGTCTGATGTCTCATATTCTACAACCTCCCATTGCGGATAATTGTATGAAAGATATGCTTTCAATGCAAAATTATCTTTTTCAACGGCAGCTATATTCTCTTTATTTTCACCAAAAGAATCCTTTGCCGTAATTGCTGCCATATTTAGAGTCAATAGCGTATCCGACAAAGCAAATCCATTTGTTTCCGCAAAGTATGGATTCTGGTTTGCATGAAAAATCAGGTCTATTCTTCCATCCTGCAATGCCTGAAGCAGTTCACTTCTTGTATCATACCCCTTTAATTCAAATTCCAGAGTCTGACCTTGCAGACAATTTTCTGCAAGATCCACATAATCTGTAATAACACCTGTCAGTTTACCTGTTGATGGATCTACACTGCTGATACCTCCATCCTGATTCAGATACCCTATCCGGATTGCACCATGCTGCCCGATCCACTCCCTTTCTTCTTTTGAAAGAAACGAGCTGCTCTGTGCAGAAAGATAACGCCTGTAGAGATCATCTGTGTAAAATGGGTTGTCATCCTTGATTCTGCGCATAGCACTATCCAGTGCTTCTTTGATATCCGGACGTTCTGGATTTATAACGAAATAGATTTCTGTCTCTCCAATACTTGTAATCGGTGAAATATCCGATTCTTCCCAACGGGATTCTTCTACCGAAACAAAGCAGTCAATTTCATGTTTCGACAGTTTGTCCATAACTTCTGCGGTATTAGAAACATTGACATGCTGCGTATGCAGACCATACTTTAACTCCCATTCGTTAAGCACATCCTCCGGTATATGATCTTTAAACACACCAATATTTTTTCCCTCAAAAGAATCCAGATTTCCTGCTGTAAGATCCATATTGGATGCATTCGCATAGATGTAATATTTTTCTTCTCCCATAGGCATATCGGAAAAAAGCATTTTTTCAGCACGTTCGTCTGTATAGGAAATACCGCCAAGAATGTCAATTTCTCCATTTTCCAACTGTGTAAAGCAATCTTCCCAATTACTTGTTATGTATTCATAGCTCCAACCTGCATAACCTGCTATATCTTGAAGATACTCATAACCATATCCTCTTCTTTCCCCCTTTTCATTGACAGTATTATAAGTTTCTTCAAAAGATCCTACCCGGATAACATTGTCAGAGTTTTCTTTGGCAAATGTAGGAACGGATAAAACAATAAAACATATAATTGTGCAAAATATAATGTAACAAAATTTGAAATTCATTATATTCTGTACTAATTTGCACTTCTTCATCTTTCTCCCATCCTCTAGGCTACAGTTGCTTGCTTGCTTGCTTGCTTGCTTGCTTGCTTGCTTGCTTGCTTGCTTGCTTGCTTCCAGATTTTAATTTTACATTCATTAATTATCAATAACCTCCACAATATTTTTCCAAACAGCTTCTGTATTACTTATTCAAGTGCTCTACCATAAAAAAGCACTGTCAAACAGACAGTGCACCTCATTTCATGCAACTGGCTGCCATTTTACAGGCCCTGTAGCTTTGCGTCCCAGACTTTCATCTGGTTTGCCGATTTCCTTATTATAGCTTTAATACTTATGCAAAAAACTGATCTCATTATACTTTAATGCTCTAGTATACACAAGAAAAACATTACTGTTTAACGACAAAAAATAAAAAAGAACAGTCGATACATATACTCGAACTGTTCTTCTACTTCCGAAGTCCACGCAGCATTGACATTACTGTTTCCTGCTCATTTGTACTCAGATTGTTCCATATCCCCAGAATTTCTTTCTGTTTTTCTGTCAGATTCTCTGAATTACCTTCCTGAAAAAACTGCGATAATGTCACGCCCAAAGCTGTACATATTTTTTCAAGTGTGATCAGCGACGGCAGGTTTTCCTGCGCCATGATTCTTCCCAGTGACGACTGGGAAATTCCCGACAGTTGCGATAATCTGTATTTACTGATATCACGCTTTTCACATAAAGATGTTATTTTATCCGCAATATACTTCTCTATCTGCAAGTAACTATACCTCTTTTCCGCTATTACATGTTCTTATTGTACCTGTAATAATGAAAAAATATTAGTATTTAACTTTGCAATCATTCAATTCCACAATAGGAAGTATACGCATAAAAAATATAAAGATACTTTCGTTTCCGCAAAAGTCATTTTCGCTTATATCGTTTTTATAATAGCACAGACAGTTATGTTTGTCACATAAAAGTTTGAAACCTCAAACAAAAAAAATTCAAAGACCACATGGCAGACCGCCTGTCCGTCTTCCTGCCACTTCACCGGCAGGCTCACATCCACAGAAATTTCAGAACCACTCCCGGATCCTGCATCTGCTCCACCGGAAGCCTCATCGCCACTTCCTGTATTCTCATTCCCGGAAGTATTTCCAGCCCCATTCCCTGCCGCATCATTTTCAGAGCTTCCTGCATCCGATGCCTCCCCGGTTCCATCAGAACCACCCGTACCACTTCCCGTTCCGCCCGGAAACGGAATCACCACAGTCCCAGAAGCCTCCGCAGACCGTTCCACAGGATCCGCAGCCACATCCACAACAATCTGTGCAAAAAACTGCATATGGTTTTCCTCAGAAGAAGCAAACTGGATACTGACCAGCTTCACCCTGGTCTGCCCGATTTCATGCGCAGAAGCATTGGTAAACGTATGGATCCCGATCTTCCCGGTCTTTGCATTGTCTTCAATCTGGTTCAGCAGCCCCGAAATATTCTTGTCATTCCTTGACTTCGCCTGAGCCAGCCTCGGATTCTTTCCCACACATTTCAGGCTCTGCTTTCCCCCGATCTTCTGCCGGATGGAAGTGATACAGGTGATCTGTCCCTCATCCGCCTGTCCTCCTGCAAACGTAAGCACATCCCCCGGATCCAGAGCAGGGTTCCCGATGGTATCCGAATCAAACGGCACATACCGGATCACCGACAGATCTGCCAGAATATTCCTGCACAGCATCTCCCTGGTCTCCTTTAACCCAAACTGCAGAAGTGGGTTCACACCCAGGTTCATGGTCAGCCCGTTATCCGGGTCCAGAGCATAATACTCTGCAATCTGCGTCTGCTTGTTGGTGGAATTCACTGCCGTGTATCTGGTAATAAAATCCGAAAAGCTGGAAGAAAACCGATGTCTCTGCTCCACCTTCATCACAGGATCCTTCCCGTACTTTCTCAGTTCCAGCTTTCCCTCCCTGTTAATAATAAAGAAACCTCCCAGAACCTGTGCCACATAAAACAGCACATCCCGGCAGGTCTCAATATCATTTTCAGTATAAACAGAAAGCGTCACCCCGCCATTCGGCATGGCATCAATCTCCGCCCTCTTATTCGCAAACTCCACTTTGCACCGCTTACAGCACAGGGCAATAAAATCATAAGCAGTCCCCACAGTCTCAAATCCGTTGAAACTCTTATCAAACCGCAGCATAAAATCATAGGCTTTCAGTTCCAGACACTTTGCCAGACGGTTCGCCTCACTGACCTCAAAAACTCCCATCGGCACATCTTCCACCGAACCATCCGCCAGCACCAGATGAAACACCAGCGTCACCAGCGCATCCTCCAGCGTGTACCTGTCAATATCACTCAGAAGCGTGATCCCCATCTCTGCCGCATACACCGTCCCCAGTTCAATCTCCGTACTTCCGCAGCACTGCCTGGAAATATATCCGGAACCCTTCACAATCTCCTTCGACCCGAACTCATACGTCATTCCGCCTCTGGTAACGATCGTACCCGTCCAGTAATATTTTCTTGTATTGCTCTTCACAGCTCTCAGAAACCCATCCGATACCGGATACATCCCGCCACCTCCATTTCCCCACGAAAAAAGCACCAGCCAACCAGGTGACCGATGCCTTCGTAAATATAATCATTCTATCTGTTAATAACTGTCTCTTCATCGTTATTATTTTATATCCCATTTATAACCTATCCCCCAAATAGTTTTTATTGGATCAAGACCAAGTGTTTTGAACTTTTTTCTGATTGAGTAAATAAACTCTGTTATAGTCCTTAATTGTGCATTGGCATCTAAGTCATATAAGTATTCATATAGCTCATTTTTTGAAAAAATCTTTCCGCTATTCTGAACAAGAATTTTACATATGCGAAACTCATTTTTCGTTAATAAAATTTCACCATTATCTAATTTTATTGAGTTTGAATCTTGATTAAACACCAATCCATTGATTAAAATCCCGTTACTCTCATTTTTCAAACTTCTTCTTAATGCAACTTTCACTCTGGCTACTAACTCTCTGATACTAAAAGGTTTGGTAATATAATCATCTGCTCCACTCATCAGGCCTTTCACTTTTGCTCCTTCACTAGACTTAGCAGATAAAAAAATCACCGGACATGTTATTATGTTTTTTATTCTCTCCAAAATTTCATAACCATCTAAAAACGGTAACATAATATCCAATAATATTAAGTCAAACCCTTCAAATTCACCAATATTAGTATTGTCAACATAGCTTCTTGTTTCCACTATATAATGTTCATTTTTCAAAACTTCTTGTACTAATTCTAAAATCTTTTCGTCATCGTCAATCACAAGTATCTTTTCCATTATCTGCTCCTTTATGTTTTTACTAACTAAATAATAACAAAAATTAGTAATTAATCACCCAACATGTAAAAAATACTCATTTGCTCGTAAAAAAAGCTCTATTATCAAAATAGAGCTTTTTTATGTATCTACACTAAAACAGATTTATTGACCCTTTAATTTACATGTGCATGTAAGCTGAGTTTTTGGTGGACAAAGAAATCCTGTTAGGCAATTGGGTGTACAAAAAGAGTGTTAACTTGTAATACTCGCAGGTATAATATCTCTTCTTACTTTTTTTTTGATAATATCCAAATCAAAATCATCAGATTTTGCCATTACGCTTCACTTCCAATCTTTATTTACCTGTGATATGGCATCCGCATGTTGCTGTCTTAAGTGGGCATGTCATAAGGATTCCTGTCGGGCATCCTGGGGTACACACTGATTTGCTCTTATACTTCGGCTCGATCCCACCCTGTGTTGCTGTCTTTGTTACATCCAAATCGAAATCATCAAATTTTGCCATCTTTTTTTCCTCCGTATTCTTTATTATTTACCTGTGATATGGCATCCGCATGTTGCTGTCTTAAGTGGGCATGTCATAAGGATTCCTGTCGGGCATCCTGGGGTACACACTGATTTGCTCTTATACTTCGGCTCGATCCCACCCTGTGTTGCTGTCTTTGTTACATCCAAATCGAAATCATCAAATTTTGCCATCTTTTTTTCCTCCGTATTCTTTATTATTTACCTGTGATATGGCATCCGCATGTTGCTGTCTTAAGTGGGCATGTCATAAGGATTCCTGTCGGGCATCCTGGGGTACACGCTGATTTGCTCTTATACTTCGGCTCGATCCCACCCTGTGCTGCTGTCTTTGTTACATCCAAATCGAAATCATCAAATTTTGCCATCTTTTTTTCCTCCGTATTCTTTATTATTTACCTGTGATATGGCATCCGCATGTTGCTGTCTTAAGTGGGCATGTCATAAGGATTCCTGTCGGGCATCCTGGGGTACACGCTGATTTGCTCTTATACTTCGGCTCGATCCCGCCCCGTGCTGCTGTCTTTGTTACATCCAAATCGAAATCTTCAAATTTTGCCATCTTTCTCCTTATAGGTTTAATTACTTAGTAAGCACACATTTAAAGAATCCAGTTTCACAACTTGATGTACATAAAGACTTGCTTGTTATTCTTGGAGTCTTGCTACTCTGTGGTTTTACAGTCTTCGTAACATCAAAATTAAAATCTTCAAATTTTCCCATTTGGTGCCTCCTTTCTTCTTGATAAATTAGTTATACAATATAAAAATCAGCAAAATATCAAAATCGCTCCTAAATTTAATATATTTTTTTACAATGTCGTTTCTAGCTATATTCCTAAGTCTTATTAACAGAGGACGCAGAAAATAATATACTCTAAACAAAAAATAGGCTTCGCCTATTCAACTCCCCTCCCCCTCATTCTTGAGGGGATTAAGGGTTTTCTTTTTTCTCTTTTTCATTCATAATAAACTTATGAACACATTACAAAAAATCTTTTTAGAACACTACGAGGAAATGCTCTATACCCTGCATCCTCGCGAATCCGTTATTGAAAATGTAAATAAAATGATGCATTGTGGCGATTCTTCTTATGGCGGTGCCATGTACCACTGTCCTGACTGCAACGAATGGAAATTCGTTCCTTTTCGTTGTCATAGTCGCTTTTGCCCTACCTGTGGAAACATGTATTCCATTGACCGCACTACCTCTATGTCTTTTAAACTTCTTTCCTGCACTCACCGACATTGTGTTTTCACAATCCCTGAACAACTACGCCATTTTTTCCTTGAAGACCGCTCTTTACTTAACTGTCTCTTTTCTTCTGTTCGCAGCGTTATTCTGTGCATGTTCCATAAAATGAATGCCCACACTGTGGTAAAACAATGATGCTTCTTGAAATTTATTACAATCATCGCCCCGTCTCCTTGCAAGATCTATATGAGAAAACCATGAAAAAGCATAGGATTCGTCCTTCTGCCCGTAGTAAATTTCTTTTATCTCCATCCACTTCGTGATACAATCAAGTTATCATGTGTTAGAAACGGAGGTTTTACTTTTGAAAAAAACTACGACTAAAGATCTTGCAGAGAAGCTTCGCTCACAGTATATAAAAAATCCTCCTGAAGGTATGAGTGACCATGATATCAAACTCATGAGTGACAATGACCTTTTGGATATGGACTATTTTCTTCATGAATTTGATGATGATGACGATTTTGGTGAAGAAGGATTTTATCTTTTCTAACAATCGTCTATTTCCTATGCCTCTTTTTTATGAGGCATTTTTTTACTTCTGCTTTAAACAAAGGACTTTCCTAATATATAAAAAAACTCTGGTGTATTCCACCAGAGCTAACCTGAACTATGAATTTTTCCTATATAATAATATCTACTTCTGCTCCTCTTTTATTTTTTAATTCTACTTTTCCACCATGCTGTGTCACAATAGAATTTGTAATATATAACCCCATTCCATAATGGTGTTGATAATTTCTACTCTTATCATCCATAAAAAATCTTTCTAAACCATATTTTAATGCTGCCGGCGTAAAACCAGGACCTGAATCTATAATACTAATCTTACATTTTCCTTTATCCTTCGTCACGTTAAAAATAATCTCCCCATGTGTAGGAGAATGATCTACGGCATTTGATAAAACATTTATAATCGCCCTTTCCATTAATACTGTATCAATCTCTATCCCAAAAGATTCATCCATAATTGCAATTATTAAATTCATTTTTTTCATTGCAACTACAGACTGCATCTGTCCTTTTATACTATCAATAAACTTTCCAATAGATATGCTTTCTCTATTTATCGGAATCTCACCAGTATTCTTGGATAGATCAATCAATATAGCAATGTAATTTTCCATGCGTTTAGAACTCTCTAAAATATGGTTAATATACTCTTCTTGCTCCTGATTAATATTTGTTTCAGATAATAAATCAGCATTACCACCTATGATCGTCAACGGTGTCTTCAAATCGTGTGCTAATGCCGAAACTTGTTCTTTCTGCTGACGCTCTATATTCCATTGCGTTTTCAAAGACTTTTTTAAACTATTTTTCATATTATAAATAGATTTTAATATATCATTAAATTCTATTATCCTCGATGATGAAATATTAAATTCCAGCTCCTGCTCTTCTATTTTTGTAGTCGCATCCATTACTGGCTTCAACTCTTTTCTTAGTTCTTTTGCAAACAAAAAGACCATAATACTAAATACAAATAAACAATTTAAAATCATTCCTGCATTAATCAAAATATCTGGAGATGGCATATGTATATCTAACCACATATTGGTGAAATGAGAACCAATATAATATTGTAAAATACAGAATTCTTTATCTCTTGTAACTAAAATAAATTGTTTACCTGATGCTGTTTTCTCAAACTTACCATTTGCATATCTCAATGCGTCTTTTTGTTCCCCGTTGCTCATATTAGTATTTAAGATATCGAATTCTTTGCTAATTATTAAGTATTTTATCCCTGCTGGAATATTCTTATAGTCAAGATTTTTTTCTGTTGCTAAAATTTTTGCCGTTTTCTCAGCCTGTATCTCATTATAATTTGCAACAGTTATATAGCCCATATTACTTGCAAGTGTTGCCAAGACCAGCGGTAAGGCAATACTCACTCCAACTCCTATAATCAATGACAATATAAACTTTATAAAAAAAAACTTTAGAGAATACTGCCTTTTTTTTATTTTTACTCCCATTTATATCCTATCCCCCACACTGTCTGTATAGGATTCACACCAGCTTCACTTAGTTTCACTCGTATATTTTTAACATGAACAACTATTGTATTATCTGCTGATTCTCCATAAAATCCAAAAACTCGTTCATATATTTGCTCTCTGGAAAAAACGTGTCCTCTATTCTGTATCAGCAATTCACATATTTTATATTCGCTATGTGTCAAAGGAATTTCCTTTTCACAAACCAATAGCTTTTTTGCTGACAAATCAAACTTAATATTTCCATCTTCTGAAAATAAATAATCGTGATTTTCTCTGGACTCTCGCCTTAAGTGTGCTTTTACACGAGCTCTTAACTCCTTAATCCGGAAGGGTTTCGTAATATAATCGTCTCCCCCAATACCTAAACCATATAATACTTCGTCTTCCAGTGTTTTAGCTGTCAGAAATAAAATTGGTGCATTGAACATGTCACGGATTTTTTTGCAAAATGTGAAACCATCAATATCCGGCATCATAACATCCAAAATCAACAAATTATATTGCCGCAGTTTACTAACATCCACCTTTTTTGCAGAAGTCAAAGTGTCAACAGCAAATCCCTCCTTTTCTAGTCCACGTTTGACAAGCTCAAGTATTGCCTCTTCATCATCTATAACTAGAATTTTAATCAAGATATCCTCTCCTTTTAAAATTTTTATTTGTTAGATATTATAGTCACAAGTTTGACCCATACTAATCTTTTAATATAGCATATACACATTTATAATTAATTTCAACTGCCAAACTATCCTTATCCTTTCCAATAACGGTGTATACCGAATCATATATCCAAGTCTCCCGTTTTTGGTTTGACAGTTCGCCCGGAATTATATCAATAGCATTTAACTCATCATGTGTAAATTCCCTGCCTGTTTCTGCATCAAAAGTAATATTTCCGGATAAAGTACATAGATAATCGCCTATTTTTTCATTTGGTACAACTTGATCTGTAATTTGATATATTTTACCTTCCCAAGTCAAATTTCTCACATCTTCTTTATCAATTTGTGGTAAATCATTTTCTATATCTTTGGTGTCATTTTGATTTTTAAAAATTATCTTTAAATCACCATCTTTCGCATTTTCTGATAGAATTGCTTTATGGAAATCGTTATCTACATCTACAACTAAATTATTCATATCCCCCTCATTTTCTGTCTTATATACATTCAAATATGGCACATAATATGCGGTACCATCTGTATGATCTATTAAGTCGCTTAAATCTCCTACTACGTTGACTCCCATATCACATTTTTTTAGTATATTATAATTTTCATCAAGTGCAACATACTTTTGAATAAATCCAATCCAATCACCTAATGAATTCTTATCCACTGTATTATTTAATATTGTGTATTGTTGTCCATTATATATAAATTTCGTTGCATCTTTCTCGTCTAAATAACATTCTGTTTTACCTTGGTTTTCTAAAACTGCCTTTTTAGCAGCACAACCTGAACCAATGATTATTATAGACATCATACAAAATACCAGAATCACCCTTTTTATTAATATACTATTCTTCATAATTTTTTCTTCCTTCCCATTTCTCAAACCATATACAAAACACCAACAATAACACAAATGTTATAATGATAACTTTAAATATAATATTGGGTTGAAGAGTAGAGAGTTGAGTGTTAAATTGCAAAATTTCTTGTCTACACATATTTACTGCCCACGCCCAAGGAATATATTCCCAACTAATAACTAACTTCAACGGAAGATTGCTAAACAAAATAACAATAAGGCTTTCCAACACCCCTGTTATAACTGAAGCTCCAAGCCCTGATTTCAGGGATAACCAAAAATGGATTATATAAGTTACAATGTTACCTAAAATTATATAAACATAACTATACAATACTGTATTAAGAACAGAAATACTAAGCTCTTGATCCACAACTGCTACTGAAAATAAAATTGGTAAAAAGAGAATTACAATGGCTACTGCACCTATTCCTAAGAATAGAATTAACTTTGCAATAATTAATTTACTCTTACTCTCCATACCTACAAAAAGTGCCTGAAAATGCCCTTCTTCTTCTAAGTTTATACCTAGACTAACAGCAATAGAAATTGCAAGAGGGAAAAATGCTGATGTTGCCTGTAAAATTAGATTCAGTCTTTGTGTTATACTTTGTTGTCCTGAATATAAGTGAAAATACATTGCAAATAATACCCCTCCTAGAAGCGGTACAATTATGTGCAACAAAAAAATAGGGGTATGTCGTAATTTTACAACTTCCGACTTAATTGCACACCAAAAACTTTTCATCCTTCCACCTCTCTGAATTCTTTTGCAGTAATAATAACAGTTATAATAAATAGTAAAACAGATAATAAGAGTCCAATAGTAAAGTCTAATGAATCTTTTGAGGAAACGGTCGTCATTGTTCCGTTTACGTCTAATCCGATAATACTTTTCATAGATTTTGAGACCCAACTATAAGGTATCAAGAACCATAGATTAGTATTAGATAACGGAGAAATAGCCAATGGCAACATACAATTAATTATAAGCGGCAAAAGTATACCTATTCTTTTATTAAAAAAAAGCAAAATAGGAATTTGCCATAATGACATAACTACAATACATATACTGCCAAGTAATAATTTTCCGTTAGATATTTGGCAAATGGCCGGTGCCCATATTCTCATTGATACTGCCGGAAGAACTAATATAATACCTGTCAAAAGCATATACCATGCTATAACTAACACTCGAGCATACCAAGCATTTTCTAAATCAATAGATAGGGTATAAAAGGTGTGATAGCGTACACTTTTTTCTTTCTTCTCAGACAATGAACAGTATATGGCAACCGTCCCCGGTAAGAGAAATGTATACCACCAATATATAGTTTGTGCTTGAAAATTTCTAATTCCACCAAATATAACAGCTACAAAAGCTGTAATGATGGGTACCACAAATATTAATTTTCTGCTGAAAGACCGTTTATATTTCAAATTTTCTGATCTTATATATCTCATTAAATAATCTCCCTTCTATTTCTTTTTACGATGTCCATAAACAAAGCTTCAAGATTATATTCTTTGTTCTCTGGTGCTTCGTATTCCAATTTCCCATTACATATTATCCCTATATAATCTGCAATCTGTTCCACTTCTGATAGTATATGGCTAGATAGAATAACTGTCATACCTTGCTTCGGAAACTGCCTTATTAAATTTCTCAGCTCTTCAATACCTACAGGATCAAGGCCATTTGTAGGTTCGTCTAATATTAGTAATTTGGGGTTATTCAATAATGCTATTGCAATGCCAAGTCTTTGCTTCATTCCCATAGAAAACTGTCCTGCTCTCTTTTTTCCTGTACCAGTCAAACCTGATATTTCAAGGACCTCGTCAATACGACCATCCGAAATATTTAACAGCTCAGTCCTTACCTTAAGGTTTTCTCTTGCAGTTAGATTTCCATATAAAGGAGGTGTTTCAATCAATGCACCAATGTTTGATAAGTCACTCCTTTTCCACGGATGTTTATTAAAAATAATACTTCCCCTGGTAGGTTTCAAGATTCCAGCTATCATTTTTAATGTAGTAGATTTTCCTGCACCATTAGGTCCCAAAAGGCCATAGACAGAATTTTCAGGTACATTCATTGAAATATTTTGTACAGCTACCTGATTCTTGAATTTTTTTGTTAAATTCTCTGTTCTCAGTAATGTTTCCATGTTATTATACATCTCCTTTTAATTGATTTTTTTAGTATACTGATTAACTATAAAGATTTTCTAAAGATTAAAAAATTTTTTATATTGTAAATTGCATAACAAAAAAGATAGAACTTGTAAGATCCTATCCTTCTCCACATAGATGTATCCAAATTTGCAGCATTCAACAAATACCCCAATATCAGTTGGCATTCACGGTTTTCTTACCTGCTAAGATGATAAACAAATATTCCATAATTTTGACTGCTGATATGTAAAGCAGAAAGGGGACATCCATTTATTGGATATCCCCCTTTTTAATCTCTCATTTTATTCTTCCATTTTTTCTTTGAATTCAAGATAGGATGAAATCATATGTTTCACCGCTTTTAATTGATCTGGCGTTAAAGTGTACAATAATTCAAGAACATCCTGCACATCCTTATCTTCTGAAAACTCGAAAAGATAGTTTGGAGAGGTATGAAGCATTTCACAGATCTTAAGCAGCAAAGGTAATGCAGGCAACTTGCTACCAGTCTCTATCTGTTTGACATAGCCTTCATGCATATTACATATTTCTGAAACATCCTGCCTACTCAGGCTCAACCCTGCCGCTTCTCTTTCACTTTCTTCCCAAACTTTTTCAAATCCATTGTCACACCTCTTATCTATTTAATACTGTTTATATCTTTCAGTATAAACGTGAGGGTGTATTCATGACAGTCCACCGTTTGATACTTTCGTTTGTCTCTTCTGCCGTATCTTTTTTCCAATGTTCTTGCGATCCATCTTATTGACCTCTTGTCATCTAATTGATACCTTTAATATCTATTAGTATAAACTGACAGTATTATCCACGATAGTCCGCTGTTTTATAAAATTTTTATCAATAAGATATCTCTGTTTGAGTATGTCTATCTAATACCATTACCGATAACAGCATATAAATGAGCTACACAATCACAAGAAAAAGTAATACAGCGGCAAAAAAAATATTGATATAACACACCGCCAACCAATAATAAACTCAAACTTCCCACATTAAAAATGGGAAGTTTGAGTTATTAAATTATCAGTTATTTTTCATTTTATCCGTTGACGAAACTCATTTTATCGCATATACTATGAGTAGGAAAACAGGCGACATCCTGTTGGTGTGGCTGACACCTAAAATCCGAAACGAAAGCCGAACATGAATCGGAGAGTTGGCAGGCAACAGAAAAACCTGAAAGCAAAGCCAGACATATGGGCTGGAGTGTTGGCGGACAACAGAAAAATCAGTCTATAAGGGAGATGCACAATGCCACGGTATTGTAATCTCCCTTTAAATATTTTATACATATCGCAGAGGTCATAATATGACAAAATACACCAAACAGCAGGCCATCTCTATTATTGTAGATTGTGCTGCCAAGTACGAAGAAAACCTTAATGGCTACCAACTCTTATTTATTCTAAAAGACAAGCATAAACATATTTCTTTTTTGGAGGTAAATTTTTATCCTTATAATTTTCTTCATCTGACAGGCATTAAATTAATTGACAACACTACTGCTGCTGATTTTTATGAACGCTGTTTAAACCACAAATTAAGTCCTGAAGATTTTTCCTTTGCATCTGATGGTACCACTCAGTTAAAACTCGAAATTCTCCCACAACTTATGAAAAAAAATATTTCAGCAAAAATGGTCGGTGATTTTAA
The DNA here is from genome assembly GCF_018919065.1 of Blautia sp. MSJ-9. Lineage (GTDB taxonomy): Bacteria > Bacillota > Clostridia > Lachnospirales > Lachnospiraceae > Blautia_A. The sequence continues at coordinate 1,093 of NZ_JAHLQG010000025.1, read as the reverse complement.
CGGATGCAACCCAAAATTATATACAGAAAAATTAGCTGGTGGCGTAAAAGCCTGCCTTGGTTTTGTAAAAACTCATCGTGCTGAATATGTGCCAAATACAGTGCTGAACACGGACATTCGTACAGTTTCCAAAATTTCACAGCAGGTTATCGCTACATATCGTCGAAAGAGAGCAGATTCCTCTTATCAGGAACTAGTTTATAAGGCAAAAAAAATTGACTGGGATGCTCTTACCTTTCCGAAAGAATATGACTACCTCACCAAACTAGAATAATCTCCCATAACAATTCTATTTCAGAGCGTGAAAGGGGCTATCGCTTCACTTTGCGACAGCCCCATCTTTTCCACTAATTATCCATCATTATTCTAAATTACCTCTTCATTTCATTTACATTAAAGCACATTATAGCTAAATCCCCAGTCATAAAAAACATTTACATAGCAAGTCTTTGTATTATTGGTTGCTGAAGAATAACCATCTATTTTGTAATACTGCCTCTGCACAACTTTGTACTTTGTATACAGCGGTCTATACTTAATCTGATAAGTTTTCCCGCTAGGGACAGGTAAACTATACTGTACAGAATAGGACTGACTCTTCCCAATCGTAGCTCCTAAAGAAGCGGATATATCTCCTACACTGGTATATGATCCACTAATTGTGTTAGTCACTGTATCTGTTTTATTTACAGAAACTGTACCTGGACCGGCACCCTGAGGTCCCAATCTCCATGAACCATAAGTTGTTCCCTGATTTGTCTTACTATCGACTTTCCAATAATAGTATCCATCCGTTTGTGGCTGTATTCCATACTCAGTTTTATCAGATAGCAAATTTACATGCTTTACTTCGCTGTTTTTATGTGGATATTCTGCAGCCATTACTTTTACAGGCAACATTGTCACAATACTAAGTACCAACACTGTCAAAATACTAATCATTTTTTTCATCAAATCGCCTCCCTTTTTTTTTCGGTAGTGTCAAATTTACTACCTATTTTTTCTTTAAAAACCTTTATTTTCGGGAGTTTCAAATAAAAAGAGCATTGACCTCCCTTTTGAAGTATAATGAATTCACCACAAACCATTATCA
>NZ_JAHLQG010000035.1 GCF_018919065.1 Blautia sp. MSJ-9 | reverse complement strand
AGACAGGTCTGCCATTAACGTCTTATTTTCTTGGAAACGGAGACATTAAAAAAGTGCTAAGTCATAGGTTCTAATCTATGGCTTAGCACTACTTTTTTAATTCAACTCCTAAAGTCAGGTATAATACACGAAATCCGTCGATTTATCAATCTTTTACGCGGATTTTTGCAAGTACCTGGCTCTCAATCTGAGCCAGTTTCTCTTTAAATTCACCCTGTGTCATTTCAGCAGTGGTAAATGCGCATTCTTCCGGAAGCTGATCCAGGCTGATCACTTCAATCTCACCGAATACTTTCTTCGCTTCCTCCGCTGCATCTTTCTTAATTCTCACGAAAAATCTTCCGGTTACATCATCCAGCGGTTTCAGAACTGCAGGAGTGCTGTTCCAGTTTGTTGCGATATTTGTATGGAGATGTTTGGCCGCATCTACAATATCGCCAACTACAGCACTTGCAGTAGGCAGTTTACCTGCGCCACTTCCATAGAACATAGCATCTCCCAGCATATTTCCATGTACAAAAACTGCATTAAATACATCATTAACGCTGTAAAGAGGGCTATCCTGTCCGATCAGGAACGGTGCTACCATTGCATAGCAGGTTCCATCTTCCAGTCTGCGGCTGGTTCCCAGAAGTTTGATGGTTCTGCCAAGCTTCGCAGCATATTCCATGTCTTCTGGTGTGATCTTTGTGATTCCCTCTGTATAAATATCTTCGAAATCAAAATATCTCTCATAAGCAAGGGAGGAAAGGATTGCGATCTTACGGCATGCATCGTAGCCCTCTACATCTGCAGTCGGGTCTGCCTCTGCGTATCCTTTCTGCTGGGCTTCTTTTAATACGGTATCGAATTCGCATCCTTCTGTGCTCATCTTGTAAAGCATGTAGTTAGTTGTTCCGTTGAGGATACCTGTCACTTCATCGATCTCATCTCCTGTAAGGGAAGAATTGATCACACGGATGATCGGAATTCCGCCACCGCAGCTTGCCTCAAATAAGAAGTTGATGCTCTTTTCCTTTGCGATATCCATAAGTTCGCGGCCGTGTTTGGCAACCAGAGCTTTGTTGGATGTACATACATTCTTTCCTGCCAGAAGTGCTTTCTTTACAAATGTAAATGCCGGTTCTACACCACCCATTACTTCTACTACGATATCTACTTCCGGGTCATTGACGATCTGCTCATAATCATGAACCAGAACTTTCTCTACAGGCTGTCCCGGAAACTCGCGAAGATCCAGAACATATTTTACATTGAGTTCCTGTCCGGCACGTCTTGCAATACTTTCTTTGTTTGTGTTTAATACTTCAAATACACCGCTTCCTACTGTGCCATATCCTAAAATTGCTACATTGATCATTTTTCTTTTACTCCCTGCCTAATATTTTCAGATAGTGAATTCCTTCACTCTGTTCAATCGTCTCTACCATTGCCTCTGCATCTCCCTCTCCCGGAAGAATATCCACACTCAAAGTAAGTGTGGCAACTCCATTGATCGGAATACTCTGATGAATGGTAAGAATGTTTCCGTGAAACCGTGCAATCGTCTGCAGGACAACCGACAAAAGCCCCGGCTCGTCATCCATCTGGATGATAAAGGTGATGGTCTTTCCCCTGGTTTCCTCATGAAATGGGAAAATATCATCTTTGTATTTGTAGAAAGAACTTCTGCTGATCCCGGTCCGCTCTGCTGCATCCTGCACGGTATCTACCTTGCCAGAGTCCAGAAGCTTCTTAGCTTCTACGACCTTCAGCAGAACTTCCGGGACTGCACGTTCCCTTACTACGAAATATTTCTTTTTCTCTGATCCTGGTTTCTGCATCTCTATTTACCTGTCCGTTTCTTAAAGACATTTGTGTTCATACAATGGATATATTAACACAACAGCTAGAAATACGCAAGAAATAAGTTATTTCCTGTAAATGAAAATCCTTCAATAAAAACTGCTGTTCACTCATCCCGGCAATACGCTTTGCAAAACATCCGCATACAAAAATTAATCTGCAATAAATTCTTTATACAACACGAAAAGGCTGTCCTGCTTCAGACAGCCTTTTTTATTCATTATTTCTTCAGCGCGATCCACTTCAGATATGCGTTGATAAAGATATCGATTCCTCCATCCAGCACTGCATCCACATTTCCGGTCTCTTCGCTTGTACGATGATCCTTGACCATAGTATATGGCTGCATGACATAAGAACGGATCTGATTTCCCCATCCGATATCAGTTACTTCACCACGGATACCGGAAAGCTTCTCCTCTGCTTCCTGCTGTTTGAGAAGATACAGCTTTGCTTTCAGCATCTGCATAGCTTTGTCTTTATTCATATGCTGAGAACGTTCATTCTGACACTGTACCACGATTCCGGTCGGGAAATGTGTGATACGGATAGCAGATGATGTCTTGTTGATATGCTGACCGCCGGCACCACTGCTTCGATAAGTATCGATACGGATGTCGTCGTCACTGATCTCTACATCCAGATCCTTCTTGATATCCGGCATAACATCGCAGGATACAAAGGAAGTCTGGCGTTTACCTGCTGCATTGAAAGGAGAGATACGTACCAGACGGTGAACTCCTTTCTCTGATTTCAGATAACCGTAAGCATTTGTTCCGTTTACCTGGAAAGTAACAGATTTGATACCTGCCTCATCACCGTCCAGATAGTCCAGCACTTCCAGACTGAAGCCTTTCTTATCTACCCAGCGGCTGTACATACGGTAAAGCATTCCGCACCAGTCACATGCCTCTGTTCCGCCTGCACCTGCATTCAGCTTGATAATGGCGTTCTCACTGTCATATTCTCCGGAAAGAAGTGTCTTGATACGGATATTGTCGAAATCTCTCTGGAACTCATCCAGCATCTCCTGAATTTCAGGAATGAGTGCAGGATCGTTCTCTTCATATCCCATCTCGATCATGGTTTCCATATCTTCCATCTGAGTGATCAGATTCTGATAGGTCTCCATGTCATCTTTCATGTCTTTTAATTCTTTCATCTTCTTCTGGGAAACTTCTGCGTCATCCCAGAAATCAGGCGCTTCCATTTCGCGCTCTAATTCTTCAACCTTCTGCTCTTTGTTAGCGAGGTCAAAGTGAATCCCTCACTTCCACTAATGGTTCTGTATAAGTCGCAAGAATACTCTTGAACTGGTCTAATTCAACCACAGCTTCACCCACTTTCTTATTTTAAATATATCGCAAACATCGTTTTTTACAGTTTGACTCGCTTAAAATAATAGCATATCTTCAGACAAATTACAAACAAAGAATTTATGAGAAGAAACTCTCCGCAACACTCATATCTGCGATATATCCAACAGTTCCTGTCATATAGATCATTCCATCTTCTTCAATGTCGATCTGGATCATTCCACCCGGCTGGTTTACGTTAATACGGGATTCTACCAGGCCAAGTTTATATGCTGCCGCAGCGGCTGCACAGCTTCCTGTTCCAGAGGCTTTTGTATATCCAGAGCCTCTTTCCCAGATCTCAATATCCAGATTTCCTTTATCGATCTGACGGCAGATCTGCAGATTCATTCTCTCTGGAAATTCATCCGCGTTTTCCACATACGGTCCCAGATTCTTAACTGCTTCTGCACTTACGTTATCTGTAAAAATGATACAATGTGGATTTCCGACTGTCAGGCAGGTAGCTTTATATTCTTTTCCATGAAATACAAATGCTTCTTTGATTACTTCACGAACCTCTCCAGATACCGGAATATCACTTGAGATAAAAGAAGGTTTTCCCATATTTACTTTAAACTCTGTTGCACGGCTGTTCAGGCATTCCACATGGATGGTGCCGGCCATGGTTTCGATATCGAATTTTTTCTCTGTAATATATCCCTGATCCATCAGATATTTTGCAAAAATACGAACACCATTTCCACTGATTGCTGATTCGCTTCCATCTGCGTTAAAAATACGCACGCCAAGTTTTCCGTCAATCTCTACAGGTCCATAGAGCACACCATCTGCACCAAGTCCAAATCCTCTCTGACAGAGAAGTGCTATCTTCTTTCCCTGAAGCTGTACCTGATTCTTCTTCGGATCCAGGATCAGATAATCATTTCCAAGTCCCTGATATTTACTCATGATAATTGTATTTGCCATAGCCGCATCCCTCTCCTTATCTATATTCTAAGATCTTATTTCCTGTTTTTATCTGTACTCATCGCTGTTAGAAACATTATATTCCATTATTTTTACCATGTATATGGATTAAAATGCGAATAATATTGCAAAAAATGCTATATGATATTTATATAATCTATGTTATTATAAAAGTAATCTGTAAAATATTTTTACATAAAAAAGGAGGATGTTTAATGAAAAGAAAAAAGTTGTTATTCTTATGTGTTATGTTCTGCCTGAGTCTTATGATGTCTATATCAGTACAGGCAGCATCAAAGCAGGCACCTATTTATAAGGAGTTCCTGCTTAATCATCCATCTTACACGTGGTTTCGTACCCTGGATATTAATAAAGATGGTGTAAAAGAACTCATTATCAGTGAAAACCAGCAACCGTACCGTTCTAATATTTATTATATTTACACTGTAAAAAAAGAAAAAATGGTTTATCTTGGAAGAGTATCTCATTCCAACACTTTCAAAGATGGAACAAGTAAAGTTATTTTTTATAATTCCAAACTAAAAGCTATCAGAGAAGTCGTAACAGGTCCACACAGTTTAGGATTATCTTTATATAAAATTTCAGGATCAACCCTTAAAGGTATTGCTTACTCTAATGAAACCTATGGACGATTCCCTGTTTATGCTTTTACCAAAAATGGCAAAGATACTTACTATTCCACAACAACAGGTATAAAAAAATTCAAACAATTAGTTGATCAGTATTTCTATAAAGGCTGTAAGAAATATACATTATATAAGAATAATGCAGCAAATCGCTCTAGCAAACTCTGATCAATTCATAATATCCCCTGTTTTCAGACATAGACAGGGGATATATTTATACAAAAAAGACCATTATATCAGTTCTCTGATATAACAGCCTTACTGTGTTATCACTCCTCTCTATTCTGTTTTCTATTTCTTTACCCCATTTCGAAATAGTTACAAAGTTTTTACGATTACTTTGTAATTGTATGATACTATTATCGTGTGATAATGTCAATATCTTTGTAGCATACTTTCTCAAAAAATGTTATGATGTTGTTACTGTTCATTGGTAATATCCCGCGAGGTGTTTTTTGTGAGCGAAGGTCACAGAAAACCCAAGACATACCGCGCGAATTTATGCGATTAGCATAAATTCTGTGCATCGCGAAGCGTGTTACTGGGCACGAAGTGAACAGTAACATGATATTGTCAGTGAACATCACTTTATAATATCCCAGATACTAACGTTCAGGGAGGATAGCATGTTATTTTCAGAACAGTTCGAACAGACCGAGAAAACCGGATATTTAAATGAAGAGTTTCGTCTTTTTCATATTAAAGATCAGACAAAGAAAGAGTTTGCCTACCACTATCATGATTTCCACAAAGTTGTGATTTTTATTTCCGGAAAGGCGGCTTATCATATAGAGGGAAAATCTTATCATCTAAAGCCCTGGGATATTCTTTTGGTGAACCGTCATGCGATTCACCGCCCGGAGATTGATCCTTCTGTTCCGTATGAACGTTTCATTCTGTGGATCCAGAATGACATTCCCTGGCAGGAATTGTTAAAATGTTTCCAGAAGGCAAATGACAGAAGCTATAACCTGATACGTCTGAACTCTGCTCTTCAGGAAAAGATGAAAGATATTCTGTTTGAGCTGGAAAATTCTGCAAAATCCGATGGCTACGGAAAAAATATCCTGACGCAGTCACTGTTTCTCCAGTTTATGGTTTATCTGAATCGTATTTTTCTGGAAAAGCAATATATTTTTGATAAAAAATCCTATACTTTTGACTCGCAGATTGCCAGTATCCTTCAATATATCAATCACAACCTGAAGGAAGATCTGTCTGTCGAAACTCTTGCTTCCAAATATTATGTAAGCAAGTACCACCTGATGCGGAAGTTCAAAGAAGAAACCGGATATACCCTTCATAATTATATTGTAAATAAACGTTTGCTCATGGCGCGTACCCTGATTTCTGAGGGAATGCCCGTAACAAAAGCAGCACAGGAAAGCGGTTTTGCAGAATATAGCACCTTTTCCCGGGCGTACCGTAAACAGTTCAAAACTACTCCAAGCGAAGAATCGCCTCATTAACCAATACAGGCTTCTCTTTTTACTGCCATGCCAGACATCTAATCATTCTACTTCATTTAACAAAAAAGATGTGACCGTATCCGAAAGAACGTTTTCATCCAGATATAGTCACATCTTTTTATTTTCTCAATTCATGCTTATAAAAGCATCTTCTTCAAATTTTCTCAGGACGGGCTTATTTCATTTTCTTTTTTGCCACTGCACAGTAGAATACAAATCCCAGCAATACCAGTGCTACGATCATCCATCCAACTAATGCTGCAGTTCCCAGACCTGCAAATTTATCATAGTAACCTTTTAGATAAATAACGATAATGATCGCAGGAATTCCGTAGGATACATAGCCTTTGAGGGATTTCGGGAATTTCATTCCGGTACCGGCATTTGCTTCTGCAATGAAGTTATTCCATCCCCATCCATTCTTTCTGGTACAGAACAGAAGGTATCCAAGACTTCCCAGAGGAAGAAGGTTATTGGAAACAATAAAGTCCTCCAGATCCATGATGTTGCTTCCGTCACCAAATGGCTGGAATCCGGAAAGTACATTGAATCCAAGTACACATGGAATGCTCAGGATCACTACCAGAACCGCACATACAACAACGCTCTTCTTACGGTTCCATCTAAACAGTTCCATATTAAATACGATCAGGTTCTCAAATACAGCAATGATCGTAGAAATTGCCGCAAATGTCAGGAACAGGAAGAATAAACTTCCCCATAAAGCTCCGCCGCTCATCTGTGCAAAAATATTCGGCAGAGTGATAAAAATAAGACTCGGGCCTGCATCTGGCTGGATTCCGTAGGAGAAACATGCCGGGATAATGATAAATCCGGCTGTCAGAGCTACAAATGTATCCAGTACAGTGATACTTACTGCCTCACCTGTCAGGCTTCTGGATTTGTCCAGATAACTTCCGAAGATCAGCATCGCACCGATACCAATGGATAATGTAAAGAATGACTGGCTTAATGCAGCAAATACAACATTTCCAATGCCTGCATCTTTAATCTTCTGAAAATCAGGAACCAGATAGAAACGGATTCCCTCTCCTGCTCCATCCATCATAACAGAGTGAACTGCCAGGATTACCATAATGATCAGCAGTGCGCTCATCATTACTTTGGAAATCTTTTCGATACCATTCTGCAGACCCATGAAGCAGACTGCAAAACCGATGATACAGATAATTACCATCCAAAGCATCATTGTTGGCGCATTTCCAAGCATATCAGAAAAGGACTGTGTTACCATCTCCGGAGTTGCCCCAACGAAATCTCCGCGCAGACTCTTTACACAATAATAAAGCATCCATCCACCTACTGTTGTGTAGAACATCATTAACATGTAACATCCAATGATACCAATGGATTTCAGCGGCTTCCAGCAGGTTCCTGCAGGTGCCAGTTTGTCGAAGCATTTCGCAACGCTTGTGTGGCTTCCACGTCCCACTGCGAATTCAGATACCAGAACCGGAATACCAAGGATTACGAGGAAACATAAGTAGATCAGGATAAAAGCTGCACCTCCATATGCCCCGCAGATATACGGGAACTTCCATACGTTTCCAATACCGATGGCACATCCTGCTGATACCAGGATGAAACCAAGCCGTGAGCTAAACGACTCTCTTTTCATACTTTTTCCCCCTTTTAGGTTTTATAATTGTCATCGTTCATAAAGTGATCCCGTCTTCTATATTGTACAGTCCACTTTCTGCCCGGCAACGTACTTCATAAGGCATAAAATTCCACTGAAGCCTTACATCATTTAAAGCAGAGTTACTGCATCAGACTAATATGTCAATTCAACGCATTAACGTATTTCCGTCACGATAAAAGGGCTTCTTAGTTGAGCCCTTTTATCTTATCAGCAGTTCTGTTCTGCTTTCACTATTCTCTTTTCAAAAATCATCCAAAACAATCTCAGGCTTTGTTCTTACGTCCGCAGCACTGTTTGTATTTCTTACCACTTCCGCATGGACACGGATCGTTCGGATATACTTTGATTTCTTTTCTCTGAACTGGTTTCTTAACGGAACTGTCATCCTTGTTGGTTCCGGTAACTTTGGCAACCTGCTCACGTTCAATCTTCTGCTCTACATGTACATGGTACAGCATACGAAGTGTATCTTCCTGGATAGATGTGATCATGCTGTTGAACATATCAAATGCACTCATCTTGTACTCAACAACCGGGTCTCTCTGTCCGTATGCAGCAAGTCCGATACCCTGACGGAGAATTTCCATATCATCAATGTGATCCATCCACTTGCTGTCGATGCATTTCAAAAGTACAACACGCTCTAATTCACGAAGCTGTTCCGGTTCAGGGAACTCTGCCTCTTTTGCTTCATAGAGTTTCACTGCTTCTTCTTTCAGTTCATGCTTGATCTCATCGCGTTTCTTGCCTTTTACACTCTTAAGTGTAAGTGGCTTAACCGGAATGATCGGAAGAAGGACACCGTTAAATTCATTCAGATCCCACTCTTCAGAATCTACATCATCTGAGAAGCACATATCTACATAAGTATCTACAGTATCCTGAATCATCTTGTAGATTGCTTCACGCATGTTCTCACCATCGAGAACCTGACGACGCTCTTTATAGATGATCTCACGCTGTTCATTGTTAACCTGGTCATAGTCAAGAAGATTCTTACGAATACCGAAGTTGTTGAACTCGATCTTCTCCTGTGCTTTCTCGATCGCATTGGAAAGCATCTTATGTTCGATCTGCTCATTCTCAGCAACACCAAGAGATGTGAATATCTTCATCAGTCTCTCAGAACCGAACAGACGCATCAGGTCATCCTCAAGGGAAATGTAGAAACGGGATTCACCCGGGTCTCCCTGACGACCGGAACGTCCACGGAGCTGATTATCGATACGTCTGGATTCGTGACGCTCTGTACCAATGATCATCAGACCACCGGCCTCTCTGGACACATCATCCAGCTTGATATCAGTACCACGACCTGCCATGTTAGTAGCGATCGTAACTGCACCTGCACGACCTGCCTGTGCTACAATCTCAGCTTCAAGTTCATGGAACTTAGCATTCAATACATTATGTTTGATTCCCTGCTTCTTCAGCATACGGCTGATAAGTTCAGAAGTTTCAATTGTAATTGTACCAACCAGTACTGGCTGCTGTTTTGCATGAGCTTCCACTACAGCATTAACAACTGCGTTGAATTTCTCTTTCTTTGTCATATAAACAGCATCTTCATGGTCAACACGGATTACCGGTTTGTTAGTCGGAATCTCAACAACGTCCATTGCATAGATATCACGGAACTCTTTCTCCTCTGTGATAGCTGTACCGGTCATACCGCCCTTCTTGTCATATTTATTAAAGAAGTTCTGGAATGTGATTGTTGCCAGAGTCTTGCTCTCACGTTTGATCTTAACATGCTCTTTTGCTTCGATTGCCTGATGAAGACCGTCTGAATAACGACGTCCCGGCATAATACGTCCGGTAAACTCATCAACGATAAGGATCTCATCATCCTTAACTACGTAATCCTGATCCTTGTGCATCAGGTTATGGGCACGAAGTGCAAGAGTAATATTGTGCTGGATCTCCAGGTTTTCCGGATCTGCCAGGTTCTCGATATGGAAGAATTTCTCTACCTTATGAACACCCTGCTCAGTAAGGTTTACGATCTTATCTTTCTCATTTACAACGAAATCACCTGTCTCGATAACTTCCTCACCCATGATGGCTGCCATTTTGGTCATCTCATGGCTGGCTTCACCACGCTCTAACTGCTGAGCAAGGATATCGCAGGCTTCATATAATTTGGTAGACTTTCCACTCTGTCCGGAAATGATCAGAGGTGTACGCGCCTCATCGATCAGAATGGAGTCGACCTCATCAATGATACAGTAGTGCAAGTCTCTCTGTACCAGCTGTTCTTTATAGATAACCATGTTGTCACGCAGATAATCGAAACCAAGTTCGTTATTGGTAACATAAGTAATATCACAGTTATATGCAGCACGACGCTCGTCCTGCTTCATGTCATTTAAAACAACACCAACTGTCAGACCAAGGAATTCGTGGATCTGTCCCATTTCCTCGGAATCTCGTTTAGCCAGGTAATCGTTGACTGTAACGATGTGAACACCTTTACCCTCCAGAGCATTTAAGTATGCCGGAAGTGTAGCAACAAGTGTTTTACCTTCACCTGTTCTCATCTCTGCGATACGGCCCTGGTGAAGAATGATACCACCGATGAGCTGTACACGGAAATGTTCCATTCCAAGAACACGCTTGCCGGCTTCACGTACAACCGCAAATGCCTCAGGAAGCAGATCATCCAGTGTCTCTCCCTCTTCAAGACGTTTCTTAAATTCTCTTGTTTTTCCTCTAAGTTCCTCGTCACTTAATTTCTGCATGTCCGGGCGCAGGCTCTCGATTTTCTCAACCAGAGGCACGATACGCTTAACCTCTCGCTGGCTGCGGCTCCCGAATACTTTTGAAAACACATTCATATTAGGTTTAACTCCTGTTATCTCTTTATATTATCTGTTACCAGTATAAACATTTTCTTTATACACAATGTTACTGTTCACTTTGTTCTCAGTAACTGCACAATACTTATCTATTCTAACACTTTCCTATATGGAAAACAATGAATTTTTCTTGAACAAAGAAAGAAATTTGTTGGCATTTATAAACTTTTTGTATAGTTTTTATTATACACGCTTTGTCTCAATGATCAGTTTTCCAAATTTATGCAGTTCTTTTTCTGCCTGTGTGAAATTCGGTAAGTGCCACTCCCAATTCGGAGATCCGATGGTTCCCGGTGTATTGATATGGCCTTCTTTTCCAAGTCCAAGAATATCTGCAAGCGGGATAATTGCATATTCTGCCTGATTCTGCAGGGTATACTTCAGGAATCTTTCTTTCATGGATCCATAAGATGCGCCTGCTTTCTTCAGCATACGGCGGACTTTTCTTCTGGCTGCAGTACTCATGCCATTGTACCACTGCATAATGGTGTCATTGTCGTGAGTTCCTGTATAAAAGATCATATTTTCCACATCATGGAAGGTATCACGGGCATATTTTCCACTTGTATCCACAGAGAAGATAAGGATTTTCATACCTTTCAGATGGTAATGATCTTTCAGTACCAGAACTTCCGGACGAAGCAGTCCCAGATCCTCTGCCACCAGATTCAGTCCCGGAATCTCTTTCTTTAATATGTCAATTACTTCATATCCCGGCGCTTCGATCCATTCGCCGTCAATGGCTGTCGGGCATGTTGCAGGAATTTTCCAGTATGTATCAAATGCCCGAAAATGATCGATTCGGATGATGTCAAACAACTTATTGCTGTAACCAATTCTGTTTACCCAGAACTGATAATTCTGTTTTTTCATATGATCCCAGTCATAAATCGGATTTCCCCATCTCTGTCCTGTTGCGCTGAAATAATCCGGCGGTACTCCTGCGATGAAGATCGGACGTCCATCTGTATCCAATAAGAAATTATCTTTTCCGCCCCATACATCTACAGAATCCTGACCTACATAGAACGGAACATCTCCCATGATCTCAATTCCTGCTTCATTTGCAGCTTTCTTCACATTCATCCACTGTGTATAGAAAATATACTGAAGGAACATCTGATGCTGTGCTTCTGCCTCTGTCTCTGCCAGTAATTCATGCCTGTTCTCCGGCCAGTTTCTGTCTTCTTCTGCCCAGTCATTCCAACAGGCTCCATTGTTTGCTTTCTTCAGAGCACGGAATACTCCGTATTCATACACCCAGTCCTGTGAAACAAATTCCTTATATGCAGGCTCTTCCTGTCCGTTCTTCTCCTGAAATGCTGCAAATGCTTCTCTCAGATACGGTTCTCTGTACTGGCGGACAGCATCATAATCAACCCTCTTTGCATTCTGTAAAAATGCTTCCGGTGCTTCTTTCAAAAGCCCATCCTCTGCAAGCTTATCCAGGCTGATATATAATTCATCTCCTGCGCAGGAGGAATATGGCTGGTATGGTGAATTTCCATATCCTACCGGGTTCAGTGGAAGGATCTGCCATATTTTGACATGGTTCTTCTTTAATAATTCTATAAAGTGAAATGCTGACTCTCCAAGTTCTCCGGCACCTACTCTGGACGGAAGTGCGGAAACTGGCATTAATACTCCGGCTTTTCTCATAGTATTCTATTCCTTCTTTCTTCAAGACTTTCGTAACTGTTCAGTAGACTGCTGAACAGTTACAGACTTTCTAATATTCTACCATATTTCAGGTAGTACGTCAAAATTCAAGCAGGAAAAAGCAATATAAAACAGCCAGATGTGAAACACTACTGTTTTTCATGTTTCACATCTGGCTGAAATTTTGTTTCTATATATTACTTCTTCTCCGGCACTATTTTCGCTGCGATCAGACAAAGAATAACCGTGATCACCATATCCGGCAGTGTATTTCCTACCGGCATATCAATATTCATAAGAATACGATACACACCAAATCCGATCACCCAGATGATCATATTCGGAATATGTACTGCCCGGCTGCTTTTATCCAAGTCCAGAATAAAGAAATCTGCAATCTGAATAGCGATCATTGGTGCAAATACAGAACCAATCAGATACAGAAAATCTGTAATATTATCCATCGGATATACGATTGCTGCAATGGTTCCAATAACGGTTACTACAATCGCCACATGTTTTCCATTCCATTTACTTACGATGGTCTCACTGGAAATACCTGCAGAATAAGCATCCAGAAATGTAGTTGTCACTGTTGAGAACACAATGATCAAAAGTCCTGCAATTCCCAGGCCTGCTTTTAACATAATCTGCGCAATATCATACTCTCCGGTAATAATCGCAGCGCCCATTCCAATCACATACATCCAGCAGCTCACAAGCCCGTATGTCACTGCACTGACTGCTGTTGCTTTCACAGGCTTTTCCGCTTCTCTTGTGTAGTCACTGATCAGCGGAAGCCAGGATAACGGCATGGCAACGCCAAGTTCTACTGCTGCTCCGAATGTCATACTGTCATCAGTAGCTACACCTGCACCGCCTCCGGTAAAAATCACCTTACAGAGGATCAATGTCAGGATAAACAAAGCTGCCATGGCAACCGTATTGATCTTTCCAAGATTTGTAATTCCAATGACGATCCAGAGGATGATCAGTGCTCCGATGACCAGACACCAGATCCAGCGTCCTGTATTTACCACCCCGTCTGCTGCCAGTGCACCGTCATAAATCATAATGGCAGTCCAGCCAACAAGCTGAAGCACATTCAAAACAGCAAACAGAATACTTCCTTTCTGTCCAAAGCTCATTTTTACAGTTTCCATGGCGCTCTTTCTGACTTTACCGCCGATCACACCTGCCAGAAACAGCATCAGGCAGCCGATGATATGTCCCACAATAATTGCTGCCAGACCTTTTCCCATGCCAAGCGGTGCCAGGTAAGTTCCTGTCAGGATTTCTGCTATAGAAACTCCCGCTCCAAACCAGATCAGTCCGTTTTCAAATAAGCCGGTTCTTTTCGTTTCCATGAGACTTATACCTCCCCGGCTTCTTTCTTATATTCTCCTGTGATCGCAAATCCATGATCCATCGGGCCGCTGCCTTTTCCCAGATCCAGCATTGCTGCCAGCGCACCTGAAATGTAGTCTTTCGCACGTTCTACAGCTCTATCCATATCAAATCCTTTCGCAAGATTAGATGCAATAGCGCTGGAAAGAGTACAGCCAGTTCCATGGGTATTTGGATTATCAATGCGTTTTCCCTCAAACCAGCGATAGGAACCATTTCTGTAGAGGAGATCATTGGCATCATTTAACTTATGTCCTCCTTTACAGAGAACTGCGCAATGGTATCTGTCACTGATTTTCTTTGCTGCCTCTATCATATCCTCTGCTGTATGGATTTCCATTTCTGCCAGAACCTCTGCCTCCGGAATATTCGGAGTCAACACACTTGCAATAGGAAGTAACCGCTGTTTTAAAGTCCCGATAGCTTCATCACTGATCAGCTTTGCTCCGCTTGTTGCCACCATAACCGGGTCAACTACAATATTCTTTGCTTTATATTCCTCCAGTTTATCTGCAATCTTCTCGATCAAAGCACCAGAAGATACCATTCCGATCTTCACTGCATCCGGATAAATGTCTGTAAAAATATTATCCAGTTCTTCCCCCAGAAATTCCGGTGTCACTTCCATGATCGCCGTCACCCCTGTGGTATTCTGTGCTGTCAGTGCCGTAATCGCACTCATGGCATAAACGCCGTTTGCAAGCATTGTCTTAATATCTGCCTGGATCCCTGCTCCACCGCTGGAATCACTTCCTGCAATCGTTACTGCTGTTTTCATTTTCTGTTTACTCCTCTTTTCATCTCTCTACAAATAGCATTACTGTTTTCATCCCATCCACTGTACGTAGAAAATTTATGCTAACGTGCTTCCACCATTTTCGCGGTAGCTTCTTTCAGCTCTTCTGCTGCTTTTTTTATGTCCGGCTTCGCAAAGATAGCACTGATAACTGCAATTCCACAAAGTCCACATCCTGCCAATTCCTGTACGTTATCTTTTGAAATACCACCGATCGCAATGACCGGAATATCCACTGCTTCACAGATAGCTTTCACTGTTTCGTGATCTACTTCCACTGCATCATCCTTGGAACTGGTTGGAAATACTGCACCTACCCCCAGATAATCTGCACCACGTTCCTGAGCGAGAAGTGCCTGTTCTACAGTCTGGGCAGATACTCCGACAATCTTATCTTTTCCAAGTTTTGCACGGACATCTCCGGCTTCCATATCACTCTGTCCTACATGAACACCGTCTGCACCAACTTCCAGTGCAAGTTCCACATCATCATCCAGCACAAACGGAACCTGATATTTCGCACAAAGTTCTTTCAGTTCCTTTGCCTCTTTAAGAAAAGTCTCATGATCCAGATGTTTCTCACGAAGCTGTACAAATGTTGCTCCACCCTCCAGTGCTTTCTCAACCTGACTGTAAAGAGTTTCACCATTTAACCAACTTCTGTCTGTCACTGCATAAAGCAGTAAATCTTTCTTATCGCACTTCATATTTCGCACCCTCATCTAACTGTTCTTTTGTCATATTATAAATTGCATCAATGATCCTGTTTCTGTAAGTAGAATTGCCGTCACCTTTCTGCATATAACTCCATCCGATTTCTCCTGCAAGTCCCATCGCGCCGACTGCTGCAGCTGCTGCTTCTAACTTCTGTTCTGGGTTTGCGACAAGATATGCTGTCATAAGACCGGATAACTGGCATCCTGTTCCTGTGATCCTTCCCATTTCCGGACGGCCATTACGGATCACATAGCATTTCTCTCCATCACTGACAAGGTCGATTGCTCCTGTTATGGCAACAATACTTCCTGATTTCTCTGCAAATTTCTTTGCAAATGCAACTGCTTCATCCAAATTCTCTTCTGACACTGCATCAGCTACATCTGCATCAACGCCCTTGGTTGTACCACTTCCTGCTGCCAGTGTCTTAACTTCTGAAATATTTCCACGGATCACATCCACCTTTAACTCCTGTATCAGCTTCACTGCTGTATTTGTTCGAAGGGAACTTGCACCTGCTCCTACCGGGTCTAAAAGTACCATGTGCCGCAGTTCATTAGCCTTATGCCCTGCTTTCAGCATTCCTTCGATTGTTCTCACATTCAGAGTTCCGATATTGATATTCAGCCCTCCGCAGATTGCTGTAATTTCCTCTACATCCTGCGGCTCATCTGACATGATCGGGCTTGCCCCGCTCGCAAGGATTACATTTGCCACATCATTTACTGTGACATAATTAGTGATATTGTGGACAAGAGGTTCTCTTTCTCTGACATTCTGTAAACATGTACCCAGCATAATTCTTATCTCCTTTTCGTCGTTTTTAATGACACCTGAAAGACTTCGGAAAAACGGCATAAAAAAACAGATATACCTGTTTGATATATCTGCTCAAATTCACGTTTGTATTTATACTTACGTATCCATTCCCTACGTTGGCATTATCCAAATCAGGTTTGCAGGTCTGGGCATTCATCCCACTCTCAGCCTGCTTGATACGCAAGCTCCCTGTTGTTCATTATTTTGTTGTTCATTACTCTTTTCTTCTTTATTATACATAATATTCAGATTTTGGCAAGTTTTTTATAACGTAAAAAGAATTTTAATCTGCTCTCAATTTATTTTTTGACATAAAAAAACTTCCGTGCAGAAGTTTTTTTATTCCGCACGGAAGTTCTTTTGTTGTTGTTATGAAAACTTTTCTTATGGCCTTTTATGTTCTGATAAGGTTTAGAGCGTGTTCTAGAGCGTATTTGAAAAATCATTCCCACAATCTGCACACCCCACTTTGCGGTATATTTTGTCCGAATTCGGTTGTCGTATTAGAATTCTGGTTCAATTAAACCGTAAGTATTACCTTTACGTTTGTAGACTACGTTTACCTGCTCGGTCTCTGCATTATAGAATACAAAGAAGTTATGTCCAAGAAGTTCCATCTGTACGCATGCATCTTCCGGATACATTGGTTTAATCCCGAATTTCTTGGTACGGATGATCTTAACATCTTCATCTTCATCATAATCTTTATCCAGATATGCTTTCTGGAAGTTTGCAGCTGCCTGCTGTTTGTCTACAATTTTATTTTTGTACTTGCGAAGCTGACGTTCAATGACTTCTTCAACCAGATCGATTGATACATACATGTCATTGCTTACCTGTTCGGAACGGATAATGTTTCCTTTTACAGGGATTGTTACTTCGATTTTCTGTCTTTCTTTTTCAACACTTAAAGTTACTACAACTTCGGTGTCAGGAGTGAAATACCTTTCCAGTTTACTGAGCTTGTCCTGGACCGCTGTCTTAAGACCTTCTGTAACTGTAATATTCTTTCCGCTGATGATAAATTTCATGCTTCCATCCCCTTTGCTGTTTGATGAATCTATTATAACACACCTTTTTGAATTTTAACACTATTTTATTAAAATTTCACATTTTTTCTGTTTACTTCAGGAATAGAAGAGGAATTCTTGTCCTATTATGTCGAAATTTGGCAACTATTCAGTAGTCTATTATCCTGTATCTCATTGCCAGATGCATTTTTTACGTTCACCGCGCGGGATATTATCAGTGAACAGTAAAATTTTTATCACTGATTCAGACATTAAGCCTCTACTCATAATCAAAACAATGAACTTCGAGTCAAACGGATATTCTCAATTGAAGCATAGGAGTTACTTGATTCGATTAAAGTTTAATTAGCTCAGCAAAAGGAATACTGCCTCCAAAGAGATCCAGTGCACTTCCCACTGTAACATCCAGTCTGTTTTTTCCATAAGTACGCAGATCTTCGATATCAGCCATAGAGCCAACACCACCCGCATAGGTGACTGGATTTCCCTTATATTCCCCAAGCAGAGCTGCCAGTTCAGTCTCTACACCATGTGCTTTGCCTTCCACATCAACTGCATGTACCAGAAACTCATCACAGTAGCTTCCCAGCTCTTCCATTACTTCCAGAGTCACTGTAACATCCGTAAATTTCTGCCAGCGATCTGTCACGATATAATATTTTCCGTCTTTCTTACGGCAACTCAGGTCAAGGACCAGATTCTCCTTTCCTGCCGCTTCTTTCATCTTATTCAGATTCTCCCAGGAAATCTTTCCATCTTTAAACACATAGGATGTGACGATCACATGGCTTGCCCCTGCATCCAGATATTCTCCGGCATTCTGCGGATTCACACCGCCACCGATCTGCAACCCCTTAGGGTAAGCGCCCAGTGCAAGGAGTGCCTGTGCTTTCGTTGCTTCATAATAAGGAGAATCCAGACTGTTCAGCAGGATTACATGACCGCCTTTTATACCAGCTTTCTTATACAGTTCTGCATAAAATGCTGCATCCTGCTCAGACACAAAATTCTCTTTTGCCTGGTCCTGTACATCTGTAAGGCTTCCTCCAACAATCTGTTTCACTTTTCCATTATGTATATCAATGCATGGCCTGAATTTCATTATAAATAACCTCCATATAGCGATTCCTTTTAGACTTTACTTTGATAATACCATAAATCGTTGCAAATGTCCTGCCTTTTTTCTCAAATATAGAGACTGCTGCACCTGTTATCGTCTATCTGCAAGCAGTCTCTTTGACTTTTTGTTATTTTTCCTTATCTTCCTTCTGCCGCATTTCCGATTGCATCACCCACGTCTTCTACCGCATCTCCAACTCCATCTCCGAGATCTCTTACTCCATTTCCAAGTGCTCCTGAAGCAGTGCCATTGTTATCCGTATTATCTGTCATTCCGTCTTCTGCTGCCCCGTTGCCTGTGCCCTCTTCCACTACCGTTCCATTATCTGTGGAAATTTCAGCATTGCCATCTGTATTCGTATTATTGTCCGTACTTGCATTATTCCCTGTGTTATCAGCTGCAGTATTATTTTTATTATCATCTGTAGCATTATTGTTATCCGCAGCATTGTCAGCATCGTCCATTCCATTATCTTCAGTAATGTTTCCATCTTCAGTTGTATCTACTTCATCTGCCGCATTGTCAGCGTTTCCACATGCTGTAAACATACATAAGGACATGATCAGTGCTGCACTCACAAGAATTTTTTTCGCTTTTTTTCTCATATTCGTCTCCTGTTCCCGGAAAGCAGTCCGCCGGTTCTCGGGCAGAATCCCTCCGCTTTGTCATATTATAATTTTATGTTATATGATGCTGACAGCAGAGTCATTTTCAGTTGTTCAGCTTCTGCTGTCATTGTATTTTTAATATGTGCATAAAACGTAATACTATTCTGGAAAAAATTTACTTTTCATGCTATGATTCTAGTACATCGAAAATTAAGTATCTGCTATATTGACGCAGGATGAGTTTCTCATATGCAAGGCGGAGAAATGAGGCGTAGCGGTGGCTACGGCGATTGACGACAACGCGGCAGATGAAAAATCAGACAAGTCAATATGGCTGTTACTTAATATTCGATGTACTAGTGTGCCGACAAATTGATTCTTGAAACAATCTTGCAGTATAAATTTTTTTATTTCAAGGCGGAGGAATGAGGCGTAGCGGTGGCTACGGCGACCGACGACAACGCGGAAATAAGAAATTTAGACGCAAGATTGTTCGAGAAATCAACTTGTTGGCACACTAGTGAACAGTTACAATACAAAACGCATTACAGGAGGTTATTATGAAAAGAAAAAGCAACTATTCCATACGCAGCGCCATTCTTATGATGATTGCTGCCTTTTTCCTGCTGTTCACCTGCAGTGTTTCTACTATCTATGCGTCCACACTTCAGAAACCAGACATCGCAGCAGCCGGAAAATTTGTAAAAGACGGTGATTACTGGATCTATCGTTATGATGACAAAACAATCGCCAAAAATGTATTCCTGAAAATTGACAAAAAAACTTATTATTTTAACAAACTTGGTCATCGATGGTGCAGCTGGCATACGATCAATGGAAAAAATTATTATTTCGGAACCAGATCACAGGGATATCTGATCAAAAACTCTCTTATTAAATACAAAGGAAGCTATTATTACGTCGGCAAGGACGGTTCTATGATCACCGGATGGTTCACAGATAATGCCGGCAGGAAATATTATTTCGGCAAAGATGGAAAAGCAGTTACCGGCAAACATAAGATAAGTGGTACTTATTACTATTTCAATCAGAACGGCACTGTTACACATACCGGATTGAATTATAATCTTTCTTCTGACTGTGCATTATTGATGAATGCAGATACCGGCAAGATTGTTTATGCAAAAAATGAAAACGTTGCACATGCCAACGCCAGCACAACCAAGATCATGACCTGTATCCTTGCACTTGAGAACAGCAAACTGACTGATAAAGTAAAGTTCTCTTCTTATGCAGCATCCATTGAACCAAGTAAACTTTATGCAAATGCCGGTGAAGTATTCTACATGAGAGATATGCTTTATTCGCTGATGCTTCCTTCTCATAATGATACTGCTGTAGCAATTGCAGAGCATATCAGTGGTTCTACTTCCAAATTTGTCAAATTGATGAATCAGAAGGCTGCACAGATTGGATGTACCAATACCCATTTTGCAACGCCAAATGGTCTTGATGCCGGATATAACCATTACACAACTGCTTCCGATCTGGCAAAAATCGCTCAGTATGCGATCAAAAAGCCAATGTTCAGAAAACTGGTCGGTACCAGCTATTATTCATTCTCCAATCTTAATACAGGCCGCAGTTATTATGTTGGAACCACCAATGCCCTCCTTGGAAACGTACCTGGAGTTCAGGGCATGAAAACAGGTTATACCAATAAAGCAGGTTATTGTTTCGTAGGTTTATCTACTTCCGCTAAGGGAAATACTTATATTTCTGTTGTTCTGGGTGCAGATTCATCCTCTGCACGCTGGCAGGATTCCCGTACCCTGCTGACCTACGCATATAATCATTAATTATAAATCAAATGTAACTATTCTGCAGTCTACTATTTTGCGAGGTGTTTTGGCATAAAAATACCAAAATCCCGAGACATACAAGTTAAAATCCTATCGCCGCAGGCGATTTTCAATGGATTTTGACTCTATTCCTGTCATAGTAAAAGGGAAGTGTATCGGTAAATCCACCGAAGACACTTCCCTTTTTATATACATCTGATTTTTTGTTTTTATTATTATTTAGCGCTGATAACGTCGCTCATGTCATATCTTCCTGCCGGTTTGCCAGCAAGGAATTTAGCAGCCTCGATCGCACCTTTTCCAAATACAGCTTTAGAATAAGCAGTATGCTTAAATTCGATTACTTCATCCGAACCCGCGAAAATCACTTCGTGTTCTCCGACAATTGTACCACCGCGCACTGCAGAAATACCGATTTCTTTATCATCACGCATTTCACGTCTCTGGCTGCGGTCATAAGTATAATGATACTGATTATCCATCGCTTCATTGATACTGTCTGCCAGTGCCAGTGCTGTTCCGCTCGGAGCATCCAGTTTCAATCTGTGATGTTTCTCAACAACTTCAATATCAAATCCCGCTGTTGCCAGAACCTTTGCAGCGTCCTGAAGCAGTTTCATTAATGTGTTGATTCCGAGAGACATATTTGCAGATTTCAGTACTGCAACATTCTTGGCAGTCTCTTCAACCTTTGCAAGCTGCTCTTCACTTAAACCTGTTGTACATAATACAACCGGAAGTTTACGCTTCTCGCAGTAAGCAAGAAGTGCGTCTGTTGCTTTTGCAGAAGAGAAATCGATAAGGGCATCTGCCTCTACCTGACATTCTTCCATATTTGTATATACAGGGTAGCTGTTCTTTCCCTGATCTGTAACATCAATACCTGCTACGATCTCAGCATCCGAATCCTTCTCAACCAGTTCGGAAATTACCTGACCCATATGACCGTTGCAGCCATGCATAATAATCTTTACCATTTGTATTTTCCTCTCAATTCCAGCCACATCAATATTGTTTACATTTCAGACCGGATCACTGCGTTCTCAGCAGCTATTCAGTCACACGAAACCATATCTGTTTTTATGCAAGTTTGATTCCAAAGTTCTTCAGTTCTGCAGCAAGTTTCTCTTTGTTTGCTTCTTCCATCTCGGATAATGGCATACGAAGAGGTCCTACTTCCTGTCCCATCAGGTTCAGGGCTGTTTTAACCGGAATCGGGTTTACTTCACTGAACAGTGCATGGATCAGCGGGATTGCTTTTAACTGGATCTCTGCTGCGCCCTTTGTATCTCCCTCTAAGAACTTCATAACCATATCATGAGTTTCCTTAGGAGCAACATTGGAAAGTACGGAAATTACACCAAGTCCGCCAAGTGAAAGGATCGGGAGTACCTGGTCGTCATTTCCAGAATACAGTTCGATCGCACCGTCTGCCATAGCCATCATAGTTGCAATCTGTGAAAGATCTCCGCTTGCTGCTTTGATACCAACGATGTTTTTAACGTTCTTAGCCAGAGCTACCGCTGTTGCAGGCTGGATATTACATCCTGTACGGCTTGGAACATTGTACATAATGATCGGTGTTTCCAGAACTGCTTCTGCGATTGCTGTATAATGAGCGATCAGACCCTTCTGAGTTGCTTTGTTATAATATGGAGTTACTACCAGAAGTGCATCTGCACCGTAGGAAGCAGCTTCTTTTGACATCATGATCGCAGTCTCTGTACAGTTGGAACCTGTACCTGCAATGACCGGAACACGTTTATTTACTTTGTCGATCGCAAACTTAATTGTCTTAAGATGCTCTCCGTGTGTCATTGTAGATGATTCTCCTGTTGTTCCGCAAATGATGATCGCATCTGTACTGTTTGCAATCTGATACTCCAGGAGTTCCTCCAGTTTATCATAGTTAACCTTACCGTCTTCATACATAGGGGTTACGATCGCAACACCTGCACCTTTAAAAATTGCCATTTGCTCTCCTCCTTTATTCTTCTGTAGTTTCTTCTATATAGGATACCGTTTCTTTCGTAAAACGTCCCCTATAAGTTCTCTGTTGTCAGTGTAGTTATGCTGTCTGCATATTTACGCAGGCTGTCAGGTAACGTCCGTCCTGTAAGCAGGATGTGCATACTCTCATCTTTCATGCTCAGAATCTCTCCGATAGCCTCTGCTGTAGTGATCCCGTAATCCGGAAGTGCAAGGATTTCATCAAGAAGCAGGAAATCACATTCCTGAGTTGCAATAACTTTTCGCGCAAAATTTAAAGCATTAAGAATGTTTGTCTTCTCTTCTGCTTTCTCCTGCTCGTTCAGTTCCTCGTAACACTCATCATGCTTTTCAAAACGAAATATCTTAATATCCAGATTATCCAGATCCTCCAGGAAATCCAGCTCTCTGCGCTCTCTTCCTTTCAGAAACTGAATAATAATGACGCTTTTACCCTGGGTGGAAGCTCTCAGACACTGACCAATTGCCAATGTTGTCTTTCCTTTTCCTCCACCGCAGTAAACCTCTGTAAATTCTTTTTCCATAACAAACAATTCCTCTTATCGCTGTTGAAATTGTACCTTCTTTATAGACATAATAAACAGTATCCTGTTCGTTACTGTTCACTGGTAATATCCCGCGAGATGTTTTTTGTAAGCGAAGGTCACCTACAGAACCTGCCACTGGCAGCTTCTTACGGATGCATGGCAACAGAAAACCCGAGACATACAGCGCGAAGCGTGTTGCTGAGAACGTAGTGAACAGTAACTCCTGTTTTTATCTGAATACGCTTATATTACCGCAGTTTATGAAGAATTGCAAGTAATTAATAGTGAACAGCAGTTACTGTTTGCGTGCCGCTATTCCATATATTCCAGCTTACTTACAGAGACTTCATACGCAATCCTTTTCTCTGTTTCATTCTCGCCGATACGTTTCATATATTCTCTGCTCTGGATACGGCCCCAGATCAGGACATGGCCTCCTACCTCAAAAGCGGATGCATAGCGGGCATTTCTGCCCCAGCAGATGCATGGTATGTAGTCTGATTTTCCATATGGACGGTTGACTGCCAGAAGCACATCCGCGATTTCTCTTCCCAGAGGAGTTTTACGATATACCGGCGGTTTACAGATAAATCCGTCAAGGAAGATCTGATTTACCGGGACAGTCTCATCCTCTTCTTCCACGAATTTCAGCTCTCTGGTAAATACGGAAAGTACGAGACGGTTATGTTTCTCTTCATGCCGGTTGTAGGAACGGAACTGGCCATGGATCTCTACATATTCTCCGATATAGTCCTGTGTCACATCCACCAGTCGTTCTGAGACCATCACCGGGATCCTGTCTTCCGAATCGCTGAGTCTCTTGACCAGCAGTTCCGTCATATAGAAGCCTTCTCCAAAGACCTGATGACTGAATGTGAATCCTGCTGCAATTTTTCCCATCATAGATACCTGATTGTTTTCAATAATTTTATCTGCCATAATGTGGTTCTCCTTCCTCGTAGAGCACCTGCGCCCGGAAAATGTCGTCAGACGGACCGTGAATATCCTCTGCTGCTTTCCATTTTCGGCATATGCTCCAGTTACCTTGTATTGTTCTTTATATAGTTATGTACAGGCTTTCCCGTTTAGAACCAGAATTTATAAAAATAAAAAAATTTATTTCAACACCTTGTAATCTGGCGAAAATGTGGTAAACTGGAAATTCGGGTAACTAATCAAAGAAAAATCACATATAATAGGAAGAATAAATCCATCTGCGTAATTCCATAAACGTTACTGTTCACTCCGTTCTCAGTAACACGCTTCGCGATGCACAGAATTTATGCTAATCGCATAAATTCGCGCCGTATGTCTCGGGATTTTGGCATATGCATGCCAAAACACCTCGCGGGATAGTGGCATGTGAACAGTAACCCATAAACTGCTTTATGGTGAAATATCCCGGAATTTTGACATATGTCACCGGATAATAACAGGCGAGCAGTAGTGAATAATCCGCAGGTAACTGTAAATAATATTCAAACTTAAAGAGGAAAGGAAAATCATTTTATGAGAACAAAACGTGAAGACGTCCGTAACGTAGCCATCATCGCACACGTTGACCACGGTAAAACAACTCTGGTTGACCAGCTTCTGAAACAGAGCGGTGTATTCCGTGAGAACCAGGAGGTTCAGGAACGTGTCATGGACTCCAATGACATCGAACGTGAGCGTGGTATCACTATTTTATCCAAGAATACAGCTATTCATTACAAAGATACAAAGATCAACATCATCGACACACCAGGACATGCTGATTTCGGTGGCGAAGTAGAACGTGTACTTAAGATGGTAGACGGAGTTATTCTTCTCGTTGATGCTTTCGAAGGTGCTATGCCTCAGACTAAGTTCGTTCTTAAGAAAGCACTGGAACTTGATCTTCATGTTATCGTATGTATCAACAAGATCGACCGTCCGGAAGCTCGTCCTGACGAGGTTGTAGATGAAGTTCTGGAACTTCTTATGGATCTTGGTGCTTCTGATGAGCAGCTTGACTGTCCGTTCCTGTATGCTTCCGCAAAAGCAGGACATGCTGTAATCGACTTAAACGATACTCCTAAGGATATGGCTCCGCTGTTTGACGCAATCCTGAAATATATCCCGGCTCCTGAGGGAGATCCGGATGCAGATACTCAGGTTCTGATCAGTACAATTGACTACAACGAATATGTTGGACGTATCGGTGTAGGTAAAGTTGAGAATGGTAAAATTGCTGTTAATCAGGAACTGACTCTGTTAAACCATCATGATCTGGACAAACGTAAGAAAGTTAAGATCAGCAAGCTTTATGAGTTTGACGGTCTGAATAAAGTTGAAGTAAAGGAAGCTACTATTGGTTCCATCGTTGCTATTTCCGGTATCGCAGATATCCACATCGGTGATACTCTTTGCGGTGGAGAGAACCCGGAAGCAATTCCTTTCCAGAAGATTTCCGAGCCTACTATTGCCATGAACTTCATCGTAAATGACAGTCCACTGGCAGGCCAGGAAGGTAAATACATCACATCCCGTCATCTTCGTGACCGTCTCTACCGCGAGCTGAATACAGACGTCAGCCTTCGTGTAGAAGATACTGAGACAACAGAGGCATTTAAAGTTTCCGGACGTGGAGAACTTCATCTGTCTGTCCTGATTGAGAACATGAGACGCGAAGGTTATGAATTCGCAGTAAGTAAACCGGAAGTTCTGTATAAAACAGACGAGCGCGGTAAGAAACTTGAGCCAATGGAAATCGCTTATGTAGATGTTCCAGAAGAATTCTCCGGTACTGTAATTCAGAAGCTGAGTGAGCGTAAAGGTGAGCTGCAGGGTATGAGCACTGCCAGCGATGGTACTGTACGTCTGGAATTCCACATTCCTTCCCGTGGACTGATTGGATTCCGTGGTGAATTCCTTACTTCCACTAAAGGTACTGGTATTATCAATACTATGTTTGATGGATATGCACCTTATAAGGGAGATTTCCAGTACAGAAAACAGGGATCTCTGATCGCTTTCGAGGCTGGCGAAGCTGTTACTTATGGTCTGTTCGCAGCCCAGGAGCGTGGTACTCTGTTTATCGGACCTGGTGCAAAAGTTTACAGCGGTATGGTTATCGGACAGAATGGTAAAGCCGAAGATATCGAGCTGAACGTATGCAAGACAAAGCATCTGACTAACACACGTTCTTCTTCCGCCGATGATGCACTGAAATTAACTCCACCAAGAGTTCTCAGTCTGGAACAGGCCATCGATTTCATCGACCAGGATGAACTCCTTGAGGTTACACCGGAATCTCTCCGTATCCGTAAGAGACTTCTGGATTCCAGAGAACGTAAGAGAGCAGCTTTCAGAAAAGCCTGAAACAAATAGAAACTTAAGAAAAACTAAGCCCTGCAGATTTTGCAGGGCTTAGTTTTTCTTAATCATTACTGTTCACTCCGTTCACAGTAACTTTTAATCTCCTGCAAACATATGGAAAAACATAAATCCTTCTACAAATTATATTGTTATATTTTCACGAAATTTCAAGTTAGTATTTGTTAACTTTTTCATATGTTTTGTAATTGACAAATGATTAACAAAGTCATATAATAGCATTATCGAGGTTGTTAATTTATTAACGTTATTTTTTTAACTTTCTCTCAGTTGCCACCAGATAATATATTGTTAAATTTTTCTCATATATTCTGACAATTGATATTTTATTCACATTATTTACGTGATTATGCACAATTTTTACCATAATATTTCGTTATACTCATATTAACGTTACTGTTGACCGAATAATCAGTTTATTTGTATAATAATACCATAACAGGTCACGGTAAATACTTTTAACGAAAATACAAACAGGAGGATTCCCAAATGGCAAAAAAAGAGAACACTATCCCAACCATCATCGACACCCCTGAAGCCCTTACTGCAAAGATTGCAGCCATGAAAGAGGCACAGAAGATTTTCGCAACATTTACCCAGGAGCAGGTAGATAAGATTTTTAAAGCTGCTGCTACTGCTGCTGACAAAGCACGTATCCCGCTTGCTAAAGATGCTGTTGAAGAAACAGGAATGGGTATTGTAGAAGATAAGGTTATCAAGAACCATTACGCAGCCGAGTATGTATACAATGCGTATAAGAATACCAAAACCTGCGGTGTGATTGAAGAAGATACTGCTTACGGTATTAAGAAAATTGCTGAGCCGATCGGTCTGATCGCTGCAGTTATTCCTACAACCAACCCGACATCTACTGCAATCTTCAAAACTCTGATCGCGCTGAAAACACGTAATGCGATTATCATCAGTCCGCATCCCCGCGCAAAGAAATGTACCATTGATGCAGCAAAGGTTGTTCTGGAGGCTGCTGTAGAAGCCGGTGCACCGGAGGGAATCATTGGATGGATCGATGTTCCGAGTCTTGATCTGACAAACCAGGTTATGCGTGAAGCTGATATCATCCTTGCAACTGGTGGTCCTGGAATGGTTAAGGCTGCTTATTCTTCCGGAAAACCTGCATTAGGTGTTGGACCTGGAAATACTCCTGTTATCATTGATGACAGCGCAGACATCCGTCTGGCAGTTAACTCCATTATCCATTCCAAGACATTTGACAATGGTATGATCTGTGCTTCCGAGCAGTCCGTAACTGTTCTCGAGAGCGTTTACAAGAAAGTAAAAGAAGAATTCCTTTACAGAGGATGCTACTTCCTGAAACCAGATGAATTAGAGAAAGTAAGAAAAACTATCCTTATCAACGGTGCATTAAATGCCAAGATCGTAGGTCAGAAAGCAGCTACTATCGCTGAAATGGCCGGCATTGCAGTTTCTCCTGAAACCAAGATCCTGATCGGTGAAGTTGAATCTGTAGATATCAGCGAAGAATTTGCACATGAGAAACTTTCCCCTGTACTTGCCATGTACAAGGCTAAAACTTTTGATGAAGCAATCGCCAAGGCTGAACAGCTTGTAGCTGACGGCGGTTATGGACATACATCCGCTCTCTACATCGACACAAGAGAGAAAGAAAAGATGGAAAAACATGCAGCAGCTATGAAGACCTGCCGTATCCTGATCAATACTCCATCTTCTCAGGGTGGTATCGGTGACCTTTACAACTTCAAACTTGCTCCGTCCCTGACTTTGGGCTGCGGTTCCTGGGGTGGCAACTCCGTATCTGAGAACGTAGGTGTAAAACATCTCATTAACATCAAGACCGTTGCTGAAAGGAGAGAAAATATGCTCTGGATTAGAACACCGGAAAAAGTTTATTTCAAAAAAGGCTGCCTGCCGGTTGCTCTGGATGAACTTGGCACTGTTATGCACAAGAAACGCTGCTTTATCGTAACAGACTCTTTCCTTTATAAGAATGGATATACTAAAAAGATCGAAGATAAATTAGATCAGATGGGAATCGTACATACCTGCTTCTACGATGTAGAGCCAGATCCATCTCTCGCTTCTGCAAGAGCCGGTGCTGCTGCAATGAGAATGTTCGAGCCTGACTGCATTATCGCAATGGGCGGTGGTTCCGCAATGGATGCCGGCAAGATCATGTGGGTTCTCTATGAAAATCCGGACGCCAACTTTGATGATATGGCTATGGACTTTATGGATATCCGTAAGAGAATCTTCACATTCCCGCATATGGGTAAGAAAGCTTACTTTGTAGCTGTTCCAACATCTTCCGGTACAGGTTCCGAGGTAACACCGTTTGCTATCATTACTGATAAAACTACAGGTATCAAATGGCCTCTGGCAGATTATGAATTAATGCCTGACATGGCTATTGTTGATACAGATAATATGATGAGCGCACCTAAGGGACTGACCTGTGCTTCCGGTATCGACGTTATGACTCATGCACTTGAAGCCTATGCTTCCATGATGGCATCTGATTATACAGATGGTCTTGCATTAAATGCCATCAAACTGGTATTTAACTATCTGCCACGTGCATACAAAGATGGTTCTGATGTAGAAGCAAGACAGCATATGGCAAATGCTTCCTGCATGGCTGGTATGGCTTTCGCAAATGCATTCCTTGGCGTAAACCACTCTCTTGCTCATAAGCTGGGAGCTTTCCATCATATTCCACACGGTATTGCAAATGCTCTGGTTCTGCTTCATGTTCTGCGCTATAATGCAGCCGAAGTTCCGGCTAAGATGGGTACCTTCCCACAGTATCAGTATCCGCACACACTTGCACGTTACGCTGAGATTGGCCGTTCTATAGGTCTGACAGGCAAGAACGACAGCGAAGTATTTGAGAAGCTTCTCCAGAAACTGCAGGAACTGATGGATACTATTGAGATCAAACATACGATCAAAGAATACGGCGTAGACGAGAAGTACTTCCTTGAAACTCTGGACGAAATGACCGAACAGGCATTTAACGACCAGTGTACCGGTGCCAACCCGAGATATCCATTAATGTCTGAGCTGAAAGAAATCTATCTGAAAGCTTACTATGGTGAGGGAAATGTTCCTGAATCCAGGAAAGCCAAAGAGAAAAAAGAAAAGAAATAAGATTTGCTGAAAATAAACCTTTTCCTTTAAAAATATAGTGTTTAAACCAATATAATAAGGGCTGTCAAAAAACGACAGCCCTTATTATATTATTTCTTACTGCGATATGCTTCTGCTTCCCAATGCGTGATAAAGTATGTAATATCATCTGTCATGTGAAGCGGACCGCCAAAGCTTTCTGCATATACTGCAAGCTTGATGGCATCTTTTACAAGAAGCTGTTCACTGAGTTCCTTTGCCCCTTTTCCGCAGGTCAGTCCATTGACAAGTGTAGGATGAACATGCAGTACATAAGTATAGGCAAATAAGTTATGAAGCAGTGCTTCCACACTTGGACGTTTTGTTTTGTCAGCATCTGTTACTGCAGCCATAACATCTGCAAGATACAGTGATTCACGTTTGACATCATCTTCAGGATAATCTGTCTTCATGATTTCATTCAAACGTGCTCTGCTCATTTCCACAAATTCCTCTGCCTTGATTGTGGCAAGCTGTGTACCGGAGCCTTTTACATACAATGTGGTGTCATCTTTTACAGAAGTATTGCCGCCGCCTGCCAGAACATAGGCCGGGTTGCTTCCATAAGCATTTGACATTTTTACTAAGGTTGAAAGATCCATAGTTAAAATACTTCCCATATTTATAATAGTTTTGCTATTCCCCATTCCATTGTACACGATATCCTGCTTTTTTCCAAGCGTTATAACAATCCCGCAAATAACCTCATAAACAACATTCCCCGACACAGGTATGCGCTGCTACTTTATCTATCACTTTATTGCAGATCACCGTATAGGCTGCTCCCAGTACATTTGCCCCTATACGGAGTGCTACTGCAGCCGGCATTCCGAAGATCCCTGCTGCAATAGATAAAGCTCCAAAAGTATTAAATGCAGTCTGCCATGGATATCCTGCTGAATATCCGACTCCGATTCCTCCGATCATTCCGATATACGGATACATGGATTCCGGAAGTACCAGATACAGCACAATAAATAACAGACATCCCACAATATTAAACATTCCTCTGCTCACAGACCTTGGGATACAGTCTTCTGTAAAAGGCAGGCATACGGACATACAGGCGATTCCTGCCCACATTGCTCTGGGAAGTCCCAGAAGATTCATAAACAGCATTGCGCTGGATACGATCAGTGTCAGTTTCACATACCATCTGCTTCTTGCTGACTTAAGATCAAATTCCCGGAACAGATCCAAGAAGGTTCTTCGATAAGCTCTGTTTCTCTGATTCTTATAGAAGACGATCATACAGATCACCATTCCCACCAACAGACCGATCACACGGAAGGTATATTCCTTTCCTGTCACATCATAGCCCAGAAGCAGCAGATAGCCCAGAACAAAGGTGGAATGATTGTACATGATCACATTGTGACAGCCCAGTATCATCAGCAATAAGATACACACTACATTCACTGCAAATGCAGCTAACGGAGGTGCCATATTTGCCAGACGGGGACCTGCCATAAGAATGCCGAAGATTCCTGCAATGGAAAGCAGTCCATGTGTTGTCCTGATTCCGAAATCTGCCTGCCGCAGCACAAGCACTGCCAGCAGAACAGTAACACCAACTACACTGTTGCTGCTCCCTGTAAGCTTACTGTACATGCTTACCACTGCTACGCAAAAAGCCATGACCAGATACACTTTAAAGTTATAGATTAAAATGTGCCGTCTTTTCTCTTTGGGGTCTGTGGTGCTTTTGATCAGCTGTTTGGAGCCGGCCGAACTCAATTGTAATTCCTGATAAAATGTCATATCTCGTTACCTCTCTTTCGCGAAAATCTATAAAAATTTATGAATTACCTTTTTTAGTAACGAGCACTATACCGCAGTTCCCTCTGTTAGTCAAGACTTAATTATTTTTTCAGGTCTCTTCTGATTATTTCTTCCAGTCTGTCCAGATCCTCATTGTCAGGATGAGATAACGCCCTGTCAAAATTCTGGATCAGTTCATCCAGGTTTGGTGCATGATCCGGCTTCTCTTTCATCTTTACGTATCTGTCCCTGACTGACTGGGGCATTTTCCCCTGACACATAAATTCTCCGATTACTGTATTACTCTCATCCACAGATTCCTTAACTTTCCCGAGAACCTGCTGAAAATAGGCTTCACTGCCTCCAAAGCCTGCTGTTCCAAACAGAAAAATCTTCTTGTTTTTCAGGCTCTTTAACAGTTCAAGTGTTGCAGGATCTGCATTCCCTATATCTGTCCAGAATCCAATGTATAATATGTCGGATGAAAGAGCCTTCGCTCCTTCTGTTCCAAAATAATCACAGTTTTCCTCAGGCAATACCTCCCTGATCTTCTCCGCAAGTTTTTTTGTATTTCCTGTTTTACTGCTGTACAGAATTGAGTATCTTTGTGTTCCCATGCTGTCTTGCTCCTTTTTGGTTTTATGCACTCTTAGAGTCTTCCTTGTTTCTGCTTTTGTAAGAAGATTTTTTTAATTCCGAAAATACATTTTTGTCTGCATTATTTATATTGCTTATTCCTTCCAACTGATACATAAGCACATTCGTTCTACCGTAACCGAATTCGGTAAAACATTTTAAAAATCTTCCTCTGATTCATTTACAGTTCTATCCCGGAACATTTTCAGCAGCTCTTCCAGACTTTCTCTCAGCTTCTCATTCTTATTATACTGAATCAGTACCACCGTAACAATGGCAGACAGGATCATGCATCTGCGGATCAGTTTTCGGATGCGGATGCATCTCTTTACATCTTTTCGTCCCTTTTCATAGAGTTTCTCTGCCATCCTGTCAGCTCTGGCATCTTTGCAGGCAATATAATCATCAATCACCTGCTTATCCTCCTCACAGATATCCAGATTCTCATACTGACTCCTCAGTTCCTCGAGTTCTGCATTATTCTGTCTGATCACGGTATCTTTGCGGTTGATTCTCTCAGCTGCACTCCGGCTCATTCTTTCTGTTCGTTTACTCATGATAAAAACTCCTTTCGTTTATTTTTTATTATTTTCTATTTTAAACTTTTCTCAGGCTTTTCTCAATAAAATAATAAAATAATGGAGGACTCCTTTTTTATAAACTTAAACAGGGAGAGTATAACTCAAAATGAGTCATACCCTCCCTGTTCTGGGGATCCTATTTCCCGATCACTTTTTTATTTTTTGAACTGTTGAAAATAGTTTCATCTAACAGATATTAAACATTACATTTCTGCTGTAAGAATCTCTAATAATTCTCCATAAAGAGCCTGATTCAGATGCATCGCATTCAAAGATGCCACAGCATCCTTTCCAAGTTTCTGTATGGTAAATAAAATTTCAGATTTCAAATTGTATTCAATCTGCGCACGTTCCAGAACAGCAAAAATCTCTTCTGTCCATCTATGCTCACACTCTGTTATTCCATCAACAAACTCTACACATATTTCCTGATCCACCGGAATATCCTTTACAATAATCTCAAATCTGTCAGGATTCTTTTTCCATTCAGATACACAGTCACATTCCCGGTCTCCGACATATATTTTAAAGTTGGATTCCTTCACACCATAGAACCATAACTTCCATGTACGGTTCACAGGAATTACATCTGTATTTCCCGCAGCCCTGGAAATTATAAATATATTCTTCTCCTTTGCAAACCGTGTTTTTACCCAGTTCTCATCATTATCTTCCGCTGTATCCCCCTGATCTTCCCACAGTTCAAATGATCCTGTATTACCAGGGAATATTTTTATCAGGAATTTTTCCGGATTATCTATGGAATTGTCATATTCCTCCATATCTTTCAGCGGGATAATACCGCCCTCTTTTACAAGTACAGGAATCTCATCTATAGTTCTCCACAGTTCCATCAATCGTCCGCCATCATACCTTCTTCCATTAAAGAAATCATACCAGACTCCTTTAGGGATCCAGGTAACTGCTTTGGCAGCAACTGCAACCTCATCCATTTTTTCCGTAATCGGAGAAACCATCATCTCATTTCCAAAATAATAATTGTTTGGCACATGATAAGTCTGCTCCTGATCCGGTTCCTGATAATACATTGGCTGTACAAGCGGAATTCCGTCTCTGCTTGCATACTTATTCATAGTATAAAGATAAGGAACCAGGCTATGACGCATACGAAGATACTTCTTCATTGTTTCTTCCACAATCCGGTTATACTTCCACGGTTCTTTTCCATTAAATGGATTATCTGTACTGTGAAGGCGGTTGATCGGAGAGAATACTCCCAATTCTACCCATCTGGCAGTCAGTTCATCATCTCTGTATCCAAACATATGACCACCAATGTCATGGCTCCACCATCCATATCCGATATTGCTGGCATTTGCAGTGAAATATGGCTGGAACTTCAGACTCTCCCATGTAATAATCGTATCACCAGAGAATCCAATGGGATATCTGTGGCTTCCCGGACCTGCATATCTGGAAAAGGTAAGTTGTCTCTTGCCTTTCCATACACTGTCAAGATAGTGATAATGGTTCAACATCCAAAGGGGATCCAGACCCGGTATTTTCGTAACAGTTCCCTGCTGCCAGTCAAGCCACCAGAAATCTACGCCGTCTTCTTCCATCGGATGATGCAGATCATTAAGATAAACCTCAAGGAATTTATCATCTGCTATGTCAAAAAGTACCGGCTCTTTTTGCTCAGGATCCATTCCCATTTTCTTTGCAATACGTGGATATGCTTCTTCATATGGGCGGATTCCATCTGCCGGATGAACATTCAATGTTACCTTCATATTATGGTCATGAAGCCATTTCAGGAATTCCGGCGGATCCGGAAACAGCTTTTTGTTCCAGGTATAGCCTGTCCATCCGCTTCCATATACAGGATCCACATCCTCAACAAGGTGCCAGTCCATATCAATAACAGCTACTGAAAAAGGAACTTTTTCTTTTTCAAATCTCTCTACCAGCTCTTTATACTCTGCTTCATCATATTTGTGGTAACGGCTCCACCAGTTACCCAGCACATATCTTGGTAAAAGAGGTGTTTTTCCACAAAGATGATAAAAATCCTTCAGACATTCAAGGAATCGATGACCGTAACCAAAGAAATAAAAATCTTCTCCTTTGTTTTGTCTTGGTTTTACAGAACCATTTTCCATAAGTACCATTGTATGAGAATCATTCAGAACAGAAAATCCGTCTTTTGACATAATTCCATGTTCCAGCGGGATTTCACCGTTGGCCCAGTCCAGAGTTCTTGCAGTTCCCCGAAGATCTTTCGTCTCTTCTCCGTAATGCCATACTCTCTCTCCTGCCATTCCCCCTGCAACGCGGACCATCAGACCGCCCGGTGTAAATTTCTGTTTATCATAATGAATCTCCAGATTCTTTGTATAGATATCAAGAGTTTTCTCTTTTTCTACAACACGAAATTCCGGAACAGGAAATTCTCTGTTGTAAACCATCTGGGTTGCATGATCTTCAAATTTCCCATCTTCGCTATACTCAAATCTGATCAATGCGGTTGTCAGCATTGATATTCTGTAATTTCCCCCCTGCAGCACTGCGCCGGCAGAGCACAAAGGATGTGTTGGTACTGCGTATTTTTTTAAGCTCATCAGTTTATGCCTCCTTTTTACTCTTTAACTGTTTACTCCTTGACTGCACCATTGGCAATTCCGGCTACGATCTGTTTCTGGAACAGTAATACCATCACTAAAGTAGGAATTACTACAACTACAGCAGCTGCCGCAATCTGGTTCCAGTAAATTGTATACTGCCCTCTCAGATATCCGATACGGACCGGAACTGTCTGGATTGATTCATTACTGTTCATGGTACATGAAAGAAGATATTCGTTCCATGCTGAAATAAAAGTCATAATCGCAGTTGTAAATACTCCCGGTGCTGCAATTGGAAAAATAATTCTCCATAAAGTTCCCCAGGTAGAACATCCATCAATCTTCGCTGCCTCCTCCAGTGCAAGAGGAACCTGTTTGAAATGTGCCACCATAATCCATACTGCACTTGGCAGAGTAATAGATGAATACGCCAGACATACCCAGTAGGAATTCAGTTTTCCAAGAGAATAGTACATATTGAACACCGGTCCGATAATAATCATCTGGGGAAACATTGCTACTGTAAGGATCAGTGCCATCAGAAGATTTTTTCCTTTGAATTTGAATCTGGATATGATATATGCAGACATAGACGCAACAACAATTACATACAAGGTAGTAAATCCGGACATAACAAAGCTGTTCCATACTGCCCTAAGAATATTTTTTTCAAAAATAACTGTTTTAAATGCATCCAGTGTAGGGTGCTGCGCAATAATACGATATGCGCCATCTCCGAATATTTCTGTTTCAGGTTTAAATGATGTGACCAGAATCCAGAAGAATGGAAATACTGAAATCAGCAAAAAAGCAATAATAAAAATCCAGCTTACTACTTTAAACGTACTTACCTTTTTCATCCTTTCTCCCCTCCTTAGTCATTTCCCATGACATCTGCCCCGAGTACTTTTACGTACAGGAATGCAATAATTGCTACTACAACAAACATTCCCATAACAACTACGGAACTATATCCATAATTACTCTGGTCAAACATCAGCTTATAAGCATAAATAGATAAACTCTCTGTTCCATTTCCAGGACCGCCGCCTGTCAGGATTGCGATCAGGTCGTATACACGGAATGCATCCAGTGTACGGAATAACAAGGCAACCAGAAGGCTTGGTTTCACCAGTGGCAGTGTGATCTTAAAGAATGTCACCACCGGACCTGCACCATCAATCGCAGAGCTTTCATAAAGGCCTCTGTCAATAACCTGCAGGCCTGCCAGCAAAAGAAGTGCCATATATGGAGTTGTTTTCCATACATCTGCAATAATTGCAGCACTCATCGCCCCATGAGAGGTCAGAAGCATTGCAGACTGACTGTTTATAATTCCCAGTTTATTAAACAGAAAAGAAACAATTCCATAACTTCCATCATACAGATAACTCCAGATCATAGCTGATACTGCTGTGGGGATTGCCCACGGAATCAGCGCAACCGTACGGACAAGACCGATTCC
The DNA here is from genome assembly GCF_018919065.1 of Blautia sp. MSJ-9. GTDB lineage: Bacteria > Bacillota > Clostridia > Lachnospirales > Lachnospiraceae > Blautia_A. The sequence goes on along the minus strand of NZ_JAHLQG010000035.1, from coordinate 15,015 downwards.
TTTCATTGCTTTATTCATAATCAATGCCAGAAGCATTCCCAATACCAGCTCAATTCCTACTGAGATCACTGTAAAAATCAGTGTATGTCCCAGAGCTTTCCAGAAACGGGTATCTTTGATCAGATTCCCATAAGCCTTCAGGCCAATAAAATTAGACTTTACAATACATGTGTCCATTTCATCTAAAATCTCCGGTATTTTGTCTTTATTATAGAACTCTACATCCGGATATTTATCATAAAGTGCAGTAATATCTGTTCTGAGCTTTTCTTTAAAAGCAACCAGTTCATCCTTTTTATCAGAAGAAATCTTCTCTGTTCCCTTTGCATTTTCATATTCACTCATTACGCTGCTGACTGTTGCCTGGATTTCCTCTACTGCTTTCTGATCCTCTTCTGATATTAAAGTCTTATCATCATCCAGAAAATAATTGATATAATCACAATCCTCATAGAACAGCTCTCCATTAAAACGTTCTGACAAATAGAAGCTGTTTGCGGTCTGATCATTAATGCGATAATCAAAAAATGTATACATAAAGGATGTTACAATTGGATAGATAGAAAAAACACCAATAAAAATCAAAAGCGGCAGAATAAACAGAAACTGCTTAAAGGTCATTTTCTTAACCATGTTTTTCTCCTTTTCTCTGCAAAATTGATATCTGAAAGTTCAAAAGGACTGTCTGACAAACCGGACAGCCCTTTTATTCACTGAAGTTTTTATTTTCCCTCTGTGTCCAGTAAAGTCTCTATCTGATTTACTGTATCATCCAGTTCAGCCTCACCAGATAAATATTTGTGCATAGTAATCTGCAGATTATCAGATAATTCCTGATAATTGTCAGAGCTTGGACGGGCAATCGTATTATTTAATGCTGCAATAAATCCAGGATTTTCCAGAAGCTTGTTTCCTTCTTTTACTTTTTCATCATCAGCTGCTGCAGTCCATCCGGGAGCACTTCCGCTTCCAGCTGCATAGATCACCTGTCCATCCATGGAAGTAAGGAAATCAAGGAATGCCCATGCGCCATCTTTATGTTCACTGTTTGTATTAATTGCTGCAAGCCATCCACCGATACAGGATCCATTTGGAAGAGGTGCAATATCTATCTGATCCTGATGAACAGCAGTCTCATCTGTAAGGAGTGCCCATGCATATGGCCAGTTTCTTGCAAAAACACAGTCTCCATTGACCATGCTGTTTGCGGTCTGATCTTCCTGATATACCAGGATATCTTCCGGAGTCGCGTCAGAATCAACTGCTTTCTTCATTAATTCCAGGCCACCCTTGACATCATTGAAATTATTTGTCCATTCATTTGCATTACATACAAGTCCTTCATACTGATTAGCCTGGAATACAAGTCCGGTCTTTGTTCCTTCCTGACCTTTGTAGTTCTCTGCCATAGTGATCAGATCATCATATGTATAATCTCCACTTACCAGTTTGTCCGCATCTTCCTGTGAAACAATATCTTTGCGGAAAAATAATACACCATAATCCGGATTAATAGGCAGTGCATATGTTTTCGCACGATAAGTTCCTGAATCAAGAGAGCCTTTATTATATTCAGATGCCTTTCTTCCGGATTCTTTCATATATCCATCCAGTGCTTCCAGATATCCGGCACCTGCCAGATCGCCAGCCCAGGCAGTATCAATAGAAACTACATCATATTCAGAACTTCCGGCAGAAAAAGAAGTAGTCAGCTGACTCTTTTCCTGATTTGAATCATTAGGAGCAACCACAATATTTACTGCGTATTTGTCCTGGCTTGCCTCAAATGCATCAATTACATCCTGCATAACATCCATATGTCCATCATCTGCTCTGAAAAAATTAATGACTTCACGTCCGCTGTCATCTTTCTCCTCTGCCATTACCGGAACTGTCATTCCTGCTGCCATAACTGCACACATAACTAATGCTAATACTTTCTTTCCTTTCATTTTGATTACCTCCTGCTATCTTCCCTTAAAATCATTGTATTCTCTATAGGTGTTGCGCAACACTTAGCTTGTATTTATAATAGCATCTATTCCTAAAACGCACAATAGGTGTTGTGTAACACCGTATATTTACATATTGTCATTCTATTATTTTTATACATTTTGCACAATCGCATAATTATTGGACCAACAACAGTCCGCTTATGTCAAACAGTAAAAAAGCCTGAAAACACGAAAAATATATTTCATTTCCCGCATTATCAAGCCTTTTATTTTAATTCTGTTTTCTGGTACTGTCACGAATCACTAACTGTGTGGGAAGAATCACTTCCTTTTTTCTTACCTCTTTTCCCTCAATAAGATCAATAAGCATCTTCACTGCCTCTTCCGATTTTCTCGGAATATCCTGATTAACTGTTGTCAGGCGCGGATATAGCATTGTCCCGTAAATATTATTATCGAAGCCTGCAATTCCTATATCATCCGGAATTTTATACCCATCCTCCTGAAAGCTTCTCATGACTCTTGCTGCCAACTGATCACTTACACAAAAAATAGCATAATTTTTGCCACAAAAGCGTTCTAACTCTTTTAAACGTTTTCTCCGTTTTTCTGAATCTGCAGGATCTACATAAATATGATATTTCGCCTGATATTCCCGTCCATTTTTCCTAAGTGCCATTTTGTACCCTTCTACACGCACAAGATCTGCACCTTTGGCGGTTTCTTCCATCAAAACCAGGATTTCCTCATAACCGCATTGAAATAAATAATTTACAAGATTATAACTTCCATTTAAATCATCCAGTCCAATATTATAAATATCCGCATCCTGTTTTCCATATGTATCAATTCCAACCACCGGACAACCGTCTACAAGGTTTCTTAGTTTCTCATAATCTTTCTGCGCAAATGTAACTGTAATGATCCCTGCCACACTCCATGATGCAGACATCTGGAAAATTTTATCCAGATCCATTTCTGCATACAAAAGCATATAATATCCCGCTTTACGCAGTTCTCTTTCTATAATTCCCACGATTGTTCCATAGAATGGGTCTGCAATGGTTGTATCTTCATAAACTTTTGTTGTATGAATCACCACACCGATCAGCCTGGTCTTTCCCCTGGTCATTGTCTCCTGGGCCAGCTTCGGGACATAGTGGTTTTCTTTTAACGCTTTCTGAATACGTTCCACATTTTCCTTGGAAACTTTATTAGTCCTTCCGTGAATGACATTTGCAACTGTAGTCGGACTAACCCCTGTAATATTTGCTATATCCTTAATCGTAACCATATCTTCCTCGTTTACTTTTTTATTATTATATGTTTTTTCACCATTTTTTTCAATCCATGAATGTTCTATACAAATGTTATTATTCCATAAATTGTTTTGGTATGAATACGATCTTCAGAATTATGTCAGTTTGTGGACAATTGTCCCTTTTATAAATACTGGCTGAACTCAACCTTCTCTTTATTCGGTCCCTCAATTGTAAAGAACTTTACTCCGTTTTCCCAGAAGGGAAGAAAATGAACGGTATCGTTGGTTGTATTTAATCCTGCCTGATTAATCATTTCATATACTTTTTCAATATCTTTTACATCAATCGCCATATGATCGATGGCACCTGCTTCCATCTTAGCTGCTTTATTCTCATATGTCTCAACAACAAGTGTATTTAATTTCAGAAAAGCAACCTCTTCATCTGCTTCCTCATTTACTGTACGAAAAGCAATTTCAAATCCCAGAGCCTTATAAAAATCAATGGTTGCTTCAATATCATTGGTCGGAATTCCAATATGCTGAATTCCATTAAACTGTTCTTTTAAATTCATTTTCATTTTCCTCCTGATAGTCCGTTATAATATCCATCTGATGAAAATCATCCAACATATTTATGTATTGTCGCTCTTACAGCTCCAGGTCCTGCGATCATCTCACGGAACATATCCTCAACCTTCTCTCCCACACCGTCTTTGTAAAGGTCAGTGAAGAACAGACGCTCATTAGAAAGAATTGATTTTAACTGATCTTTGAATGTTTCAGGTTTGCCTACTACAATATCCTTAAACTGTTCCTTCAGTTCCTCATTCATTGGATCCGGTGCAAGTTCAAATTTGTTTCCTTCATCATCTACACCAAGCATATATCTGAGCCATCCTGCAATTCCCAGAGGAATAGCTGTCAGTCTGGAAGCATCTCCGAATTTCTGTACATATGCTTTGATTGTTTCGCCGAAACGGATGCCAACCATCTGAGATACATCTACTGCCAGACGAAGATTTGTGTCTCCCAGATATTCATTTGGAAAACGATCGTTAAAAAGCTCATCAACAAATGCCTGGGGAGAAAGGATTCCAGGGTCAGCAACTACCGGAAGACCTTCATCATAAGCAATCATACGTGCCATTTTCATCATATCTTCATTTGTATTAAGCATATGCGCAAACAGATCATATCCAAGAACTACTCCCAGCGGACCTGTAGCAGAATGAACCGGATTCAGACATACTGTTACTTTCATACGTTCAGAAAGGTTAACTGTATTTCTGTCTGCCATATATACGCCGAAACCTTTTTCCAGAGCCGGACGTCCGTTAGGGAAGCTGTCCTCTATTACCAGATACTGCGGTTTCTCAGCATTGACAAATGGTGCAATGTATGTCTTCTTACCTGTGATCACCGGCTGCATGTTCTCAACACCCAGCTTTTCAAGATCTGCTGCGATCTGCTCGCTTGGACGAGGTGTGATCTTATCAATCATTGTCCATGGAAAAGCAACAACTTTTTCATCGCTTACATAGTTTACAAATCCCTCATCAACAAATCCGGCTTTCTTCCACTCTTCTGTCATTGTCAGTACTGACTCGCGAAGCTTTGCACCGTTCTGTGAGCAGTTATCCATGGAAACCAGTGCAATCGGATATTTGCCTGCTTTATATCTTTCATAAAGCATTGCAACCAGAACTGCCATGGCACCAACTGCTTTATCCGGACCATTCTTGATATCTGCCTCTACAAACGGGAACCATGTTCCGTCAGCTTTCTGTAATGCATAGCCTTTCTCTGTGATCGTAAAGGAAACCATCTGCAGGGATTTGCTTGTGAAGATTTCTTTCAAGCGTTTCCACTGTGCTGCATTAGAAGACTGTGCCTTCACTGCTTCTGCAAAAGCTCCGACTACTTTATACTCACGGGTTCCATCCCCATGCAGGATCACGCTTAATCCCAGATTGTCATATGGATCATAAATCTTGTCTGCTACATCATAATCAAAGGTTTCCACACAGGTAATCCCACGATCCAGAACTCCCTCTTCCAGAAGACCATCTGCAATTCCACCGATAAATACGCGGAAAATATTTCCGATACCAAAATGAACCCATACCGGATTCTCCTTTGCTTTCTCAGAGGCAGCCTCTACATCATAACCCGGAAGAGCGATCCCTGCCTTTTTCCATGCTTCCTGTTCCTTGATTCCATTGATTGATAATTTCATGTTATATCCTCCTTGTTTGTCTTATTCGATGCTTATTGTTTGTTATTATGTTTTTTACTTACGTTTATATCTCAACTTTAAGTCGAGTATATATTTTTTTATTTAAAAAATCCATTGACAGAAATTCTAATTTTCAAATGACTTTTTTGTTTATTTTTACTATAGGTATTGACAAGTTGATTCGTTACTGTTCACACCGGATATTTTTATTGTTTTTTTTTCGTTGTATGCTACAATAAATCTGAAACTTAACATTATCTTATAACATAATCAGGAGAATATTATGAGTGAAAAGGGATTGACCAACATTAGTCTCAAGAAAATAAATAAGTCAAAGGTTTACCAGTACATTTACAGAAAAAAAACGACCTCCAAGCTGCAGATCGTTCAGGAACTGCAGATGGGTTTATCCACTGTCAGCCAGAACCTGAATCTCCTGGAGCAGGAAGGTCTTATAGAAAAAAATGGTTTTTTTGAATCCACCGGTGGAAGAAAGGCAAACGCCCTTCAGATTGTATCAGATTTTAAAATTTCCATTGGTATCGGTATTTTAAAAGGGATGTTTCATATTACTGCTGTAGATCTGTATGGAAATGCTTTCTATACAGACACCATTCCGCTTCCATATTCCAACACACCGGATTACTATAAACAGGTTACTGACGCAGTAAAGGAATTCATCTCATCGCGCCAGTACGACAATGACAAAGTTCTTGGCATCTCTATTGCCACACAGGGTATCACATCCCCGGATCATACCACTGTACTATATGGAGATATCATGAATAACGTTGGCATGAAACTGGATGATTTTTCCAGATATCTTCCTTATCCCTGCTATCTGGAACATGATTCGAAATCAGCTGCGTTCCTTGAATTATGGAATCATCCGGAGCTTGACAGTGCTGTTATCATCCTGCTGAACCGAAATCTGGGCGGCGGCATCATTACCAATCATCATATTCATCAGGGAATCTCCATGCACAGCGGAACTCTTGAACATATGTGCATTAATCCCGATGGTCCGCTTTGCTATTGCGGCAGCCGCGGCTGCCTGGAAACCTACTGCTCTGCCAATGCACTGGAACAGGCTGCAGGCATGCCTTCCAAAGAATTTTTCCCTCTTCTGCGCGAAAAAAAATCTCCCCAGATCATACAAATCTGGAAAGATTATTTAAACCATCTGGCATTTGCCATGAAGAATCTTAACCTTGTTATTGATGCACCGATCATCCTCAGCGGATATCTGGCACCTTATTTTACAGAAGAAGATATTGAATATCTGACAGAACATCTCCATACAGCCGCACCATTCATACTGGATAAAACTCAGATCCTGGTCGGTACCAACGGACAATATACACCGGCAATCGGAGCGGCTCTGCATTATGTAGAGAAATTTATTCAATCTGTTTAACTATGGCAATCCTTATAAATAATGCAATCAAGACAGTTCAGCAGAGTGCGAAAGACAAGAAAGATATCTGACGCAGGACTTCACACTATGATGGGCTGGATTGCTTGCATTATTTTATGGAATTGCTATAGATTGCTATAAATCAGATAAGCTTCCTGCTATTCATACTTTCATATATCGCTGATTTCTGCTATTCGGTTTATCTGGTAATGTCATTTGGATCAAATTCATCTCAAGTGCAGGTTGCAAATAATTTCTGCGAAATCCATCTCTGGACTTTAACCCCAGTTTTTCCATAAGTGTTTTTCTTGTATAAGGCGTATCATACTCCATGATTTCAAGCATTTTCCTGACAGTTTCTGAAAACTGCTCATTTTCTTCATTCATCTGAAGCGAAATATCTTCCAGAATCCTGTCTATCTGCGACAACATAAACTCTATAAAAATGGTAGATTCTCCCGAAACATGACATCTGGCAATCGCATCATAATATTCATCCTGAAATTTTTCAATCTGACTTTCGATTGGAATATACTCAAATACAGGTTTCCATTTAGACAAAATCGCAGTGTGCCATAATCTTGCCATTCTTCCGTTACCATCAGCAAATGGATGAATAAAGACAAACTCATAATGAAATACACTGCTCATAATCAATGGATGAACACTATTCCTTGATTTCTTCATCCATTCAAACAGTTCATCCATAAGCTGAGGTACAAATTGCGCCGGAGGCGTCATAAAAATGCATTCACCTCCATTAAAAACTCCCTCTTCTCCATGGCGAAACTCCCCACATTCTTCCACAAGATATTTTGTCATAATCCCATGAAATTTCTTTAAATCTTTTATACTATAGGGATTAATTTCCGAAAGGCTTTCATATGCCGCATATGCATTTTTAACTTCCTGTATTTCTTTCTGTTCCCCCAGTACAAGCCTGCCATTAATTACATCCCTAACCTGCCCCAGAGAAAGAGAATTCGCTTCTATTTTTAAAGATGAATGAATAGATTTAATTCGGTTATTCTTTCTCAGGTGCGGTTTTGTTTCCAGACTGCTGATTGCCGTGATTCGCCCTATTTTTTCAGAAATTGAAGACACATATGACAGTATCTCATTCGTTATTGTAAATGGCGGTTCATATTCTCCCACAAAAACACCTCCAGGATTTCCGTTATCTTGCACACTTTTTTGCGTACTTGCTTCTTCGATTATATAAATATGGCAGCAAAAATGTCAAACAAATCTACTTTTCTATTAATCAAGTTTCGTCTTTATCCGCATTTTTTCTGCATCTCATATTCTTCTCTATTTGTTCTGGCTGAGATTATGCGTATGTCAAATCCGCAGGCTATCTTTTCTTGATCTAAGTCATTCAGAATGGCTTTTCCTCGATTGCTCTTCAGGGTAAACTCTGTCTACTTCAATGCTGTCAGAATCCCCATTGCATTGTCGTAATCTTTCTCTCCGACCATGATTTCATACAATGTTTTATCTGTTCCAAAGTTTCCGCCCATACTACGGACGATTCCCCTGCCCGGGGCTGTCATTTTTTCTTCGTGGTTGACTCTCTTTGTTTTGTATTTGATTTTCTCTGAATCTAAGGCTTTACAATACTGCTCATATTTATCTCTGGATGCACCGAGATAAACTGTTCTACTGTCGAATAACATAATTAATTTCTCCTCCTTTGGGGTGTTGTTTTTACAAAAATGATCCTGTCTGCTGGCTCCTCAGCCTGCACACGCAGGAGCGTATTCGAAAAATCATTCCCACCATCTGCATGCACGGCAACTATAATGAAAAAAACAGCAGACATCCGTTTCCAGATCATCTGCTGTCATTATATCATATATATTTACTGCTTTGTAGTATAAAAGTATTATTCTACTTCTTCCGGTTCCATGCTTCGCATGTGTTCCTCGTTCTTTACGATTTCATACTTCTGGCGATATTCCTTGAAGTATGTATAATATTCCACGCTGTCAGATGGGTAAATCTTGGAATCATGGATATGCATATCCGGATTCTCGTCCCCACTCTTAAGGAGAGCTACCATTGCACTTGCACAATGTGCTGCAATACGGTTGAAGCTGTTGAGAATGTCTGTATATACAGTTCCCTCTTCCAGTCCGCAATTGCCGTTACTCAGACGCTCTACATGATGCATCTTCAGCTCATTGCATAAGGATGTGATAATCATTCCAAGAGGTGCAACTCTCTGTGCCATCTCTTTGTCATCATTGAGGAATGCACGGCAGGTAAGATTGATCTCCTCACGAACTGCTTCCATTACTACATTCAGCTCATCCCAGGCTTCCTGTGAGAAATTAGTGTGATTATCATGCATTTCACTGGACATATAGGCAATGTAGGATGCATGGTCACCGATTCTCTCAAAGTCATTGATGGTATGAAGATAAAGGGATGCCTGCCTTGTCTGGGCACTGTTCATCTCATGCTTTGTGAGCTTCATCAGATATTCCCCAAGACGGCTTTCGTATTTATCGATCAGGTTCTCTTTTCTCTGTACCTTATCAAATTTATCCTGCTGATATTCATTCAGAAGGTTCATGGCACGGTTGACATTCTTGCGAAGCTTCCTTGCCATACCGCTCATGGCACGATGACACTGTCCAATAGCAAGTGCCGGATAATTCAGAAGACGTTCTTCCAGAAGATCAAAGTCTGCTTCATCTTCCAGTTCCTCTGCACTGTCTTTTACAAGCCAGCACACCAGCTGCTCAATCTTCGGTATGAACGGGAAAAGAACACATACTGTTGCTACACGGAATACAGTATTCAGTAAAGCAATTGCAACCGGTGACATGATCATATCCATAAATCCGAAATGCACAACAGCATTTACAGTGTAGAAGATCACTGACCAGAGGATAAGACCAAACAGGTCATTGATCAGATAAACAAGTGCTGTACGTTTACCATTCTTATTCGCACCGATTGCTGAAATCAGAACCGGACAGGCAGCACCTACACCGATACCAAGAACGATCGGGAATGCACTGGAGAATGTCAGGATACCTGTTACAGATAACGCCTGCAATACACCGACTGTGGCAGATGCACTCTGCAGCACTGCAGTAAAGGCAATACCTACCAGAATACCAATCAGCGGGTTGGAAAACATTGTCAGCATGTTTGTAAATGTGGGGCTGTCCTTTAGTGGTGAAACAGCACCGCTCATTGTCTGCATACCTGTCATCAGGATTGCAAAACCAAGCATGATATTACCGATATTTTTATGCACGGAACGCTTACATGCCATGCGAAGGATAATACCAATAATCGCTACTACTGCTGAAATTGTTGCTGTAGATAAAATCTTCGCAATTCCGTTCTTTCCGTCAATATAAGAAAGACAGAGGATCCATCCGGTAATACTGGTTCCGATGTTGGCTCCCATGATAATACCGATGGCCTGTTTCAGTTTCATCATACCTGAGTTAACAAAACCAATAACCATAACGGTTGTGGCAGAAGAAGACTGAATCACGCTGGTAACACCAGTACCCAGAGCAACTCCCTTCAGCGGTGTGTTTGTCATTCGATACAGGAAAGCTTCCAGCTTATTTCCGGCAACCATTTTCAGGCCGTCGCCCATCAATGACATACCGAACAGGAATAACGCTACTCCGCTCAGTAATGACAATATCATTGAAAAAATTCCCATTATTTTCTCCTTTGTCGTCTGCCTGATTTCCCACCTCATCTCAGAAAATCGGCGCATAATGTAAGCAGGTTATTTTACCTGTCTCTAATCAGAATTTAACCTGCCCTTTACTTTTCCATTCTTATTATGTCACGTTCGGGAGATTATTACAATAATTGTTTTTTCAAAAATTACATTTTTTCTATAGCGTTTAAAATGCTGTCTTTTTTTTCCTGAATTTTTTTGCAGTTTTCATAAAATTTTCCGGCATGCTCCAAAACATATCGGACCATGCCGTAAAATAACATACAATAAATCGGACAGTAAAGAAGCATGATATGATTTAAACTCATACCATGCTTCTGTCACCCTATACCAACTTGATATTAATTTATTTTTCCCTTCATCGTAATAGAAGATTTTCCATTTCCTCCCATTGGCTGATACGGTCCAAAACATACTACAACTTTCTTGCCTGGTTTAATATAAAAACAGAATTCAGAGTATTTCATCTTCATAATTGGTTCATATCCCCTGCTGGATATCTTATTCGCATATGTACTGGCAATTCTTTGCTTTGCGGAATCTCTGCTTCCTGCAAGCACATCCTGAATCCCCATCTTTTTCCCATCTTTAAGACGATAAGTCAATCCATATTCCCAAACATTACCTACTCCACCGGCATACCATTTACATGAATATCTAAAACTAATATATCCATTTTGGTTAAACATAACTTTACATGTCACTGTGTCATAATATTTCTCACCATAATCCTGACGAAAAGAATTATATTTGTCTCCCTCAAAATACTCAAACAAGCTCTCTTTACCAGAAAGAGTCTTTTTATAATCAGCTCTGAGAGACTTATTGATTTTCTTAATTGCCGCACTGTTTCCCTTTAGCTGTGGTAACTGATAAAGATACTTTGCACTCACGTTTTTATATTTTCTTATTTCCTTCTTATTTATTATTTCATAAGAAGCCTTAGACGCTGCAATAACCGGAACAGGTTTAATATTTGGTAAAACAAAAGCCAATCCTAGAATCAAACAGATAGTAAATAACGATTTGCATATGGACTTTTTTCTTTTCATAGCTGAAATCTCCCTTCTTTTATTTATAGTTGTATTTTACTACTAACAAGCCTGTTTTCCAACTGCAAATAAAGCACATTATTGAAATTTTACATATTATCTTATCTCAATACATATTTAACCAAATCAAACAAATCCCTACCAATTTGGAGGTTCTGAATAATTTGTAGTTTTTTGCTATATGATAGATACATCACCTGAAATTTACAAATATGGATCCGAATACTTATTACTCTCCAAAAGAAGCGGAACAGATTATAAATCGTATGATTAAACATCTGGAAGCAAAATAAAAAACAGAAAAGAAAGTACCACGTAACCATCTTTTAATGATTGCATGACACTCTCTTTCCTCAAATTCCAGTATTAAAATCAATTGGTTACTCACAATCCGCTTCACTGCTTCATTTTATTATCTGGTGGAGTTGCTATAGTTATACATACTACTGCTCATTGCCGCTCCTGTCGCAGCTTCCTCTTCACATTCTGCCAGAACAAGTTCTGCCTTGAACATATCCTCAATAATTTCGCACAGTACCGGATTTTTTCTCAGTCCATTCCCTGAACCAATCATACGCCTGATCTTTATGCCGGTTCCATTCTGAATAGTCATATACATCTGATACAGTTCTGTGCTCATTCCCTTCAGAACACCATAGCAGAAGTCTTCAGGTGTAAAGTTTTCGGAACTTACCCGGGTAATACTGCCGCTTTTTTCCGGATTCATCCGCGTACCGTCAAATGTTGTTTCCACTTTAATCTTTCGACTTTCAGATCTTTCACTATTCAAATCTTTCCCTGTTCTTGCCATCTTTTCCATTACTTTGTATAATGGCTGATCCTGCCCTGTCGCTTCTTTTACAATTTTTCGGAAAAACTGTTCCAGAAGCGCATATGCCTTGCCGCCACACAGAGATGCTCCTGCAAGCAGATACTTCCCATTCAGGAAAGGTCTTGCCTCAATTCCATCTCCTGCAAAATACTGACTGGAAAGAACAGAAATCTGTCCGCCGGTTCCCATATTGACCAGTAATGTATTCTCCTCATCACCTGCTGCGCCAAGGAAGCTTGCCTGGTTGTCTCCGATTGCAGTTGTAACTGTCCGTCCTCTGTATGTACCCAATTTTTCTATTTCAGTACAGACATCCGGCAGCCAGTTTACGTCCACTCCCATTTCAGCCAGTTTTTCTTTTTCAAAGCACATCTTACGGCTGTCAAAGAATCCAAAACCTGCCGCATTGCTCACATGTACCAATGGTTTTTTACGCCCTGTCAAATACATCCCAAAATAATCCATGATCGTACAGAAGCTCAAAGCCGAATCCGAAACCAGATTATGTCTGATATTATAAATGTGTGTGACAAGCCCATATCCTGAAGCAGCATGGATTTGACATCTTTCCCGGATTTCTTCTGTTAAAGGAATCCGATCCCCATCGCAGATACTTCCTCTGGCATCCTGCCATGTATATAACGGACTGACACAATTTCCTTCTTTGTCAACATAGACAATTCCATGCATCTGCCCTGTGAGCCCAATCCGCTCAACATGCGGATACTTCTCCAGGAAATAATCCAGCAGATTCACTGCTCTTTCTACAATTTCTTTTGCATACTGTATTCTCTCCCATTCATTTCCGGTTTCGATAAAGCAACCGTTCTCTACAGTTTTTGCCTCCAGAATCTTTGCCAGTCCGTTTTCCTCTTTTTCCAGAACAACACCGCTTATCGTTGTTGTCCCAATGTCAATCCCCGCCGTTTTCACAGTCCAAACTCTTCTGCCAGTTTCTTAAACTCCGGCAGGGAATTAATGATAGTATCATAAGATACACAATAAGCCAGTCTCACATAACCCGGGCAGGCGAAAGAACTTCCCGGAACCATAAGGATGTTGTATTTCTTTCCGGCTTCACAAAATGCTTTTTCATCTGCTACCGGAGATTTCACGAAAAGGTAGAATGCGCCTTGCGGTTTAATACACTCGAATCCGCATTCTTTCAATCCGTTATACAATGCCAGACGATTCTTGTCATATGCAGCTACATCCACTTCTGCATCTACACATTTGGCAATCACTTTCTGCATCAGGGATGGGGCGTTGACACATCCGATAGTACGATTGGCAATAGCCGCTGCAGTAATAAGTTCTTCACTTCCATCTGCTTCATCCGGAATTACCAGATAACCGATACGCTCTCCCGGAAGGGACAGAGATTTACTGTAAGAATAGCCAACAATAGTATTGTCGTAATATTTTGTCAGATACGGAACCTCTACACCGTCATAAGCCAGCTCTCTGTATGGCTCATCAGAAATCAGGTAAATCACACTGCCAAATTCCTGCTGCTTTTTATCAAGAATTGCTGCCAGCTTCTTAATAGTTTCTTCGGAATATACAACACCAGTCGGGTTGTGAGGTGTATTTACGATCACTGCTCTTGTCTTTGCTGTAATCTTCTGCTCAAACTCCTCAAGATTCGGCTGAAATGTAGTAGTATCCGGAGAGATTTCCACAAGCTTGCCATCAAAATTGCGCACATATGCACCATATTCCAGAAAGTATGGTGCAAAAACAATCACTTCTTCCTCAGGATTCAGGATTGTCTTGAAAATCACATTCAGACCGCTGGCTGCCCCAACCGTCATAATCAGATTCTTTGCCGCAAATTTAGTTCCAAAGCGGCGGTTCAAAGATTCCGCTATCGTCTGGCGCACATCCTCAAATCCTGCATTACTCATATAACCATGAAGCACTGTAGGCTCCACTTCATTCACCAGATCAATAATAGCCTCCTTCACACACTCCGGTGCCGGAACACTGGGATTCCCAAGACTGAAATCATAAACTTTGTCCGCACCGTAAATGGCTCTGAGACGATTTCCCTCCTCAAACATCATACGGATGGCTGAATTATTTTTTACATAAGGTTTCATTTTTTCTGCTATCATAACACATTCGCTCCTGTTCAAATAATCCCGGCGGCAAACCACCGAAATTCAGAATAATATTGCAACTGTCCAATTTCTCTTGCAGTGCATAATTTATCTTTATTTTAACCTTATCATGGTAAAGTGTCAATGTGCGACAATATACTATATTCCATCTTTTTAGCCGAAGTCAAGTTAGTCCCCTGCTTTAATTGCGAAAAGCAATAAGCAGTGGGTGGGAACTTGCTTGTATCAGGAGGAGTGCAAGCTCCTCCAGTAACAAAATGTCAATAGTTTTTTAATCACTTTTTTCAAAAAAGGCAAAAAAACCTGCTAACAAAAGTCAAGTACTTTTAAGCAGGTTTTTAAAATTATTTCTTTAATCTATTTTTGTGTACAACAAGAAGACTGGCGTTATTTCCAGTCTGTATAATTACATCAGATG
>NZ_JAHLQG010000015.1 GCF_018919065.1 Blautia sp. MSJ-9 | reverse complement strand
GGTAAAAAATATTTTGTCAAGTTTTTTAAAAAGAAAAAAAGCCAGCAAATATGCTGGTTTGAGTAGTGGTCGAATTTTTGGTACTGCAAAAAATGATAGTGCTAAATCCTAAAGACGGGTTTGATGGAAATGGGAACTCAAACCGTATTCGCATAAAGAACAGTAAAATGCCAGAAAAATAGTCAGATCCGGAAATATGGATTACAGAAAAAAGAGTTATTGAAAAAAATAGCATTACTGCAGAATTAATGTTGCTGTTCATTTCGTGTACAGCAACGAAATAATTAAAAAAATTCAAAAAATTTTAAAAAATGATTGACAGGCGCAACTTGCTGTGCTATAGTGAAGAATGCTATATTATGGCAAGATGTGCCTTTATGTCTTTTGACAAAAAGGGTCAAGTTATAATAAATTTAAAGAAAAAACAGGGGTGAAACGTCAATGGAAAAAAACAGAATTCGTTCTGTAAAAACTGGAAAAAGCATGCGTATGAGCTACCAGAGACAAGAAGAAGTCCTGGAAATGCCAAACCTGATCGAAGTCCAGAGAGATTCTTATAAATGGTTTCTTGATGAAGGACTGAAGGAAGTCTTTGATGATATTTCTCCGATCGCGGACTACGGCGGAAAGCTCAGCCTGGAATTCATCGACTTTACATTTGACGAGAAAGATGCGAAATACAATATCGAACAGTGTAAAGAACGTGACGCAACTTACGCCGCACCTTTGAAGGTTCGAGTGAGACTGATTAACAAAGAAACAGAGGAAATCAACGAACACGAGATTTTCATGGGAGATTTACCGATCATGACCGTTACAGGTACCTTTGTCATCAATGGTGCAGAGCGTGTAATTGTCAGCCAGTTAGTACGTTCCCCTGGAATCTATTACGCAATCGCGCATGATAAACTTGGTAAGAGACTGTTCTCCAGTACTGTTATCCCGAACAGAGGTGCATGGCTGGAATATGAAACAGACTCCAATGATGTGTTCTACGTACGTGTGGACAGAACAAGAAAGGTTCCGATCACTGTTCTGATCCGTGCACTTGGTGTAGGAAGCAATGCTGAGATCGTTGATCTCTTCGGCGAAGAGCCAAAGATCCTTGCAAGTTTTACAAAGGATACATCCACGAACTATCAGGAAGGTCTTCTTGAATTATACAAGAAAATCCGTCCGGGTGAGCCGCTTGCAGTTGAGAGTGCAGAGAGCCTTATCAATGCAATGTTCTTTGACCCGAGAAGATATGACCTTGCTAAGGTTGGACGTTATAAATTCAACAAGAAACTCCACCTCAACAGAAGAATCGTTGGCCATAAACTGGCTGAGGATGTTGTTGATGCTTCTACAGGCGAGATCCTGGCAGAAGAGGGAACTGTTGTAACAAAAGAAATGGCAAATACCATCCAGAACAGCGCCGTTCCATATGTATGGATCCTCGGCGAGGAAGACCGCAGAATCAAGGTTCTTTCCAACTTAATGGTTGATATCCGCCACTATCTCCCGGAAATCGAAGATCCGAAGAGCATCGGTGTTACAGAATTAGTATACTACCCTGTTCTCGAAAACATTCTGGAAGAAAATGACACATTAGAAGACAGAATCGCAGCGATCCACAGAGATATCCACGATCTGATCCCGAAGCATATCACAAAAGAAGACATCTTTGCTTCTATTAACTACAATATGCATCTGGAATATGGCCTTGGTAATGCCGATGATATCGACCACCTGGGCAATCGTCGTATCCGTGCGGTAGGCGAGCTGCTTCAGAACCAGTACAGAATCGGTCTTTCCAGACTGGAACGTGTGGTTCGTGAGAGAATGACAACACAGGATACGGACAATATTTCTCCGCAGTCCTTAATCAATATCAAACCTGTAACTGCAGCAGTGAAAGAGTTCTTCGGTTCTTCCCAGCTGTCACAGTTCATGGATCAGAACAACCCTCTTGGTGAGCTGACCCACAAGAGACGTCTTTCCGCCCTGGGACCTGGCGGTTTGTCACGAGACAGAGCCGGATTCGAGGTTCGAGATGTCCACTATTCACATTACGGAAGAATGTGCCCTGTTGAGACCCCTGAAGGTCCTAACATCGGTCTGATCAACTCTCTTGCATCCTATGCGAGAATCAATCAGTACGGATTTATCGAGGCACCTTACCGTAAGATCGACAAAACAGATCCTAAGAATCCTCGTGTAACAGATGAGGTTGTATATATGACCGCAGATGAAGAGGATAATTACCATGTAGCACAGGCGAATGAGCCTCTGGACGAAGAAGGACACTTCATTCATAAGAATGTATCCGGTCGTTTCCGTGAAGAGACTCAGGAGTATGAGCGTCATATGTTTGATTACATGGACGTATCTCCTCGTATGGTATTCTCCGTTGCTACAGCCCTGATTCCGTTCCTGCAGAACGACGATGCTAACCGTGCGCTGATGGGATCCAACATGCAGCGTCAGGCCGTGCCGCTTCTGACAACGGAAGCTCCTGTAGTTGGTACAGGTATGGAAGTTAAGACAGCTGTCGACTCCGGTGTTTGCGTAGTTGCAAAGAAATCCGGTACTGTACTTCGTTCCACATCTACAGATATCAGCATCAAGAACGACGATGGTACAAAAGATGATTACCATCTGACTAAATATTTAAGAAGTAACCAGAGCAACTGCTACAACCAGAAACCGATCGTATTCCAGGGTGAGCACGTAGAGGCAGGACAGGTTATCGCAGACGGCCCTTCCACAGCAAACGGAGAACTTGCTCTTGGTAAGAACCCGCTGATCGGATTCATGACCTGGGAAGGTTACAACTACGAGGATGCTGTACTTCTTAGCGAGAGACTTGTTATGGACGATGTTTACACATCTGTTCATATTGAAGAATATGAGGCAGAAGCCCGTGATACCAAACTTGGACCGGAAGAGATCACACGTGACGTTCCTGGTGTTGGCGATGACGCACTGAAGGATCTGGATGAGCGTGGTATCATCCGTATCGGTGCAGAAGTACGTGCCGGTGATATCCTTGTTGGTAAAGTTACTCCTAAGGGAGAGACAGAGCTTACTGCAGAAGAGAGACTTCTTCGTGCAATCTTCGGTGAGAAAGCACGTGAAGTTCGTGATACTTCTCTGAAAGTACCGCACGGTGAATACGGTATTGTCGTAGATGCCAAGGTATTTACAAGAGAGAACGGCGATGAGATGTCTCCTGGTGTAAACCAGTCTGTACGTATCTACATCGCACAGAAGAGAAAGATTTCCGTTGGTGATAAGATGGCCGGACGTCACGGTAACAAAGGTGTTGTTTCCCGTGTACTCCCTGTTGAAGACATGCCATTCCTTCCAAATGGACGTCCTCTTGATATCGTGCTGAACCCTCTGGGTGTGCCTTCTCGAATGAATATCGGACAGGTCCTGGAGATTCACTTAAGCCTTGCTGCGAAAGCACTTGGATTTAACGTTGCAACTCCTATTTTCCAGGGTGCAAACGAGCATGATATCCAGGATACACTGGAACTTGCAAACGACTATGTAAACACAGAAGACTTTGAGGAGTTCCGTGAGAAATACAAAGACATTTTAGCACCGGATGTAATGCAGTATCTGGATGAGAACAAAGCCCACAGAGCACTGTGGAAAGGTGTTCCGATTTCCAGAGATGGTAAAGTGCGTCTCCGTGACGGACGTACAGGCGAGTATTTCGACAGTCCTGTAACAATCGGTCACATGCATTATCTGAAACTGCATCACCTGGTTGATGATAAGATCCATGCACGTTCTACAGGTCCTTACTCTCTGGTAACACAGCAGCCATTGGGTGGTAAAGCACAGTTCGGTGGACAGCGTTTCGGTGAGATGGAGGTTTGGGCACTGGAAGCATACGGTGCATCCTACACACTGCAGGAAATCCTGACAGTTAAATCCGATGATGTTGTTGGTCGTGTTAAGACATACGAAGCAATCATCAAGGGTGACAATATTCCTGAGCCGGGTATTCCGGAATCCTTCAAGGTTCTCTTAAAAGAGCTTCAGTCTCTTGGTCTGGACGTGAAGGTACTCAAGGATGACAATACAGAAGTACATCTTCTTGAATCTGTAGACTACGGTGATACAGACCTTCGTTCTGTCATTGAGGGAGATTCCAGAAGACATCACGACAGAGAAGAAGACTACGGCAAACACGGCTATACAAAGCAGGAGTTTGACGGAGAAGAACTCGTTGACATTGACGAGGACGAAGATGAGGATGACGACTTCATTGAGCTGGATGAGGCTCTTGAAGACGATGACGAAGAGTAAGAAAGGGGAAAGAATACATGGCAGAAACAACTAACGCCAATGAAACATATCAGCCAATGACTTTCGATGCCATCAAAATCGGACTGGCGTCCCCTGAGAAAATCAGAGAGTGGTCAAGAGGCGAGGTTTTAAAACCTGAGACCATCAACTACCGTACCTTGAAACCGGAGAAAGACGGACTTTTCTGTGAAAGAATCTTTGGACCGAGCAAGGACTGGGAGTGCCACTGTGGAAAGTACAAAAAGATTCGCTATAAAGGCGTTGTCTGCGACAGATGTGGTGTAGAAGTTACCAAATCCTCTGTACGTAGAGAGCGTATGGGACATATCGAGCTGGCTGCTCCGGTATCCCACATCTGGTATTTCAAAGGAATTCCGTCCCGTATGGGTCTGATCCTTGACATTTCTCCGAGAACTCTGGAGAAAGTCCTTTACTTTGCTAACTATATCGTACTGGATCCGGCTAATTCCGGACTCCAGTACAAACAGGTACTTACAGAGAGAGAATATCAGGATGCCCGTGAGGCTTATGGATATGATTTCCGTGTAGGTATGGGTGCAGAATCTATCAAAGAGCTTCTGGAAGCAATTGACCTTGAGAAAGATTCTGTAGAACTGAAAAAAGAATTAAAAGATGCTACAGGTCAGAAACGTGCCAGAATCATCAAACGTTTGGAAGTTGTAGAATCCTTCCGTGAGTCAGGAAACCGTCCTGAGTGGATGATCATGACAGTTATCCCTGTAATCCCGCCGGATCTTCGTCCTATGGTTCAGCTGGATGGCGGACGTTTTGCTACATCTGACTTAAATGATCTTTACAGAAGAATCATCAACCGTAACAACCGTCTGAAGAGACTTCTGGAATTAGGTGCACCGGATATTATCGTCCGCAACGAGAAACGTATGCTTCAGGAAGCAGTAGATGCCCTGATCGACAACGGCCGCCGTGGACGTCCTGTAACAGGTCCTGGAAACAGAGCTCTGAAATCTCTTTCCGATATGCTGAAAGGTAAATCCGGACGTTTCCGTCAGAACCTTCTGGGTAAACGAGTTGACTATTCCGGACGTTCCGTTATCGTTGTAGGACCGGAACTTAAGATTTACCAGTGTGGTCTTCCGAAAGAGATGGCGATCGAGCTGTTCAAACCTTTCGTTATGAAAGAACTTGTTGCTAACGGAACTTCACACAACATTAAGAACGCTAAGAAAATGGTTGAGAAGCTGGAGCCGGCTGTATGGGATGTTCTCGAAGACGTTATCAAAGAACACCCGGTTATGCTGAACCGTGCACCTACACTGCACCGTCTTGGTATCCAGGCATTCGAACCGATCCTTGTAGAAGGTAAAGCGATCAAACTGCATCCGCTGGTTTGTACCGCATTCAACGCTGACTTCGATGGTGACCAGATGGCCGTACATCTTCCGCTTTCACAGGAAGCTCAGGCAGAGTGCCGTTTCCTTCTGTTATCACCGAACAACCTGCTGAAACCTTCCGATGGTGGTCCTGTAGCCGTTCCTTCACAGGATATGGTACTTGGTATCTACTACCTGACTCAGGAGAGACCTGGAAACAAGGGTGAAGGTAAGTACTTCAAGAGTGTAAACGAAGCAATTCTTGCTTATGAGAATAAAGTAATCACACTGCAGTCTAGAATTCACGTTCGCTGCAGCAAGACAATGCCGGATGGATCCGTTCTGACCGGTACCGTAGAATCTACACTTGGACGTTTCCTGTTCAACGAAATCCTTCCTCAGGATCTTGGTTTCGTAGACAGAAGCATTCCTGGAAATGAACTTCTCCTTGAAGTAGACTTCCTGGTAGCTAAGAAACAGCTGAAACAGATTCTTGAAAAGGTTATCAATACTCACGGTGCTACAAAGACTGCTGAGGTTCTTGATGCGATCAAAGCTACAGGTTACAAGTATTCCACACGTGCAGCCATGACTGTTGCTATTGCCGATATGACCGTTCCGCCACAGAAACCGGAGATGATCAAACAGGCTCAGGATACTGTAGACCTTATCACAAAGAACTACAAACGTGGTCTTATCACTGAAGAAGAGCGTTACAAAGAAGTTGTTGATACATGGAAGAAGACTGACGATGAGCTGACACATGCTCTGCTGTCCGGACTTGATAAATACAACAACATCTTCATGATGGCTGACTCCGGTGCCCGTGGTTCCGATAAACAGATCAAACAGCTTGCGGGTATGCGAGGACTGATGGCCGATACAACCGGTCATACGATCGAGTTGCCTATCAAGTCAAACTTCCGTGAAGGTCTTGACGTACTGGAATACTTCATGTCTGCGCATGGAGCTCGAAAAGGTATGTCCGATACCGCTCTTCGTACAGCCGATTCAGGTTACCTGACAAGACGTATGGTTGACGTTTCTCAGGATCTGATCGTACGTGAGACAGATTGCTGTGAGAACAGAGATGAGATCTCAGGTATGTATGTAGAATCTTTTACAGACGGTAAAGAAGAGATCGAAGGACTTCAGGAACGTATCACAGGTCGTTTCTCCTGTGAGACAATTAAAAATAAAGATGGCGAAGTTATCGTAAAAGCTAACCATATGATCACACCGAAACGTGCTGCCCGCATCATGAGAGAGGGCGTGGACAATCAGACCGGCGGATCTATTGAGAAAGTTAAGATCCGTACAATCCTTACATGTAAATGTAAAGTTGGTATCTGTGCGAAATGTTACGGTGCGAACCTTGCAACAGGTGAAGCTGTTCAGGTTGGTGAATCTGTTGGTATCATCGCTGCTCAGTCTATCGGTGAGCCAGGTACACAGCTTACCATGCGTACCTTCCATAGTGGTGGTGTTGCCGGTGGAGATATCACACAGGGTCTTCCTCGTGTCGAGGAGCTTTTCGAGGCAAGAAAGCCGAAAGGTCTTGCCATCATCACAGAGATTCCTGGTGTTGCTGTTATTAATGACACTAAGAAGAAACGTGAAGTTATCGTTACAGATCAGGAGACAGGTGAATCTAAGACTTACCTTATTCCTTATGGATCCCGTATTAAGATCACAGACGGACAGATTCTTGAAGCCGGTGATGAACTTACAGAAGGTAGCGTAAATCCGCATGATATCCTGAGAATTAAGGGTGTACGTGCAGTTCAGGATTATATGATCCGTGAAGTACAGCGTGTATATCGTCTCCAGGGTGTTGAGATTAGCGATAAGCATATCGAAGTTATCGTTCGTCAGATGCTGAAGAAAATCCGTATCGAAGATAACGGAGATACAGAATTCCTTCCTGGAACACTGGTTGACTTCCTTGAATACGAGGACGTTAACGAGCAGATGGAAAAAGAAGGCAAACAGCCTGCAGATGGAAAACAGGTTATGCTTGGTATTACCAAGGCATCTCTTGCTACAAACTCCTTCCTGTCAGCCGCTTCCTTCCAGGAAACAACTAAAGTTCTGACTGAAGCCGCTATCAAGGGTAAAGTTGACCCGCTGATCGGTCTGAAAGAGAACGTAATCATCGGTAAACTGATTCCTGCAGGTACCGGTATGAAACGCTACAGAGATGTAAGACTCAACAGCACAATGCCTGAACCGGAAGTAAAGGTTGAAGATATAGCTGAAGAACTTCCGGAAGATGAAGAAATCAAAGATGATGAGATGATCACAATGGATGAAGAACTTCCGGAAGACGAAGAATTCGATGTTGAAGAATCCGATGAGGACGAAGCTGATGATATGGCTGAGGATGCAGACGATACAGAAGACAATGAATAATTCAGCGGATGTTTTTATCCGGATTGATTTGAAGTAAATTATAAGAGAACTATCTATGTCGGCAATTTTGCCGGCAGGATAGTTCTCTTTTTTGTTTGGTCCGCGTCCAGAAGATTCCATAGGCGAAAAAAGAGAAAAGTACAAAGAAATTGTTTTTTGTGTTATAATACCAATACATTATGAGCAGGTGATAAATTGCGATATTTTTACATTGTTGTTGGTCGCTGTAGTTGCTGTTGCCTGTTTTTCATAATGTATTGTAATAATCTGAAGAAAAAAGAAACTGGCAGAAGTCAGGAATCTGTCAGATTCGTTTAATTATAGAGAGATAATGAATAAAACAGAACAGAAGGGGAGGTGCAATATGGATAAAGAACTTCCGGTTTCAGCATGGCCGGAATGGAAAATTATAGAGAAAATCGGCGAAGGCTCTTTTGGAAAGGTGTATAAGGCACAGAGAACAGAACGTGGAAAATCTTTCTATTCTGCTATCAAGATCATCAATATACCCGGAAGCCAGAGCGAGTTGAACAGCGTGCGTTCTGAAACAGGGGATGAGCAGTCCACAAGACAGTATTTTCAGAATCTGGTTGAGGAATGTATTCAGGAGATCAGTACCATGGAGTACTTTCGAGGAAACTCCTACATTGTCTCTGTAGAAGATTTTAAGGTTATGGAATATCTGGATGCCATTGGATGGGAGATTTCCATAAGGATGGAATATCTGACAAGTTTTATGGATTACTGTGCGGAAAAGCAGCTTACTGAGAAAGAGGTAATAAAGCTGGGAATGGATTTGAGTAAGGCACTGGAATATTGCCGGAAACTTAAGATCATTCACAGGGACATCAAGCCGGAGAATATTTTTGTATCCAGATTTGGCGATTTTAAGCTTGGAGATTTCGGAATTGCACGTGAACTTGAGCGAACCATGAGCAGATTTTCCAAGAAAGGTACTTACTCTTATATGGCGCCTGAGATGTATAAAGGTGAGAAATATGACAGCAGGGTAGATATTTATTCTCTTGGGATTGTGCTGTACAGGCTGATGAATCATAACAGACTGCCATTTATGAGTCTGGAAAAACAGTTTATCACTTACAGGGATAAGGAAAATGCATTAAATAAGCGTGTTGCAGGAGAGCAGATGAGTGCACCTGTGGATGCAGGAACACAGTTTGCCCGTATTATCATGAAGGCCTGTGCTTATGATCCTGCACAGAGATATCAGACACCGGAGGAGCTTTATAGTGTGCTGGATGATCTGAAAAATGGAAGATCTGGCAGAATCCGGCAGTTACAAAACGGTGTTCAAAAAGCAGGAACGGATAAAACAGAATCATATAGTGCAACTGCACAGAATGGCAGAGCAGCACAGAATATTACATCAGATGCCGAAAATGTACGAAAAAGTACAGTGCATAATACGTCAGTACAGAATATCCGGGGAAATAAAAAAACATCAGATTTTCAGAATGCTGCAAAAAGAAAACGTGCTGTAAACAATGTTCCGGCGAGCAGCTTTACAGATAAAGAAACAATGTCAGTTGTAGCAGAACAGAAAATACAGCCACAGGAAACGCCATCAGAAACAGTTGCGATAAGATCTGCGCGTGCTGTGGAAGCCAGAAAGCGAAGACGCAGGAAGAAACAGCTGCTGCGCAGGGCATTGCTTGCAATTGTGGCAGGTACAGCGATACTTATGATGGCCGCCGTCTATTACAGAGTAAGTACAGATCATGCTCAGGAAGGACAGGAGGATAATCCGATCGCAATTCTGGATGATGAGAAATACAGCTCCACAAAATCCGGATCCAAAGATTTCTCCAAAGCTCTGGATACGATCAAGGAGCAGGCAACAACTATCACAGATAATCTGAACAGTTACGACTGGGTTGGAACAGAAGGAACTGTTCTGCGATATCTGAGAAGGGTAAAGACCACTCAGCAGGCAGATGGAAATCTGGATATTGAGAGTGAATGCATGAAAGCTCTGGTCTATCCGGCAGAATCCGGAGATGGAGTTTATGAAGAATATTTCTACTGGGGAGAGAAGTTATTCTTTGCATATATCTGGTATGATGAAACTTCAGAATATTATTATTATAACGACGGCGAACTGATAAGATGGATCGATTCCAATGGAAAATGTCACGATAACGAAAAAGATAATGAGGAATTCGTGAAACGTGGCGAGAAATACTGGAACAATTCATTGAAAGCATTGAAGGGAGAAGGAACAAAGACAGATAATGGCAATGTATCAGATTGAATGTGCATATACCTGCCATACGGGAAATATCCGGGCAAATAATGAAGATAATTTCTGGTGTTTTGGGGAATCCCTTCCGGTGAACAATGAAGGAACAAAGGGTATCTGCTCAAAGATTATTTCGGGTAACAGAGTACCGGCAATGGCGGTATTTGACGGTATGGGAGGAGAAAGCTGCGGCGAGATTGCAGCCTTTCTTGCATCAGAAGAATTTGGAAAATTTTATAATACAAATAAAAGAATGCTGAGGGATATGCCGGAAGATTTTATAGACGATGTATGTGAGAAGATGAATCAGGCAGTATGCAGATATGGAACAGAGCATCATATTTGGAGCATGGGAAGCACAATGGCGATGCTCCTCTTTACACCAGAGTCTATGTTTGCCTGCAATCTTGGGGACAGCAGGATTTATTTTATGGATGGCGGTAAGCTTCAGCAGATTTCCACAGACCATGTTTTTGGTGGTACGGCAGTTGGGAAAGCCCCGTTAACCCAGTATCTTGGACTTCCTGAAGAGCTGCAGAGACTGGAACCTTCTGTGACAGAAATCGAGCATAAGGAGGGATACAGATATCTTCTGTGTTCAGATGGAGTAACAGATATGCTTTCGGACAGTGAGATAGAGGCGATTCTGTCACAGGATATGGAAATCTCGGAGATCGTAAATGATCTTCTTAAAAATGCTCTCCAAAAAGGTGGGAGAGATAATGTGACGATCGTGCTCTGTGAAGTACAGAAGCTGGATACAGTCCGCAGAATGAAAGAATGGATGAAAAATCTGAAAGATAAAAAATGAGAGGTGGGGCAGCATGAAGAACCGTATGCAGGATCTGGATTTTGAACAGAATGTTGCGTTTGATAAAGTACAGGAGTATGAATTTACCAGAAGGGCGGCACAGAGATTTCGGCAGGTGGTAAGCCTGGACAGTTTTGAAGACGAAGATGCGGATGTTATTTTCCACTATTTATATAAAGAGATGGAACTGGTGTCCTTTGGCGACCATCTGAAGAGATATATTTATGAAAGGGCAGAGCTGGAAGAACCCTTTTCGGAGGTTCCGCAGGAAGTGTATAAGGAGATTATCGTGGATTCCTTTAAGGAAACTTATACGCCAAAGTCCATGAATCCTACCTCTACAAAACTGTCGGCACTGGTAAATAACTGGCTGAATCAGGCATCTGTAAAAAGAGAGACAGTTTTTCTTCTGGGGTTTGGGTTGAAAATGACCACTGAGGATGTGTCGGATTTCCTGACAAGAGTACTGAAAGAACAGGATTTTGATTTCCACAATCCAGACGAGGTGATCTACTGGTATTGTTACAGTACGCAGCAGGGGTATCACAAGGCAGAGGAACTGAAGAAAAAATATGAAGCACTTGCTCCTGTAGAAGTGGAAAACACTCAGGTTTTATGCGGAAGTAATCTGTGTCTTGATACAGAGGAGAAGCTGATTGATTATCTTGCCCGCCTGAAATCAAAAAGAGTAGATCCCATATCTGAGAAGAGTCAGGCCTTTCAGGAATTTACGAAGCTTCTATATCATGCGAAGCAGATCATCGCCGGGCTCTATCAGCATGATGAAGAGGAAAAAGGTGGGGATAAGGTGTGGACAGCAGAGCGGATCACACCTTCTGATGTGGAAAAAGTAATCTGCAGTGGAATCCCCATCAATAAAATGGGTAACCTGAAGAAAATGTCCGCCTCCATTCTGGCAAAACATTTCAGTCAGAAGCGTTTCAGCAGGCAGCGGATTACCAATATTCTGAATCATAAGCTTCCGGTAGAGCGTTTTGACCTGATTACTCTGGAGTTTTTTATTGTATCGCAGGAGATGGAGGATGATGATCCATTTAACAGATACAAACATTTCCTTGATGAGATTCAGGACATTCTGCTTCGATGCGGAATGGGCGAAATCTACATAGTGAATCCTTATGAATGTTTCCTTCTTATGTGTCTCCTGACGGACTGCCCTCTGGCAGTGTTCTCGGAGATATGGGAGAAGTCCTATGAAGAGGCATAATGGTATAAACAGGAGAAGCCTTTTGCTTTAAGCAGGATAAATCAGTTCGGGATTGCCGGACGTAGATTGTTCTATTCTGCATAGGCAGAGAGCTTCTTTTTTGCTCTTATTATTTTGTAAAAAGTACTGCGCTTTGTGCATAATATATAAAAAAAGATATATAATATTGTTGAAAATATTAGAAAAGTAAAAAACAGCATAATTGTCTCTTGACTATGAATCGTTTCAACTATATAATAAAACCATCAAATGAATCGTTTCATTTTTGAAGCAATCATTGATATCAATAATGCATTCATAAAAGTGCTTATCTGAATCCGGCAGATGGAAAAATACTTTTGTGAATGCAAAAAATAAAAGCAAAGATGAAACGTTTCAAAATCAATTCACATAACCAAACTCAAAAATCAGGAGGACGAACAATGAAGAAAAAAGTATTGAGCGTAGTAATGGCAGCAGCTATGATGACATCTGTATTCAGCACAACAGCTGTTACAGCTTCTGCAGCAGATGCAGAAGAACTTACTATCTGGGTTCATGAGACAGACTCACCGGAAGGACAGCTTTATAAAACACTGATCGATGAATTTAATAAGGAATATGAGGGAACTTATCATGCAACTTTAACTCAGATCGCAAGAAGCGGTGACGCAGGCGGATATAATGATAAAGTCAATGCAGCGATCACAAACGGCGGACTTCCGGATGTATTCACAGTAGATGGCGTTGCAGTTGCACAGTATGCAGATGCAAATGCAATCGTACCGATCGGTGATTATTTCAAAGAAGACGAATTAGCTGATTTCAACCCGTCTATTATCCAGCAGGGTACATACAATGATGAATTATATACATTAGGTGCTATGGACTCCTCTGTAGGTATTTTCTATAACAAAGATATGTTTGAAAAAGCAGGAATTGAGCCTGCTACAGCAGAAAAACCATGGACTCTTGCACAGCTTGAGGATGCAGCTAAAAAACTGACAACAGATGACTGCTATGGAATCACAATGTCTCTGGATGCAAAAGATGAGACATGTATCTACTTCTTCCTTCCACTGATCTACTCTCAGGACAGCAGCGTACTGGACAAAGACGGAGAAACAGCAGAAGGCTTCCTTAACGGTGATGCAACTAAGAATGTATTTAACTGGATCAAGGACATGGCAGACAATGGATATGCAAGTGCAACACCTGCAGAGAACAGCTTTGAACTTGGTCAGGCTGCAATGGCTCTGACAGGATCCTGGGAACCAGGTAATCTTGCAAAATATGATATTAACTGGGGTCTGATGCCAATGCCTGTTTATGATGAGAATTCTACTCCGGCATCTGCCTGTGGTTCCTGGACATTTGCAATGAGCAGCAACTGCTCTGATGAGAAAAAAGAAGGCGCAGCAGAGCTGATTCGCTTTATGACAAGCACAGATGCCAGTGCAAGAATGTACGAAGCAAACGCAATGCCGCCTGCAAGAAGTTCTGCATTTGAGAAAATTGACGCATTCAATGAAGAACCACTGAACGTATTCAGCTATCAGTTACAGAACACAGCAAAAGCAAGACCTGTATCTGTATACTATCCGATCCTCAGCAATCAGTTTGCAACTGCATTACAGAACGTACTTACAGGTATGGAAGTAGATGAAGCTCTGGATCAGGCTGTAGAGCAGTATAACTTCCAGGCAGATATTTACTAATCAGTAATTGTGACTGCGGAGTTTGCTGAACTCCATAAAAAAGTTTCGAATTTCCTGTGACAGAATTCCGGGGCATCATACATGAAAGGTGTCCCGGAATTTGAATTGTAAAGGCGGATCACAAATTTCCGCTTTATTGGCTGAATCTCTGATATGAGTAAAAAGGAGGGTTTCCGGTGAAAGCACCCAGAAAAAAAATGACAAAAGAAAACTGGACAGGACTGGCATTTGTTGCACCTGCATTTGTACTTCTTGCTATTTTCCTGTTTGTTCCGTTCTTTATGACGGTTGGATATAGTTTTACTAATTATAATATTCTGAAACCAGACAGAATGGAATTCGTTGGATTGAAGAACTTTATCCGCCTGACTCAGGATACAGTATTTATGAAGAGTATTGTGAATACATTTGTATTCGTAATCCTGGTAGTTCCGCTTCAGGTATGCCTGGCACTTGGTCTGGCTTTAATGATCAATCGTAAGATGAAAGGAATTTCCGTTTACAGACTTGCATTTTTTGCACCAACTGTATTATCTCTGGTTGTAGTTTCCATTCTCTGGACATATATTTACAATCCTAACAATGGTTTGCTGAACTCCTTGCTTGGAAGTGTGGGAATCGGGCCGTTTAAATTTCTGAATGATCCAAAGACAGCAATGCTGTGTATTGTTATTCTGTCAGCATGGCAGGGCTGTGGTTTCCAGATGATGATCTTCTTATCCGGTCTTCAGGATATCCCGCAGTATCTGTATGAGGCAGCAGCAGTGGACGGTGCAACAAAGTGGAATCAGTTCTGGAATATCACAATTCCGGGATTAAGAAATATAACAGTATTTATTTCTCTGTCTATTGTAGTAAGTGCCTTCCAGTTGATCATCCAGCCCATGATGATGACTGCCGGCGGTCCGCAGAATTCCACCATGACGATCGTATATGAAATCTATCAGACTGGTTTCAAATACAACAAGATGGGATATGGTTCTGCAATGGCACTGGTATTTACAGTTATGGTACTGATCCTTACATTGATTCAGAACAAGCTGACAAATAAGAGTAACGAAGATTAGGAGGAAAAATAAATGTATAAAAAACCATCTCTGCCAAAACAGGTTCTTATATATATTGGTATGACAGTGGTAGCATTAATTTTTATGTTTCCACTGATCTGGATGATTGTTTCTTCTTTTAAAGATGATGCCATGATCTTTTCAGATATTACCAGTCTGAAGGCTTTTGCACCGGCATTCAAAGAAGACGTATTTTTTAACTATAAAGAGGTTATCTCCAAGCTTCCTCTTGTAAAAGCAATGCTGAATTCACTGTCATATATTATAGTCATCATTGCTTTGGGACTGATCGTAAATTCTATGGCAGGTTATGCATTTGCCAGATTAAAATTTCCAAAGAAAAATCTGCTTTTTGCACTGATCCTGGCAGTTATGATCATTCCGGCTCAGACAGTTATGCTTCCGCAGTTCTCTATTATCTATAAGATGGGACTTTCAAACTCTTATCTTGCACTGATCCTGCCGGCGATCGCAAGCCCTATGTATATCTTCCTGTTCAGACAGAACTTTATGGGAATTCCTGAGAGTATTGAAGAAGCTGCCAAGCTGGACGGCGCCAGTGCGATCAGAACCTTTTTCCAGCTGATCGTGCCTCTGGCAAAACCGGTGTATGCAACTGTTGGTATTCTTGTATTTATTGCCTGCTGGAATGATTTTGTATGGCCGGTTATGGTAATCTCAGACAGCTCCAAGCAGACCATCCAGATGGCTCTGAGCAGTCTGTTCAGTATCCAGCCGGTTAACTATGGAAATGTTATGGCTGGTCTGACATTGGTAACAATTCCGGTACTGATTATTTTCCTTAGTCTTCAGAAATACTATGTGGCAGGAATTGCATCTACAGGAGCGAAAAACTAATCTGCTAAAGCCATAAAAAATGAAATGAGCAACAACTGGAAGTATAAGATTTTTGAACGGAACAGCTAAATGGAGGATACAAAATGATATTAAACGTTGAAAAACCGTATATCTGGCTCCCGGTAAGCAAGAATGCACCGGAGAGAAAGCTGCATTTTTATATAGAAGGAAAAAAAATCCAGGAGATCGATATTCATCTTGGAAAAACAGATTGTGAATTTTACGGATGCTGGGATGCTTCTGCGTTCTTAGGAAAAGATCTGCAGATAGAGGGTGCAGACAAGGAACTTCTGGAAGGAATTTTCTGTTACGGGAAACCTTATGATAATGTATATCCTTATCGTCCGAAACTGCATGCTGCACCTGCAACAGGATGGCATAATGACCCTAATGGTATGGTTTATGCAGATGGATTTTATCATCTCTATTATCAGTGGAATCCATATGGAAGTATGTGGGGAAATATGCAGTGGGGTCACGTAAAGAGTAAGGATCTCTATCACTGGGAGCAGGAAGGACTGGCTATTGCACCGGATGAAACAGGAACTGTTTACTCCGGCTGCGGAATTCAGGATAAAGATAATCTGACAGGCTATGGTGAAGGTGCTTTGTTGTACTTCTATACAGCTGCAGGCGGCAGAAATCAGTGGTCTGTGGATGCTGGAAATCTGTTTACCCAGAGACTGGCGTATTCTACAGATGGAGGAAAAACTCTTCAGAGATCAGAAAAATTCTGTATGCCGCACATTGTAAATGAGAACAGAGATCCTAAGGTTTTTTATCATAAAGAAAGCAAAGCATTTATTATGGTATTATATCTGGACGGATATGATTTTGCTGTCTATCGCTCAACAGATCTGCTGAACTGGGAAGAAACTCAGAGAATTTCAGAGCCTGGAATGTGGGAGTGTCCGGATCTTCTTGAACTGGAAGTTAAAAATGTGCCAGGAGAAAAGAGATGGGTATTCTGGTCTGCAGATGGTTACTATATGACCGGAGAATTTGACGGATATAAATTTAAACCTGACGGATGCCGCAAATCCGGGTATAGCTCTGTACTGCCCTATGCAGCTCAGACATTCAGTGGTGTAGATGACAGGGTAATCAGTATGGCATGGTTGCGTATGAAGAATGACAGAGGAAATTACAGAGGACTGATGTCCCTTCCTACAGAATTATCCCTTGAAAAAGAAGGCAATGACTATAAAATCTGTTTTGCACCTGCCAAAGAGCTTGAGAATCTGGAAGCAGGATGGTATGATAGTCTAAAAAGCACAATTTCTCCTGAGGGACAGGCATGCAAGATCGTTCTGACTCCGGAAGCAGGTACTAAGGGAGAGTGGAGACTGACAATAGGAAGCTTGAGACTGACAGCGGATTTCTACAGCAATATCCTGAGTATTGAGGATACAGAAACACATGTATATTATATGAGGGAAAGAATCTCAACAGAACAGGAAATCAGCTTCATTTTTGATCAGGAAGTTATTGAGATATTTGCAGAAAACGGAAAGGTATATGGCGCAGCGGAAACAGAAGAGAATATTCTGGGTATGGACTGGGAAGTTTTCAGAACAGAAGATTTAAAAGTTTCAGAAAAAATGTGTCTGTATAAATAAAGATTTTTACCGGATCAGGTAAGAATCCTGTTTCAACTATAGTCTGTCCGGATGAGAAACATGAGCGCAGATCGCGAAGCGTCTGCGTTCATGAGCATATAGTGGAAGTAGATGATTTTGTCCGTTTTATAAGCGATATACAGTAAAAAATATCAGGAGTTGTATATGGTAACAATAAAAGATGTGGCACAGGATGCAGGGGTGGCTGTTGGAACTGTTTCCAAAGTGCTGAACGGACAGCATGTAAGTGAGAAAAACAGAATAAAAGTAGAAGATTCTGTAAAAAAGCTTGGGTATCAAATGAATTTCTATGCCAGAGGTCTGAAAACAAAGAATACCTACACAGTAGCGGCACTTGTACCTGAAATACTGAATCCTTTTTTTGCAGAGTGGGTTTATTATATTGAACAGGAACTGTATAAAAATGGCTATAAACTGTTGCTGTGCAATACACAGGGAATGCCTGAGAAGGAAGAATATTATTACCGCATGGCAGAGCAGAATAAAGTGGATGGCATTATTTGTGTTACATATCAGGATGTTGAGCCATATGTATCGGAAAATATCCCTCTTATCTCTCTGGACAGACATTTTCACAAAAAAGTAAGCTGTATCAGTTCAGATAACTATCATGGAGGAGAACTTGCTGCACAGAAAATGATTTCTACAGGAAGCAGACATCTGCTTTATATGAGAAGCGGATCGGAGATTTCCGGAGAGACATTGAAGCGGGGAAAAGGATTTAAGAGCTATTGTGATGCTCATGGCGTCTCCTGTGAAACATTAAATCTGGGAGACGATTTTGACCTGGTCAGAGGAAAAACTTCTGTGGAAGAGGTATTGAGGAATTTTATCATATCCGCAAGAAAGACCGGAAAAATGAGGTACGATGGTATCTATACCAGCACAGATCTGCTTGCGAAAGCTTTACTGGAACAGCTGCAGTTTCTTGGTGTTGAAGTTCCGGAGGAAGTTCAGCTTGTGGGACATGATGGAATGCAGTGGATGAACAGCGGAAAATATCTGGTATCAACAATTGTACAGCCGGTGCCGGATATGGCGCGAAAGAGCGTGGAGCTTTTATTAAAGAAAATAAAGGGAGAAGAGATTGAGACATTGACGATTCTTCCTGTTAAATTTGCAGAAGGAGGCACAACCCGTTAAGGGTGTGCCTCCTTCTTTTAATCGAATCAAGTAAGTTCTTTGTTTCAACTGTGAATATCTATCTGATTTATGACAATTATCTGGATAGACTGTAGATTCAGAAGATAGTGTTTATTCATTATAATATCCGTAGATAGCGCGTGCATCTGCAGCAATGGTGCTCTGGGCTGCGCCGGTATCGGTGAGATCCTGTGACATGAAGCATACAACAAGATCAATGCCTTTGGCGGTGTCATAGATGATCGCTGCATCATTTTCTACTGTGTCGAGTTCGCCGGTTTTGTTAGCGGTCCCAACGCCCTCAGGGAGCTGAGCCGGAATCTTATTCTTGCGTTGCTGTGTTTTTAACTGGAAGTACATGGCGTCTGCATTTGCGAGAGTAGATGATGGAAGAGTTCCATTGACTACCTGATAAATCTGTTTTAAGAATGTTCCACAGTCTTTGACGGATGTATAATTGTCACCATTTTCTTTGCCGGCGAGAAGGAGCCGGTTCATCTGTGTGCTGGTGAAACCATGTTCCTGACAGAAATTATTTACTTTTGCCATACCGGCGGCATCATTGCCGTTTCCGAGCCAGTTTACCAGAGTATTGGCAGCATCATTATCACTGACGGAGATCATAGCAGAAATATTGCTGTCTATTTCTTCGCTGTTATGGGACTGGGCAATTGTTCCATAATTTTCGTAGACAGCACCCATGATATAAAGTTTGATCAGGCTGGCAGCCTGCATTGGAGTGTCATTGATCGTTCCATCGGAATCTTTCAGCAGGTTGCAGACATATACGGACCAGGTTCCGTTATCTGTTGGGAGTAGTGACTGTACCTGATTCAGAAGATTATCCATACTGGAGTCTGTGTTGTCAGTGAATGTGGTGCCGGAAGAAGGGGAAAGTGTTCCTTCCTGTTCTGATCCTGGAGCGGGTTCTGGTGATTCAGACTGGGCGGCAGCAGTTGTTTCTCCTGTTGCTGTCTGAACGGAACTTTCCTGTTCTCTTAGTTCATCCAGCTGATCTGCCTGACTGATGAGGGTGTTCGCATCAGTTGAGATATCCTGTACGGTGTTGGAAAGTGTCTGTACTTTCTGCTGGAGGGTGACAAGATGGTTCAGTGATAAGAAGGAGACTGCACCCAGTGCAATAACAGCAACTGTCAGTACGCCAATCACTGTATACAGGAAAACTGGTTTTTCGTTTTTGGAAAATCTGTCAGTTTCATTATTGTTGTTATCAGAGTTTTTCATGCTCATTTGATTGTTTCCTTTCATATTAATATAGAAGAAATTGCGGTACGATTATG
Source organism: Blautia sp. MSJ-9 (assembly GCF_018919065.1). GTDB lineage: Bacteria > Bacillota > Clostridia > Lachnospirales > Lachnospiraceae > Blautia_A. The sequence goes on along the minus strand of NZ_JAHLQG010000015.1, from coordinate 39,507 downwards.
ATGCAAAATAGCTGTCAATTCCGTTTGCGATTCCCTGTACCATGGTCTTCTGGAATTCGGTATCGTTCATTTTCAGGTCATCATTCTGACTTGTCATGAAGCCCATTTCCAGGATTGTGACAGGAATGGTGCTCCAGTTGATTCCGGTCATGGTGTCGGTGTATTGGATTCCAAGGTTTTGAAAACCGGTTGCGGCACAGTAGGAATCGATGATGCACTGGGATAAACGATTGGACTGGTCGAACAGTTGTGGAATATATGGGTTGTTCTGGGATGGAGACATTGTCAAGGCTCCGGATGCTGTGTGGGAGTCATCTCCGTTTGCATGGATTCTGACATAGATTTCTGATCCCTGTGCAGCAGCATATTGAGCACGCTCCATGTTGCTGATTGCTGTTTCGTTGTCTGTTCTGGTCATTACGACCTGATAGCCACGCTGTTCGAGTTCGTCTCTTAATTGGAGAGAAATCTCAAGGTTGAGCTGATATTCGGGTACGCCGCTGTAGGTTCCCTGGGTACCGGTGGAGCATTTGGCTTTCATTTCGGAGGAGCCGGGACCGTTTGGCTCTAATGCGCTCATATCTACGGATTCGCTTTGGTGTCCGGGGTCTATTCCTACTATATGGCCGTTGCCTTCTGGCAGGGAGGAGAAAACGCTGGTATTTGAGCTTGAACCGGAAGAGGTGTTGGCTTCGTTGAAAACGGATGGTTTGGATGGTTCTTCTGTGATTTCGGCTTTTTCCTGTGTTTTCTTCTGGGAGGCTGTCTGTTGTTTTTGCTTCATGCGGTCGATGTTTGATTGAACGGTGTCTATGGCAGTTGCATATTTATCGACGGCTTGTTTGACTTCGTCGCGTTTGGCGGTGAGCTGCTCGGACATGGTGTCGACTTCTTTTTCGGTGGTGGTGATTTGTTTCAGGGTACTTTTATTGAAGAAGATAAGGGCTATGATGCATAGGAGACCTGTCAGGAATAGAAGTACGCTGATCATGCTGGGTTTCTTCATAGGGATGTCCTTTCTTGAAATTTTAGATTATTGCTTTAGTTGTTACTATTATAATGAAGGTTTTGGGAAAATGCAATTGTCAATGAAAGCGTGGCAGGGGGACGCGCCGGAAAATATTTTATTTTGCGTGCGGTTTCGGCAGCTAAGAGATTCTAAGTTCTCCGAAATCTGCTAAAAGCATGAGAAGAAAAGTCTGGATTACTCGCTGGCGTTCAGACAGAGGACTTTTCTTCTCATAACGCAGATTTTGGAGAACTAAGAATCTCTAAGCTGCCTGCAAATGCACGCAAAATAAAATATTTTCCGGCGCTGACTGTTGGCTGGGACTGGTACCCTATCCGATCGCTAAGTGTACTTTTGACGTTGCTTGTTTTATTATTTGTTGTGTTTTGTTGTGTCGTTGTCAGTTGACGATGCCACTACATTGCCTCTTTCTACCGCCTTGCAGGCTGACAAAACCTTCGGTACTGAAAGTACGATTACTGGCTGGATGGAGTACTAGAGCGTGTCTGAAAAATCATTCCCGCAATATATATGGATTTATGGGAACTGTTATCGATAACTCCGTTCGGAGGCTTGGTGAGGTCTTGGTGTATTTTGCTTTAAAAAGTTGAAGTGGGTAGCTATTTATAATAGGAAGAGAATAGTGTCTTGTCTGGATACATTTGGGGAGAGATGGCAGTTAAGATTTTTGGGGAAGGGGTATTGTCTGATAAGTTTATTGCGGTGATGTGGTGTATGAAAAAAGAAATTTATGGTAATGATAAAAATTAGAAAAAATCATGTAAATTTCATGCGAAATCCCTTGACAGCGTGGATTTTACGGGATATAATGAGCAAGCGTGCAAAGAGAACGTTGATTTTTTGCGCGTATTTACATGAATAGCAACCGCAAGGCCCCATAGAAAATCTATGGAGAAATAAATCGGGAGGTGAAATGGAATGCCAACATTCAACCAGTTAGTAAGAAAAGGACGCCAGACATCTGTAAAGAAATCTACAGCTCCGGCTCTCCAGAAAACATTCAACTCTTTAAGAAAGAAAGCAGTTGAACAGTCTGCACCACAGAAACGTGGCGTTTGTACAGCAGTTAAGACTGCAACTCCTAAGAAGCCTAACTCAGCTCTTAGAAAAATCGCCAGAGTTCGTCTTTCCAACGGAATCGAAGTAACAAGCTACATCCCAGGAGAAGGTCATAACCTTCAGGAGCATAGCGTTGTTCTTATCCGTGGTGGAAGGGTTAAGGACTTACCTGGTACAAGATACCACATCATCAGAGGTACTCTTGATACTGCAGGTGTTGCTAACAGAAAACAGGCCCGTTCCAAATACGGCGCTAAGAGACCTAAAAAGAAATAATTCGAGACAGGTTTCATAAAAAATAAAAACTGATCCCATTGTTTGGGACAGCAGGAATTAATCAATCGAAAATTCACGGAAGACTAGAACTATGAATTTGTACGGTATTCCATATACCCTGTCGGTTGCGGGTTAAATATAGGACCTTACCAGTGCGAACATGCAATAGTTATCTGCGTGAGTACCGATGATTTAATCACAATGATTAAGGAGGGAAGTAACGTGCCACGTAAAGGACATACTCAGAAAAGAGACGTTCTGGCAGATCCAATGTACAACAATAAAGTGGTTACCAAACTTATCAATAACATCATGTTAGACGGTAAGAAAGGTGTAGCACAGAAAATTGTTTACGGTGCATTCGCCAGAATCGAAGAAAAAGCTGGTAAACCAGCACTTGAAGTTTTCGAAGAGGCTATGAACAACATCATGCCACTTCTTGAAGTAAAAGCTAGACGTATCGGTGGTGCTACTTATCAGGTTCCGATCGAGGTAAGAGCAGACAGACGTCAGGCACTGGCTCTTCGCTGGTTAACAATGTTCTCTCGTAAAAGAGGCGAGAAAACAATGGAAGAAAGACTTGCAAATGAGCTTTTAGATGCAATGAATAACACAGGTGCATCCGTTAAGAGAAAAGAAGACATGCACAAGATGGCTGAAGCAAATAAAGCATTTGCTCACTATCGCTTCTAATATAGGAGGAAAATCCATTGGCTAAAGAAGGAAGAGAATATCCATTAGAGCGTACCAGAAATATTGGTATTATGGCTCATATCGATGCGGGTAAAACAACTCTTACAGAACGTATCCTGTATTACACAGGTGTCAACTATAAGATTGGTGATACTCATGAAGGTACTGCTACCATGGACTGGATGGAACAGGAGCAGGAAAGAGGTATCACAATCACTTCAGCGGCTACAACATGTCACTGGACTCTGGAAGAGAACTGCAAACCGAAGCCAGGTGCTCTGGAACATCGTATCAACATCATTGATACCCCAGGTCACGTTGACTTCACAGTAGAAGTTGAGCGTTCTCTTCGTGTACTTGACGGTGCTGTCGGCGTTTTCTGTGCTAAGGGTGGTGTTGAACCACAGTCTGAAAACGTATGGCGTCAGGCCGACACATACAACGTACCACGTATGGCATTCATCAACAAGATGGATATCCTTGGTGCAAACTTCTACGGTGCAGTAGAGCAGATCAAGACTCGTCTTGGTAAAAACGCAATCTGCTTACAGCTCCCAATCGGAAAAGAAGATGATTTCAAAGGAATCATTGACTTATTCGAAATGAAAGCTTACATCTACAACGATGAAAAAGGTGATGACATCTCCATCGTTGACATTCCTGAAGATATGAAGGAAGATGCTGAGCTTTATCATACAGAGCTCATCGAGAAAATCTGTGAGCTTGATGACGATTTAATGATGGAATATCTTGAAGGTGAAGAACCAACTGTAGAGAAACTGAAAGCAACATTAAGAAAAGCTACATGCGAGTGTACTGCTGTTCCGGTTTGCTGCGGTTCTGCTTACAGAAACAAAGGTGTTCAGAAACTTCTTGATGCTATTCTTGAGTACATGCCAGCTCCAACAGACATCCCTCCAATCCAGGGTGTTGATCTGGACGGCAACGAAGTAGTGAGACATTCTTCTGACGAAGAACCGTTCTCCGCACTTGCATTCAAGATTATGACAGACCCATTCGTTGGTAAACTTGCATATTTCCGTGTATACTCCGGTACAATGAATTCCGGTTCTTATGTACTTAACGCTACTAAGGACAAGAAAGAACGTGTTGGACGTATCCTTCAGATGCATGCTAACAAACGTATGGAACTTGATAAAGTATATTCCGGAGATATCGCTGCAGCGATCGGATTTAAATTCACAACAACTGGTGATACAATCTGTGACGAGCAGCATCCGGTAATCCTGGAGTCCATGGAATTCCCGGAACCAGTTATCGAGCTTGCTATCGAGCCTAAGACAAAAGCTGGACAGGGTAAACTTGGTGAAGCTCTTGCAAAACTTGCAGAAGAAGACCCGACATTCCGTGCACATACAGATCAGGAAACAGGACAGACCATTATCGCTGGTATGGGTGAGCTTCATCTGGATATCATCGTTGACCGTCTCCTTCGTGAATTCAAGGTAGAGGCTAACGTAGGTGCTCCTCAGGTTGCTTACAAAGAAACAATCACCAAACCTGTTGATGTAGACAGCAAGTATGCAAAACAGTCTGGTGGTCGTGGACAGTATGGTCACTGTAAAGTTAAATTCGAGCCTATGGATGCCAACGGAGAAGAACTGTACAAGTTCGAATCCACAGTTGTTGGTGGTGCTATTCCGAAGGAATATATCCCGGCAGTAGGCGAAGGTATCGAAGAAGCTATGAAGGCTGGTATCCTTGGCGGATTCCCTGTAGTCGGTGTATACGCTAACGTATACGATGGTTCTTACCATGAAGTCGACTCCTCTGAAATGGCATTCCACATTGCAGGTTCTCTTGCATTCAAAGATGCTATGCAGAAAGCAGCTCCGGTTCTTCTTGAGCCAATCATGAAGGTCGAAGTTACTACACCAGAGGATTACATGGGTGATGTTATCGGTGATATCAACTCCCGTCGTGGACGTATCGAAGGTATGGAAGATATCGGCGGTGGTAAGATGATCCGTGGATACGTTCCGCTTTCCGAAATGTTCGGATATGCTACAGACCTTCGTTCCAGAACACAGGGACGTGGTAACTACTCTATGTTCTTTGAGAAATATGAGCAGGTTCCGAAGTCTGTACAGGAAAAAATCCTTTCTAAGAAAGACTGATAATATTTGATCATCTGCAATCTGCCGGATTATCTTCGGCAGATTGTAGAAGATATAACAATTCATAACGGACTGCTGATTGTATCTGTTTCGGAGTACTCTGAGTCTGGTACGGGGCTGTTTTTTCGATGTGGAAAGCAATACCCGCAGTATGTCGGTTATCAAATTGTATAAAGTGCTTGCAAATATCTTTGTTTTGCAATATAATCAAGGATAGCAAGTTTAAAACCGAAAAAGATGCTCTATAATAATATAAGAGCCAAATGTTTTAAGGAGGACGTTTTAAAATGGCAAAAGCTAAGTTTGAGAGAACAAAACCGCATTGTAACATTGGTACCATCGGACACGTTGACCATGGTAAAACAACTTTAACTGCAGCTATCACAAAAGTTCTGGCTGAAAGAGTTGCTGGTAACACAGCTACAGATTTCGCTAACATCGATAAAGCTCCAGAAGAAAGAGAGCGTGGTATCACAATTTCTACAGCACACGTTGAGTACGAAACAGAGCATAGACACTATGCACACGTTGACTGCCCAGGACATGCTGACTACGTTAAGAACATGATCACAGGTGCAGCTCAGATGGATGGTGCTATCCTCGTTGTTGCTGCTACTGATGGTGTTATGGCTCAGACTAAAGAGCACATCCTTCTTTCCCGTCAGGTAGGTGTTCCTTACATCGTTGTATTCATGAACAAATGCGATATGGTAGACGATGAAGAACTTCTTGAACTGGTAGAAATGGAAATTCGTGAACTCTTAAGCGAGTACGACTTCCCAGGAGATGACATCCCGGTAATCCAGGGTTCAGCTCTTAAAGCTCTTGAAGATCCGAGCAGCGAGTGGGGAGACAAGATCATGGAACTTATGGATGCTGTTGACAGCTACATTCCAGACCCACAGCGTGACACAGATAAACCATTCGTAATGCCTGTAGAGGACGTATTCTCTATCACAGGTCGTGGTACAGTTGCTACTGGTAGAGTAGAAGCTGGTGTTCTTCACGTATCTGACGAAGTTGAAATCGTTGGTATCAAAGAAGAAACTCGTAAAGTTGTTGTAACTGGTATCGAAATGTTCCGTAAACTCCTTGATGAAGCTCAGGCTGGTGATAACATCGGTGCACTTCTTCGTGGTGTTCAGAGAAACGAAATCGAGCGTGGACAGGTTCTTGCTAAACCAGGAACAATCACATGCCATACAAAATTCACAGCTCAGGTTTACGTTCTGACAAAAGATGAAGGTGGACGTCATACTCCATTCTTCAACAACTATCGTCCACAGTTCTACTTCAGAACAACAGACGTAACAGGTGTTTGCAACCTTCCAGAAGGAACAGAAATGTGCATGCCTGGAGATAACATCGAAATGACAATCGAACTGATCCACCCAATCGCTATGGCTCAGGGTCTTACTTTCGCTATCCGTGAAGGTGGACGTACTGTAGGATCAGGACGTGTTGCTACAGTTATCGAATAATTTTAGCATAACATCTTAATTATATATATTGAGTACCATAAGGTACATTGTGTCCAAACGTAAGATACCCCGGAACCGTAAGGTTTCCGGGGTTTTTCTGTTGCCTGGAAACATAAAAATCATGAAAAATAATTCTATATTAAAATATGGATATTTGATGAAATCTTTGCTGTTGAATGAAGAAGAACCGATATATGGAAAATATGGAATGTTGCGAAAACAGTTCCTGAAGGAACACAGATCAGCAAAATATCAATACTTGCTATTGACTGGAAAGCTGACGGAACACCTGAATCAGATTGATCAGGAAGCCAGAAAGCAGGTGGAAATACTTATGGAACAGATGGTGAAAAAACAGGGTGCGACGGAAGAATTAAAGGCACAGGATCAGATGAAGTGGGTTAGATTAATGATTAATATAAAATCCAGTGTAGAAGAAATTGTAGTGAAAAATACGATATATATGTAGGTGGAAATAGGCGGTCGAAAAGGATTGCTTTTTTCTGTTTTGTGTGTATTGGAATAGTATTTTAAAATGAACTATGGTAGAATAAAGTAAAGACAAATCGAGAGCTTTTGGATAAAATTTTGAAAATTATCGAGGAAGTTACTATGAAAAAATGTAGATATTGTGGCAAAGAATTAGATAGTAATTTGGAATTTTGTAGCAGTGAGTGCGAAAACAGCTATAGAAAGATAATTGAAAAAGATAGACATAAAATTAAGTATTTCATTTCGGGCATTATTTTAGGGTTTTTAGCTATGTTTTATGGTGTTGTGTCAAGCCGCAACTGCATGATTGGAAGTGGAATTATAGTAATGGGGGTTACTGTTGTTTTGCTTCCATTTACTACTCCAGAAACAACTGCTTTATTTGGAAATAAAAAGGCGGGATTTATCGGAAGAATATTAGGTATGCTACTTATAGCGGTTGGAATATGGGTAGGGTTTATTTGATGACAACTTCAGTCTTTAGAGCAAATTAATCAGAAGTTGAGAGGAGATCTCTGTAATGTTTATATTTTTATCTGCGTGTTCACTTTTAGTATCGTTATCTATGATTATATTGGGATATACGTGGAAAGATAAGCCTCCTAAAGATCGGCAGGGGAGTTCGGGATATCGAACTACTATGTGAAGGATGAATGATGAAACATGGAGATATGCACACAGGTGTTGGGGCTGGATAAACTTTGTTTTAGGAATCATCCTGGTGATACTATCGATTTTTATTTTGATTTTAACGAAAGATGATACAAACTTTGAAATGATTTCTGTTTATTTGGTGTTTTTACAATTAGGAATTATGGTGCTTACAATTATTCCGACAGAATTTTTGTTGCATAAGCATTTTACAAAGCAAGGAATGAAAAAATAGCTAACTTCCAATTGGCGAAAATGAAAATCGAAATTTGGAGGATTGAATTATGTGGAATGAATTAGGTATAAGCGGAGGAACCGCAATTGTTATTTTGATTGCACTGTATTTCGTTATCAAATGGGCAGTGAAAAATGGCATCAAAGAAGCCTACAGTGCTATCACTGGAAAGAAAACTGATGAAGATATCCAAAACGAAAAAGAGTTGAAAGAACTTGGATTGGATTCAGAAGATCAATAACTTCAAGTTTGTGGAATCGACTGAAAGGAAGCATTATATGTTCTATATTATTTTTGACTTTGCAATGGCAGTGATTATGCTTTTATTTGGAATATGGTTTTATAGGTCAAAAGGACAAGCATCCAAATTCTTGTCTGGTTATAATATGAAATCAGCAGAAGAACGAAAAAAATATGATGAAAATGCTATGTGTAAGGCATATGGGAAGAGAATGATGTTTATGTCAATTCCTTTTATTGCTGGAATGATTATAGATATTTGGCATATAGGAACTGGTTGTTTAATTGCATGGGTGATATGGTTTGTTATGTTTATTCTGCTGCTTATGGATAGACATAAAAGAGAAGGTTAATTTATAGAGGAATAGAATGCTTTTGGGGTGAAAATACCGTTTATTTGTTTTAGACATACGATGTCCGGTTGAAAATTAGCGGATTCTCGTTTTATGTCGTGGTAATTTGGGTACATATTGGTAAGCTGTAAGTGGAAGAGAGGTAGAGACATGGACACAAAAAAGATTGGAGCTTTTTTAAAGCAATGTCGTAAAGAAAAGAATCTTACGCAAGAGCAGCTTGCCGAGAAGTTTGAGGTATCTGCAAGAACAGTTTCCAGATGGGAAACAGGAATAAATATGCCAGATCTCAGTATACTTGTTCAACTTGCTGAATATTACGATGTTGAGATGAGAGAGCTCCTGGATGGAGAAAGGAGCCAGACTATGAATAAAGAGATGAAAGAAACACTGGACAAAGTTGTGGTGTATGAAGGATGGGTGAAACAAAAAGCATTAAAGGCTGGAAATCTTGCATTCGCATCAATGTTTGTGATTAGTGTGTTAGCGATTATTATTCAGATGTTATTAACTGTGGATATTCGCTTGGTTTTAGGAGAGACAGCAACTGCTTTGGTAGGAGGAATCCTGTACGCCTCTATTATGGTGTATAATGGAATATGGGATAAATGTTTGCCAAAAAGTGCTACTATATGGAGAGATTTTCTCACCAGTGTGATATTTGCAGGAATTTTTACCGTCATCTATGGTGTATGCTTATTTAGAATGGGAGCTACAGAAACACAGGTAACACGATTAGCATTGGGATTTCTGATTGGCATTATTATTGTGGCATTTATTATTCTTAGGCTCTTGGCATTTATTAATCGAAAAAGAAACCAGAATTCGTTAAATGTTCAGGAGAAAAAGGAAACTTCCCTATCTAAGGTAGAATGGACAAAAATTTATAATGCACAGAATATAGTAGAGACAGAACAACTTGTAGAAATGTTAAAGCAAAATGGAATAGCAGCTTTTTCACAGGAAGCAGGTGCGAATGTTGCAATGCATGGGGCACCTGGATTTGGAATATATGGTGTGGATATATTCGTGAAAACCGATGATGCAGAGAAGGCAGTACAGTTGATCAAGGAGATTAATAACCAAGAATGAAGAAAATTTTTGACATTTTCACACATGCGTGCTAATATGATTATAGAAAAAGAGTGCTACCGATAGACGGTTAGTCCACATACTTAATTGATTAAAAATAACCGTTCAGTTTGCGAGGCTGGGGCGGTTTTTTTGTGTCTTGTTATTATCTTTGCCGAATGTGTATCCGGCACAAAAGCAGGTGATGCCGAAGCTCACGACTGCAATAAAGTCCACAATACTCATTGGCTTAGCCCTCCTTTCCAGTGGATTCTCTTTCTTACACATATCTGCGTTTAAAGAATGTTCCGGATTATTTCCATAAAAGCGAAGTCCGGCATACCATTTCTGTGTTTCTGTTTCTATATCACCGGGAAGTTTATTATTTATATCCAGTTCATACCGGAGTTCATTGGATTCATGATTGATGAGAGACTGGAATCTGCTATCAAACAGACTGGTGCGAGAGTGCTTATTTTAGATCCGATTCAGGCATACCTTGGAGGAACAATGGATATGAACCGGGCAAATGAAGCAAGGGATATGACAAAAAGATTGAGCTTGCTGGCAGAAAAGTATAAATGTGCAATTTTATTAATCGGACACATGAATAAAGCTGGGGGAAATAAAGCTGCACATAGAGGAATGGGTTCGATTGACTTTTTTGCGGTAGCCAGAAGCGTATTACTGGTAGGAAGAATAGAGGGAGAATCGGATTTAAGAGCAGTGGTTCAGATTAAAAATAATCTGGCTACATAAAGAGCTGTTTGATGAAGCTGTAGAACGGTATAATGTCGGGAAAAGAAAAGATCGGCAGATTACAAATTATTATGAAAAGATTCGCCAAGGGAAACAGGAAAAGCTGTTCCATGAAGTGATTTTCCAGATTGGAAACCGAGAAGATATGGCTGTTGGAACAGATGAGGGAGATTTGGCTGTAAAGGTACTGAACGGGTATGTGAAAGATTTCCAGAAACGAAATCCGACACTTCGGATATTTTGCTGTTATCTGCACCAGGATGAGGCTACTCCACATCTGCATATTGATTTTATTCCTTATGTGACGGGGTGGAAAGGCAAAGGAATGGATACAAGGGTTTCGATGAAACAGGCATTAAAAAGTCCTGGATTTCAAGGTGGAAATAAGCATGATACAGAACTGAATCAGTGGATAAATCATGAAAAAGAAGTTCTGGCAGAGATTGCAAAGCAATATGGAATTGAATGGGAACAGAAAGGTACTCATGAGGAACATCTGGATGTTTACAATTTTAAGAAAAAAGAGCGTAAAAAGGAAGTACAGAAATTGGAACAAGAGAAAGAGTATCTAACAGCAGAAAATGAAGAATTGACAGCACAAATTGCAGAATCCAGAGTAGATATTCAGGTTTTAAAAGACGATAAGGAACAGGCAATCAAGGCGAAGCAAGAAGCAGAACAAAAGGCAGGAAACGCAGAAAAAGAATTAAAAAGCCTGGAAGATCGCAGAGAACAGCTACAGCCGATTATGGATAATGTGAGCAAAGAAATCAAAGAATATGGAACGGTTAAAACGCTATTGCCGGAAGCAGGCACGTTGGAACGGGCAGTAACTTATCGGGATAAAAAAATTAAACCGCTGTTTATTCGATTAAAGAATAAGGTTGCTGCAATGGCGGCTCAGGTTAAAGAACTTATGAAAGAGGTGGAAAATTGGAAGGGAAAATATCAAAAGCTGAAACAGAAATATAATGGTATTCAGAGCGAACTGAATGATATGCGTAAAGACAATCAGAAATTGTCAGAAGAAAAAGATATATTACAAGGTGTTTCTTATAGGTATGATTGTGTTGTGCGTGTTCTGGGAATAGAAACTGTAGATGCTGCAGTACAGCAGGATATTCAAAATGAGAAAACTCTGGAAGAAAAGCGATGGATGGAGCAAATGCCGAAGGGAAATATTCATGAAAGATTGGTATGGGGAATGAAAAAGAGCGAGATGGAGAATCAGCAACGTAAGAAAACTAAATCAAAAAACAGAGAAATGGAGAGATAAGATTATGGAAAAACACATTTATGATGAAAAGAACGGATTAAGCTATACTTTGCATGGAGATTATTATTTGCCAGATTTGGCACTGAATGAAGAAGAACCGATATATGGGAAATATGGAATGCTGAGGAAACAGTTTCTGAAGGAACACAGATTAGCAAAATATCAATATTTGTTGTTGACTGGAAGAGAAATACTTTATGTATAAGTATTGTTTGTAAAGGACTGAACAGGAAAAGCATAATACTATCCGGCTTATTAAGATTTATTTCACATCTCTTGATTTTTATTACGGTTACTGATATAGTTATTACAGTAACCGTAATAAGGAGGGAATGCTATGAGGGATAATGTGAAAAGTGGTGCACTCACAGAAGTGACATTCTATATTTTGCTTTCACTCTATTCACCTAAACACGGATATGCTGTCATGCAGTTCATTGAAGAAAAAACAGGTGGGCGGCTTTCATTGGGAGCAGGCACTTTATATGGTGCATTAAATTCAATGCAGGAAAAGGGGTGGATTGAGCTTTTTGGAGATAGTGAAGGTAGAAAAAAAGAGTATCTTATCACTGTAAAAGGAAAGGAGATAGCTGAAAAAGAACTTATCAGACTTCGTGAACTTGTAGATATTGCAAGCGGAATTGTAGGAGGTACACTATGAGCAAAAAGTGTTATCGTTTTTTTGGTGGGCTATTGACGGTACAGAAAAACTGGCTGAATAAGATGGCTGAAAAAGGTTATCGCCTTATTCGAACGGGAAAATTACTCTATGAATTTGAAAAATGTAAGCCAGGTCAAGTTCAATATTGCGTGGAGTTTATAGGACAAAAATCAAAAGCTAATGCTGAAGATTACCATGATTTCTTGGAAGAAATGGGATATTCCGTATTCTATAAAAATATCAATCTTAATTATTCTGTTGGTAAAGTTCGCTGGCGTCCGTGGGCTGAAATTGGCGGTCGTGTTGCAACAAACACTACAACATTTAACAGGGAATTGCTGATTGTAGAAAAAGAAAATGATGGAAAACCTTTTGACCTTCATACGTCCCATGAAGATAGGGCAAATTATTACAGTAATTTGCGAAATCCCTGGCTTTTATTAATGCTTATGCTCGCGGCATTTGCTACCGTAAATCGGTCTGTTATTTTAGGCATAGTTGCTGTGATTTTTCTAATCCCTGTCATTATATACCAGTTGCAAATTATGAAAAATAGGCATGAAGCGAAGATGAAGGAGTGGTGATTCAGGATAACAAGGTTGGTTTAGTTGATGCAATGTAATACACGGTTGTTTGAGGGTTAGTAGCCCGTTCTTAAACTTGTGGGCAGTTTGTTGCTGATGATATAAATATTAGAGAAAATTAATTGAAAGTTAAAAAAAGAAAGTAATAAGTAAACAAAGGCTCAATTGTAAACATGTATTGGGAACGCTATAATGGAAATAAGGACAGGAGGTGTGAACAATGCGTATTGGTGAGCAGATAAAAAACTATCGAAAAACTGCGGGATTAACACAAGAACAGGTGGCAAATTATCTGGGTGTTTCTACTCCTGCGGTAAATAAATGGGAAAAGGGAAATACATATCCCGATATCTCATTACTTCCAGCTTTGGCACGACTATTGAAAATTGATATGAATGAATTGTTTTCGTTTCGTGAAGAATTGACCGAAAAAGAGATTGGACAATTTGTGAATGAACTTTCGGAAGTTTCATTGGACAGCTTTACAGAGGCTTTCGAGATGGCATCTTGTAAAATACAGGAGTATCCTCATTGCGACTTATTAATATATACGATCGCAACCGTTCTGAACGGATCTTTGACTTTGTCAGATCTTAATGGCGAAGAACGAATGGAATATAATACAGCTATTATTGAGTGGCTGGAACGAACAGCAGATAGTCAGGATGAAAGAGTGAGAAATTCAAGCGTTTTTATACTTGCAACAAAATATGTCCAAATGGAGAAATATGAAGAAGCAAATGCCCTTTTGAAAAAAATTCCTGATACTGTAATTGATGCAACGATTATGAAAACAAGTGTATTAGCACATCAGGAAGGAACAGACACTGCTGCGTTATTCCTGGAAGGGAAACTGCTACAGGCAGTTGTCAATATTCAAAGCTACTTGTATAAGTTAATTGAAATGGAAGAAGAAACAGGAAATCATGATAAAGCAGAGAGAATTGCTGAGATTACAGATCACATGATATCGTTGTTTGGACTATGGAATTACGGCAACACTGTGCCATATCTGCTGATTGCTGGATATCGAAAAGATGTAGAAAAATGTGTTCAGTTAATTAAGCAATTATTAAGTGAATCACAGAAGCCTTGGAAGATGACACAATCCCCTTTGTATTACAGGTATGAAGATACTGCACAGGGAAAAGCCTTTTCGGGAGTTGGAAAAAATTTTGTTCGTGAATTGTATTCGGAAATTGAAAATAAGAAAGAGTATGAATTCTTGAGAGGGAATGAGGAACTCGAATTAATTTTTGAGGAACACTTGAAATAGGTTGTAAAAATGTATGGAAATAGATATAGTTGAGAAAGAAGAAAATTTTTGACATTTCCACAGATGCGTGCTAATATGATTATAGAAAAAGAGTGCTACCGATAGACGGTTAGTCCGTTTTACTATTAAGATATCAAAGATAACCGCTTAGTTTACCAGACCAGGGCGGTTATTTTTGTGGTTTATGATTATCTTTTCCTAATGTATATCCGATACTAAAGCAGGTTAAGCCGAAGCTCACTACTGCTATGAGGTCAATAATACTCATTGGCTTATCCCTCCTTTCCACTGGATTTCTTTACAGGTTTCTATGTAATCAGAGGGTCACAGGTCTACACTCTGTTTCGGTCGTTGCTAAACGAGCGCCCGTGTTTCGATTATAACAGTTAAAAATTGCAGGGCAATATAAAGTTGGTAGAGAAGTAGCTGTTAGCTGTAGAAGAGAATCTTTTTGAGCATACTCTGTTGCCAAGAAATCAGTCAAATAAATAGTGCAAATTAGCCGTTTTTTACTGTATCCTAGAGAGAAAACGGAATTAAAGTATCGTGAAAGTAGACGTACCGTAGGATTAGGACACAGTTATCAAATAATTTTAGCATAATATCTTAAATTATATAAATAGAGTACCGAAAGATACATTGTGTCCAAGCGTAAGATATCCCGGAACCGTAAGGTTTCCGGGGTTTTTCTGTTGCCTGGAAATATATAAAAGGACAGAAGAAAATAACGAACAGTATGGGAAAAAGGTTGTCGGGAGAGTATCCTGACAACCGCTTGTGATAGCAGAATATATAATTTTCGCTTTTGATACCAGGCTGTTTGCTGGTGTTGTGGACAGTCTCATGTATAGGTTATTCTTCGGATATATCATAATCAGTTGCTACATCAGAAAATTTTGTATCCCAAATGGCTTCTTCAATGGCTTGCAAACATTCGTCTGTATGTTTGGAAATATCTTGCCCCCAGAAGTGAAGAACAGTATAACCTAGGAATAGAAGTTTTTTATCATTTTCATAATCCCGATTACGGTTTCGCTCGATTTTTGTGATCCAAAAGTCTGGATTTTTCCCCTTTTCAAGTCGGAGCTTGAGAATTTCCCAATCCTTTCCATGAAAAAATTCACTATCGCAAAAAATAGCAATTTTGTATTTGGTAAGAACAATATCAGGAGAACCAGGGAGAGCTTTATAATTTTTTCGATAGCGATAACCTTTGTTCCATAGAGCTTTTCGGAGCAATAGTTCTATGGAAGTATCTTTACTGTGGATCTTACGCATATTGTTTGAAACAGTAGCGGAATCACGTGACATATAGGTACCTTCTTTCTGCCTGAACTGATGAAAATATATTATCAAAAAACAGAAGAAATAGCAAAGGGGATAAGAAACATACAAGAGGAAATCTAACGATATGGTGAGAAAATTGCTTGTTGCTAATTGTGGTATATGGTAAAATATGAGTTATACTATTTTTGATTTTGGAGGAATTTTAATGGCGATTTGTTATGACAAATTATGGAAATTACTGATAGATAAAAAAATGAACCGCACAGAATTGAAGGAAGCGTCAGGAATAAGTTTTAATGTATTAGCTCGATTAGGAAAGAATGAGCCAGTTTCATTTGAATCAATAGAAAAAATATGTTTTACATTAAATTGCAAGATAGAAGATGTTGTAGAGATAAAAAAAGAAAAATCACCACAAATCGATAGCGATTCATTTACAACCATAGAACTGTTTGCTGGAGCTGGCGGTTTGGCTTTGGGGATAGAAAAAGCTGGATTTGAACCATTGGGACTAATAGAGTTTGATAAAGATGCGGCAGAATCTTTGAAAACCAATAGGCCGAACTGGAGAATTATTCATGATGATATAGCTAATATATCTTGTTTGGATTTGGAAGATTATTTTGGTATAAAAAAAGGAGAACTGGATTTATTATCGGGAGGAGCACCGTGTCAGGCTTTTTCTTATGCTGGAAAAAGATTAGGACTTGAAGATGCAAGAGGAACACTTTTTTATCACTATGCAACTTTTTTACAAAAACTACAGCCAAAGATGTTTTTATTTGAAAATGTTCGAGGATTGCTGACTCATGATAAGGGAAGAACATATGCAACAATAACAAATATTTTTGAACAGGCGGGATATACCATTCAGAAAAAGATTTTAAATGCGTGGGATTTTGGTGTGCCGCAGAAAAGAGAGAGACTAATCACTGTTGGAATTAGAAATGATTTAGTGGGAAAAGTTTCATTCTCATTTCCAAAAGAACATGATTATAAGCCTGTTTTGAGAGATGTTTTGTTGGATTGTCCAGAAGGACCAGGGGTACCATATGGAGAAAATAAAAGGAAAATATTTGAATTAGTTCCACCTGGAGGATATTGGAGAGATATTGATCCGGAGATTGCAAAAGCATATATGAAAAGTTGCTGGGATATGGAAGGTGGAAGAACAGGAATTCTTAGGAGAATGAGCTTGGATGAACCGTCATTGACGGTATTGACTTCACCGTCTCAGAAGCAAACAGAAAGATGTCATCCATTGGAAGCAAGACCGTTTACGGTACGTGAGAATGCAAGATGTCAAACATTTCCAGATGAATGGCAATTTTGTGGAAGTGTTCAATCTCAGTATAAACAGGTTGGAAATGCTGTTCCTGTCAATTTAGCATATGAAATTGGATTAGAGATACATAAATCATTAGAGGGGGTAAAATAAATGGCGTGGAATTTAGATTTTATATCAGAAGAAGATTTTAAGAAGCATGTGCGTGCAACGATTATGAAATATGGAGAAAAACTGGAATCGTATGATTTGAAGCGGTTCAATAGTAACCTGATTGATCCGATCAAGCTGATTTTTGATAAATCGGTGTATCGTACAAGCTGGGAAGAAATTGTAAATAATGAAATTTTCCGGCAGAGAGATAAGTCTAATAATAATGATATAGGATATTTTCATCAGAATATTTTTTCCTATTTCAAAGGCTGCGAAGTCCCGCAGGCAGGCTGGGATGTTATTTACAGAAATCCCGATGGAATACAAATGCCAGATGGAGATATTGTACATACAATATATGTGGAAATGAAAAACAAACACAATACTATGAATTCTGCATCTTCCGCAAAAACATATATAAAAATGCAAGGACAGATTCTGGAAGACGATGATTGTGCGTGTCTGTTAGTTGAAGCAATTGCAAAGAAATCACAGAATATAAAATGGTCAACAAAAGTTGATGGGAAAAATGTACAGCATAGATTGATTCGCCGTGTGAGCATGGATCAGTTTTATGCAATTCTCACTGGCGAAGAAGATGCATTTTATAAGATGTGTATGGCATTGCCGGAGGTAATCAATTCTGTTGTAAATGAAGAAGGCGGTGTTGAAGTACCACATGATACGGTTATTGATGAATTGAGAAAAGTGGCATCATTGTATGGTGATGAAAACGGAGAGCTGTCTATGGCAATGGCTGTATATATGCTTGGATTCAATACATATATGGGATTTGGTGATAAAATCCGTGGAGAATTAGGAGAAAATAAAGATGGAATGCTGAAACGGATTTATGAATATGTGAAACGGTTAAAATAGGCATATAAAGAATGGTGGGGAATGAACATGAGCACTTCGACACATGATTTATTTGATTTTTTTAAAAAGGCAAATAGTAATATTTCGGATGAATACACAAGAATTTGTAGAAGAGTGAATGAAGATCCAGGAACTGCAGGGGATCAAGGAGAAGAAAACTGGAAAGAACTTTTGGAATCTTGGATTCCACCTTATTTTCAAATAGTTACAAAGGGAAGGATATTAAGTGATTCAGGGGAAACAAGTCCGCAAGTGGATGTGATTGTTTTATCACCAGATTATCCTAAAAGTTTGTTGAATTGCAAGGAATATTTATCTGGAGGAGTAGTGGCTGCATTTGAATGTAAAACTACATTAAGACGTAAACATATTGGCGAATTTATAGAGCATTCAAAGAAGATAGAAAAATTAGCTATTAATGAGAATGGAACGCCGAGAAAAGACTTACAAAGCAAAATTTACTACGGATTATTAGCGCATTCACACGAATGGAAAAAGGAAAATTCGAATCCGAAAGAAAATATTGAAAAGGCCATTTGGGAATATGATGAAAAATGTGTTACACATCCTAGAGAGATTCCAGATATTATATGTGTTGCTGATTTAGGGGTATGGAAATCTCAAAAGATGATAGTGCCAAATTATGATAACGGAAAAGGTCTAAAGGGAAATTATGTTATGAGTGGGTACATAGCATCGGATAATAAAGAAGAATTTTTTACTCCTGTAGGTTCATGTGTTTTTGATCTGCTTCAAAATATTGCGTGGCGATATCCAAGTGTAAGAGATATTGTAACTTACATGAGAAAATTAAATATTTCTGGTAGCGGTAGCGGATATTCTAGACCATGGGAATGGAGTATATTGTCTGAAGAAACACAAGAAAATATATATAGATTAAAAAATGGTGGATTTTGGAATGAATGGGGTATGGTTATAGATTAACCCACTTTTACAACTGAGATGGGGAGGCAATTATGAGAATCGATTTACATTGTCATACGAAGAAGGTAAAAACAGGCGATGCTTATACAAGAAATGTTACCAAGGATAAATTTTTTCAGAAGGTTATTGAAGCGGAGGTTAAAATTATTGCAATAACAAATCATAATCAATTTGATTATATGCAATACAAAGAATTTAAAGATGTCACAGAAGGATATTGTGATATTTGGCCAGGGGTAGAACTTGATATTATAGGAAAGGCAGATCAAAAGGGAAATTGTAAAAGAGGACATTTGATTGTAATCGCTAATCCTAAAAATGTTGAACTGTTTAATACTCAAGTACAGGAATTGGTTAACGATGAAGATGTAAATACATTTCAAATTGGTGTGAAAAAAGTATATGAAACGTTAGGGAAATGTGATTGCATTTATATACCACATTTTCATAAAGAACCTAAACTGTCAGATGAGGATATTCAGGAATTAGGGGAATTATTACCCGATTCTAGCCGACTATTTAAGGAAACGTCTGATTATCGAAGCCTTGGCGTTTTTTCCAATTTTGATTATAGTGTTATTATAGGAAGTGATGTGCAGGATTGGAATAAGTATGAAACCAGCAAGTTTGCAGATATAAGACTGCCAGTACAAACATTTGAACAATTTTGCTTGTTAGCAAAAAAAGATGTACAAATCATAGATACCTTGCTCAATCAAAAACGAAAAAAAGAGATTCCTGTATCGCCATATAAAAAAGTAAACTTTAAATTACCTTTTTATGAAGATATTAATATTATTTTCGGGCAGAAGGGAACGGGAAAAACAGAAATCCTTGAATCTTTAAAAAAATATTATATTGAAAATGGAATTGCAATGGAAAGTTACAAAGGCAATGAGAAAGATTCAGATTTTTCGAAAATGTTAAAAGTTAATGATATAATAGCCACACCTGATAAGCTTCAATTGGATAGTATGAGGCAACAGTTTATTGATGTTTATAACTGGAAAGAAGAATTACCAACGTCTTTTGAAAAATATATAAGTTGGATGGAAACAAAAGATAACAATAAAAATAAAGGGAGAATGAAAATAACAGAGAGTGTACATATAGAGGAGGGAGTGCGTGACCGAAAACTTGAATCTGACTATAAATATTTGAAAGAATTTACAGAGTCTACATTTGAAAAAATTGATATAGAAAAATATTTGGATGAGCAAGAACGTACAACTTTAATGCTGTTATTGGGAAAATTATGTGAAAATATCAATGATGCAAAAATGCAAAAGTGGAACAGTGATAAAAGTATTAAGCTTACAAATTGGAGCATTGATAAGATAAAAGCAATAGCGGACAAATGTTCTGATACGATATCAAAACCTAGCAGTGTAGGGTTTTATGATTTCGCTATGGGACGTTTTAAGTTGTTTGAAAATGTCGAGGAAATATGTAGTACGTTTTCTGTAGAGGATAAGGTTGAAAAAGAATATTTGGGAAACCTTGAGGAAAAAGGTGATATATATATTCAAACACGATACAGAATGTTAACCAAAGAATCACGTACAGATGAATTTAAACAGGGAATAACTGTATTAAGAAATTGTAAACTTGTAATAGATGGGATAAAGAAAGCTGTCCTGGAAGAGAATATATCGGAAGAAGTATCAAAGTTTCAAGAATTCTATGATGATGGAATTAAAGATATAGGAGCTTTTATAGGGGTATCTAAAGAAACGGCATTAGAAAATGGAGAAATTTACAGACCATCTAATGGAGAACGAGGAATTCTACTGATGCAAAAGTTATTGGATTCAGAAAGTGATGTATATATTTTGGATGAACCAGAACTGGGAATGGGAAATTCATATATAACTTCTAATATACTTCCGAAGTTAACTGATCTTGCAAAACGGAGAAAAACAGTAATTATAGCAACACATAATGCTAATATTGCTGTTGGTACGCTTCCGTATATTAGTATACTAAGAACTCATGAGAATGGAATATATAAAACGTATGTTGGTAATCCTTTTTATGATGAACTTAGAAATATAGATGATGAAACAGACACTAAAAACTGGACTCAAGAAAGTATGCATACTCTTGAGGGCGGTAAAACTGCATTTTATGATAGGAAGGATATTTATGAATCAGGAAAGCAAAGCGATTAATGTACATTTGGAGAAAAGAGAAAATAAAGATTATTTAGTATTTGGCTTTGAAGAAGTTGCAGAAGTATGCCTTAATGATGATGAAAGCCAAAATAATTTGAAAAGCATATTTGTAAAGTTACTTACGGAGATTACAAAATATCCCGTTGAATTACAGTTTTTGGAAAATCCAGAATATAAAACAGGATTATATATAGATGTGTGTAAAGAATATATAAAAGATTTAAATAAAGAGATTACGAATGTGAGAAAAAATATGCCAGAAAAACTAAAAATGCAGTGATAACACCATGATAACAAAATCCCCCAAAACCACACGGACACAATGGAAAATCTGGATTTCCCCACACAAATCACACGAAAAATCACCATTTGCACACCGCAATACATCGGTCTGATATCGTGAAGGTGGACGTACTGTTGGATCAGGACGTGTTGCTACAGTTATCGAATAATTTTAGCATAACATCTTAAATTATATATATTGAGTACCGTAAGGTACATTGTGTCCAAACGTAAGATACCCCGGAACCGCAAGGTTTCCGGGGTTTTTCTGTTGAGTAAAAAGTTTAAAATAAGGCTGTAAAGAATAGCGAATAAATTAAAAACGTAAGCGACGAATAATTGACGAAGAATGATAAAATCCTTATAATAAATTAGTATCTGAACAACAGATAAAATCAACTACACAAAAATTAATAACAAGAGGGAGGTCATTTTATGTTTGGTTTTATGGTAACTGCTGATGGCGGACTTACAACTGCCGGATATGTGATCACAGTTATTGCCGGAATCATTTTGTTTTTCCTGGCGATTTATTTTGCAGGGAAGAATTCAGACAAGAAAAAGCTTACCACAAGACAACTGGTATTCTGTGCCGTAGCTATTGCACTTGCTTTTATTACGTCTTATCTGAAAATCTTCAAACTGCCGTGGGGAGGAAGCGTCACTCTTTGCAGTATGCTTTTTATTGTTCTGATCGCAAACTGGTATGGGGTTGGAACAGGTATTATGGCTGGGTTTGCTTACGGAATCCTGCAGTTTATCCAGGAGCCTTATATACTTTCATTTTTTCAGGTGTGCTGTGATTACATACTTGCATTTGCGGCACTTGGACTGGCAGGACTATTTGCAAAACAGAGTCATGGACTTCTGAAAGGATACATAATAGCTGTAATTGCCAGAGGAGCTTTTCACTCTCTGGGCGGTTATCTTTATTGGATGAGCTATATGCCGGACAATTTCCCGAAATCTCTGACAGCCGTATATCCGATCTTATACAATTACAGCTATCTGTTGGCAGAGGGCATTATCACGGTGATCATCATTTCAGTACCTGCAGTGTCAAAAGCACTGACCCAGGTAAAGCGTGCAGCACTGCA
This sequence comes from Blautia sp. MSJ-9, assembly GCF_018919065.1. Taxonomy (GTDB): domain Bacteria; phylum Bacillota; class Clostridia; order Lachnospirales; family Lachnospiraceae; genus Blautia_A. The sequence goes on along the minus strand of NZ_JAHLQG010000015.1, from coordinate 17,130 downwards.
GTAGTTTGTTTTGTCTGGCAACAGGGATGTGTCGTTGCCCGGTACTCAGAACATTTGGCATGGTAATTTTGTTTAAGGAAGTGTAAGAATGACAATAACGACTTTATGCTATATAGAAAATAATGGCAAATATCTGATGCTTCACAGGGTAAAAAAGCATAATGACATAAATGAGGGAAAGTGGATTGGAGTTGGCGGGCATGCAGAGGGCCAGGAATCCCCGGAGGAATGTCTTTTACGTGAAGTGAAAGAAGAAACAGGATTAACGCTGACATCTTATAAACTTCGAGGTCTGGTTACATTTATATGTGATAAATGTGAACCGGAGCTTATGTGTGTATTTACAGCCAACGAATATATCGGTGAATTAACAGAATGCAATGAAGGAGAACTTTACTGGATAGATAAAGCTGTTGTGCCGACACTTCCCACATGGGAAGGTGACAGAGTTTTTCTGGATTTGCTTCTTTCAGGAGATGAGCATTTTTTTTCTTTAAAATTGCAGTATGAAGGGGAAAAACTCATAGACAAACAAGTAAATTTATATTAACCGACTTATAGTAATTCCATATGGAATTGCTATAAGTAAGTCCCCTGCAGAGGTTGCGAAAAGCAATAAGTTAAGGGGGGGAGGAATATTCACCCGCTCTGGAGGAATTTATCAATGAAACGAATATCGCTGGATGACCTTCTTCATACCAGACAGAATCTTGACTATCAGGAACAGTATGAATACATAATGAAATTACTGGAAAAAGGTCAGATAAAACCTGTGAAGGTTTCTAAGAGCAATGGCAAGAAGCCGGCGCTTTATCGCGAATACTGGATGGTAGAAGAACAGAAGGATTACAGCAATTATATAGAAGAAATAAAATATACCTTTTCTACTATGCTTTCCGTGGATTATTATCTGGCGCATCCGGATATGTATGAGAAAGACCGAATCTGGGTACTTATGCTGAACGAATATCTGAAAAAACATACAGATGCATTACTGACACCGGAATCGCTGAATGAAAGAAGCTTTGAAATATGGCACAGAGAGAAATTTCTGGACAGAGAGCAGGGAAAGAAGATTTTGAAACGCTGCGGACTCAATGTGGAGGCTCTGAATGTATACAGGACAACAGAGCCTCTTTCATATTATACACATACAAGAAATACGCCGCAGAATATCCTGATTCTGGAAAATAAAGACCCTTTTTTCAGTATGCGCAATTACCTGCTGAATGGACATACGGAAATTTTTGGTGCAGAAATCGGAACCCTGATTTATGGTGCAGGAAAAGGTATTATCCGTTCCTTTCAGGATTTTGACCTGTGTGCGGAACCCTATATGAAACATCCGAAGAATACAATTTATTATTTCGGGGATCTGGATTATGAGGGCATCGGTATATACGAAAATCTGGCAGAAAAATTTCGCAGCAGATGGAAAATTATTCCTTTTGTGCCGGCATATCAGGCTATGCTTGGAAAAGCAGAACAGATAACTGAACTTCCGGAGACAAAGGAGCATCAGAACAGAAATATCAGTACACAATTTTTCTCCTGTTTTGATGAAATAATGGTCAAAAAAATGGAAGCTGTTCTGGATAAGGACAGATATATACCCCAGGAAATTTTAAATACTGCAGATTTCTGATGCAGATTCTGACACAGAGAGGCGGCTACATTACTGTTCACTCCGTTCGCAGTAACGAAGCTTCTTTTTATGTTATGGATTATGGAGAATCTTATGATAAAAATAATTGATTTTTAAAAGACAGTCTGTTAGAATATACCTGTGAAAAGGGAGTAGCTTGCCGAGTGGATTCGGTTCACTTCTTCGTCAAGACAGTTATTGAAACATATAACTCGGAAAGTGATGAAATTGCGAGACTTTTACTGTGAATGCAGTAGGAGTCTCTTTTTTTATACCTACTGCAAAATAAATGTATTCCCGGAATCTTTTTATATTTGATTTTGTGAGTACGTAATAAAAGAAAGAGAGGTATAAATGATGTTTTTACAGGTTATTATTTTGCTGGCAGGTTTTTTGTTTCTGGTGAAAGGTGCAGACTGGTTTGTGGAGGGTGCAGCCAGTATTGCGAAAAAGCTGGGAATTCCGCAGCTGATCATTGGATTAACCATCGTAGCAATGGGAACCAGCATGCCGGAGGCAGCAGTCAGTATTACTGCTGCAATGAATAAGAATGCAGGTATTACCATTGGAAATGTAGTCGGAAGCAATATCCTGAATATTTTGATCATCCTGGGAATTACAGCAGTAATTACGAATGTAGCAATTCAAAGATGCACTCTTCTTTACGAAATTCCGTTTATGACAGTGATAACAATTGTTTTGCTGATCTTTGGTATCACAGGTTCAGAGGTGACTTTTATTGAAGGTGTGATTTTCTGGATACTGTTTCTGATATATCTGGGATATCTGTTTGTGATGGCAAAGAAAGGGAACAATCAGGAAGAAGCAGAAGCAAAGGATATTCCGGTATGGAAATGTATGCTCCTGATGGTAATCGGTGGAATTCTGGTCGTAAAGGGCAGTGATTTTGCAGTCAGCGGAGCAACGGAGATTGCCCGTTATTTTGGCATGAGTGAGAGATTTATCGGGTTGACAATTGTTGCACTGGGAACATCTCTTCCGGAACTTGTCACATCAGTAACAGCAGCCAGAAGAGGAAATGCAGGAATTGCCATTGGAAATATAGTCGGAAGCAATATTTTTAATATTTTGTTTGTTATCGGTACAACAGCACTCATCTGTACTGTGCCGTTTGAGAGTAAATTTTTTATTGATACTGTAGTTGCAGTCCTGTGTGGAGCAATACTCTGGATTGGTACATTCAGACATAAAGAATTAAGAAAACCCTGTGGTGTGGTTATGCTGTTGTGTTATGTTGCATACTTCCTGTATTTATGTCTGGTATAACGAATAATTGCTTTTCGCAACCTCCGCAGGGGACTTACTTGATTCGATTAAAATAAGAAATGGAATAGTATATTATGGATAATTATGAAAAACAGGTATATACAGGAAGAGAGTTGTTTTTAAAATATGATCAGGATAAGCTGATAGAGAAATATGGTTTGAAATACGATGAAGAATACCTGTATTTGAAATATATCGGAACAGAATATCGGATCAATCGCAGAAACGGTGCTATTGAATATGTCGCAGGCGAAGAATGGACGGACTGCAGAGAATATACAGTTGTTATGACAATCTATGATTTTCTCTGCTGTTCCGGGCAGGAGATACTGCCTCCTCTTACCGGACAGTGGCAGCCTGTGGGCAGGTTTGTAACTGCCGGAAGCAGTCCGTCAACAGATCCTTTTGTGGAAAAGTATGCAAGAGCATTTTCCGGCAAAGTGGAAGAGGTAAAGCAGGCCTGTATCTGTCTGGGAGGAAAGCAGACGAAGCGTCTGGCAGGGGCAGATCTGACATTTGAAATGCCTGTTCTTCCGGATTTCTCTGTGTTGCTTCAGTTCTGGGATGGGGATGAAGAATTCCCGCCAAAGATCTTATTGTTGTGGGATAAAGTATCGTTATCATATCTTCATTTTGAGACGACCTATTATCTTCAGGGGGATCTTCTGAAGGCTATACTGCAGATAATCGGCTGAATACACTGTAGCCGATCCTTCGGAGGGAATATCCGATTACATGGAAAGAGGTTTCCAGAAACTCAGGCGGAGAAGGATTCCTGTCTGCATTTGTAATCCTGTCCAGCCTTCTGTATTATATGAGACGGGATGATACGGACATTTTTGCAGATAAAAATGAGGGAAAGGTTCTGATCATGGACAACCCGTTCGCACAGACCAATGCCTCCCATCTGCTGATCCCACTGATGGATATGGCAAAAAAGAGCAACACACAGCTTATCTGCCTTACCGGTCTGGGCGGAGAGTCCATCTATAATCGTTTTGACAATATATATGTGCTGAATCTGATCGCTGCAAGTCTGAGAGGCGGTACGCAGTATCTGAAAGCTGAACATAAAAGAGGAAAAGAACCGGATGAACTTGTCACTGCGAGAATTGAAGTGGGGGATCAGATGGAGCTGTTGTTTTAAGAAAAATTACAGCAATCATTCTGTGTGTCATATTATTATCGTTGCAGGTTGTGATTGCGAGTGCTGAAGATATAAGAAAGAATATTACGGTATCACATGAGCCGGTCTGTGTGATGCCGTATTTTTATTTGTCCAGAGAAAAGAATGAAAGATTTTTTATGTTTTATTTTGCTCTGGATACACTAACAATAGCTATCAAAATAACATTGACAGAGCTTAAGAATAAGAATAGAATATAATTAACAAAAATAACTTAACTGGTTACAAATATTTAGATAGAAGGAGAGAGGTTTATGCTATATGAATTTTTGAAAAACAATTATAAGGAAGCAGAGCCTATATTCTTTTCTGATATAGTGATTAAGGGAATTACAAAATCTGCAGTAAACCAGCAGTTAAAAAAGTTATGCAATGAAGGAAAACTGCAGAAATATGAGAACGGCATTTATTATTTGCCTAAGAAATCACGATTAAAAACAAGTGTAGGTGTAAATGCAGATACGGTTGCCAGATACAAATATGTTTCCAGAGGTGGGAAAGTAGATGGCTTCTATTCGGGAAATACATTTGCCAATCAGTTGGGAATTTCAACGCAGGTTCCCAATAAAGTTGAGATTGTCAGCAACAATATGGCTGCAAAAGTAAGAGAAGTTCCAATTGGAAAGAGAACATTCATTGTAAGAAAGCCAGTGGTTCCGGTAAATGAAGAAAATGTTTATGTGCTGCAGTTACTTGACTTATTAAAGAATCTGGATGTGTATCTGGATGAAAGCTATGATGTGGCTCATGATAAAGTATCTCAATTTGTGCGGATACATGGCATCACAAAAAAAGACGTGGATAGTTATATAAGAGAGTTTCCGATTGCAATATTTAAATATTATTATGAATTGAGGTTGGATGATGTATTTGCATAAAGATGATAAGGAATTGTTGAGGGATATTATTGTAACGGTATCAGAGCGAACGGGCATAGATGAAAGTATCGTGGAAAAAGATTATTATGTGACAATGATATTAAAAGAACTTGTACAGAGAAATCCCGATGTGGTGTTTAAGGGTGGAACATCCCTTTCCAAGGCTTATCATGCTATAGACCGTTTTTCAGAGGATATTGATATTACATTTGAAGAACATTTGGGAGAAGCCAGAAGAAAGAAAATCAAATATCAGTTATTACAACCAATTAGCGAAGATTTAGACTTAGCAATTGATAATTGGAAGTTTATTGAAAGTGATAAGGACTATAATCACTATGATTTCTTATATGATTCAGTTTGCTCAGAAGATAAAAGAGGCCTGCGACCATATGTGAAGCTGGAGACAGCGTTGATGTCATATTCTTATCCAACAGAAGAAAAGGAAATTACAAGTATAATATTTGATTGTCTCGCAACAGAAGAAGCGGAGATTTTGAGAGACTATGGGTTAGAACCATTTAAGATGAAGACACAGGCACTATCCAGAACAATTATAGATAAAATTTTTGCTGTGTGTGATTATTATATGGTAGGAAGAGCAACGAGAAATTCCAGACACTTATATGATATCTTTAAGCTGAAAAATTATATTTCAATAGATGATGATTTCAAAAGGCTCTTTGCAGATGTTAGAAAGCACAGATCAGGCATGGATATTAAAATAACCCCGTCTGCCAGGGAGGATGTTGATCTGCTGGCTGTAGCAGAAAAACTCATAAGAGAAGATTTTTATGCTGATGATTATGCTGATTCAACTATGAAATTGATTTCTGACAATATTTCCTATGAAACGGTAAAGCTGAATTACATTGATTTGGTTAGAAGTATATTACGATAAGAGAAAATTTTCTCTCGAATTCTGTTGAGAATAATGCAATTTCAAGTCAATTAATCATAATAAACGGGGGAACCGCTAAACAAAAGTTTTTCAGGTTATAGGAGAACAGTTCGAATATATAATCGGCTGTTCTTTTTTTAGCGTTAAAGCGGCGAGGTTTTTCTTGTGTACAGTGGAATGTAGGAGTATAATGAAATCAATATTTTGCACAAATTTACAATCTGTAATAGAACGACGATCGGCAAAGCAGATGAAAGTCTGTGACGCAAAGCTACAGGGCCTGTAAAATGGCAGCCAGTTGCATGAAATGATGTGCGCTGTCTGTGAGACGGTGTTTTTTTATGTTATAGGAAATTACTCCGTAATGTTCCTATAACATAAAAAAGCCCTCCGGCAGGATCGCACTGCGACGGAGGGGAATTATGTCGCTGAAGTGACCCTTCGCAGGCGAAGAATCCTGCAAGCAGGGATGTTATTTCATAAACGGAACCATAATGATTTTATCGGAGAAGAGAGAAAAATATGAAAATCAAAAAAGTACAAAGTGCATGTCTTATTTTGGCATGTATAGCGGCAACAGGACTTATAGGGTGTGGGAAAACAGATGAAACACCAAAGAAGCACGAAGCAATTACTTTTATGGCTCCTTATCTGGAAGTGGACAATTTTATAGAAGAAGTGCATAAAACATATCCAGAGATTGAGCTTGAAGTAGTCCCGTACAGCGGAGCAAATACAACAACCTGTCTGCAGAATATGTTAGAGGCAGATGATCTTCCGGACATCTGCACACAGACTTATTATAAGCCGGATGTGGTGGATGTCAGTGATAAGATGATTGATCTCTCAGGATACGATTTTACAGATAATTATGTGGAATCACGTCTGAAAGATGTATCCGATGAGGGTGCACTTTATATGCTTCCATCTTTGTACAACTGTTATGGAATCACCTATAATAAAACACTGCTTGAGAAGCATGGCTGGAAGCTGCCAACATCTTTTACAGAGCTTGAAGAACTTGCAGACAAAGCAAAAGAAGCAGGAGTTACGTTATGTATGGCACAGATTCAGTACCCTGGTTCAGCCTTTCAGTATGTATGTAATATTGCGGATGCGGGATTCCTTAGTACCATGTCTGGAAAGCAGTGGCAGAAAGATTACCTGTCAGGAAAGGCAAATGTAAGCGATACACCAGGTATGATGGAAAGTATGGAATATATCCAAAAGTGGAAAGACCTTGGGATGCTTGACTGCAGCAACAGTGATCCGGCAGATGATGGCAAAACAAGAGATGATTTTATAAAGGGAAACTCACTGTTTCTATTGGGACCACAGAATGGCATTATGGACGCAGAAGATACAACGGACAAATTTGGTCTGATGCCATACCTGTCTGAAGACGGAAGCAGGAATGTATTTATTTTAAATGTAAACCGTTATTATGGATTGAATAAAGATCTGGAGAATCATCCTGAGAAACTTGAAGATGCATTAAAAATCATGAAGGTGCTGTCTACGGTAGAAGGAACCAGCGCCCTGTATCCGGACAGCACATTAAAAGCAGGACTACTTCCTTTCAAAGATGCAAAGGCAGATGACACCTTCTATGCAGATATTTCAGATATGATCAATGCAGGGAATACGACACCGTTTATTTATGCCGGATGGGAAAATACGATTGTAAATACCGGAACCAAAATGCTGGAATTCATGCAGGATAAGGCATCAATAAAGGATGTGGCAGATCAATTGGATGAGGATCAGGACAGAGTGGTAAATAACCAGCCGGAAGTGATCACAACAGCCACAGAGAAAATCTCACAGGAAAGCTGTGCAAAGCTGGTGGGCAGATGTTTTGCCGAGGCGACCGGAAGTGACGTTGCTCTTATATCCCTTGGAACATGGATCAGTGGAAATGGCACAAACCAGAATAATGATGGCGTGAGCGGAAAACTGTATGCAAAGAATATTACAGACTATGATATCTGTACCATTCTTCCGACTGGCTGGTCACAGACGATTAAAACAATCAGGCTGACAGGAAAACAGATTCAGGCATTGTATGAAGAAGGTTATGATGCAGTTGGTACAGGCAAGAATTATCCATATATGTTGGTAAATCCTGAAGATATGAAACTGGAGGATGGAAAGACTTATCAGGTCGCAATTTCAGGAATCAGTGAAAAACTGGCATCAGAAACGGAAGTGACAGACAGTGGTATTGTGGGTATGGATGCGGCAAAAGAGTTTTTTGGACAGTTTGAGACTTTAAGTGAAGCAGACGCTGAATGGAAATAAGCGGAGGAGAAAGATGCAGAAGGCAAAGAATTACCGGAACTTAATATTGGGTTGCTGTATGACTGGTATAGCGATGCTTCTTGCATTCTTTTTTCTGTATCATACTTATATCCAGGATATTATCTATGAAGAACGATTAAACCAGATGGAAGAGATTACCCGTCAAATGTTTCAAAATCTGGAGGATGTGATCGATTCCCACTGGAACCGGGTAACAGAAGAATGTAATTATCTGAGAGATGCAAACGTACAGACTACAGATGAACTCTGCAGACATATGAAAAAGAAATATGAATTATCAGCATATGCCAGGCAGAGGATTACGTTGATGGCAGTGGATTCAGAAGGTGGATATTATACAGAATCCGGAAACAGGGGACTTTTCCGGGATTTGGATTACTTTGAAGAAAGTCCTGAAAAGATCAGTTTTGTTTTTGATTCTATGACAGATAACCAGTCAAAGATGGTATTTCTGGATCGTCTGCCGGAACCAATACATCTTCAGAATGGAGAAAAGAAAACTACAATTCTATATTTTGGAATTGTTCAGGATATGGAACAGTTGAATCCTTATTTTGAATGCGATGCATATAATGGGAACAACAGTGTGTATGTACTGGATGATAATGGATTTAAACTGTTCAACAGCAATCAGGTGGAACTGATCAAGGGTCATAATGTATTTTCCGTCCTACAGAACATGAAGTATCTTCACAATTCTTCCTTTGACAAAACAAAGGCGGAACTGGAAGAAAAAGGCTGCAGTTATTCTAATGCAGTTCTGGATGGAACAGAATATTTTTACGGATTAAAAAGAATGGAAAATGCCGAATGGATACTTATCTTTCTGGTTCCGGCAGAATATGTTGCTACGAATACATTAAAACTTGTCAATTTTGTTATGGTATTTATTGTTATCTTTACGGTTATCGTAGCTGTCTGTGTTATGCTGGGAATTTCTTTTGTTATGCGTAAAAACCAGCAGGAAGCGATTCGTGTGGAGCGGGAAAATAATGCCAAGCTGGAAACAGTGAATACAAAGCTGCGGCAGGCAAAACAGGCGGCAGAGGACGCTTTTCAGGTGGCACAGGAGGCGAACAGATCAAAGAGCAGTTTTCTTGCCAATATGTCTCATGATATACGTACCCCTATGAATGCGATCGTTGGTATTACGTCTTTGATCAGACATGATGCCGGTGATAAAGGCAAGGTAATAGAGTATGCGGATAAAATTGACACTTCATCACAGCATCTGTTAGGAATCATTAATGAAGTTCTGGATATGAGTAAGATTGAAGCAGGAAAAACTGTTTTCAAGTATTCTGATTTTTCTATTCCGGATTTTATACAGGAGCTTGATACTATATTTCGTTCTCAGATATCTGAAAAGAAGCAGACTATTACAATTACAAAAGAAAACATCCGGCATGAGTGGGTGAATGGGGATCAGGTTCATTTGATGCAGATTTTCAGTAATCTGCTGTCTAATGCAATAAAATATACACAGGAAGGCGGAGAAATTCAGCTTCTGGCAGAGGAATGTGAATCAAATTCATCTGTTTATGCAAAATATCGTTTTTTAGTCTGCGATAATGGTATGGGAATGTCGGCAGATTTCAAGGACAGGATTTTTGATGCCTTCACCCGTGCAGAAAATTCCCTGACAAATAAGATACAGGGAACCGGTCTTGGAATGGCGATCACCAAAAATCTGGTTGATTCCATGGGCGGAACCATTGATGTGGAAAGTGAACCGGGACAGGGAAGCTGTTTTGAGGTTTTTATGGATCTGAAAATCGCAGAAGAAAGGTCTGCTTCTCCGGCTTCACAGGCAGAAACAGAAGAGCAGGATGGCAATATCCTGAAAGGAATGAGATTCCTGTGTGCAGAGGATAATGAGCTGAATGCGGAGATTCTGACGGAACTGTTAAAGATTGAGGGCGCGGAGTGTACGATCTGTGAAAATGGTAAAAGGGTCCTGGAGACATTTGAACAGTCGGTTCCTGGTGATTATGATATGATCCTGATGGATATACAGATGCCTGTTATGAACGGCTATGAGGCAACAAAGGCAATCCGCAGAAGCTCCCATGAGCTGGCAAAGACAATTCCGGTCATTGCCATGACCGCCAATGCATTCTCAGAGGATATTCAGCATTCTCTGGCAGCTGGGATGAATGCCCATATTTCAAAACCGGTTGATATGAAGACGCTGGAAAAGACAATAAGAAGCATAAAATCCGGCGGCGGGGGGGGGGGTACCGAAACGCAGGTCATTGCTCAGTAACCATTAAATAATAAACCCATACTTGCTGTTTTGGATCAGGTGCTTGGAACATCATATGAGTTACATGAGTGAGGAAAAGTGGATCGCAGCTTAAAATACGAATCGTCAGTTTTGGGGAGATAAGAAATTTATCTCCCTGTTTTTCTAATGTATGCTCGGAATCTTTTTGTATTCGATTATGCACATCTATAACTTCTATACCCATATCGGGTAATTTATCAGAAACATGTAATTATGCAATATAGAAAGCAGAAGAACTCTTTTAATGCAGCTTTTCCATAAGAAATTTTATAAACATAATAAGTTTTGTGAACTTTTTTACATCATTTATGGTTATATAATATGTAAGACGTTTTACAACAGGAGAATATATAATGAGTGACAGAAAGCTGCTGAAGAAAGTACGGGACGGAGATAAAGAGGCATTATCTGATATTATAAAACAATATTATGCGGACATTTTCCGTTTCTGTCTTTACATGATACAGAACGAAGAAGATTCCTATGATATTACGCAGGAAACTTTCCTGAAGTTTATGAAATATGGGACATCTTATCAAAGAAACAATCTGAAAGGATATCTTCTTACTATTGCCAGAAACTGCTGCTTTGATTATCAGCAGAGAAAAAAAGAGGCAGGAAAAAATCTCCGCAGTTATGAAGCTGAGAATGAAAACGGAAGCCTGAAAATAAGTGCAAATACGCAAAATATCCATCAATATCCGGATATTTGCGGAACAGATAAAATGAAAGAAATGGAAGATTATCTTTATCTGAAAGGACTACTGAACAGACTTTCCCAGGAGGTAAGGGAGGTAATCATTTTGCGTGCATATGAGGAATTGAAATTTAAAGATATTGCAAAGATGATGAATTGTAGTCTCTCTACTGCAAAGTCGAGATATCGTATTGGAATTCAGCAGATGAAAAATATGATAAAGGAAGGAGATCAATGAGAATGCAGGATAAAGATATCAGACGGCTTTTTCAAAAAGCGGAAATACAGGTTTGTCCGGAACAGAAACGGATATTAAAAATGTATGAATATCTTCAAAATGAGATCGACAAAAATGAAAATAAAAAGCAGAGAAAAAGAACAGAGATTTCATTGAGGGATATTTTGTGGCAGCAATTCAGACTTATAGATAAAACATATGTAATTGTGTATATTATGGCAGTTTTTGCAGGTTTTGCGCTGATGGTATTTTTGCAGTATGCAGGAACAGGGAAAAATGATGCAATCATGGTAAGTATGATAATTTCTGGTTGTCTGAGCACGCTTTCTGTCTGGGGGATTAACAAGTTATATTTTGGAAAAATGGCAGAGTTGGGAGCAACCTGTTATTTTGATACCAGAATGTGTGCGGCAGCAGGGCTGATGGTTATCGGAAGCGTTAATTTTACAGTTATTATGTTATTGGCATTATATTCAGGAAATACATGGGAAGTATCAAATCTGCAGACTGTGATATATATTTTGACAGCATATCTCGTATCAGGTTCATTAGATTTCGGGATTTTACTTTTTAAGACAGGAGAAAAAGCATCAGTGGCAATGGCAGCAGGAATTCTTATCTGTTCAGGTGTCTATATAGTGGTATCAAACATTTCCGGTGCATTATTTTCTGCTTCAATCAGTATATGGGCAGGTGTGTGTGCAGTGGCAGGAGGATTAACATTTGTGCAGGTAAAAAGATTGTTCTCGGCAGGAGAAATGGTGTTTGAGGAGGCATAATATGCATGAATTAAAGTTATACGAGGTTCAGAAAAAATATAAAGACAAAACAGCGGTGAAACAGGTAAGTTATACATTTAAACATGGAGTTTATGGTCTGCTCGGAGAAAACGGGGCGGGAAAAACAACTCTGATGCGTCTGATCTGTGGAGTTTTGCAGCCAACCACAGGAAATATTTATTATGATGGAATGGAAATTGCTCAGATGGGAGCAGAATATCGCAGACTTCTGGGATATTTGCCACAGGAACTGGGATATTATGACAATTTTACAGCAGAAAGATTCCTGAGATACATAGCTGCATTGAAAGCTATGTCAGCGGAGTGTTCCGAGCAGAAGATTCAGGAACTGCTGGAACTGGTAGAACTTCAGAAAGATAAAAAGAAAAAGCTTAGAACTTTTTCAGGGGGAATGCTTCGGAGAGTAGGAATAGCCCAGGCATTACTCAATAATCCGGAAATTCTGGTTCTGGATGAACCGACTGCAGGATTGGATCCGAAAGAAAGGGTAAAATTTAGAAATATTATCAGTTCATTGGGAAAAGAAAAAACAGTATTACTTTCGACACATATTGTATCCGATATTGAATACATCGCTGATCAGATTTTAATTATGAAGGATGGCGAACTGATCTGTAGTGGAACAGAACAGGGGATTACTGCAAGTGTAAAGGGATATGTCTGGAAATGTAATGTTTCGACTGATGTGGCACAAAAACTTTGTAACCGGTATATGGTAAGTAACCTGAGAAACGGCAGTGAGGAAAACCAGGCAGAACTGAGGATTATTTCAGAAAAATGCCCATTTCCCGCTGCTGAACTTGCAGAGGAAACACTGGAGGATGCATATCTTTATCAAACACAGGATATTAACAGAATAAGGAGCAGAAGAGATGAGAATGCAGTTGTATAAGATGGAACTTTATAAAATCTTTCACAGAAAGATTTTCTGGATAGGAATATTAGCAATCTTGGGACTGATGTTTGTGTATTTCTGGTTTGCGGAAGTGGGAGATGAGAGATGTGTAATAGATGGTCGGAGCCATTCAGGATATGAAGCAGTACAGATGAATAAAAAAATTACAGAAGAGTATGCGGGTACTGTCACAGATGAAAAAATCAATCAGATTGTCGATAAATATGGACTTCCTTCGGAATTAAATGAAAATATGCCTGGCTGGAAGAACGGTAATTATCTGAATGATTTTGTAACAAGATTTTTTACAAATGGAAGCTGGGAGAATGGAGTAAAACCTACAGAGCGATATAGGCTTAAGGACACTGATTTATGGAAAGCCTATAAAGAATACAATGAAAATATAGACAGCAAATCAGAAAAAAACGATAAGAAACAGATGAAAAATGAGATATTGTCAATGTGGAAGCTCAAACCAACACTGGAATATACCACAGGCTGGAAAGTTTTCGGAGAACTGCTGCAGTTTGGACTGATTTTGGGAAGTATTATGATCATCTGTGTGATTTCAGGTATTTTTGCAGAGGAAAGTCAGACAAAGATGCTACCATTAATCTTTACAACAGTGGAGGGGAAAAGGAAGGATACTTCAGCCAAAGTTCTGGCCTCTTTTACGATAACAGTTCTGTTATATGCAGGAATTACAGAAAGTGCATGGGGATTATGCAAAATCGTGTATGACTTAAAGGGAGAATACAATCTGACAGGAATAGTCATTTCGGGCAGTATGTGGAAGACAGTGGATAAAGTTCCATTTTTCAGTTATTTGTCAGTGCTTTTGATATTGGGGATGTTGGCATTTTTATCATTAAATGCCATTACATTGTGCATTTCAGCATATCAGGATAGTATGTTTGGAGCTGTAGTTGCAACTGCAATATGCTGGGCAATTCCATTGCTTGTACGGATTTTTTTTGGCGGACTTGTATGGATTTTGGTGGACTCGATGCCGATGTTTCTGATTATGCAGGTGAATCTGAATGATATATACAGTATTTGGTATGTTATAGCTGTAATAGCTGTGGGTGTGTTGGCAGTGTCTCTGACCAAAGGAATATTGCATTATAAAGTCAAACAGGTAGTGTAAGAAGAGACTTACTTGCTTCGGTTAAAATATCAAAATATAAATTTTCCTGTAACGTTTCTTCTGTCTGTGACTTAGTTATATAGAAAGACATCAGATAAAATAATGATACAGCAGACAGGAGGATTATTATGAAACGATATTTAGGAATATTCATTCTGACAGTTGTGGTTGGTTTATCAGGTTGTGCATCCGATACAGACAGTGATACCCAGGTGAGCAGCCGTGCATATTCAATGCAGATGCAACAAAATCAGAACCGTGTTCAGACATTCAATGGAAGAAGACAGATCAGGTCGTCAGATGGATCTATGTGGACACCGCCGGCAGGGTCATATCAGGATAAAGATGGTTATATTCTGGATAAGGATGGCACCACGATCGGTCAGACAGGACCATTAAAAATCCCGAAAGATGCAGTAGGATAATAAAAAATATAAGGGGCAGGAATGGAGAAATCAGAAATCGAAACAATCTATAGGAAGTATTTCCATGATGTCTTTCTCTATATCCGGGCACTTTCCGAAAATGAAAGTCTGGCAGAGGAAATCACCCAGGAAACATTCCTGAAGGCAATGAATAATATTGAGAAATTTGACGGCAGGAAGGATATCCGCGCATGGTTATTTGTAATTGCGAAGAATACATATTTCCGCTATTGCAGACGAAACAAAATCTACGTGGGCGAAGAATTTTCAGAAATAATGCAGGATTCCATGCAGGATACATCCCCGGCAGTACTGGATCAGATCGTGCAGGATGAGACAGTTCGGAATCTCAAACGCTATGCAGAACTGATACCGGAACCCTACAGGGAAGTATTTCATCTGCGGATATATGGTGAACTCTCCTTTGAGCAGATCGGAAAATGCTATCAGAAAAGTGCCGGGTGGGCAAGAGTAACCTACCACCGTGCACGCCAGATGATAAGAGCACAGATAAGTCAGGAGGAAAAGTAACATGGAAAAAATAAACTGCAACGTGATACAGGATATTCTGCCATTGTACATTGAAGATGCAGTAAGCGAAGATACAAAAGAACTTGTAGAAGAACATCTGCAAAACTGTGAAATCTGCCAGCGGGTATACCATGAGACAAAGGCAGACCTTGAAAATGATATGAAAATCTATGCGCAGACAAAAGAAAACAGCAATGAAGCAAATGACCTGAAGAATTTCAGGAAATTTTTAAAGAAAAAAAAGACAAAAACAATCCTGCTTTCCATAGCAGCAACCATAGTTTGCTTTGTGGCAGTGTTTACCTTTATGAATAAACATGTCACATATATCAACTACAAAGATGCCGGGATTACTATTGTTGAGGATAATAAAGATGAAGTAACATATAGAATGAATATAAAAGGAAATTATCGCTGGAAAACATCTTTGGACAGAGAAACAGGTGTAATGACTATCCATTTTGAACAGAGCTTGTGGGAAAAATATGTAAGCTGTATTTTTTATCCATATGATCAACTTCATGAGATTCTGAAGAAAGATGAGATAAAAGAAGTATATGTAGATAAGGATGGAACTACAACAACAATCTGGGAAGCACCGGAGGAAGAACAGAAGGCCTATTTATCTGAGAAACATACAGAACCGTTAGGATAAAATGTTAGAACATTATTCAAACATGTTCGAATATATGAAAGCGAATTTTATAGCAGTCCTATAGGTTATAAGGATTTACAAAGGGGGTGTCATGGAAGACAGCCTCTTTTTGTAATTGCCAATGGACATTCTCTTTCTATATGTTACAATAGAACAAGAATATGGAAAGAAAGACAGGAAATCTAACTATGAAAAAACAACTAAATTATGCAGATATCATAAAGGAAGCACTGATCCTGACAGGTGCGGTAGCGATCATTGCGGCAGCAGTTTATTTCTTTCTGGTGCCGAGCCATGCCTCTGTAAGCAGTATCTCCGGTCTTGGTATCGTGTTATCAAACTTTGTACCTTTACCATTGTCTGCAATCACCATGATTTTGAATGTGGTACTTCTGATCATTGGCTTCATCACCTGCGGACGCGAATTTGGCGTAAAAACGGTTTACACCAGTATCGTTTTGCCCTTATTTCTCGGATTATTCGAGAAAATATTTCCGGATTTTGGCTCTATGACCAACAGTCAGGAGCTGGATGTACTGTGCTATATCCTGGTAGTCAGTGTAGGACTGAGCATTCTTTTTAACAGAAATGCATCCTCAGGCGGACTGGATATTGTGGCAAAGATCATGAACAAATATCTTCACATGGAACTGGGAAAAGCAATGTCTCTTTCCGGTATGTGCGTGGCTCTTTCAGCAGCGCTGGTATATGATAAGAAAACAGTGGTGCTGAGTATTCTTGGAACATACTTTAATGGTATAGTTCTGGATCACTTTATCTTTGACCATAATATTAAGAGGCGTGTCTGTGTCATCACTCAGAAGGAGGAAGAACTGCGTAAATTCATTATCAAAGATCTGCACAGCGGAGCGACGATCTATGAAGCGACAGGTGCCTATAATATGAAGAAACGCAATGAGATCATCACGATCGTAGACAAAACAGAATATCAGAAACTGATGGCTTACATCAATAATGAAGATCCAAAAGCCTTTGTGACAGTTTACAATGTATCGGATATGCGCTATCAGCCCAAGCTGTGATAAATACTATGGCAGGAAAACTGAGTGTATGCTAAAATAGCAGAGTGATTATATAACCATAAAGAGATTATGGTAGATAGTGTCAAATGACTTATGAAAAATGAGCCAAAACAAAAAGGCTCGATTGAACCTTGAAAATTGCAGATATTATAATCAGAGGTAAGCTGACGCCACCCTTGACAGCACGCAAAAG
>NZ_JAHLQG010000042.1 GCF_018919065.1 Blautia sp. MSJ-9 | reverse complement strand
CCACCAGTATGCCGACAGAAGAAAAGGGGAAAAGTTATAAAGAAAATATGGAATATCATCGTGGAACCAGCTGGAAAGCCAAACTGCGTGTTGCCGTGGATAAGGCAATCTGGTCTTCTATCAACTATGATGAATTTTTACAGAAAATGCAGTTGGCTGGATATGAAATCCGGCAGGGAAAGAATTTATCTTTTCGGGCACCAGAACAGAAAAATTTCACTTATATGAAATCACTGGGGAGTTACTACACAGAAGAAAATGTCCGGCTTCGGCTAGAGAAAAATCGCTATAAGGCAAAAGCTCCGAAGAATCTGTCCAGAGAAGCTCGCCTGTATATCAATATTTCCACCTATGTCATCACAGGCAATCGGGAAGGATTTGAACGGTGGGCAAAACTAAATAATCTAAAAGAAGCTGCAAAGACATTCAACTATCTTTCCGAAAATAACCTACTGAACTACGAGGACTTCCAGCAGCATATTTCTGACATTGAAAATTCTATCAGTGCGGCTGAACAGCGAATCCAGGAAATCAGTGCTGAACTGACCTCGCAGAAAATCATTCAGAAGCATTGTGATTCTTACCGGCTCTGTCGTAAAGTTATCGAAGATGGCAAATCTGCTCCAGACAGGAAACTCTACCGAAGCAGGCATCAGGTAGAATACCAGCTCCACGATTCATTAAAAAAAGAGCTTCAGGATCTGGGCGTTACCAAAATCCCAAGCTCTGAGAAAATCCAGAAACGAATTGAAACTCTTGAATCTGAACAGACTACTACTTTACACGAAAAGCAGGAATTACAGAAAAAGCAAAAAACGCTTGGTGTCATACAGCAAAATTTTATCTCCCTGCTATCAACTTCAACCAAACATTTAGATATTCCTGAGCAAAATATCTCTCTATAGGCAACATGTGCCGCATTGCAACAAGCGGGCTTAACATACAATGTCAAACCCGCTTATTCCATCAGCAGTCACGATTTATATACTCTATAAACTCATTTTCCGGCATCGGTCTTGCGTAATAAAACCCTTGCACCTCATCACATTTCATTTTTCTTAATTCTTCCAGCTGCTCTTTCGTTTCAACGCCTTCAGCAAGGACTTGCATGTTTAATAATTTCGAAAGCATAATAACCTGTTCGACCAAAGTTTTTCCTTTTTTCTCACAAACATGGTCAATCAAACTTTTGTCAATTTTTAATGTACTAAAAGGAAGCTGATTTAAAGTTACCAGTGAAGAATATCCAGATCCAAAATCATCTACATGCAATTTAAATCCGGCATTTATCAGCTGTTCCGTTGTTTCATTAATCCTGTCACCATAAATAGCCGCTGACTCTGTTAATTCTAGCGGAACACAAGAAAATGGGATCTCATTTTCCTGTACAATTTTTATGTATCTCTCAGCAACATCTTCATGTAAAATACTTGATCTGGATAAATTTACAGAAATAGGTAAAAGTTCTTTATCTTCGTTTATTTTGCTTTTTTGCAAATGGCAGACTTTTCGGAATACATATTCATCCAGCCTTTCAATCAAACCATCTTTTTCATAAACAGGAATAAAATCACCTGGCGATACTAATGAACCATCCATCTTTTTCCATCTGACCAACGCTTCAGCACCAATTACTTTTTCTGTAATGATATCTACTTTCGGCTGATAATAAACAATAAATTCCTGATTGTTCAAAGCATCATCAAAGCTATTTTCAATCATCTGATTATAAATTCGCTTTTGTGCCATTTCTTCTGTGTAGTATGCCAAATCACAATCATAATTTTCCATCACTGTTTCAGCTGCAATAGACGCATAATCACATATGGTAGAAACTGAAAGGCTCTTATCCACGTCCTCATAAATTCCGTATTTAATCTTCACTCCAGGAATCGGAGAATTTTTAATCACGCTTTCAATCGTATCTATAACCTTTTGGTGATTCAACTCACCACCTTCATAAAATATACAAATAAATGAAGAACTTTCTCTCCTTGCAATCATTCCGTTTTTGAGTTTATCACTATATATTGAAGCTAAATAACAAAGCAGTTCATCCGCTTTTTGGGTTCCATAGATAGTATTGATGAGTTTGAAATCTTTAATTTTTGCTTCAATCAGATGCATTTTTATATCCGGCTTAAATCTCATCATCTGATTAACATAATGCGAAAATGCCTGTACTGTATAAAGTCCGGTCAATGCATCATGTTCTACTGCCGCAAGAGTCAATGATGATTCTTTTAAGCGAATTACATTATGAATTCTTCGTCTAATAATATCCGCACTATACGGTTTCGTTATGTAGTCAACAGCACCTAGCTCCAGGCAGGTCAATTCCGTATCAATTCCATCGTTCACTGTTATTACAATTATTGGAACAGAGGAAAGTAACGCATCTTCCTTTACTTTTTCCAATACCTTAATTCCATCCAATACTGGCATCTGAACATCCAGCAAAATCAAAGAAAGCTCTCTATAATGTTCTTCAAGTAATTTCAGTCCCTGTTTCCCATTTTTAGCTGTAATGATTTCATATTGATCCTCAAGAAGGTCGCAGAGCATTTCTAAGTTCAAATCGTCATCTTCCACGATCAATATTTTTCTTTTACCCGACATTCCACTGGATTTCATTATTGCCTCAAGTTCATTTAATCTTACATCGGCATCCTCATTTGCAAACGCAAATATTATTTTTTGAAAGGAATTTGCATCTCCAATTCTTGCACACTTCATGCGGTAAAATAAAACTTCATTATTTCTCTTTACCCTATAATGCACAGAAAATTGTGGAGCTTGTTTTAAACGATTGCAAACATTCTCCAAGTTTGTTGCAATCTTCATTTTCTCCTTATCT
Organism: Blautia sp. MSJ-9; assembly: GCF_018919065.1. Taxonomy (GTDB): domain Bacteria; phylum Bacillota; class Clostridia; order Lachnospirales; family Lachnospiraceae; genus Blautia_A. The sequence goes on along the minus strand of NZ_JAHLQG010000042.1, from coordinate 56,970 downwards.
TCTTCCAGAACATTCGCATTAATGTAACCTTTTATAGCTGTCACATAAGGTCTGCTTTCGTTTAATACTTCTCTCACCCCAACGCTGGTATTTTCATATCTATATATTTCTATATTGTGGCTGGTTCTGTCAACGCAATATATGTTACTGTATTCATCTCCAAGTACGCTGATAATATCCACCATTCTAAGGATGAGTTTATCACTATCTTCTTTTTCTTTCTGAGTCTTCTCCAACATCGTATCTATTCCCACCTTTGCCTGATTCGTACTTTACTCACAAAACACCTATTATATTATACCCCCCCCAATGTTTCAAAACAAGCTTTGCACGAATATTTTAAGCTTCTTTTTCCTTTTTCACATTCATATATATGGTAAACTTCACTTTATCAATATCCAAAGGCTTTGTCAGATGTGCATCCATACCTGCTTCCATGCATTTCTTTTGGTCTTCTTCAAAAGCGTTTGCAGTGATCGCAATGATTGGAATTGTCTTTGCATCCGGTCGGCTCATTCCTCGAATCTTTTTTGTAGCTGATAATCCATCCAACACCGGCATCATAAGATCCATAAGAATGGCATCAAATGTACCCTCTGCTTTTTCGCTAAATAAATCAACTGCCTGCTGTCCATCACTTACAACTGTCACCTCTCCACCTTCACCCTCCAGAAGTGCCTGTGCTATTTCGGCATTCAATTCATTATCCTCAGCCATCAAAATTTTCATGTTTGAAATGCTGATTTCTTCTTTTTCTATTTCCTTTCGAGATTCATCAATCTGTGAAGCAGCTATCTCAAATGGAATTGTGACAATGAATGTAGAACCTATTCCTTTTTCACTGGAAACTTCTATCGTTCCATTCATTTTTTCAACGAGGCTCTTGGCAAGGCTCATTCCAAGTCCGGTTCCCTGGTACACGCTTCTTGCATCATGCTTCTCTTGAACAAATGGTTCAAAAATATGTTGCAAGAATTCTTTACTCATACCAACCCCAGTATCTGTAATTGTCCAACGATATGTACAGAAACCATTTTTTTCTTCCAGCATCTCCAGTGTGGTTGTAATTGCTCCATTTGGTCGGTTATACTTTATACAATTACTATAAATATTTAAAAATATCTCTTTTACATGAAGCGGGCTTCCATAAACATTTGGATATTTAAATCTGGTATTTTTCATATCATAATTCCAAGTGATTCCTAATGTAACAGTTTGATCAGTCACAATAGTTCCAATGTCCTGTTCCAAATTATAAAGATTGATTACATCATGTTCCAGTACATATTCGCCTTTTTCCATCTTACTCATTTGTAAGATGTCATTGATGAGTGAGAGCAGATAATCTGCTGAAACCATCATCTTTCTGTGATTTTCCCGGATCAATTCCGCATTATTAAAATTATTCTCGTCAATTTTCAACAGTCCGATAATTCCATTAAGTGGAGTACGAATGTCATGTGACATATTGGAAAGGAAGCGGCTCTTAGCTTTATTCGCAGCTTCTGCTTTTTCTGCCAACAATTTCATTTCTTCTGCTCTTTGCACAGCTTCCTCAGCATTCCGTTTCTGGATATGAACTCGACCTGCCATAAATATAATAATAATTGCCACCAGTAATATGCCACACCAGAGAGAGATTACCGGATGCATCTGCATCAACATTATAAAAGTCAGATCTTTCGCCTGGTAAGCCGTGTACTTTCCCGATATATCTTCTATAAGACTATTTGGCATAGCATAAATAGCTTTTGTCAAAATACCTGCCAAAGCATGATTTACATGTTCAGATAATGCCATATGATATTTATAGGATGTATCATTCAGCAATCTATATGTTAATGCTCCGCTTTTCTCCTTACTTATGAATGCCTGTGCAATATAATAGTATACTAAGGCCGCATCTGCTTTTCCATCCAAAACAGCCTGTATTGCTTCATCACGAGTGTCAAAAACCTTTTTTTCTGCAGTCTCTAAATCAGAAGCATCATATGCAGCCGACTGTGCAACGGTAGCAACCGTCTTGATTTCCCCATTGAAATCTGTTCTGGTTACCAATGCTGTGCGCAGATTTAAATATGGAGCTGTAACAACACCAGCAAACTCTTCGCTGCTCTGGGAATCTAACCGAACGTCGATGCACAGATCTGCCTCTCCCGTATCGCGATAATCCAAATATTCGTCTCGCGAATCGCAAACAATAAATTTATAAGAAATTCCCGCATAATCAGCAACTTCACGAAAATAATCCGGAAGGATTCCCACGATCTCACCGTTCTCCACATAAGAATACGGATACCTCGTTGGATCGCATACAACTGTCAGCGGATCACTTTTTGAACTGTATTCTTTTATTACCTTTTTTTCTTCTTCCGTAAAAGACAGATTACGGTTGTCATAATTTTCATAATATCTGTTATGTAATTCTGTTCGCCAATCACCCTCTACTGCATTCATCTGATCAATCGCATAATTGATTTGATCCAAAAGTTCCGTATTTCCTTTTTTTACTACTGCATAAAAATCACTATTTTTAAATTTTTCAATAATTCTTTCGTTGTTTGTCTGCCGTAAAGAACTCGTAACGATGGCATCTACTGTTCCATCTTGAAGAGCTTCCGTCATTTCATCTATGGTATCAAAATATACCGGAAAATAACTAAATCCATTTTCTTGAGCGAAAGCTACAAAATCATCATTTCGTGTATTTCCATTTAAAAGGGCAACATGCATACCATTATATGTGCTAAAGTTATGCATAATAATAGAATTATTGTCGCTTCGTATTGTAAGAATGGCATTGTTTTCACCAATAGGTCGTGAAAAATCAAATAATTCTTCTCGTTCTGGCGTTTTTCTCGCAGAAGTCAACAAATCAATTTCGCCATTTGCCAGCATCGTCTGCGTTTCATCCCAGCTTTTGTCATACCCGACATATTCAAAATCTACATCAAGATACCTGGATACTAACTGTAAGAAATCATAACCATATCCACTGCGATTCCCCTGGTCATCAATCATATGATATCCATCCATGGCAAAAAAGCCAACCCGAATCACTTCTCGCTGTTTGCTATCATCAGAATTGGCATATACATTATACGGTTTCAGGTAAAGTACAGAGGCAAACAAGATCAATAAAAGAAGAAGATTTCGTAGTCTCCAACTTCCATGAGTATTTCTTTTCAATGCTATAATATTTGGTTTATTTTTCCAGCTACTAATCGCTTGTTTACTCATAAATTGCCCCCCCCCGCCGCCTTTCTGGCATCTTCACGTATAATTATATGCAAAAAAAGCACTGCCTTTTCAGACAACGCCTCTTAAACGTGGTTTCCGGCAACCATTTCACAGGTCCTTTCGCTTGGCGTCTCAGACCTTTGGCTGATTTGCTACGTTATCATTATATGTATTTTCTTTTATTATACATTTTATTCAAAGAAATGTCTATCATTTTCTTAGTTACCGATTGATAATTTATCTACAAAAGAGGAATGTCAGCATATTTTCAACTGACATTCCTCTTAAATAATTATAATTGCCTACAGAGTATTCACTTTATCCGCATTTTCTGTATGTTCTCTTAAGCTTGCTTCGATATCTTTCAAATTAACTGGCTTTGATATGTACCCATTCATACCAGCCTCTTCACAAAGTTGTCTATCTCTGGTTAAAGTATTTGCAGTCATGGCCAAAATCAAAACATCTTTATCGTCACGATTCAAAGTTCTTATATTTCTAGTTGCTTCGATTCCATCCATAACTGGCATCTGCATGTCCATAAAGACAGCAAAATATGAACCAATATCAGATTTCTCAAATTTTTCAACTGCAACCTTTCCATTTTCTACCCAATCAACAAGAAATCCTATGCTTTTCAGCAATTCTTCTGCTATCTCAGCATTTAAAGCATTATCCTCCACAAGAAGAACTTTTTTCCCTTCAAATTCCATGCTATTTTGACTTTCTATTGTTGATTTAAGTGCTAATTTTCGTTCTTTTATGGACGGTTCCGCAGACGGTATTTCAATGCTGAATGATGAACCTTTTCCAAGTTCACTTTGGATTTCCAACTTTCCATGCATTAATTCTGTAAAACCTTTAACAACAGCCATTCCAAGTCCGGTTCCCTCCGTACTTGACGTTTTACTATCTTCTGCACGCACATAATCCTCACAGATGTGCTTAATGAATTCTTCGTCCATTCCAATACCTGTGTCTCGACAAGTAAAACGATATCTATTGTCTGGAAGTGCTTCCATCATTACCTGAATTTCTCCACCTATATCCGTATACTTAATCGCATTTGACACAATATTAATCATAATCTGACTAAAACGTCCTGCATCTCCTACCACGATATCATTCTCAAAATTAGAGAAGATTGTCAGTTTCTGTTCTTTCTTATCTGCTAATGGACGTAATATTTCTACACTTTCACGCATACATTCATCAGGATCAAAAGGCTTATTAATCAGTTCTAGATGGCCATGTTCCAGTTGATTGATATCCAAAATAGAATTGATCATGGTTAACAGATAATTTCCTTCAGATGTGATATTCTCCAAAGCATTTTCCAATTTACCTGGATCATCTTTATACTTTCTCGCAATTTGTGTCATACCCAAAACTACGTTCATAGGGGTTCGAATATCATGAGACATCTTAGAAAAGAAATTAATCTTTGCATTATTCGCTTCTTTTGCTTCCATCAATGCTTCTGATAACTGTTCTGAAACACGTAATTGTTTATTTTTGGCTCGTGTTGTTTCAATATACATCAGGATAATAAATATTGTGAAAAACATTACCCCAACAACCATCGCAAAATATGCTGGATGATCGAACAAGTACGCCGCTAATGTTGGAACACTTTCCATTTCCAGATAGTCCTGAACCAATTCTGCACTCTTATTTGTCGAAACTTCTACTAAGGCTTTATTCCATAAACTAAAAAAATTATGATTGGTATTCGCATTGATACCCATTTTTAAGTTAAGCGCTGCTCCTGGAACAATATCAACACTTAATCTGTTTTGTGTATCATCTCTTGCCAGCTTCTGGGCTGTGTAACTCATCATCAATGCACAGTCAATCTTATTATCTACAAGAGCCTTTACACATTGCTCTGTATTTTCAATAGGGATTATCTCCGCACTCGGCCACGCATTAGATATAATCTTTCTTATCGCAATATTATCTTCCAAAACACCAACTTTTCCCATTTTACCGGAAGAACCTCTTCTACGCAAAGCAGAAACCGAAGTGCTTAAATATGTATCCGTAAACTTATATTTACATTGTCCATTATTTTCATAGTAGCTGTCCTGATCAATCCATATATCTGCATCACCTGACATAATTACTTTTTCATATTCTTCTTTTGATGACACAGGTATTATTTCATAATCTAACCCAAGTTTTTTTGCTGTCTCAGTAAAAATATCAGAAACAATACCATATCCTCGCTCATCTTCAAACCAAGAATATGGTGATCTGTCCGGGCTCATTACAGCCTTTACAACTGTACCATCTGCCTGCATTTGCTTTAAAACTGCTTCCTCTTCAGCAGTAAAATCAGCATTGGAATTTTGTGATCCGTAGTATTGATTATATAAATCAGTTCGCCAGTTTGGTGTTTCTACATTCATTTTATCAATCGCATGATCCAATTCATCTATCAATGCCTGATTTTCTTTTCTTGCCATGAAATAATAAGGTGTTTCTCCAAAGTTTTCTATTGTCACCTCATCTTCAGGTGTACGGATATAACTATCAACAATGGCATCTACATCCTCATCTATTAAAGCATTTGATAATTCCGTAGGCGTTGTATAATATACGATTTCACAGCCAGTACCATTTTCCTCTATAAACTGCTTAAATCGGTCATTGTATGTATGCCTTTCCAATAAACCGATTTTTAACCCGGTGTAGGTAGAATAGTCTCCGGCAATTACTTTTGTATTTCCTCTTTTCACATTCATGCAGGTTGTAGCTGTAATAGCTGGATATGTAGAAAATATAAATTCCTGTTCTCTCTCAGGCGTACGTTTTGCAGCGGTATAAATATCGAGATCACCGTTTCGCAACATTTCTTCACATTCTTTTGCGCTTTTTTCAAATCCAACGTAAGAAAATGTACATTGCATATAGTTCGCCAAACTCTGCATCATGTCATAGCCATAACCGTATTTTTCGCCTTCTTCATCTTGCATATTGAAGCAGTCAAATGAATAATAAGAGACTTTATAATCCGGTGTATTTTCTGTTTGGACAGAAGCTGCATAAACAGGACAACAACAAATAATCGCCAGCAATATTCCGCATAATATCGCTGTTATTTTTCCCTTCATTTTTTCTCTCCTTTATTTATCATTTATCTGATTATTTCGCACATAATAAAATATTTTACTCTATAAAAAGTTCTTTTTCAAGTGACATTGACATTCTAACCAAAAATCACTTACTCTTCATCTGCTTTTTGGCTATATACATTGCCTTATCAGCTAAACGAGAAATTTCTTCAAAAGAGAGTTTATCATCAGTAGCTGTATGATATCCCAGTGCAACATCCAATACTATCGTGTCATCACTTCTATTCGCAAATTCTTTTTGCAGATTGGAAATTAATGTTTCCGTAGCTAATCTGGTATATCCTGGGCATAGAATCAAAAATTCATCTCCTCCAACTCTCATTGCAACACAATCATCTGATATTGTTTGTTCAATAACTTTTGCCACACGCTGCAATAATAAATCACCCATTTTATGTCCCAGCGTATCATTGATTTTTTTCAACGAATTGCAATCCCCGATAATAATACTAATTTGACAGTCACCTTTTCGTGCATAATGCTGTTTTCTGGATTCCATATAATTCCTGTTGTACAACCCTGTCAGCTTGTCCCTAAAGGACATATCTTCAAGTGTTTTTTCCAGAATCACACGATCTGTAACATCATCAATAATGCCTATAATCCCTATAATTTTTCCTTCATGAATGACCGGATTCTTTTTTATTTCAAAATAAGCTGTGCTTTCTTCAACTGATATCGCACTGACACATTTACTTCCTTTTCCGGTTGCTAGAATTTTCTGATCATCTTCATAATATTCCTGTCCCAGTGCTTTATCTTTCTGAATCTCCAAATCTGTTTTGCCAATAATACTGTTTTCTGGTCCACCATTTACCATGCAGCACATTTCTGACACAAAACGATATTTGCACTCGGTATCTTTAATAAAGATATTGGTTGGAGCATTTTCAATCGCAATCAATAATTCTTCATAACTTAAATTCTTGTCATACATATCTGTCTATTTCCTTTTTCATCTTCTTTTTATTGGCATACATTAAATTATCGGCTGTATGAAAAATCTCGTCAATATCATCTGCTTTTCCTTCAGCAAAACCTAATGCAATACCATATCCTTTTATTGTACTGCTTAATACTTTGACGTTTGCTTCCATGTTTTTAATACACTCTTCAAATACCAAGCGATCCTTATTTACTGACAGAACACAGAATTCATCTCCACCTATTCGGAAGCTTTTACCTACATTCTCGAAAGAAGACTCTAATATTTCTGCCGTTTTACAAATAATCTGATCTCCATACATATGCCCATGATTATCGTTTGCTTGTTTTAATCCATTCATATCTGCTATTAAAATCATAACTTTGGTATCTGGCTGATTTTCAAGTTTATTCTTTTCTTTCTCATATGCGAAACGATTCCCTAAATGCGTCATCCCGTCAGTATAAGCCATCTCCATTAAAATTTCTTTTTCCATATCTATTCGCTGTTGTTTTCTTGTTTCTCTTATTAAATCCACTCCAGATTTAAAAATAAACAGACATAGACCAATTACTAAAATTCTTCCACTGGTTTCCTTACTGATTGACACGAAATACCCCTGTTCCAAAATCGTACTTACTACCAAAATCAATATTCCACCATAAAGTTCTCTTCTTTTCCCTTTTTCGCACTTTCGAACAGAAAACAAGATTGCCAACATACCTATAATTGTTAAGCCAAGATAGCCTCTATTCAACCATTGCGACTCAAAAGGAGTGCAGATTTCTGCCCACGCCAATATTAATTGAATAAAATTCAATAATACTCCGCTAAAGCAAATAAGATTTAAGTATATCTTATCTTTAAATTCCTCATAGCTTAATAGAAATCTCAACAGTAAGACCGGCATCATTCCATACGCCACATAACTTAAATAAGTTATGACTTGCATATTATCCATAAAGATTTCAAGCACATGACATTCTATAAGAAGCCATATACCTGTATCAACAGAAAACAATCCCAAAAATAGCAATCCATTGGCCTTATCTTTATGAAAAACAAAAATCCCATAAATTATTTCATAAATCCCCACCGCTATCAAAGCCAGCGTCAAAAACAAATACCAATATGTATTCTTTAATATAAATGACATAAAAGAACTTTGGGTTCCGAAATATATATTAGGAAGATACCCCGACACTGCATTCATTTTATATTCAGGGTGTATCTCTATTTTCAGTGTTTTCCCGCCATAATTGTTTCCCACAAGTATACTCTTCCAATAAGAACCATATCCCAACAGGAAAGGCTTCAAAAATCTCTCTCCACTATCAAATAGCAATTCATCATCCAAATACACTTTAATCCTGCTCTGTCTGTTACGAATCAGAATGCTGTCGCCATTTCCTAATTTCTCCTTCTGCAGAACCGTTGTCATGTAAATTGTTTCCATATTCGGATTATTTATCGTATTCGACAGTGTTGTTTTGATTTGCTGACTTCCCCAAGTAACCTCAAAAGAATTCTCAATCTTATGACATGGTTCCATTTGAAATCCATCATAAGTAGCAGGTGCAAATAAGCAGGCAATTACTGCTCCTATCATGGCAATGATTACAAACAGGAGCATGGAATAATTCAAATACTTTCTTTTTCTCTCTTCCGTCGAACGCATAAAGAACTCCTCTCAATTTATAGAAAAAAGATGTATTGCTTTTTCAGGCAATACATCTTAATCGTTGCAACTGGCTACCATTTTACAGGCCCTTTAGCTTTGCGTCTCAGACTTTCGACTGATTTGCCCCTAAATTTAATTATAATTATACAATGAGAAATAATAATTGTCTACGCTCAATGCATAACTATAAACTCAAAAAGGATATCTGAAAGCATAATATACTGCACGATATCCTTTCGAATTTCATTGGCTCAAATATAATTATCCTGAATTATTCACGGAACAGTATCTGAACTGATAACTGTACCATGAATCCGAAAATTGATCCATGCTGCCATAATACTACTCAATTTACCTGTCAAAAGGGTATAAAATCCCCTAGGCAGAGTTCGGAGCAGTTGTTAAGCTGTCAAGGTTCGTTAATAGTTGCTATTCCAGCTGCACATTCAGCTTACCGATATTTGAGAGTGTTTCATAGAATTCATTCTTATAAAGGCAGCTGCTACACAGCTTGAATGTGATATATCTTGCTGAATGCACTGCCTTTGCAGCAATCTTCAGCAGTTTTAAACGGATGGTATCAATACGCTGTTTTCGCATCTTCGCAGATAATACCAGTCGTCTAAACCAATTAAATATGTTATACGAAAGAGCATGTACTTGAACCCTGTTTGCATTTACGATTCTGGTGTGGCTGCTTACAGAGGCGAAGTCAAAACCGGATTTGCTTTCTTTAATGAAGTTTTCCATCAGCCCTCGCTTGCAGTAAAATTTGATGAGATATTCTGGTGAGGAATCCATATTTGTGACAACAAATGTGTACATGTAAACCATCTGGTTTTCCGGCTTTTCCACCTTGCATACCACGCGCCTTTCATAAGGCCATGAACCTGCTTTATAGATGAATTCGCCATAGGCTACTGCATAATCGACTTTATTATTCCTGGTGATTTCATCAAGCTCATCTACAAGAGCGGATGCTTTTTCACGGAGAATGCCATTCTCCTTCAGCCGGATCACATAGCTTGAACCGTTTTCTTCACATTGCTTATAAAGATCAGGAGTTGCGAATCCACTGTCACCACGAAGCAGAATGCGGATTGCCGGATAATCATTCAAGTATTCATTCAGTATCGGCTGCAGGAAGTCAACCACTCCGGTACAGGAATACTGTGTTCCATCGCGGAGCTGGATTTTAATCAGATCACCAGTCATTCTGTCGTAACAAACAAGTGGATGATAGCCATTACTTTGATAACGGAAGTTAAAATCTCTGCCTTCCTGTTTTCCGTCTGCTTCAAGAAGTGTGGAATCCAGATCTAGGATGATTGCCTGAGGAAGCTGGATACTATAGATTCTTTTTCGAAGAACTCTGGTAATTTCCAGGAGTTGCTTTAAAGTATCATCATCCATGCGGTTGAAAAATCTGGATACGGTTGGCTGAGATGCTAACACGGATTTTTCAAGTACTGCTTTAAAAATCGGATCATTTGTCAGTTCATCCGAAGCATCGTCTTCAAAGTAGCCGGCAATGATCATGTATATCATCTGGAGAAGGTTGTCCTTATCCGTGTGATATCGAAATACTGCAGAATCATTGGTCTTAAATGAACAGTTCAAAAGCTGTTCAATGCCAAGTTTGCTTACAAACTCTTTGATGAGAAGTAAGCCTGCATCAGAGGATAAATCACCTCCATCAAAATTTATTTTAATCTGTCTATTGCTTTCTAAGGCTAAGGTGTTTACAATACTCATAAAGGGCTCCTTTTGGGTTATTTTTTAAGATTCGACACCTTAATTTTACCACAAATAGATGCTCTTTTTTCATTCACTTGATAGGTGAAAAGCAATATTCAGTTAAAATACAGTAACTATGTAGCTTTCAGCCACTTTCACGGCACAGCAGTGAATAATTCAGGATTATTTATCCAAAATTTCATCCAACGTCTGGAATAAATAATCCATTTGAATCGGTTTTGCAATATGAGCATTCATTCCCGCCTCTTCTGATGCAATCTTATCTTCATCAAATGCATTCGCCGAAACAGCAATAATTGGCGTTTTAGAAAGTACCGGATTCTTCAACTGCCGTATTTCTCTTGTTGCCTCATAACCATCCATCACTGGCATCTGGATATCCATAAGAATTCCATCATAATGTCTGCCTTGCGAATCTTTAACTTTATTAACTGCCTCTTGTCCATCAACGGCTTCTTCAACCACAAATCCCGCTTCCTCCAGAATAGCCACTTCTATTTCTCGATTCAGATCATTGTCTTCTACAATCAATATACGTTTTCCGCAGAATTTTCTTGTGAAATCTTCTTTCGAAACTTCTACAGATTCTTTTGTTGGTTTTTCTGTCAGCTTTTGCTGCACTGTTATTGTAATTTCTGTACCCTTAGCAACTTCCGATTGTACCTGTATATCACCGCCCATAGCATCTATATAACTTTTGGCGATTGCCAACCCAAGTCCAGTGCCATCAAGTCCACTGACCGTATTGGTTTTCTCACGTTCAAAAGGCAGAAACATTTTCTCTACAAAAGCCGAAGACATTCCGCACCCGTTATCTCTAATACCGATTATCAGATCAGCATATTCTTCGTCGTCGTTTAACAACTGTCTTATACTTAGCTGGATATCGCCCCCGATTGAAGTAAACTTCACTGCATTCTCTAAAATCTGAACAAGAATTTCTCTTAATTTTAGGCTGTCACATATGACATACGGATGTTTTATTCCATCTATATCGACTTTAAACTGCTGTTCTTTCTTCTTACTGCTCTCTTCTATCAGAACGATAGATTCTCTTATCACTTCTTTCAGATTGCACTCGGCTTCATCCAACTTTACATTGCCAGATTCCACTCGGCTCATTTCCAGAATGTCATTTATAATATCTAACAGATGCTCTCCCGATATCTGAATTTTTTCCAGATAATCTTTTTCTTTTTCGGGATCATCTACAGCTTCTTTTGCTAAATTCGTAAATCCAAGCACAGCATTCAACGGTGTACGGATGTCATGTGACATATTAAAAAGAAAACGGCTTTTACTTTCACTTGCTGATTTTGCAAGTTTTGCCAGTATATCTTTCTCTTCCGCACGTTTTTTCTCAACGACCAACATTTTCTTCCGCTCATGAAGTCTTGTCCACAATACCAGAACACACATCAAAATTACAACCCAAAGTGCTATAGCAACAAAACTCTTGATCGGGTGTAACATAATAAATGTCAGTATAGTCACATTTTCTGAAGTGTAAGCGGTGTACTTTAAAATTAGACTTTCCAACTTGTTGTCAGGCAATGCGTAAATGCACTTTGTCAGAATCCCACTAAGCTCATGGCTTGCAGATGGCATAATGCAGATTCTGTGAGGATAGACCGGGTGATCAATCACAGTATATGTAACGCTGCCACGACTGTCCTGATTCACAAATTTTTGTGCTGTATAAAGATATACATAAGTAGCATCTGCCTGCCCATCTCGCACAGCTTCCAAAGCTTCTTCACGACTGTCATACTGTATTCTCTCAGCATCCTTTACGAGATTATCCTCAATTCCATTCATTCCCTGATATCTGGCGACTGCAAGTTTTTCAATTTTTCCATCAAAATCTCTGCGGGTGACCCTTGCCAAACCAAAGTTCATATATGGAACTGTTACTGCTACATCATTTGCCTCCGCTTCGTTTTCACTTTCTACTCTTCCATCCATGAATATGTCTACAGTACCATCTTTTTCCCACTGTTCATATTCCTTACGATCTTTCGGAATCACAATTTCATAAGGAATCCCTGCATAATCCATCAATTCTTCAAATAGTTCCGGAATAATACCTTTTAACTTTCCGTTCTCCACATACGAATAAGGCTCTCTATCTATACTGCAGGTTACCGTTAATTTTTCCTTTCCGCTGGCATATTGCTGGATAATCTCCTTTTCACGTTCAGAAAAGACAAGCGTTTTTGCTTCTGTCTGCCCGTAATACTGATAATCCAATGCATCGATCCAATCCCCTTCTGCCTGATTCATCTGATCGATTGCATAATTGATTTCATTCAAAAGCGGAGTATTTCCCTTTTTTACAGCTGCATAAAAATCATGCGTTGCAAATTTTTCAATAACACGTTCATCATGAATACTTCTAAGCGAGCTTGTAAGAACTGTATCGACTTCCCCATTTTGAAGTGCTTCTTTCAAATCAGATTCTTTATCATAAAATATTGTTTGATATGTAAAATTCTTTTCTTTGGCAAATTCTGCAAAATCATCATTTCGGCTATTTTCTCGAAGCATTCCCACTTTCATATTTTCATAGGTGGTATATTCCTGCTCCACAATACGTGTATTATCACTTTTAACTGTAAGTATCGCACTACTGGTTCCAATAGGTTTTGAAAAATCAAATTTTTCCATTCTATCAGATGTTTTCTGCACGGATGTTAAAAGATCAATCTCACCATTTTCCAACATGTCCTGCATTTCATCCCAGCTTTTGTCATAGCCGATATACTCATAATTCGCATTCAGATACCTAGCCGCCATACGCAGAAAATCGTATCCGTATCCACTTCTATTTCCCTTTTCGTCCATCATATGATAACCATCAAACGCAAAAAATCCCACGCGGATTGTCTCATGTTGATTTTTATCACTTGCCTTCGCATATGTTATCATAGGAAATATCAGGCTTATGCACATTATAATCATTAGAATACTTATACTAATATGTCTGGACTTTCTTTTTCTCATGTTACCTCTCATCTATTGCTTTTATAAAATCATTTAAAAAGGCATTGCCTTTTTAGACACTGCCTCCATATCGTCGCAACTGGCTACCATTTTACAGGCCCTATAGCTTTGCGCCTCAGTCTTTCGGCTGATTTGCCAATTATATTTCTCACTAAAATATTTTTCTTTAATTATACATTTTCTGGTTTTAAATGTCTATAGAATTATCCTCATAACCAACCAAATATACCTTATTTTCTCAGCTTATTTATCTTTAATCCTATTTTCATCATTCTTTAAAGCCACACATATCATTCTTTCAAATGACTGAGCAAACCGTTCGTTATCTTCTTCTGTCCGTTTCTTTGGACCTTTTATATGATTTTTGTGAGAACCCATTCTAGCTTTTTTATTCAAATGACGCTCCATAAGCATCTGATCAATATTTTCATTGGTATACCATTTTCCCGATTGATGAATTGCATATGCACCTTTTCCAAGTGCCATTGCAGCCACTCCATAGTCCTGTGAGACAACAATATCACCCTTATGGCAGATGCTGATCAACTTATAATCCACTGCATCAGTTCCGGCTCCGACAACAACTACTTCACAACGCTCAGATGCCAGTACATGCTTGGTATCACACAGCAGTGTTACCTGAATATTATATTTTTCTGCTATCATTTCCACAATATTAACCACAGGGCAGGCATCCGCATCTACTAATATTTTCATTTATTTTTCCTTCCAATATAGTTACAAGCATAAGCTCTGCTGCTCATATTCCGCCTGGCGTTTTAACATGACTGGTTTTTGATAAAGGATTGCTTCCATTCTTTCATTGTCAAACCAGTCTGTGAACTGTTCTTTTTCTATAATCAGAGGCATTCGATCATGTGCTTTTATCATAGAATCATTAGCCGCTGTGGTCAAAATTACGAATCGCCGTTCATTTTCAAACCAGTCACAGAATCCTGCCATGTATAATACCGTCTCATCCGATCTGGTAAATATATTCTTTTCCTTCAGAAGATTCCACTCATAAAAGCCACTTGCTGGAATCAGTAAGCGATGATATCGAATTCCGTCCCGGAAGGCTGGCCTATCCAAAACAGTCTCTACTCTCGCATTGATAACCGGATTTTTTCCCTTCGATAGTGGATATCCCCATCTGGAAGTATTCAATTTTAATCCCAGATCTGACTGTTCAATAACTGGTGCAACATCGGTTGGGCGGATATCACCAAGAAAATGCTCCTGGTGAATCCGTCGATCTATATCATGTAGCACCTTTTCCATTTCATCTGCCATGTCAGAATCAATATAATATCTGCCGCACATATATTTCTTTATACGTCCTCCATTAGCTACAAAACACGTTGAATTTTCCCTACTCCCTATAAATGATTATTTAGAGGAGATGGCAAAGACCATCTATGACTATTGGTTTTTGCAGTTTGATTTTCCAGATGAGAATGGAAATCCTTATAAATCCTCTGGAGGCAAAATGGTGTTTTGCGATGAACTAAACCAGGAAATTCCTCAAAGCTGGTCTTATACATCTATCGGAAATATTTCAATTTGTCTTGATTCCGAAAGAATTCCGCTATCTAATCAACAGCGACAAAAAATGAAAGGATTTATTCCATATTATGGAGCTACAGGAATAATGGATTATGTTAATCGTCCTATTTTTTCAGGAGATTTTGTTCTTTTCGCTGAAGATGGTTCTATAATGGATGATAATGGGAACCCAATCTTACAGAGAATATCAGGAGATGTATGGGTTAATAATCATACACATGTTTTGCAGCCTGTGAAAGGTTATTCTTGTCGTTTGCTCTATTTATTGTTGAAGGATATCCCTGTTGCAATGATAAAAACTGGTTCAATCCAAATGAAAATAAATCAAGCAAATTTGAATAGCTACAATGTTTTGAGTATTCCTGATTCAATTCGAAGCAATTTTATAGAGCAAATCGAACCAATTGATGCCAAAATTATGCAAATCCGAAAAGAAAATTCTAATCTCATAAAAATCAGAGACTGGCTTCTTCCAATGCTCATGAATGGTCAAGCCACCATCAATGAATGATATGCTAAATAATCATTTATCTGATTATTATTGCTTATTTTTTTGTCGATTGTGCCTAAAATTAGTGCTACTCTTTTTTGTTCCTCGTAATCTGGCAAAATAATATCAATATCGCCCAAAATATCTATATTCATTGACGCCATAGTTGATCCTACTGCGGAATTGTTTATCTTCATTTTCACTGCATCAGTCAATAAATAATACGAAACAAATTCAGGATAAACAGTGGCATCTGTAAATCGTACACGTATACAATCTGACCCCTGCATCCATCCCTCTTGCCCCTTCCTAATCAAACAATGTCTGTCAACAGAAAAGTTTGAGTTCAGCATAGGTTTCTTCATCGCCTTCATATTTCTGCAACTTGAACCATTTTTCAATGCCGTAATTCGCAATCATTATTGAATCAAGCTTATCTGTTTTTGCTCCCCTGATGCTATTGTTCTTCGCATATTTTTTCATTGCAAACGGATTTATGACAGATATGAAATATCCCTTGTCGTGAAGAAATGTTAATATAGGCAGATGGTAAATGCCAGTAGCCTCCATTACTATCCTTATCTCTCCATCCAACTTATCCAGCAGATTATCAAGGGCTTCCAGATCCTTTTCTACATGCTGTACCTCAAAAGGGCTGCTCACTATTTCACCATAGGACTTGAGTATACAGACTGTGCTTTTGCCTTTCGATACATCTATTCCTACACTTATCATCTTAAACCTCCTCTGATTGTTATTAGTAATTGTTCCAGCCACACTTATTACCATCCAGTTTAGTTGGTTACGCGGGAGCGAATCCCTACCTGCTTAATCGAATGCTTATAATAAGGGGTTGGTTAACGGTTTTTTTGACGGATGCAATGATCCAAATAGAGCCACGTCAGACCAATTACTCCCCTATATTATAATAAAATAAGTGCAGATGTCAGAGTTAATTACTCTCTAACAACTACACTTTTATGGTACTAAATAGAGCATATAGATTTCTCTATACGCTCTACCTCACGTTACATTTAATTTGCTCTATCTTTTCGGCTTAGTCTGCCCCCCCCGACGGAAAATCCACGCAGAGTTTTCTCAAGCACATCAATATCCAGCGGCTTGGCAATATGGGCATCCATACCAGCACCAAGACAATGCTGCACATCCTCTGAAAAAGCATTCGCAGTCATGGCAATGATCGGAATCTCCTTTCCAAGCGGATTCTCACTGTTTCTGATTGCCCTCGTAGCTTCCAGACCGTTCATGTTCGGCATCTGTACATCCATAAGAATTGCATCATATTCATCTGGCTTCACGCTCTTAAACGCTTCCACAATTTTCTCTCCATCCGGATAAATAGTACAGGTCGCACCATACATATGCAGAAGCTCTTTCAGAATCTCCGCATTCAGTTCATTATCCTCTGCACACAGGAAGTTCATGCCATTTAGAATATGGCTTTCTTCCTCTTCCGAAACAGAAGCTGTCCGTGTCCTTGCAATCGCCACCGCTAGGTTCGACAGGAAAAATGGTCTGAGAACCATTCCGTCCACATCACTTTCTGCCAGCACCTCCTGCACCTCTTCCTCAGACGCATAGTCAAGACAGAAGATCAGGACTGCATTTTTTGCAATCTTTCTGAGAAGGCTTACTGTTTCATCCAGCGTTTTATTCTTCAGGCATCCTGCAAGTAAGATCACATCTGTGCTTTCCTGCGTCAGCCACCCGGCTGCTTCCTCCTCTGTGGATACTGCATAAAACTGTATCGCACTCTCACTCATGGCAGCTTTTACATTACGGATCAGCTGGTTCTCACTAGAAACGAGAAGAACCCGACTGGCACCAATCTCATAATCCACATTTTGGTTAATTGGCAGTGTCAGTACAACCTCAAATCGGCTTCCTTTTCCCAGCTGGCTTTCCACATGGATTTCTCCACCCATAAGATCCACAATGTTTTTTGTAATCGCCATTCCAAGACCGGTTCCCTGCACTTTATTTGTCATGGAATTTTCGGCTCTTGTAAACGGTTCAAAAATATGCTCCAGAAATTCCGGTGCCATTCCATAACCGTTATCAATTACAGTGTAAACAAATTTCGCATGATCCGCAACCTCACATGGAACCTCTGTCAGATCCAGCACAACATCTCCGCCTTTGGGAGTATACTTCACCGCATTTGACAGAAGATTCAGGCAAATCTGACGCAGACGCACGCCATCACAGATCAGATATTCGTGAACGACTTCTTTTACGTGAATATGAAAATGCTGCTCATGCTCATTTGCCTGTGCCCGGATGATACTGTCAATCTGTTCTATCTGCTCAGCCAGACTTACTTCTTCCACATTAAGCTGTACTTCCTTTGACTCTATCCTGCTCATATCCAGAATATCATTGATAAGCCCCAGCAGGTGACGGCTGGAAAGCTGTACCTTTTGAATATAAGTCTCCATCTTATCCGTCATACCAGGTTCATGCTCCATCAGGCCTGTAATACCGACAATCGCATTCATCGGAGTACGAATGTCATGGGACATATTTGCAAGGAAATCGCTTTTAGCACGGCTTGCTTCTGTTGCCATCTGCTCGGCACGCTCAGCTACACTCAGTGCTGCTGACAGACGCTCACTGTTACGTCTTTCAGCATCTACAGCCTTCTTTTTCTGTACCTGAAGCAGTAAGAAAATGATTGCCGTTGCAATCACTACAAGGACAATCGCAAATACCAGGATCAGCCTGACAGTGGTATTTACCAGCGAAACAACATTTGTCGCCACATGAGAAGAAGGAACCAGAAACAAAAGCGTCCATTCCGCATAATTCATCTGATACAATGCATAATAATATTCTTCACCGTCCAAAACCGCATTTGCATAGCCATACCCATTTTTCTCCAGATCCGTCTTCGCTTCCTCAAAAGAATTGTCGTGCAGATACTCCATTTTTTGCAGTACAGTGTATGCATTATAGCCTTTAATCAGTTCGTTATCATTGTTGTAAAAAAGCCTCATGCCCGATTCATTCAGGACATATACACTGTTGCTGTTATCATAGGCTCCGCAATTAAAATAGGGGTTCAGATAGTTCATGTCCTGAGAAATGCCATAATAGATCACCTGTATCTTCTGGTTATTCTCCTCTATTTCCACAGGCTCAGGCAGACGCTTCAAAAAATACATTCTGCTTTCGTCCGCAATCATCGATTTTGACACAAAGCTGACCCTTTCCGGCTGGTCCAACAGATAATCAATCTCATCCAGCGTACCCTGCCAGCCGTCCTGCGTCATATACCGCCCCATATTATCTATGGCAACGATCTTTTCGCTATTTGTATCCATATTGTTCATGGATGCCAGTTTTTGCATAAATGCAAGCATGGTTTCAACATCCGCTGGCTTTCCTGTCTCCACATAATTACAGAAAGCATCTACATCCTTCCATTGACTGGTCACTACATCTTCCAGACCGGTAAAAAGTTGGGTAGTAACTTCCCGCATCTGACTCAGCCGCTCCTGATACAGAACTTTGTCGATATACGAATTATAAAAGCGCAGAAATGAAAAAATACTAATGGCGATAGCAGCCACAGTCACTATAATGGCAATAAGCAGTGTCTTAATGCTTATTTGATTATCTTTTGTGTGTTCCTTCCTTTCCCTCATTCGTTATTTCTCCCAGACAAGGTCTTTTTTCGATAATGTTTCAAACTGACCAAAATACTCCTCTGCTGCAGTGAGACCGAGAATGCCTGTATCCGTCAGTTTTCCCTCCTCTGCCACATCATCTGCCACACCACAAATAGCAACGGTGTAGGTTTCAGAATCATCAATGGTCATGCCCTCCGGCGTTACCAGTTCGTATGGGAACCAGTAATCCTCTTTGGCATTATAGCCTTTTTCTGCCAGCTCCTTTATACGTTTGCCAGTAAGCGTTACAGTCTGGATATTTCCACGCCAGCCAGTAGGCAGGATGCTGGTAATCTGATCATCAGTCACCGGCAGGGTAAACAGATTGCCACTGACCCCTTCCGAATTCAGATCAAAAATTTCATCCCCATATACAGGATACCACTTATTCTTGGAAATCAGCGACAGATCTGCACCGGCTGCTTTACCAAAGCAGATGCCGATGAGCCTTGCACAATCGTCCGTATCCAGCTTTTCGGTAACAGTGGTATAGATCTGTGAGGAATTATCCGTAACCAATGAGTGGTCGTTTTCTAAAACATTCACAATGTCATCCTTTGTCGCATTGTCATTTATATATTCGATAACCTCATTACCAATCGGAACAATAAGATTCTCCCAGCCATTATAAATAAATGGAGCCGTTAATCCTTTATTCAGATTGTCCTCATTTTCCTTATATTTATTTGTATCCGGAATCTCATAATCCTTCATCGGCAGAAGCGTGGAGTCCATATAAGGCTCATTCAAGGAAGTAAGTCCCTCTACAGTAGAAAGAACTTCCATCACATGAACGGCATCCTCCAGCTTCTGCTCGTTGCCCTTATCTTCCAGATGCTTATTCAGACCATAGTATCGGGAAACAGACAGCACTAAGGAATTCTGTGTACCATCCTCAGACAGATACGGCATCAGACCAAATTCACAGTCAGACTCCTGTTCATCAGAGCCGTAGCTACTGCCCAGCATAAACAAGGTATTACCTTCTGCCATGATTTTTTTGGTTTCAGTATCGTCTTTCAGGTCGCCCGGTTCCAGCATACCGATGTCTTTCCATTTTTGCAGTGTGGAAAATGACTCAACAAATTCCGGTGTATCTTTAGCAGAAGCCGTTCCGTTCAGGTAATTTTTCTGCCAGGTACGTCCATCAATGGTATTTAAAAAATCCGTATCCAGAATGTTGCAGAGATACTGGAAACCATAGCCAGGAAGTGCGACTTGACAGATACTCAGATTATACCCCGCTTCTTTCACTTTCGGCGCCAGTTCTTCCAGTTCAGCAAAAGAAGTCGGTAACTCCCAGCCGTTCTGCTCCAGCAACGTTTTGTTATAAGTAATACCAAGACAATCGTAATATGCTGGCAGAAGATAAATCGCACCATTATCCGTTACATCACGCAAGCGTGATTCTGAATAGTTGTTTGTGAAATCATAACCAGAAAGATCGACCAGACGATCACTTAAATCTTCCAGACCAGGTGTATATACTGTAGCTGTATAAATATCCGGCATATCTCCCGCTGCGAGCTCTGAAAGACAATAGGCAGTCTTGTTCTGACCGCTGTAGGGAATAATCTCCAGATTGATCTCAGGATACTTTTCCTTTACAAGTTCCAGAAATTTAGTGGCATTTCTGAACTGTACCTCCATGGTAATTGTTTCATGTTCATTACTGGCAGTCTGTGTTTCCTTGCTGCCACATCCGGTCAACATGGTCAACGCACAGGCAAATGCCAGCGATAAGCTTAGAATTTGTCTCCTTTTCATTGCTCTGCTCTCCTTTGATTTTAAAATATGTGTTTCACTGAACACAAACAGCACAAAAGACAGTTAGCTCCGTATGCTAACTGCCATTACTACATAATATTGGTTCTGTTGTAAACTTTACTGAATTATACAAAGTTTAGAACAGTCCATAGCTAGAATAGTCCCCAAACATGTAAAAACGGCAACACAATTTGACGGGTACAAAAATTATCTAATTGAACTCGTCAAAATTCTACAACTCTAATCTAATAATTACAAAGAACGCCTTGAAAATCAAGCCTTTTTTTCATATAATATGACTTATAATTACGCCGAAATATGTAAGGTGCTTTTATACTACAACAGAACCAATATTATGTGACTATCAGTTTCAGTCTCTCCATTTGTCTGGCATGAACCGCACCGCTTTCAGCTGTATAGATTCTGGTGGTACTCAAATTCGTATGCCCCAGAATATCCGCCAGTCTGGAAAGGTCTTTCTCAATCGAATAAAACGTCCTCGCAAACAGATGACGCAGATTATGTGGAAATACCTTCTTTTCCGAAACCCCGGCACTTTCGCATAGCTTCTTCATATCACGCCAGATATTGCTCCGATCCAATGGCTTTCCTGTCCTTGTCGTAAACACTGCCCCGGCAGTCTTTTTTTGATTTCGGATATATTTCCTCAACAGCTTTCTCAGTCCCTCCGGCAGAAACACAATCCTCAGCTTGCCCTTATTGGAAATCTCAGCCCTTCCACACTGCACCGCTTCCACTGTAATAAATTTCAGTTCCGATACCCGGATGCCTGTTGCACAGATTGTCTGGATCACCAGTGCCAACCTTTCATTCTCTTTCTTTTGTGCAGCTTTTACTAACCGGACATACTCCTCACGGGTAAGCTCTTTTTCTTCTTCCAGAAACAAAGATCTCTGAATTTTTAAGGGTTTCACCATCAGTTCCACCCATCCCATATATTTCACATACCCGTTCACAGCTGCAATCATGGCATTTACAGAAGCAGGTGCATACTGGTTCATCAGACTTTCTTTCCAGTTAATCAGCTCCGTCTTCGTTAATTCACTTCCATTCAAAAAGATGATTAAAGCAGTTAAGTCATGCTGATATTTCTGTAATGTTGCCTTACTCCGTTCCTGTTCTCTCAGATAATTGATATAATCCATAATATATTCTTCATTTATAACAGGCTTTTTCTCATACATAAAAAAGCACCTCCTGGCTCAATAATATTTATTATTTTACCAAGAAGTGCTTTTCTCTATTCGCTTTGCCTGTTCAATGCTTTCTTATCAGATGATCTGTCTGCTTGCTTCTGTCACCAGCATCCGGTTAATCTTCTCCTGCATGGTTTCTTTCGCATCTTCATTGAAGTGATAGCGGACAACATACACTGTCTGTCCGATCTTCTTTGTAAAAGTGTGTCCCTGTGTCGCTGTATTCATCATTTTTTCCATAATTATCAAATTCCTTTCTGTTATATGCCCGACAAAGAGAGGTTCGTACTGTCTCTGCCGGAAGTTTATCTGTAAGCTGTCAACGTAATTGTCAACATGAGGGTTCAAACTTCTTATGGGATGTTTTTTCCTGTCTTCTAAATACATCCCTAATGTTTTTTGAATATCTTTGTTGACAACTG
Source organism: Blautia sp. MSJ-9 (assembly GCF_018919065.1). Taxonomy (GTDB): domain Bacteria; phylum Bacillota; class Clostridia; order Lachnospirales; family Lachnospiraceae; genus Blautia_A. The sequence goes on along the minus strand of NZ_JAHLQG010000042.1, from coordinate 34,072 downwards.
GTAAAAACATCAAAATCACCAGTAAATATAAGGGGTTCGGCTGTCAACAAGAATGTCAACAAGTGATACATTTCCGGGTAAATCGACAGCCTTTCGGTGCCAAAATCAGCCTTTCTCTCTGTCGGGCAGATCAAATGGAAGTTCCAGCTGCTCTGCCTTTGTCAGTTTCGTAAATCCGTCTTTATCCGGTTCGTTGACACCCTCATCCTCTGTTCCTTCCCGAATCCAGCTCCGCTGTCTGCCATAACCTTGCTTTTCAAATCTGTGTACTCCGGCTCTCTTCCAGCCTATAATCTGGGTATCCATGATCGAGCAGATCTCATTGGTTTCAAATTTCTTCGGTTCCCGGTCAAAATGGTCAAATGCTTCTTTCCAGATCTGCACCGAACATACATGGGTTCCCTTGTAGGCATCCAGCCACCCCTGAATCGTTCCTGCCATGGTATCTTCCTGTGTGAACTGTTTCCGGTATTCATTGATTTCCTGTTCCATTTCTTTTGAGAACCTCAGCAGACTGTTTTTATTTTCTGTTGTCCAGTAGATCACCATCGCTTCTGCCCACAGCTGGTCAAAATAGGCTCTGGCTTCTTTTTCATCATCAAGGATATGCTTCTCTGCCTTGCTGCTGTCTATGGCAACCGGCAGGAAACGTCTTGCCCCGGTACGGTCAAAAGGAATGAACTGCCTTGTGTTCGTTGATCCGGCAAAAACACACTGACGCTTCCGGTCTTCCTCATATTTGGCATAAGGATCACGGTAAGTATCTTTCTGTCTGGTCAGGAACGATTTGATCTCTTCATTATTTCTTGCACTGATCGTAGCGATCATCTCCGGCATTTCAATGATCCAGTGTCCCCGCAGATATTCATAAATTTTGCTGTCCCCCAGATTTCGCAGATCATCGGAAAACCATTCATCCTTTAAGGCAAGGAATCGGAAAAAAGTAGATTTCCCGGCTCCCTGCTGACCGACCAGGCAGAGCATTTCATCTGCTTTGCATCCGGGACGGTAGATCCTGCTCAACGCTTCCATAAGGAAATGCTTCATTACCTCATATACAAAATCCGAAGCATCCGCACCCATATACCGTTGCAGGACATATCGAATCCTTTCCTGTCCGTCCCATTCCAGTTCTTCCAGATATTTGCAGATCGGATGGTATGCCCGGCTTTTTGCTTCTATCCTCAATGCTTTGTCCATACAGTTTTCACTGCAAAGGCTGTAATAGCGTTCAAAGAAATAGTAATAATACGTTCTGGCATCATCATCCAGCTTGCAGATCTCATCGTTCCACCAGAGGGTCTTTACAATATCAATCCGTCCGGTCAGCATGTTGTAACTCAGGCTCTCACGGATATACGGGTCATATCTCAGCACAAGCATATAATTATCCACGGTTGCTTTCACCGTTCCTTTCTGTGTCAGCTCCAGCATATCCCGGACTTTTTTAATCTCTTTCCGGTCTACGGTTTTTAACATTTCTTGTATGGCATCTTTCTGTTCCTTTGTCGCAATCTCCTTTATCCTCGTATCGCTCAATCCGTTCTACCTCCTTCCTCTTTTCCTTGACCAGTGCTTCTTTCTCTGCCTGATCTCCAAACAGCAGAATATCCAGATAATACTCCACTGTGGTCAGTTCCCTTAATGCGGTCATAAACCGCTTGTCCCATTCTTCCTCTCTGTTCTTCGGTGCATATTGCACTTTCCAGTCCAACAGCAGACTCCGGTAATCCAAATATGTTCTCAAACACCGCAGATACTCTGACTGCCATTTTTCTTCCGGTGTTGGTTCCGGCTTCTTCACGGATACAGGCTTTCTCTCAAAACCAGCTTTCCTGCTGGCATAAGCAATTCCAAAATCATCTGCCAGCTTCTGTGCTGCTTCTTTTAACCCAAGTCCAAATAGCTGTGCCGTAAAATCTATCGCATCCCCAGTACAGCCACATCCAAAGCAGTAATATCTCCGGTCAACTTTCATACTGGGTGATTTATCATTATGAAAAATACAACAGATCAGCCCACTCCTGTTAGGCTTTAACCCGTACATTTCTGCAGCCTGCCGGACAGTCACGTTCTGCTTTACTTCATCAAATAGTCCCATCCTGTTCTCCTTTCTTTCTCTGACTTTTTCCCAATTATGGGATAAACTTTTTTGGCTCCAAATAAAAAAGGCATTCTGTCCTGTCCTTTCGGAATCAACAAAATGCCCTATATCTCCAGATCACTGGAACGTGATTTTCCTTTATTCAGTTGCTTTCTTTCTGCTTCTTCTCTTTCAAGTTTTGCTACATTCAATGCAAGCTTTTCCCGAATGGAAGGCTTCACTTCTTTTTTAATTTCTTCCACAACTGCTTTCTTTTTCTCCGGCTGTTTCAACTGACGGACAATTTTTCCAACTGCCTTTTCCATCGCATTTTCAATCTTCCGTATCAGACCATCCAGCCTTTTTACCGCATACTCTTTTTCTTTCCGGGATGCTTTCCGTTCCGGACTCTGAATCCACTTTTTAGAATCTTCTGCCAGATAAATATCATCCTTACGGGTAGCCAGTACCGCTTCCCTTGCAACCTGCTCAACTGCCTTGTCATATGCTTCACTGGATACTTCATCAAGCAGTGTTTCCACATCTTCAATGCGGAGGGTCAGCTGTTGCAGTTCCTGTTTCTGTTCTTCGATCAACTCTCCCTGACTCATAATCCGGTCAGAATTGGAAATGAATTTTTCTTTAAATTCCTTCTCCTGCTCAATCAGCTTTTCTTCCTGTTCCTGTATTTTCTGTTCATTCCCTCGAACCATGATCCTTTGTTTTGCAATATCCAGACGGTTAGCATTTACAATATCAATCTGTTGTTCAATCGTTTCCTGTTGCTCTGCGATTTCTTCTTTCTGCTTCATGCGGATGTAGTCCTGCTTTTCCAGATACTGCCTTCCACCATAAGACGGTTCTTCATCCAGTTCCAGTCCATGACGATTGCAGATATCCAGAAACATCACCCGGCACGCAGAATCAAAAACCATCTTCCGGTTATTTGTCCGGGATCGTGCTTTGTCCGGCTGTGGCAGTTCAAAGCCAAGCTGCTTTAAGGCTTCTTCCTGTTTTGGTTCGATTTCTCCATATCTGTTCGTGGCATCAAATACATGACGCTCATGGATATGCGGTGTCGCTTCATCCATATGCAGTGACCAGTCAATGATATGGACATTAGAGCCGAAACGCTCATCGAACTCTTTCTTAAATTCATCAAAGACCATGACCAGCGTTTGTGCAGAAGCATGTTCATCTATCGTTCCAAGCTGATAGATACTTTCTTCCGGGCAGGTCTTTTTACTTTTCAGAACATCTTCCACACCTTTGCACCTGTCGGGATGTCTAGCTTTCTCATGTCTCGCATTTTGGTTCATGACATAATCGCTATAATGCTCCACGTAGTATGCAAGCTCAATCTGGTTGAAAGAAAAATTATCCTCTTTTCCCCGGTCAGCCATGGTGGTATATCCCTGATAGCAGTCCCAGTAAATATTTTGCCGGACGCGTTCATTGTCGATATGCTCACTGTGTTCCGGATCAAATCTCCGGTCATTGTGAAGCGGATTGTAAACGCCGTCCTTGCCGGATCTGCCGTTATGCCTTGTTCCTTTCAATTCACATCTCTCCTTTTTTCAAGTTTTCTCCCCGAAGGGGTAATGCAGCGAAGCTGCCAAAAGTCTCTGTCTCCGTTACAGACAGTACCCAGTACCATATGGCGAAACGCCATATCACTGGGCAATGGCTGCCGCCCTTAACCTGCTAATGGGCTTTGCCCCTTAACCCCAGCAAGGTGCTGCCGCCCTTTGCAATCCAGGCACAAAGGACTCACCGCCCTCTGTACTCCCGTCAGCCAAAACGAAACTTCTGCCGCTGTCCCTTCGGCAAGTTTTCCGTTCCGTCTGTTTTTCAAAAATCCTCTGAATCGGATTTTGTGAAAATATAAAAATGGATAAAATAAAAGGCACTAACTTTTTTACGGTTAATGCCCTTTACTTTACTCATTCATTTTTCATATGTCTCCGTATGTATCACTCTGATAACTGCCGGAGAATTTCTTTTGCAAGTTTTTTCAATTTCATTCCGACCCTTAATCCAAGACGGTAAAAGAATTCTTCTGTCTCAGCTCCACTACTAAATATTCGATCACAGTATTTCGTAACTGCTTCTTCCTGCTCCGGTGTCAAAGTTTCGATCACCTTCTTGTAGGCTTCCTCCACTTCATCTGGTTCCACTTCTGTCTGCTGTTTCAATTTCCAGTCTGTATACGATTTTCCCATGTGTTCGGTTATCGTCAGGTTGATGAAATCTTCAATTTCTTTTGTCATTTTCATTCATGACCACCATTCCTTTCACACACCTTATTCCGTTAAAGCATCCAGCATAGCCTGCATTGCTTCTTTCAGTTTTAAGCCGTCTTTCAGACCCATACGGTAATAAAATTCATTCAGGTCACTGCATTTATTTGATGTATCTGTCAGATAATCAAACAGAACCTTCTCCTGTTTCTTTGGCATCTTCCGAAGTACCTTTTGCAATTTCAGTTCCAGTTTTTCATTGAACGGATCATACTGCTTTCCATCATTTTCCTGATAAACCTGTTCCATTCTTTCCCCGATCAGGTCATTCATAAACTCTCTCATTTTCTCTGTTACTTCCATCTACTTAATCTCCTTTTAAACTGATCTTGATTGTTTCCAGCCACACGACCGCCCAGCCGGAAAGGACAGGCAGGATATAAAGTGCAAAACCTACAAGAAGCATTTGGAACACTCCTTTACCTGTCTCCTGCCTAAATCCATAACTTAATATTGCTGTGATGCAGATAATCCCCGACAGGATATGGAATACGGTTGCGGACAGCCATGTAACGAACATGACCATCAGTTGTACGACTGTCAGGCATATCTGCACTGGCAAAAGAATCACTTTCACAATGATCTTTGCAATTTTCATGACTGTCCACCTCCCCTCACTGCTTCAAATACCTGCGGTAGTTATCCATGACAGAATCGGTAACTCCGCTTTTGTATATCTTACGGATATCCACAATCTTTTCATCTTTCAAAAGTTTCAGCCAGTCCAGCAGGTCTTTTCTGCTGTTGGCAAAGTTACAGCATTTTCCGTCTGCATATTCAATCCGGTACCTCATAAGCTCCTCCTACACATACACCATTTCATTCAATATGATTTCATCTACCCGGCTTCTTACATTGTTTGCCCGGCGAACCCATTCCATCTGATCTCTGCTTTTCAATTCCTCGGTAATGCCTTCCTGTTCCATCATCTGATCCATCAGATAATCTCTGCGTTCCACACACTGCTCATTAACATCTGCAAGATAAGACCAGAGTTTTCCGCTCAGACTCAGATACGAATATAATCCACTTTTATAATCCTTCAGATAATTCCTGTGGAGACTTCCGTAAAATCCAATCTCACGAGTCTCATTCGGTACTGCAAGCAGTGGCAGATACACTTCCCCGACAAGGATATAATCCAGTCCATTACTGTCATCGTGTATGATCCGCTCTAATTCCTTCATGCCGGTATTGCTCCTTTCTTCGGTTCTGCAGGTGGAAGCATGGAAACGGGAATAAAGACACCTTTTGCAATATCTTCCTTCCGGATTGCTTCTTTCTTTGCATCCAACTCTGCTTTCTTCTTCTCTTTGGTTCGTTCATAGTATTCCTGCTGTTTGCCATTTGCTTTTCTTTTCAGGTAGTTCTGGTGCAGCCTGTCTTTTCTGGCTTCCCTCTTTTTCATTTCTTCGATTTCCTCCGGTGTCAGTTCCACCTCTCCGAAGTGTGGTGGCAGATACCGTCCGATGAAATTAAAATAGATTTCTACTTCCTGTGTGGTTTCAATACTGCCTTTCCGGTCACGCTCATGCACAACAATCTTCTCCACAAACTCATTCAGCATATAAGTGGTAAGTTCCTCAAAGTTCTGGTATTTATCGACCATGGCAATGAATTTCTCCGCAGACCTGCGACCTTCCTCATAACCGGATAACTCTGCTTCCATCCCTGCAATCTCCGCTGACAGTTCCTTCTGTTCTTTGGAATACTGCCCGTCCAGAACTGCATAACGTTCATCCGGCAGTTTGCCAAGAATGTTATCTTCATAAATCCGGCAGAGCAGTTTTTCCAGATCCTGCACACGCTTCTGTGCTTCTGACAGTCTGCTTTTCAGTCTTGTGATCTCGCTGGACTGTTGTGAGGTCTGAGCCTTTCTCACCGTCTCTATGAACTCTTCCCGGTTCAGCTGGGAATATTCTGCAATCGCCTTTAAAAGTTCCTTGATAAGCTCCATGACCACATCAGCGTTGATCCTGTGCTGTGTCGGGCAGAGTGTTCCGACCGGAACCTTTGAGTATGCGGAACAGGTATACTGTGGAACTCTCTTTCCATTATTTACCCGGTGAACATACATTTTTGCTCCGCAATCCGCACAATACATCAGTCCGGTCAAAGGATGTGCTTCTCCCCATCCATCCGGGTATCTTCTTACATTGCTTCTGATCCTCTGGACATTATCAAAGGTTTCCTGGTCTATGATAGGCTCCTGTGTGTTTTCAAATACCGTCCACTGATCTTCCCCGACATAATGGCTTTTCTTATCCTTGAAATGTTTTCTGGTTTTGAAGTTCACCGTATGACCAAGGTACTCTCGTTTCTTCAAAATCCCTGCAACAGTGGAAGAACCCCATCCATAAGGATCTTTGATTTCATCCACCCTGCCTTTCCATAAACCTGCATCCTTTTTCGCCATATGCACTGCCGGTATCTCCACCTGTTCCTCTTTCAGAATCCTTGCGATCTGATACGGTCCACGTCCGTCCATTGTCATATGAAAAATCCGCTGTACGATTTTGGCTGCTTCTTCATCAACAATCCAGTGGTCAGGGTTCTCCGGATCTTTTAAGTAACCATACGGTGTTGTACTGGCTACATGCTTGCCGGATTTCCCTTTTGCCTTAAAGGTTGATTTAATCTTTTTACTGGTATCTCTTGCATACCATTCATTCATAATATTTCGGAATGGGGTGAAATCATCATCCTCCCGAAAACTATCTACATTCTCATTCACTGCGATCAGACGCACATTCTTCTGTCTGAGCAGTTCCATATATTGCCCGACCTTCAGATAATCCCTTCCCATTCGGCTCATATCTTTAATCAGGATCGTCCCAACTTTCCCGGACTCCACTTCTTTCATCATGGCAAGAAAGCCGGGGCGGTCAAATCTTGTGCCGGAAATTCCATCATCCGTAAAATGAATCAGATTTGTAAAGCCATGTTCCTTTGCATACTGCTCCAGAAGCTTTTTCTGATTGGAAATACTGTTGGACTCTCCGTTTAATTCATCATCACGACTAAGACGCTCATACAACGCTGTCATGAATCCCTGTGTCTGTGCCATTCTCTGACGCCCTCCTTTCTCTAATTTGGCTCCTGTTCTCACCCCATATCCGTTCCTGTACCGGGTTCTGATGTTTCCGGGACGTATTTCCAGAAAAAATCTGGTATCACTATGGGCAGGCTATTCTGTTTCCAAGGTTCGTGTAAGAAACCGAAAAAAATTCCTTACACATAACCCATTGCTCAGACGCCTTTTTACAGGGTCGCAACATAACTTTTCTCATTTTCCTGGATTTCGTGTCGGTAAAAAAGTTTCTTACACTATACACAGGTGGCAGAGGGTAAAAAGTTATATTGCTTTGAAATGTTTTTAAAAAAGTACAATTTTGCCCTTTGAGGTAAAAAAATAAGCCTCAAGAGACTTTTTAATCAATTTGGAGCTCCAATTCTCTAAAATTGAGTGATTAAGAAGTCTCTTCAAACTTACTACACCAGCCGCCATTTTGTATTTTTTATACTGTCTGACCGCAAAATGCTGCGAATCTCTTTCTTCCAGTTCCTGGAACATCATATCCACAGGATTCTGGTAAGTTTCATCCTCTTCACGGGTTTCGCTTTCATTCAAAAGATCCAGAAGGGTATTCAGATTCTTTTCCTCTTCATCCCCTTCATACCAGATAAAAGCAATCAGTGCTGTATACAGCAATTTCTCTGCTTATAGTGATAGGTAAGGTTTTGATATTATCTCCACCTTTTCCCCCACCTCACACCGGACATGCGATTTTCACCGCATCCGGCGCTCCATCGATTGCCTTCGCAAGTCATTTAATCAGTCACCAAATTTAAGTTTTATATTATTACTGACAGGTTCGCCTGTTCTCGCAGACTATTGATTTTCACGAGCATCTTTTTTGTGATATTGAGTGTTTTTATCAGGTCTTTTATTACCGCTTGGGGCAGTTCTTGTAACAGAATCAGATATTTCTTGTGGATCAGAACCATGTTTTTATATCTTTCAAATCCACCAAGTGATCTTGGTATTTTGAGCCATACACATACATGTTCTGCATTTGTGAATTCTTCTCCACTGATTGCACATTTTCCCTTTTGAGCAGAAAATAAAGATATTTTACTGTCATGGTATTCTGTGCTGTGACCAACAGATATATCTTCTCTCAGTCCTTTCAAAACATATTGATTAAGATTAAGTTCTGTATGGATTGGAGAACGACCTTCTTTTGTATAACTACAAACGATTGACCGCTTCGCCATTGGTACTTTGTTTTTGATAAATGCAATCGGATAGATCATCTGGTCAATTCCTGAAACATATCGAATCATTTTTGACTGTCCGAATCTTTCTTTTTCTGCTTGGGTGATAGTTCCACCCTCACGTTTGAGCATACTTCCTGTTTCCGTTTTTAACCTGTTCGTCAAAACTGTCATCACTCGCCTATGGAATTCTCTGCAATCAATACTGATACAGGTGGCAAGCTGATAGTAATTCTGTATGCCTAACACCATTGAGTTATATAGCTGAATTTCGGATAAACAACTTTTCTTCTCTCTGGGTTTTGCGATATTTTTCGCTTGCTCCACTAGCTTTGCTCTTTCAATTTCAACCTTTTTGTCACAGATTGCCGATTGCACCACATATTTATGATGCTTCAATCTTACCCTTATTTTGAATCCAAGAAACTCTGACCACCGTTTTCTGGTGTTCACAATCCTTGTTTTCTCTGGGGACACCTCTAATTTCAACCTCTCTTCAATCCACGCCGTAACTGCCTTTTTTGTCCTGACTGCATCCTCTTTCGTTCTACAGAAAATCCTGAAATCATCCGCATACCGAATGATATGCATTTCTTTCATTTCCGTATTTTTCATAATCCTGTAACCATGGCTTTTATCAAAAACCTTAGTTTTTCCAATTATTCTTTCTCTCCCTCTGCTTGTAGCAATCGGATTCTCCTCCCATTGGCTGGCTACCCACCAATCTAATTCATTTAGAACGATGTTTGCCAGTAGTGGTGAGATGATTCCGCCCTGTGGTGTACCTTTGTCGGGCAATACCGTTGTATTATCAGGCATTTTAATTGGAGCTGTCAGTATTCGCTTGATAATAAAAATCAGCGTTTTATCATGGATACCCAACGACCATATCTGTCTGATTAACTTGCTATGATTTACATTATCGAAAAATCCTTTAATATCAAACTCGATTACATAATGCAGGTTCATCATTTGAAGCATGGTGTAGGTTCTGTTAATGGCATGTTCAACGGATCTGTTCGGACGAAATCCATAACTATTATTGTTGAACTTTGCTTCGCAGATTGGTTCCATGATCTGCTTGATACATTGCTGTATCAGCCTATCCCATATACATGGGATTCCCAACGGACGTGTTTTTCCGTTTGGTTTCGGGATATCTTTCCGTCTTACAGGCTTAGGTCTGTAGCCGTGTTTGCTCTCCGTGACAATAAATCTCACTCTTTTTATCACATCATCAGGAGTTAGACTCCCAATGTCTGTGATGTTCTTTTTGTCTGTTCCTGCCGTGTAGCTGCCTTTGTTCGCTTTAATGTTTCGGTATGCAAGTAAAATGTTATCTCTGCTCAGTATCAAATCCATAAGATTCTCAAATACTTCACCGTTCTGACTTCTTTGATATAATTCATCAAAAGTACCTTGCATTCCGTAGTACTCCGCATGACGCAGGTCATCCACACATAATGTTTTACTTTTCTTTGGCATAAGGCATCACCTCCTATCGAAAGTGACCCTTTTGGTCTTACTCGTAATCCTTATCATAGGACTGAATAATGCCTGTTTATTTCAACCGACTTGTGACCATTCCTCCGAGTTCCTCTTTTTCGCAGAACTCATCATAAGTTCGATCACGGCTTTTCAGCACCAGTTCGCCTGCTTATTTTCTTCGTCAGGCTATCCCATATTGGAATCTGATGCCTTTCCACGTTCCGATAATCCTATCTGTACATATATCCTTAGGTCTCTGCTATAGTCCTGTCAGCTTGGATGTGCCTGTAACACAACATGGTCGTTCGTAGGACCAATTTCTACTAAACCACACTGACTGCGCTTTAACGCACCCATACATTTCTATATGGTCTTCTTTTAGAACCGTACATTCGCAGTTTTCGTCAGTTTACTCGCCAAAGTAAACATTCTAACCATAGATATTTTATAGATCCTAGACCTATAGGTAGCGCACCCCACCTCTGGGGCATTTTCGAGAATCTTTTGGCAGATTCCTACGGCTACTCTCGGTCGTTGTCACGGAGCTTCCCACCCCAGCCATTACAGCTGACGCAAGTCCGTCAAGGATAGACGTTTCAGGGCGTTACCCCATCATTCCATCTATCAGATTATCAGTTCACAGACTGGTTATTATTTAATAAACCAACACTGTGTGCAGACTTTTTACCGCCTGCAAACGTGTCGCACTCACCCAAAAATCTTCGGAAGCTTTTTCCCCTTCGCCTTTGGTATTAACAATGATTGTTGTCACCAGCTTCAGGATATCTTTTTCAGACCGTATATAAGCAAATGGATTGTAATGAAGCGATTTGGAAAAATTGATAGTATTCAGAACCTTAATCACATATGGCTCATGAACTACTTTTCCAGATTTATCTTTCATAATATTTCCATTCTTATCTTTCTTAGGTGGTCCCTTTGCTAACATCTTCCCGCACTCCTCAATCAGAGTGCCTTTCGGATCTGTAATGACCATGGAACAGTTCATCTGCATGACTGACGGCTTAACGAAAAATCGAGTTTTTCCGGAACCACTGCCGCCAATGACCACTATATTTTTATTTCTTGCATATTTTGGCTGTTTAGGTCTACTTTCCATAGTCAATGCTTCTGTTGCTGTCAATGGAATATTCATCCAGGGATCTTCCGACATATAAGGCTTGATATCCTCTGCGGTTCCCCATCTAGCTGAACCATACTCGATGCCTTTCCGTAATTTCTTTGCGTCTGCCTGTTTCTGCCAGACCAACACTTTCAGAACGACTGCAACAACAATACCTGCTAGCAGATCTTTCCAGTTATTGCTTAACACAAAACCAGCAAAAATCCGGTCTGCGTGTTCCATTGCATATAAAAGTTTGTTCCCCATATCTTCTCCCGGACTGTTCCGGTAAAGAAAAAATGCCCGGTCTGCATAGAAAGCAGCCAGAGCATAAGGGATATTTGTAAGAACCAGTTTCTTTTTATCCAGGGCGGACAGCTTACCCCCGATTTTAAGCTTCCACTTCTGCATCATAGTTTTGCCGCTTTTCTTTTTCATCGACTCTGCTCCTGATGCCGGTTCTTTACTTTGTCCTTCGTCTTCTTTGGCATCATTGCCCGGTAAGCTGCAAGACGCTTATGAATGGAAGGCTTATTCGCTTTTTGAATCTGTTTCTGGGAAAACTCACGGAAAGCAGCATTGAGGGCATCCTGATCACGTCCCTTGAAAAATACCAGATAAACCGGAGGCTCTTTGCTCTTGTCTTTTTTCAGAGCATAATTGATCCCGTATTTTCTGGCATACCGTTCAAAGGACTTGATATTCTTATTTGTGATCTCGATATTGACCATCCCGGCATTCTGTTTTGCCAGCTCTTTTACCGTGACCTTTCCCTGTTTCGGCTGATTTTTCTGTGCTTTCTTCTCTACTGATTTCTGCTTCTGATGACGCAGATACGCAACAAGAACCTTTTTCAACAGGTCTGCCGTAATCTTAGTAGCCCGAATACAGAACGTGACCGTTTTCTGAGTTACCTCTTCCTGCATGACTTTTCCCTCCTTTCAGCGATTCAACTGCTGTCCAGATCTGTAATCATGGCAATCACCCCCTTTAATAAAAAAAGACAAATTAACCGGTAATCAGGTTCTGCACCTGTACGAGTTTTTCTGTCCCTTCTTCTTTTCTCTTATCTTCTCCACCACAATAGATGGGAACACACATTTCAAGTATTCTACTGTAAATACGCTGATGGGCAGTATCCAAATCTGTGGATTTCATTTCATTCAGTCCCAGATTCGTTGTTACGATCAGCGGAAGCATTTTACAATAACGGCTGTCTATCACATTATAGACCTGCTCCAAAGCAAACTCGGAATTTCGCTCTATGCCTAAATCATCAATAATCAGCAGCGGATAATCCACAAGATTTTGTATGATCTGATTCTTGTCTGCCTGATAGCTGGTCATTTCATTTAAGATCCTGGAAAAATTTGTCATCATGACACGTTCTCCCTGTTCCAAAAGTGCATTTGCAATACAGCCTGCAAAGAAACTTTTCCCAGTTCCAACTGGTCCCATCAAAAGCAATCCTACATTTTTCCTCTTCATATCTGCCCAGTTTTCTACATACTGCCTGGCGATTAGTATCTTCTGGTTGCTTCCATTGTCATTTTCAAATTTCCATTCCCAGAATCTTCTTTCCCGAAGTCCGACTGACTTTCTCTGATAAAGCAGCCTCTGTGCTTCTTCCCGCTGCATCTTCTCATCCAGTTCCTGCCTGGCTTTTACCTCGCATTCGCACAAACAGGACACTACATGCTCAAATCCCATCAGACTGACTTTCATCTGTTTTCTTTTTCCACAGATACCACAATGAAGACATCCCTCTTCATCCAGATAATCTGCTGTTACTTTATTTTCCATCACAGGCTTTCTCCTTCCTGAAATTCATATTTGTCCATTCCTGCCCTGGCTCCATCTCGTTCTGCCCAAAGACAGATTGTTGCAAAATGATTCTGATACTCTTTTCCACTGGATTTCATATAAACAGAAAGATGATCAATCCGTTTCTGGTAGTCCCACGGAAATAAAGTCATCAACTCCTGCAGTTCCGGTTCCGACAGAACAACATTTTTGAATCTCCCATACTGACTGAAATTTTCTTCCAAAGCGTGAGTGTTGCTCTTACTCTTATCAGTATGATTCTTTTCTGTCTTATTTATCTTAGTATTACTTCCTTCCAGATTCTTGCAGTCCGGACTTCTATTTTTTTGCTGCCCGGACTTCCAATTTCTTGCTATCCGGATTTCCAACTCCTTGCTATCCGGACTTCCAGTTTCTTGCAATCCAGAATGAAAATATCTGTCTGGCTTTCCTCTGACCCGTTTCACAAAATTTTTCACATATATGACAGAGGGACGGTTATTTCCCTGCCGGTAACGTTCAATCAGTCCAATTCCATGCACACTGTCAAGTTCATAAAGGAGCTTTGTTACAGTCGTATGGGACATCCGCAAAAGATCCTGCAGTTCTGCAATCGTATAAATGATATAGACATAACCGTCACTGTCAATCCATCCATTTTTCTTTGATAGACTGATGCGGTCTAAAAGGATTCCATACAAGAGTTTTGCATCTGTGGAAAGACCCTGAAATTCCTTTTCTGTAAACAGAGCTTTCGGTATTCGGAAAAAAGAAAACTGGTCAGATTCTTCTGCTCTGAAGTATTCAAAATCTGCCATAATTTATTTCCTATTCTTCCATATTGTTGAAGTCATACCCTGCTGCACTTCCTGTGCCATGACACAATTCATCAAGCACATAATTGAACGCATTCACCGCTTCTTCCAGATAAATTTTCCTTGCCTCTTTATCACACGCATACATATCGGCAATAAATCCTTCATCATTTCCTATTGCGTGTACCAGAGTCTCCAGAACTTTCATATATTTCTTTTTTGAACACTTTTTATTCTGCCTATTCACATACTTCTGAATGTCCAGTACTCTATCAGCATTTTCCTCATTTTCTTCCAGGATTCCAAATGCCAGGTCCATGCCAAATTCATAGCCATCACAGGAAATCTGATCAATATCAAGCTGTTCAAGCTCATCTCGATAATTTCTTTCTTCCATAGGAGTCAGTGGTGTCTCATATTCATCCAGATATCCCATATCTGCAATTGTTTCCAGAATATCTCTGGATGCTGCCACCATCTTGTCCATGATAATTTCTCTTTCTTCCATCGGCATATTTGCCATAATGCTGTCTAATGTCATCATTGATTCTTCCTCCATCTCATTTTCATAAATATCGTTGATATAAAAGTGGTTTGCCTTTCCATTGTTCGGAATGATACGCACCAGATTTCCAACCTCCACCAGTTCCTGTACTGCCTGATCTACCCCATATCTGGTTGTATTCAGGTCTTTCTTCATTTCACTTTTTGGATAAATTACATACAAATCCCCCTTACCATCTACCCAACCATTCTGCACCGCAAATTTCAAACGATCCAGAAATAAGCTGTATAAAATCTTTGCTGTATTTGACAGATTTTTGTATTTTTCCATCTGGAACAGCACCTTCGGCACCTGCAGACAATCTACCGGCATATACTCCATCTTACTCATTGATTGTTTCCTCCTTCTGTTTGTACAGCACTTCGGCTGAATTAATATTGATTTCCAACATCCCTACAAATACCTGATAGTACAGAAGGCATATCTGTTCATCCTCTCTTGCCAGATACAATCCTTCCAGTTCATCGGACAGATGTTTCATTCCATATACTGCCTGACAGATATCATGGATTTTCTCACATTCCACACTTCTAAGATGCTGCTCCAAGGTGTGGTTAAATCTCTGCCAGTCCTCCAGTTTCTGATTTACTGACATCATGCACTGGAACAGTTCCGCTGCTTCACATGCTGCTGACAGCACTACATTTTTGTTATTGATACTTCCATCGGCATTCTTCATATGCCCTACCATATACGCCTGATCTACTGAAACCATCTTTTATCCTCCTCTATCTAAACGGCATTTCTTCTTCCATGCCCTCTGGGATCTCTAAGAACCCTTCCGCATCTTCTGGAAACGGTGGTCTGTCAACCATTTTTGCACCTGCGAATTCAATCCGGTTTGCATACACTTCGGTGGTATAAATCTTTTTCCCGGTATCCTTATCTTCATAATTACCTGTGACAATCTCGCCTTCCACCATGACCTTCGTGCCCTGCATCAGATAATCTCTGGCAAATTCTGCTTTCTTTGCAAAAGCCTTTACCGGAATGAAACTGACTTCATCGGAATAATTTCTTCTGACTGCCAGAACAAACTTGGCAATCTTATGAAGTCCTTTTTCATTCTCCACTTCGTTGTATCCGGGATTTCTTACCAATCGCCCGGAAATAACTGTTGTATTCATTGGCTTAACCCTCCTATACTTTCATTGATTTGTAACAGATGCCGATACATGGTCCACATTTTCCATAGGCACATCCGTAACATTCATCTTTTTCCAACTCTTCTTGCTTCATTTCATCGGCAAACATTCCTAACAGTGTTGTATAAATCTTTTTCATTGCAAGGAACTTCTCTTCTGCTTTTTCCATCTTCTCTTTATAAAATGGAATCAGTCCACGAAGAACTGGATGGAAACGTTCATTTTCATCATCCCAGGCACAGGTTTTCATCATACAGCGTGGCTGTTTCTCATAATTGCCCAGATAATACGGGCAGAACGTACAGCCTCTTTCTTTAACAATTTCCACCGGGATCACTGGCATCTGACTTTTGATTTCTTTTGTTACATGCTTACTTTCAATTCGCTCTCTCATCTTAAAAATCCTCCAAGTATATATATTTGCAAAAGGGATTTACCCTGAATTGCCTGTTTTTAGGCACAAAAAAAGAGGCAGACTTACGATTTTTGTTTTCGCAAGCCTGCCTCTTATCAAACTAATTTTCTATCTTCCAATGATATACCGTATAAAAACGTATATCGCTCTGATCACATACACTGGAATTATGATACTTCCGATCAATGCTCCAATGATGACACTTAATGCAGCCATACCAAGTGTTGCTGTGGTATCCATTCCTCTAGGGATTAGAATCAGCCGCATTTTATGTATTCCAAATGGCAATCCGGCAATAAATATCCACCAGAACCAATCTGTCTGACCACTGACTTTCATTATTATTTTTGTCATCCAAAACCAGAATACCATAAATGCCAGCGGCAGAATTGATTTTTTAATTACGTCTTCAATCGTCACCCTTTTTCTCCCTCTGTCTGATTCCTTCCGCCACCTCCCGATTAAAGTTTGCCAATATTTCTCTAACCACAGGAGAATCCAATCGAAAGGTTTCCAGATCTTTCTCCGTAAGCTCCCTTCCGTTCGCATCATATCTTCGTACAATTTTTAAAGCCATACTTTCACTTCCTTCCTGCTGATAATCCTAATGTTTTCAACAAATGTTTAAACTTCTCTCTTTTCATCCGTTTAACACGTATCTTTTCTATCTTTTTCAGATAGACTTGTATTCTACTTGCCATATCTTCATTGCTCATTCTTTCCCCTCTCTTTCTGCCCACGATGCCAGCAGCATAAATATAATTTCTTCCATCTGAGTCTTTGTATATGTCTCTGGAAAATATTGTTTCAATTTCTTCGCCGGAATCTGCACCTGAACTTTTTCAGTACTTTCATTCATGCAAATCTGGTCAATCTCTGGATACGTCAACATCCGCTCTTTTGAAATTTGTTTCAATTCCTTTGCCTGCTTCATGGACGGTACCATATTGTGATTACTCATATACTGAAGTAATATCTGCTGTTCTTCAGTTCTCAAATAAGAAACTTCAACAGCTGTGTTAAAGGGAAGCTTCTTCTCGTCTGCCAATTCTAATAGCTCTGCTATTAACTCTGTCAAATGAATATATCGAAGAATCTGTCTGGAACTATCTCCTGTATTCTGACTGACTTCTTCTGCCGCCAACTTCTTGCCAACTTGGCAAGAAGTTAAATCAGACCGTTTCCCCTGACGCTTTAACGCCTCATATTTCATTTTATAAGCAAATGCTTTTTCGCTGATCAGCAGCTCTTCTCGTTGAATGTTGGAATCTACCATAATTACCGTTGCTTCATCATCCGTAAGATCTTTGATGATAACCGGCATTTTCTCTAGTCCAGCAAGTTCACATGCTCGTTTTCGCCGATGACCAGCTACAAGTTCATAACCACCGGATTCTCTCAACCGCACAATACCAGGAACCAACACTCCATATTGTGTAATACTTTCTGCTAATTCTTCCATTTTCTTATCATCTCTTACTTGAAACGGGTGATTCGTAAATGGATGAAGACTTCCTATTGCTATCTCACTAATTCCATTGGTTGTCTCTTCGTTTGTTCCAAACAATGCATCAAGCGGCTGTAAGGAAACGGGAGTTGCTCTTTTTTTAGATGACATCTTTCAGCACCTCCTCCGTCACTCTCCGATAAGCTTCTGTAGCTTTGCCTTTCGGATCATAAGAGAAAATACTCTGACCTTCTCTGACTGCTTCCTTCATTCTTACAGAAAATGGAATATAATTATCGAAGATATGAATTTGACTTCCATATACATTTCTGAGAAGTTCCATATTATTTCTGGCATCATTCGTATGAGCATCGACCATTGTAAACAGAATTCCACCGACTTGCAGCTTCGGATTGATCTGCTTACGGACCTTACCAATTGTTTTTAATAACTGCTGCAATCCTTTGATTGGCAGGTAAGACGCTTCAACCGGAATTAGTACTTCATCTGATGCAGCCAGTGCATTGATTGTGATCATTCCCAATGATGGCATACAATCAATAATAATTGCATCATATTGATCCTTGATACCATATAAAATTTGTTTCAATACATATTCCCTACTCATTGCATTTACCAACTGTACTTCCGTACCTGCCAGTCCAATGTTAGAACAGATAATGTCTATTCCTTCTGCCTGATGCCTGATGTAACAGTCTGATGGAATATCTTCATCTTTCATTACTGCATCCATAAGAGCTGTAAGAGTTTCATTACTGTCATCACAATCACGATATCCAAATCCTGCGGATACATCTGACTGTGGATCGGCATCAACGATTAACACTTTCATATTATTTTGTGCTAATCCTACTGCTAAATTAGCTGTACATGCGGATTTTCCCGTTCCTCCTTTTTGGTTAACAATAGAAATTACTTTTGCCATAATCTTTCCCTTCTTTCTTGTCAAATAAAAAGACTGAATCAGACAGCTGAGAAATAAATCTCATGCAAGCTAATTCAGTCCAAAATATATTTTTATTCAATTATCACCGCTTTCGTGGTATAGTAAATACATCTCAGCCGAGTTCTGAAATTCTATTACTTCTGTACTGTGTTATTTATAAAAGAGAGGCCTTTCCTTCATAAATTCGTTGATTGGTTACGAAATTTATTTAGGACTAAATCGCTAGAGCCCTTGTATTATAAGGGGTTCTGCCTTGTGTCATTATAATAACACAAGCACCGCCGTTAAGGATATTCATCATCGGAACTGGCATCTGTCTTGTGTGACAACCGCCCAGATACTGATATAAGGGAATCCGAAGTGCCGCTGCTGCCGCTCTCGCCACTGCCATGGATACTCCCAGAGATGCGTTTGCTCCTACATTACTCTTATTATCTGTACCATCTGTGTCTATGATCTTCTTATCGATAAAAGTCTGGTTCAGAGCATTTTCTCCAAGGATCGCTTCTGCCAGTTTTGTGTTTACATTCTCTACTGCTTTCTGGACACTGAGGCCTACATAGCAGTCTTTTTCTCCGTCTCGTAATTCTACTGCTTCAAACTTACCGGTTGAAGCTCCTGAAGGGACAATCGCCCTTCCTGTATATCCATTGATCCCGATCACACCTTCGCCTACTGTAACTTCAACTTCTACAGTAGGGTTTCCTCTGGAATCCAGTACTTGTCTTGCGTGAACCCTTCTTACAGGCAGATAACGTAACATTTTTTGAACCTCCTGCTTCTTTTTATGAAATATGCGGATAAACACATCCGCTTTGCTGCTACAAACGTTAACAAACTATCCCTCTGCAATGTCTGTACTTCAGCATTTTATTTGTTTCATACGCATAGCTTTTCCAGATACTCTGATGAATATGCGCTGTATGCTGGCGGTTCTTAAACGATATTTCGATGCATTGCTACTTATATGTTGTATCTTTGTGTATCGTACTTTTGTATCTAAACCTGATTCACTCTGGTTATTTTATAAATCCCATATAATTTTCAGAATATTTTATCAGTGCAAATCATTTTAATTGTTTCTTTTAAATATTTTTATAAGTTTTTAGTTTTTATGCTTGACATTTCAATTATTATCTGTTATAGTAAGTTCATAAAACAAAAGGGATTACGGAAAACAAAAAAGAAAAGGAGTGAGACCACCGAAAACATAATTTCTTCTTTATAATTTAAGAAAGCGAGGTACAGACCACCAGAATAGTTAAAGTTTCAAATTCATGATTTATAATTTATGAAAGGCAGGTACGGACCACCAAGAACTTAAAGTTTTAAATCCAACTAAGTTTTATAAGTTCCTATTAATAAAAAGGAAGGTACAGTCCAATGAAAACCTAACGATTTACCCTATTTAAAAGCAACAAAACATCAATATAAGGACGGTATGATCCAATGGACATTTAATAATTTATTCTTATTATTAAAAAGTAACAGATAATCCATAAAAGGAAGGTACAATCCAATGGAAACTTAACGATTCACCTTATTTTAAAGAAGCAACATCTATTAATATAAGGAAGGTATAGTCCAATGAAACATTAACGATTTACCCTATTATTAATCGTAACAGTTCATTCATACAAAGAGGTACAGTCCGATGAGAACTTAACGAATTACCCTATTTAAACTAAATGAGGAAGGTACAGACCAATGGGACAGTAAGTTTAAATAAATTCTAAATACAATTTTATAGAAAGCGAGGTATCATCCCTTGGATACAGAATCTTAACAAGAGCCACGATGGAAAATAAATCGATGGCTCTTTTATTTTGCAAAGTCTATTGTTCTCTTTTCTCTCATATATTTAAGCAACATCCTTTCTTTTGAGGTTATCATTCTATGCGTCTCAAATATATATCCCCTGTCAGATTTTTTTCTGCACGAACCGGGCGGATTCTTCTGCTTTTCTGCATATCTGCAATTGTAGGTTCTGCTACCGGAAAAGTGGTTTCGCATTTTACGCAGAAGCAGGCGACTGTTCCGTCTTCTTCTCAGAGTTCCAACTGGGGGCTTAGTTTTCAGGAGGAAGGGAAACGCCCTGTAGGAAATGCCACGATTGAAGAATTGTCTCAATATGATGCTTTCTTTGCAGAGAACACCGAAGAAAAGAAACTTTATCTTACCTTTGATGCCGGTTATGAAAATGGAAATACCCCGGCGATACTGGATGCATTGAAGAAACATCAGGCTCCGGCTACTTTTTTTGTTGTGGGGAATTTTATTTCGGAGAATCAGGACCTGATCAAACGGATGGAGGATGAGGGGCATACCGTTGGAAATCATACGATGACTCATCCAAACATGTCGAAGATTTCTACGCAGGAATCTTTTCAGAAAGAATTAGCTGGTGTGGAAGATATTTACAAAGAAATCACAGGAAAAGAAATGACGAAATTTTACCGGCCGCCGCAGGGGATTTACAGTACTCTGAATCTGTCTATGGCAAAAGAAATGGGATATCATACTTTTTTCTGGAGTCTTGCTTATGTGGACTGGTATCAGGACAATCAACCGGATCCCCAGGAGGCTATCGCAAAACTGACGAAACGGATTCATCCTGGAGCTATCGTGCTGCTGCATAGCACCTCTTCTACTAATGCGCAGATTCTGGATGAACTGTTAAGTAAATGGGAAGAGATGGGGTATTCGTTTCATTCTTTAAATGAATTAGTTTCTGCATCTTAAGCAACCCAAGTCTCACACACAATTTCACTTGCAAAGAATAATACAATATAGCTTTTTTACAAATCTGATCTCAAAAATGAGATGCACCCCACCAGGAACAATTCCCGTGGAGTGCATCTCATTTTGTTTATAAATCAATACTTATAAGGATATCAATTTATATTTCCTATATTATTCAGCGTCTGCTGCCTCTGTTTCTTCAGGTTCTTCTGTTGTTTCTGCTTCTTCTGTGTCATCTGCTGCGTCTGCATCTGTTGTATCAGCTTCCTCAGCATCTTCTGCATCTTCGCTGTCTACAACACCACCTTCAACAACAAGGTCTTCTGGATCAATGTTATCGCCGTATACTGGTTTCAAAGTTTCTTCGAAGTCTGCATGGAAGAACTGTTCGTCTGCCAGAGATTTGATCTCATCGTTGATTGCGTTCAGAAGGTCTGTGTTGCCTTTCTGTACTGCAGGTGCGATCGTGTCGATGTCACCAAGAGATTCAATTCCTACAGAGAATCCTTCGTTCTGCTGAGCCCATGCAAGTACCTCTGTGTTGTCTGTGGAAAATGCATCTCCTCTTCCGTCAAGAAGTGCATCGTATGCTTCCTGATATTCATCAAATTTTACAAGTTCGATATCCGGATAGTTGTCTGTGAAGTATGTCTCTGCTGTTGTTCCTTTTACAACGATCAGTTTCTTGCCTTCCAGATCTTTTACATCTGTGATCAGTGCATCGTCAGGAGAAACAACACCAAGAGCTACTTTCATGTATGGAAGTGCGAAGTCTACTTTCTCTGCTCTGTCATCTGTTACTGTGAAGTTTGCAAGAATTACGTCTACCTTTGCAGACTGCAGATATTCTACACGGCTTGCTGCTTCTACATATGTGAATTCTACATCATCTTCGCTTCCAAGGAGATCTTTTGCAAGTCTCTTTCCGAAGTAAACATCGTATCCCTGAACATCACCGTTTTCATCTACATATCCAAATGGATTCTTATCACTGAATACACCGATTTTGATCTTTCCGTCTTCTTTGATCTCATCCAGAGTACGGGCCTGCGCAGTGTTTCCGCCGTCATCTGCTGCACTTACAAGAATACTTCCGCCAAGAAGTGTTGTTGCTGCTACGCCTGTTGCTAATAAAACTGCTAATAATTTTTTCTTCATGTCCTTTTCCTCCATGTTTTAAAAAATTTTGATTTTATAATAATTTTTATAACTATCTTTTGTTATCATGTCTTTCTGACTGATATTCTAAAATGTCGTCTGTTTCTGATTCCTTTATTATTTTTTGGATATTCAGCTTTCAGTCCATTTGAATCCTAAACCGTAATGAACTGTATTTGATTTATAGTTCTTCTATTGTTAGTTCTTCTATTGTTATTTTTTCACTGTTTCATAATGGAAACTGTTCAGGAACTGTTTTGCTCTGTCTGTCTGCGGATTGTCGAAGAACTGTTCCGGAGTGTTCTCTTCTACGATATTTCCTTTATCCATAAAGATCACTCTGTCTGCTACAGATCTGGCAAATTCCATTTCGTGAGTGACGATCAGCATGGTCATTCCTGTTTTTGCAAGTTCCAGAACTACCTGAAGTACTTCTCTTACCATCTCCGGGTCAAGGGCTGCTGTGATCTCATCCAGAAGCATGATCTCCGGATGCATCAGCATGGCACGTACAATGGCAACTCGCTGTTTCTGACCACCTGAGAGCTGTCTTGGATAGTTGTCTTTCTTATCCAGAAGTCCAACTCTGTCCAGAAGCTGCTCGGCTTCTTTCTTCACTTCTTCTTTGTTTCTCTTCTGTACTTTCAGAGGTGCCAGAAGAAGATTATTTAAAATTGTCATGTTTGGGAAAAGATCGTAGCTCTGGAAAACCATTCCAATCTTCTCTCTGACTTTACTGATATTCTTTTTTTCATTCTCGTAGCTTACGCCATTGAGTTTCAACACACCGCTGTCGATTGCTTCCAGACGGTTGATACATCGCAGGAAAGTACTTTTTCCACATCCGGAAGGTCCTACGATTACTACTACTTCTCCTTTTTGCATGGAGAAAGAAACATCATCCAGAATAGGAACATTGTTTACATATGATTTCTTTAAATGCTCTACTTCTAAAATCGGCTGTCCCATTCATTTATCCTCATTTCTATTAGTCTGCAAACTTCTTTTCCAGAACTCTGGAGAGTCTGGAGAATGGAAAACATATGATGAAATACATGAAGAATACTGCACCGTATACCCAGAGTGCTGCTGTCGGGTTTGTATATCTGGATGCATCAATGATCTGTTTTCCTACTTTTAATACTTCTACTACACCGATCAGGGCTACCAGTGATGTGGTCTTAATCATTCGTGTCAGAAGATTGACTGCGGATGGAAGAAGTCTTCGGATAGTCTGCGGCAGAATGATATAAAGGTATACCTGCCATTTATTTAATCCGAGTCCGTATCCGCTGTCATATTGGTGTTTCGGGATAGAGATCAGTGCGCTTCGCACCAGATCGCCCATCTCTGCAGTTCCCCAGAAAGTAAATACGATAACTGCTGCTGTCTCACCGGTAAGGTTCATTCCCAGATGCTTGGCTGCTCCGAAGTATACCAGAAACAGAAGTACCAGCTGCGGCATGATCCTTACAATCTCAAGGTAAATACGACAGATAAATTTGATTATTTTATTCGGAATGTTCATTACCATTCCGAGAAGAAATCCAAGGACAATGGAAAATACCATGGAAATCAGTGCAATTCTTATTGTTACCCACAAGCCCTGCCAGAGTCTTAATGAGTTGATTCCTTTGAAAAGAACCTCAATCCCCATATTCTGCATAGCGGACTCTCCTTTCTACAAATGAACAGATCAGTGAGATTGGTAAAAGTATGATCAGATATGCGATTACCAGCATCATCAGGGCTTCATCTGTTTTGTAATAAATTCCGATCAGGTCTTTGGTCACAAACATCAGGTCTGCAAGTGCTACTGCACTAAATACAGATGTTTCTTTAATAAGAAAGATTGCATTGGCGCAGAATGCAGGGATGGAATTGGATACCGCCTGCGGCAGGATGATGTTTGTAAATACCTGACTCTTGCTCATTCCGAGACTTAATGCGGATTCTACCTGAATCGGCGGGACATTGTCCAGACCGCTTCGGAAGGCTTCTGCCATGTAGCTGCCTCCCAGAAATGCCAGACCTGAGATCGCGCATTGTTCGGAGCTGAGTACGATTCCTATCTTCGGAAGACCGAAATACAGGAAGAATAACTGTATCAGAAGCGGGGTATTTCTTGATAGTTCTATGTAGCATTCCACGATCTGGCGAAGCACCGGGATCTTGAAATACTTGATCATGCTACAGACAAGTCCTACGATGATTGCGAGGATCACACCGATCAACGCCATGTGAAGGGTGAGCTTCGCAGCTTCTATATAAAGAGGTGTCTGTTCGCGGATAAATTCAAAGTCCATGGTTGCGTTTTCTCCTTCTCTGATATGAAGTTCTTATTCCATTGAATTGTCTGGTCATTACTGCCAGTCTCATATCAGTTTCATCTTATTTATGTATATGATTCAAATAAGATGTTTCATTTATCATTTTTTATTTTTCCTGCCTGAATCTGACTTCTTCTACCTTTATCGTGTTTCTAACAGGCAATTTTCTCATAAATTGCATCTGCAAGTTTGCGATGTCCGGATTCATCCAGATGTTCCTGATCTGCTTCACCCGGCTGTGCGTAGGCAGAAGCCTGTAAATAGGAAATGTTTCTTGCTTTTGCAATTTTCTCATATACCCGGTGGAGGTTCAAGGATACTTCTCTGGATTTCCTATCGAATTCCGGATCAAAGTCTTCTTCCCAGATTCGTTCGCCAAGGTAAATCGGAGATACCAGAAGAACTTTGGCATCCGGGTTTACGGCGTTGATCTGATTGAGAAGCTGTTCAATTCCCTGTCCGATGACTTCCGGGGTTGCGCTGTATACGCTTTTACAATCATTGGTGCCAAGCATAAGAACAATGGTGTCTACCGGTCTGTGGCTCTCAAGGATTGCAGGGAGCATCTCTGTTCCTCGTCTTTCTGTGCGGAATGGATCATCGAATACTGTGGTTCTTCCGCAGAGACCTTCTTCGATTACACGGTAGCCTTTCTCTCTTACTTTGTCATCCAGGATGCTGGTCCAACGGGTGCCCCATCCGTATCTCTGATTGGATGTTCCCGGGATTAAACCGTATGTATTAGAATCGCCGAAACATAAGATTTGTTTCATGTCTTGTCACCTTCTTAACTGATTTTTTAATGCAGGTTTTTCGTTTTTCCTGTTTTCATATCTGTTTGATAGGAATACTATACAATCTTTATTTTGGTTTGTCAATCCCTTTTTTGTATTTTTTTGAAAACGTTCATTTTTACACTGTAAAAGAGACGCTCAGAAATATTTTTATTTTCCGTGCGGTTTCGGGACCTAAGATCCCTGCAAATGCACGGAAAATAAAAATATTTCTGAGCTGAGCATTGATTGTGATACTTTTTCTTCGCAAATAAAACTTTCCTGCATAAAATGCGCATTATTTCATAGACATAGATTGGGAAACTTCAAACACTTTAAATCTGTCAAATACAGCATTTATTTATATTGACTAATTCTTTATAAAGCAAAAAGAGCAGCTACTACACCTGGCACGTTGGTGTAATATCTGCTCTTCTTCGTGCGATATTCTGTTATGGATTATATCACTGTTATTATTATTTATGCAATACCTGTTCTACTATATTTTTCCAGCCTGCATATTTCTGGATGCGTTTTTCTGACTGCATCTGTGGAGTAAAGTGGGTGCGGATCATTATTATTTCCAGTCCTGAACTTTGTATTTTTTATATTTCGCAGGTGTGGTACCTGTATATTTTTTGAATATTTTTATAAAATAGCTCTGTGTGGAAAAACACAGATATTCGCTTATCTGTGCTGCTGTATAATCTGAGTATGTCAGCATATTGCAGGCAGCTTCTATCCGTTCTTTTTGGATATAGTCAACCAAGAACATTCCCGTTTCTTTTTTAAACAGTCTGGAAAGGTAACCTGGGCTGATTCCTGCTGCCTCTGCTGTTTCTTCCAATGTGATGGACGTATGCAGATGAAGATGGATATATTTTATTGCAGCCTCAATTGTTCTGCTGTAATTTCTCATCCCATGTTTCTGTACTTCTTCTGCAAACCGCATCGCTGCTTTTTCCGATAATTTTTCTATGGAATACTTACTTGTACATTCTTCCACAGTCTGAATATAGCCATCACTTAAAGCATACGCCGTTTCTTCTGGTACTCCACCTTCAATTGCAGCTCTTGTAAACAGAGTAATTCCCGCAATAAACATATTTTTACTGTTTCGCAGTTCATTCCTGGACAAAACTCCCGGAGTTCCATCCGGTGTCTTTTGAAAAATGGACAGCACTCTGTCCGTCTGCCCATTTTTAATCGCATCGTATTGCAGACGTTCACTTGCATAGGAGGCATGTCTCTGAAGATTCTCCCGTCTCTCAAATAAGGTATCCCTGCTTCGATTCTCTGCAATTTTTTCTTCCTGATGACTATATAATTTTTCCATGATTCACATCCCCACATAACCGTTCTCTTCTATAAAAATTCTTATCTTATTTTACACACAATTATGTCCCCAGACAACATCCCTACCAGAATCTTTTCCAACCCTTAGAAAGAATATTAATATTTTACTATTTATAACAATATTTTACTATATTTTATCATTTGCAAATGATATAGTTCAGATAAAGGTAAACAGTTCGTTTAACATATATCACTAAATTATGGAGGTTTTTATTATGGAACGTGATTTAAAGAAAATCGTCAGCCAGATGACTCTTGAAGAGAAGGCTGGCATGTGCTCAGGTCTTGATTTCTGGCATCTGAAAAGTGTGGAAAGACTTGGAATCCCGGAGGTTATGGTAAGTGATGGCCCTCACGGGCTTCGTAAGCAGGATGACAAAGGAGATCATCTTGGAATGAATGACAGTATCAAGGCGGTCTGCTTTCCTCCTGCAGCTTTAAGTGCATGCTCTTTTGACCGTAAATTAATGGAATCTATGGGTGAAACGATCGGTAAAGAGGCTCAGGCAAATGATGTATCTGTCATCTTAGGACCGGCTGTTAATATCAAACGTTCCCCACTCTGCGGAAGAAACTTTGAATATTATTCAGAGGATCCATATCTTGCAGGCGAAATCGCAGCCGCATTTATCAATGGCGTACAGTCTCAGCATGTTGGAACTTCCATCAAGCATTTCGCAGCTAACAATCAGGAATATCACCGTATGAGCAATTCCTCTGAAGCAGATGAAAGAACCCTCCGCGAAATCTATTTCCCTGCATTTGAGACTGCTGTAAAGAAAGCGCAGCCATATACCTTTATGTGCTCCTACAATCAGATCAACGGCACTTTTGCTTCCGAAAACAAATGGCTTCTCACCGATGTTCTCCGCAATGACTGGGGATTTGAAGGATATGTCATGTCTGACTGGGGTGCAGTCAATGACCGTGTGAAAGGTCTGGAAGCCGGTCTGGAGCTGGAGATGCCTGGTTCCAACGGAACAAATGACGCTCTGATCGTGGAAGCCGTAAAGAACGGAGCTCTGAAAGAAGAAGTTCTGGATCAGGCTGTAGAGCGTATTCTGAATATCATTTACAAATATGCTGATCACCGCGCACCACAGGAATTCACTATGGAAAAAGACCATGAAGAAGCACGCCGTATCGCAGAAGAATCTATGGTCCTCCTGAAAAATAATGACCAGATCCTGCCTCTGAAAACATCTGAAAAAGTTGCTTTCGTAGGTGGTTTCGCTAAGAAGCCTCGTTTCCAGGGCGGCGGAAGTTCCCATATCAACTGCTTCAAAGTTACCAATGCACTGGAATCTGTTCCTGCCGATGCACAGGTTACTTATGCAGAAGGTTTCCCTGCTGATAAAGATTTCTATGATGAAACACTTGCTGCAGAAGCCGTTCAGGCCGCAAAAGGAGCTGATAAAGTTGTAATCTTCGCCGGACTTCCGGACAGTTTTGAATCTGAAGGATATGACCGCTCTCACATGAGACTGCCTGAATGCCAGAATCGTCTTATTGCTGAAATTCTGGAAGTTCAGCCAAATACTGTGATCGTTCTTCACAATGGTTCTCCTGTGGAAATGCCATGGATCAATGATGTAAAAGGTATTCTGGAAGCTTATCTGGGCGGACAGGCAGGCGGTGCTGCTGTTGCAAATATCCTCTATGGTATTGTAAATCCAAGTGGTAAACTGGCTGAGACAGTTCCGGTGAAACTGGCTGACAATCCATCCTATCTGAGCTTCGGCGGCGGCGATAAAGTAGAATACCATGAAGGTGTATTTGTTGGATATCGTTATTATGATACCAAGCAGATGGAAGTTGCCTATCCGTTTGGGTACGGACTCTCCTATACTACTTTTGCATACAGCAATCTGCAGATTTCCAACACAAATCCGACAGAAAAAGATACTGTCACTGTTTCTGTAGATGTGACGAATACAGGCAGCGTTGCCGGAAAAGAAGTTGTTCAGCTCTACGTTAAAGATATGACTGCTTCTGCGATCCGTCCTGAAAAAGAACTGAAAGGCTTTGAAAAAGTCCAGCTTGTTCCTGGTGAGACCAAGACAGTTACCATGGAACTGGATAAGCGCAGTTTTGCATGGTATAACACCGAATTACATGACTGGTATGCAGCAAGCGGCAAATATGAAATTCTGATCGGTGCATCTTCCAGAGATATCCGTCTCTCCGAAACCATAGAACTTTCCAGCAGCCAGGTCATTCCGATGCATATTCATATGAATACCACGCTTGGAGAACTTCTCCGTCATCCTAAGACAAAAGAAACTGCTAAAGAACTGACATCCAAGTATCTGTCTGCAATGAACGGTGGTTCAGAGACAACCTCTTCTGAATCTGCCGCAGAAGCCATTACAGAAGAAATGGTGGAAGCAATGACAGACTCCATGCCGCTTCGTTCTCTGTGCAGCTTTGGTGGATTTTCACGCACCGAGATTCAGGAGATCATTGATAAACTACAGAAATTATGCTTATGACATAAGAATTTTTCTCTGGCACTTATCTTATTTCATGTGGGATATTACTTTAGAATAATTTTGCATGATATATTACTCCATATAAGTAAAAGCTACTGCATATACATCCGGAAAAATATTCCAGATTGTGCAGTAGCTTTTTTATTAATATGTATATCCTTTACTTTAATTATGATGAATCTCAAAGATTATTGTATTTGTCAAATAGCTATTCTCTGTATATTTTATATTATCTTGCACTCTGTTAACTGCACCTTTATTTTTCTCTTGTCAGAATTTTTTTATAAGTAAGATCCATGCCAAAAGCCCCCAGGGGAGCTGTGATAATAATTGCCATAACAGCTACGGAAAGTACAATTTTTCCGCACGGCAATCCTGCTGCAAAGGGAACAGAGCCAATTGCTGCCTGTACCGTTGCTTTCGGAAGGTATGCAATAACACAAAAAGCCCTTTCTTTTGCAGATAGATTTGTTTTCACTGTGCAGAGCAATACGCCAAAAGACCTAAAGATTAGTGCTACAAAGATCATCGCAACTGCTGCAATTCCTGCTTCCAGTGTATAACGGATATCAACTGCAGCACCTACCAAAACAAAAAGAATTACCTCTGCAGCAAGCCAGAGTTTCCCGAATTTCTCTGACAGTCTCTTAGATACAAAAGCTGTGCATTTCATTTTCAGAACACATGCCATACTTACAACTGCAAGTAACCCGGATACTGCAATTTTTCCTTCCAGCCAGCCTTCAATTGCGATCAGCAAAAAAGAGAATCCAAGAACAATGATTACTTTCATGCTGTTTCTTACATAATGTTTCTTCGCATAAGCCGTCTCGAAAAATAAATATAGCAGGTAGCCTACGATCGCACCAAGAATAATTCCAAGGATGATTGAAATCGGGATATTTGCAAATGCCTTGATGTCTGCACTGCCGCCCTGTGCCATGCTTAAAAATGTCGTAAATAATACGATAACAAAGATGTCGTCGCAAGATGCTCCGGCCATGATCATCTGTGGAATCGCTTTCTCTGTTCCGTATTTCGTCTCCATCAGCTGAACCATTCTCGGTACAACGACTGCAGGAGATACCGCAGCAAGCACAGATCCCATAACTGCAGCTTCTACTCTGGTGATTCCCAGAATAGACGGTGCAAATAATAAATAACCGATAATTTCAAAAGATGCCGGTACAAAAGACATCATAATCGCAGGTCTGCCTACTTTCTTTAAATCATCCAGATTCAGGGATAATCCTGCCTTTAACAGGATGATGATCAGCGCCATTTTTCTCAGGTCAGCTGAGATAGAGAGAATGCTTGGATCAAGAAGATCCAGGACATACGGTCCCAGCACAATTCCGGTTGCAAGCATTCCGATAATACGTGGCAGTTTCAATTTCTGGCAGATTGCTCCCATTGCCAGACCTACCAGAAAAATAAATGATAGTGATGTTAACATTGATATTTCTCCTTCTTTTTGTTTCCACACAAAAAAAGCTGACACCTTCTGCGATCAATTAACATTGCTTATTAATTAATCGTAGAAGTCATCAGCTTAAATCAGCGGTTTTGGTTTCCCTGGGGAGAACTTCATTCCCCAAAATTCCTGTTTATCATACTACCTGTGTTCTCTTTTGTCAAGTAGTGTTACTGGCGTTCTTTTTTCATACCTACCAGCCAAACGCATCCCGAATCAATGCCCCAGTTTCTCCATCTATGTAAAATAATTCTTGTTCATCCGGGGAATCTTTCCACTGGTAAGGGCAGTGGAAACTCCAGACAGGCCTGTAAACGATTCCCTCTGCGGTTTCATCAATATAATATTCCAGACAGATTTTTGTAACTGGAATCGTGGTTGATTCCGTTTCCCCTGTATCATTCTGTTCTGTAAAAAGACCAATTTCCCCGTCTTTTACATATTGCTCCACCGATTTCATAATTTCTTCCATAGGAAGCATAGTAACTGATTCTTCCTCTTTCACTTGAAGTGGAATCGGCATATTAAAATAGCAATCTTTAAGTTCAGGTCCAAAACCTGTATTTCCCCGATAAGAATGCTGAGAAAGTCCTCCAACCGATACTCCATTCAGCAGAATTTCCGTGTCGTAATAATCATATCCTACTTCCATGTCGCTGATTGATTTTCTTACAGAAGTTCCAATTAAATTAGCTCTGGAAAGCAGCTGATTTATAATATTTAATTCCTCATCTTCCGTATTTTTTCCTAAAGATCCCAGGTCTTTTTCACTTAATCCATCACACTGTATCATTCCGTCTGAAACGAATAACTGCAGTCCTTTTTCTTTATTTTCCCAGACCATTTCATCTGTCTCAGATTTTTCCCAGCCATCTTTTCCTCCAAACCAAGAGCAGATTTCTTTCTCTGATATGTTGCATTTTTCCAGGATTCCTTTCGAAACATCGAAGGTACTTCCAATAATATCGGCGTCTATCGTAAGCATCCCTGATTTTCCCTGCAGAGAAGCTATTACATGGTTTTCATTTACCTGTAACACTGTTGTTTCTGAATCATGTTTTTCATTTACTTCCGTAGAATCTAAAGAATTTTCTAAACCTGTTGTTTCCTGTGTACTCTCATCCAGAGAATCCGAAGTGGGTTCTACTCCAGTATCTTCAGCCTGCAGTTTTCCTTCTTTCCTGTATTTTTCTATGATATCCCGTACTTCATCATTTAATGGAAGTGTTAACGTAAGAGTCTGAGGCGTATATCCTCTGTAAACATCCTCCGCAGGCAGTGCATAAGAGAGCATTCCTTCTGAATCTGTAAAAGAACCAGTTTTAAAAATTTTTTCGTAAACTTTATAATCTTTCCAGGTGTAATAAATCTTACCATTATAATCCGGATATGCCTGAATGGTCATGGAAAGCTCTACCTTGGAATCTTCTTTTAATATTTTTTCTGTCAATGCATCATCATACAGGGTAATATGCCCATAATAGAGATTTTCCCCGTCTATCTTATTCAAAGATGCAAGTGCATCTTCTCCATTCACTGTCGCATGGTCCCTGCAACTGATCATATAGTTCCTCGCCTCGTTTGAAGGTTCACCCAGAAAGCTTAAACTACTGCCATCAAAATAAGCTTCTGTAATAGAAAGCATAGACTGTCTCCAATCCATCTCCTCAGGAGTTATATGATAAGAAGTCATATCTTCTACATTTTCTGCATTTGAATCAGGTTCTGTAACAATCATTTGGGCAGTTTCCTGTCCAGTAACACCCTGCTGCTCCAGCTCTTTATGAAGCCATCCAAGTTTTGTTGCAAGTACACCGGTGCTAATGCCTAATACAGCAGCCACCGGAAGAAGAATCCGAATTATTTTTTTCTTATTCCCTGAACTTTTCTTTCTTCTTTTATCTGGTTTTATGACTAAATTATTCGTGTTACCAATTCTCTCATCTGGAGAATCTAAAATTCTGTTCAGAACATCTTCCATAGCTTTATCAATATTATCGGGTATCACAGTTTCTTCTTTTAAAATTTTTCTGATTTCTTTTTCATTCATATCCATCACCTCCTGATCACCCTTTTTAATTTTGCTCTTGCCCTGGAAAGTTTAGTTGATACGGTATTGCTGTTCATTTCAAGAAGAACACCTATTTCCTTTACAGAAAATTCATCAAAATAATAGAGTTCTACAATTTTCCTACTTTCTTCATCAAGACATAAAAGCAATTGCTTCCATTCACAAAGATCCAGGTCTTCACAATGTACACCTTCTGCAAAATTTTCCAGTTCTGTGTCACGGTTCTTTTGACGGAGAATGTCTTTACATTCGTTTATCAGAATCCGAATCAGCCAAGTCTTAAAATATTTCACTTCTCTCAGCCCCTGTATATTTTCATAACAGGACAGGATTGCATTTTGCAGTGCATCTGCAATGTCTTGCTCGTTCCGAAGATAAACCCAGGCTGCCTTATATAAGCTCTGCTTATTCATCCGGATCAATTGAACAAACGCTTCTTTATCTCCGTTTTTAGCTGCTGTTACCAAAGCATCCATTTTTATACCCCCTTTTCATTTTTATAACTATTAGACTTGAAATATGGGCAGTTCCTTTCAAAAATTTTTTATTTTATACCAAAAAAGACACAGGCAATCGAAGATGGATCGTCAATGTCTTTTTATTCTCAATTTTCAAATTTGCTCATTTATGGTTGAAAAAAGGTACTTATCTGGTTCCTTTCCATTTTTAATAAAACAAAAAAGCCAGAAAGCCTTGATTTCACTGACTTTCTGACTCGTTAGAAGCAGGGGATGAGAGAATCGAACTCCCACCAAAGGTTTTGGAGACCCCTATCATACCATTTGACCAATCCCCTACAAAGTATATTTTATATACTCTCAAAACTACATACATGTTGACATTTCCCTGAGATTCATTACTTCCTGCGTTGCTGAGTGAATGATCTACTCCGCGGGGGTCACTTCGCGACTACGTCACTCAGTGTCATTTGCTTCGCAAATGTCCAGTCTGTACCATGAATGTTCCTTCACAAGCAAGCTTGCTCCGTCTCATTCCTGTTACATCCTGCCCGCTCTCTCAGCGTTTTGGTCAAGCCCTCACCCGATTAGTAACAGTCAGCTCCATGTGTTACCACACTTCCACCTCTGCCCTATCTACCTCGTCGTCTTCAAGGGGGTTTACTTCTTTCGAATGGGATATCTCATCTTAAGGGGGGCTTCACGCTTAGATGCCTTCAGCGTTTATCCCTTCCGGGCTTGGCTACTCGGCCGTAGACTTGGCAGTCTAACCGATGCACCAGCGGCCCG
>NZ_JAHLQG010000055.1 GCF_018919065.1 Blautia sp. MSJ-9 | reverse complement strand
GGTAAAAAATATTTTGTCAAGTTTTTTAAAAAGAAAAAAAGCCAGCAAATATGCTGGTTTGAGTAGTGGTCGAATTTTTGGTACTGCAAAAAATGATAGTGCTAAATCCTAAAGACGGGAATGCGCATTTACCACTGCTGAAATGACACAGGGTGAATTTAAAGAGAAACTGGCTCAGATTGAGAGCCAGGTACTTGCAAAAATCCGCGTAAAAGATTGATAAATCGACGGATTTCGTGTATTATATACTTTACTGGATAGAATACACTGATGCAAAAATAAATGCATATTTTGCGTAGTGATATGACTATGCTAAATGAGGCAGGAAAGGGAAGATGTGAAGTCTTTTCTTTCCTGTAAACTTATTATGGAGGAAGCAAAAAACAATGTTAATTGTCAAGAAATTTGGTGGTACATCAGTTGCAAATAAAGAGCGTATCTTTAATGTTGCGAAACGCTGTATCGAAGAATACCGAAAGGGAAATGACGTGGTAGTCGTTCTGTCTGCAATGGGTAAATATACAGATGAACTGATCACCATGGCAAAGGATATCAACGAGAAACCTCCGAAAAGAGAGATGGATATGCTCTTTACCATCGGGGAACAGATGTCTGTTGCACTGATGGCTATGGCAATGGATGAGCTGGGTGTACCGGCGGTATCCCTGAACGCTTTTCAGGTTTCCATGCATACCACAAGCAGTCATGGAAATGCACGCTTAAAGAGAATTGATACAGAGCGTATCAAGAGGGAGCTGGAGAACAAGAAGATCGTAGTGGTTACCGGATTCCAGGGAGTGGATAAATACGATGATTATACAACTCTGGGAAGAGGCGGTTCCGATACAACAGCGGTAGCTCTGGCAGCAGCACTTCATGCAGATGCATGTGAGATCTACACAGACGTAGACGGCGTTTACACGGCAGATCCACGTAAGGTTCCGAATGCGAGAAAGCTGAAAGAGATCACTTACGATGAGATGCTGGATCTGGCAACTCTGGGAGCAGGTGTACTTCACAACCGTTCTGTAGAGATGGCGAAGAAATATGGTGTGCCGCTTGTGGTACGTTCAAGTTTAAATAACAGTGAAGGAACCGTGGTAAAGGAGGAAGTAACAGTGGAGAGAATGTTGATCAGCGGTGTTGCTCTGGATACAGATGCAGTGAGAATCGCAGTAATCGGATTAAAAGATGAGCCAGGTGTGGCTTTTAAATTATTTGATACACTTGCAAAAAAGAATATTAACGTAGATGTTATCCTGCAGTCTATCGGACGTGCCGGAAAGAAGGATATTTCCTTTACTGTAGACGGCAATGATCTGGACGATGCAGTTGCAACTCTGGAAGCAAACCAGGCAAGACTTGGATATGCAGAACTTCATTCCGAGAGAAACATTGCGAAGCTTTCCATCGTTGGAGCTGGTATGATGAGTAATCCTGGTGTTGCTGCGAAGATGTTCGAGAGCCTTTATAATGAGGGAGTAAATATTAATATGATCTCAACATCCGAGATCCGTGTGACAGTTCTGATCAACGAGAAAGACGGTGTGCGTGCAATGAATGCGGTACACGATGCATTTAATCTGGCAGATTGATCATAGAGACAAGTAATATTATGAGTTGTTCATGGAAAATACTATCTGTATTTTGCGTAGCACTGAGTAAGCTGAAATATTATATGTAAGTAATAAATGGAAAAGGTGTGCGTTATGAAATAGCATAATGCGCACCTTGTAATAAGTATGCTTAAGCATACTTGAATTGAATTATAGGAGAATTTCATGACACCAAGACGTGAACTAAAAAGATATGCAAAACAGGCAATGTCCGGA
This sequence comes from Blautia sp. MSJ-9, assembly GCF_018919065.1. Lineage (GTDB taxonomy): Bacteria > Bacillota > Clostridia > Lachnospirales > Lachnospiraceae > Blautia_A. Next base: position 58,657 of record NZ_JAHLQG010000055.1, on the reverse strand, counting down.
AAGTATGGTACGATCATTCTGGCATTTGTAGCAGTACAGGCACTGTCGCTGATCGGCGGGATGGTTTCATCTTCCCTGTTTCCGGGAACAGAAACAATTGATATAGTGATGGGATATGCATTCTCATTTATTTTAACTCTGCTGATCAATGTAATTTCAGCAGGATTAAATTATATGTATCTGAACATTGCCAGAGGAAGATCATATTCCCTGAATGACCTGATCTACTTTTACAAAAATCATCCGGACAGAGTACTCATTGCCACATTTTTCCTGGCAGTACTGAATTTCCTGACTATGCTGCCGTATACGATTTATGGCAACACTGCTGAGATCGGAGATACCATAGAATCTCAGATTGCATGGCTTTATACGAGTATTCTGCTGATGCTTGTGGGCGTACTCGTTTTTCAGGTTCTGGTGATTCCGCTGGAAATGACATATTTCATTCTGGCAGATAAGCCGGATATCAAAGGAACAGAGGCGCTGAAAGAGAGTATCGAAATGATGCATGGAAACTTCGGAAAATATCTGATGCTTAAACTGAGCTTTGTACCGTTGATGTTTCTTTCTGTTTTTACGTTCTATATTGCACTTTTGTGGATCCTGCCATATATGGAAATGACGGAAGTAATGTTTTATCGTGATCTGCTGGGAGAACTTACTGCACAGAGAGAGGAAGAAGAACGTGCAGCACAGGATTATGTAAATCCTATGTTTGGCGGACAGCCGCAGGAAAATCAGCAGAATCAGCAGCAGTTCTGGAGTGCACCGCAGGAGGCGGCGTCCGATCCTTACGAAAGCAGAGAAGAACGGAATACTGCAGACAATGAAGAAATGCAGAGTAACGTGTACAGTACAGATAGTAAATCATCGTCTGATAGTTCGTATGATTCAGATTCTGTAAAAGTACAGACACAAACTGCTTCAGACAGAGCTGAAAATCAGAATGATCAGGCAGATACCGTAAATAAAAAAGAGCAGAACACTCCGCCGGCCCAGGAAGAGGAAGAAGACAATGAACCGAAACCATGGGATGAATATTTCAATAGTCTGAAATAAAGCGGGTATATTAAGAAAGATCTTTATCCGATATGATAAATGTTATTGTCGGGAAAGGTCTTTTTTTAATTATTTATGGCAAAATGAGAGGAACAGATGTTATAATAGAAACACTGCGATTAAGAAAGAACGTAACTGTTCAGTACCTTCACAGTTACGAGTCAAAATCCATTGAAAATCGCCTGCGGCGATGGGATTTTGACTTGTATGTCTCGGGATAGTAGACTGCTGAATAGTTATGAAAGAACATAAAATAGGGAAGATTTTTGATGATTATGAATACAAATGAGATTAGCGGAAAACGCCAGATGGAATTTCTGGCAGGGTTTGATTATATCAGAGAGGCTGGTACTGCAGGCGAAGAAAAAGCGGCGGCACTGATTCAGGAAACATTAAGCAGCTTTGGGGTCGAAAGCCGTTTGGAAGAGTTTAGTTTCGATACTTTTCAGATCAAGAAAGCAAAGCTGACAATTACAGAACCATACACAAAAGAATACACAGTAACCGGATATGACAGATGTGCCAACACTGCGGAGGATGGATTGAAAGTACCATTTGTGTATGCGGAGAACGGTGATGATATCAGCCTTGCACAGGTCAAGGGAAAGATCGTTATGGTAAACGATCCGGTAAGAAAAGACATGTACCAGAAGCTGGTGAAAGCAGGAGCAGTGGGATTTATCAGTATTGCAGGTTCTCCATTAGATGAGGGTGTGGATCTGATCCCACGTGCGTACGGTCTGCCGAAGAATCTTCCGGGAGAAGAGAAGAAAGCGGCAGGAAAAGAGGCACAGAATTATGATAACAGAATTCCTGGCGTAAGCATTCATTATAAAGATGCCATCGAACTGGTGACAAAAGGTGCATCTCAGGCATGCTTAGTTGTGGAACAGGAAACTGTAACACGTACATCCCGCAATGTAGTGGCGCGGATCGAGGGAACAGATAAGGCAGAGGAAATCCTGACTCTGACTGCACATTACGATTCTGTTCCAGAGGGACCGGGAGCGTATGATAACATGTCCGGTGGTGCGATCATTATGGAACTCTGCAGATATTTTCAGACACACAGACCGCGCAGAACGATGGAATTCGTATGGTTTGGTGCAGAGGAGAAAGGTTTGCTGGGAAGCCAGAGTTATATCAAAGTTCATGAGGCAGAACTTGCTGCACACCGTTTCAATATGAATGTAGACCTTGCAGGACAGCTTGTCGGTGGAACGGTAGTTGGAGTTACCGGTGATGCGTCTATCTGCAGCATGATCACATACATGGCTCATGAGATTGGCATTGGAATGTCAACCAAGAACCAGATTTGGGGAAGCGATTCCAATACATTTGCATGGAAGGGAATTCCTGCGATGACTCTGAACAGAGATGGCTTCGGCATGCATACCCGCCATGATACCATTGCACTGCTGTCAGACTGGTCTCTGGAGAGAAGTGCAATCCTGTTAGGATACATTGCAGACCGACTTGGAAATATTGACAGTTTTCCGTTTGAACGGAAAGTGCCGGAAGAATTTATTGCTCAGCTGGATGAATACTTCGGCTAAATCAGTTATATTTTTTCCTGCAATGGTGAAAAGTGATGGATAATGCCAGAGAAAAACAATAGTGGAAAATCACACACTTGACAAATGAACTCTGGATTGATACCCTATCACAAGAGCGTTTTATTGATAAATGAAAGAATCCAACGCAAGAACAGAAGTTTTATACAGATGTGATGAAAGTTCAATCTGTATTTTGACAAGCAACAAGAGGAGATAAAGAAATAATGGATATTATTCAGGTAATCACACAGGAATTGAAGGTGGAGAAATGGCAGGTAGAAGCTGCAGTCAAATTAATTGACGAAGGCAACACCATTCCTTTCATTTCCCGATACAGAAAAGAAGCAACCGGTTCTCTTAATGATGAGCAGCTTCGTGCACTCTTTGAGAGACTGACTTACTTAAGAAATCTGGAAGATAAGAAGAATCAGGTATTAAAGAGTATCGAAGACCAGGGCAAGCTGACAGAGGAACTGAAGAAACAGATCCTGGATGCGCAGACTCTGGTAGTAGTAGAGGACTTATACAGACCATACCGTCCGAAACGCCGCACCCGTGCGACAATCGCCAAAGAAAAAGGTCTGGAACCTCTGGCAGATATCATTCTTTTGCAGATGACAGAGAAGTCGGTAGAAGAGGAAGCCCAAGCATACGTTTCTGAAGAAAAAGGCGTTAAGAATGTCACAGAGGCATTAAGCGGAGCAAAGGACATCATTGCAGAGCGTATTTCCGATGAAGCAGACTACCGTATCTACATCCGTAACCTGACAACAAAGAACGGAGGCATTTCTTCCACAGCAAAGAATGCTGACACACAGTCTGTATACGAGATGTACTATGAGTTCGAAGAGCCGATCAAGAAACTGGCTGGACATCGTGTCCTTGCATTAAACCGTGGTGAGAAAGAGAAATTTATCACTGTTAAAGTAAATGCACCGGAAGAAGACATCCTCCGTTATTTAAATAAGAGAGTCATCAAGAAAGACAACCCGAACACAACTCCAATCCTAAAGGCAGTTGTAGAAGACAGCTACAAACGTCTCATCGGACCTGCTATTGAGAGAGAAATCCGCAGTGACCTTACTGACAAAGCAGAAGACGGCGCAATCCGTGTATTCGGCAAGAACCTGGAGCAGCTTCTGATGCAGCCTCCAATCGCCGGTAAAGTTGTACTTGGATGGGACCCTGCGTTCCGTACAGGATGTAAGCTTGCAGTTGTAGATGCTACAGGTAAAGTACTGGATACTACAGTTGTTTACCCGACAGCACCGACTACAGAGAAGAAGATCCGTGCAGCCAAAGATACCGTAGAAGCAATGATCGAGAAATACGGCGTATCCCTGATCTCTGTAGGAAACGGTACTGCATGCCGTGAATCCGAGCAGGTTATCGTAGACATGCTCAAAGAGATCCCGGAGAAGAAAGTACAGTATCTGATCACAAATGAGGCAGGTGCATCTGTTTACTCCGCAAGTAAACTGGCTACCGAAGAGTTCCCGAACTTCGATGTAGGACAGAGAAGTGCAGCTTCTATCGCAAGACGTGTGCAGGACCCGCTTGCAGAGCTGGTTAAGATCGATCCGAAATCTATCGGTGTAGGTCAGTATCAGCACGATATGAACCAGAAGAAACTGGATGAAGCATTAAGCGGTGTTGTAGAAGACAGCGTAAATAAAGTCGGTGTAGATTTAAATACAGCATCTGCATCTCTGTTAGAATACATTTCCGGTATCAGTAAAGCAATCGCCAAGAATATCGTAGCTTACAGAGAAGAGAACGGTCAGTTCACAGACAGAAAAGAACTTCTCAAAGTAGCAAAATTAGGACCGAAAGCATTTGAGCAGTGTGCAGGTTTCATGCGTATTTCCGGCGGAAAGAACCCTCTGGATGCAACAAGTGTACATCCTGAGAGCTATGAGGCAGCATCTGCACTTCTTTCCAGACTTGGATATAAGCCAAATGATGTTGTAGCAGGAAATCTTCTTGGACTTTCCCTGCAGGTAAAAGACTACAAGAAGATGGCAGCAGAACTGGGAATCGGTGAGATCACACTTCGTGATATCGTAAAAGAACTGGAGAAACCGGCCCGTGACCCTCGTGACGACATGCCGAAACCAATTCTTCGTTCCGATGTTCTTGAAATGAAAGACTTAAAAGAGGGAATGGTTCTCAAGGGAACTGTCCGCAATGTCATTGACTTTGGTGCATTCGTAGATATCGGAGTACACCAGGACGGTCTGGTACATGTTTCTGAGATGACAGAGAGATTTATCAAACATCCTCTGGAAGCTGTAAGCGTAGGGGATATCGTAGATGTAAGAGTCATTGGAGTTGATATGAAGAAGAAACGTATCAGCTTATCCATGAAAGGATTAAATAAATAATAGAAAGTGTCAGACTTTCTTTGAAAACAATCACAGGGATTACTCATGACGGAAATATGTTCAGCCAGGGTGATCCCTGTTTTATTGAATCATTTGAATTCCACAGCATGTTTCCGCTTCCATATCGGAAACAGATTTCTCTGGCAGACGTAATTCTCACGCTGTTTGATACTGATGGCATGGAAAAATGTCTTCCACATATCTGTGAATTCATCTTCATATTCTTCGGTTTTGCGCAGTGTCTGAAATTCTTCATCTGCGAGATAGCGAAGATAATTCTCGCCATCTTTTGGATGGACACAGGCTGTTTTGCGGTTGTCGTCGATGATCATCCAGTGTTCCGAAAGCATCCGGTCAGCAAAATGCGTGCCCACCAGCATGATCACATCACTTCGCGGTTCCAGATGGCAGACATATACCTGAGAATCCAGACTCTGAAAACGGGCAAACTCCCGGAAATGGTGTGCTTCATTAGACACTCTGCGGCGGATTTCCAGAAGCTTGATCACATGAGGGTTGGAGTATTGACGAAGTATGGTTCCTCCGGCAGCAAACCCTGCTCTCAGAAAATTGTAAATTGCCTGCAAAGCATCTTCTTCCGCAGATAATGTGGCATAGTAGACATCCAGATATGCTTCCTCTGAAATATTTCTGCGGATAGAGCGGATTACTTTTTCTGCTTTGGAAGGATTACCGTCTATATGGATGTATTCATCGAACATTGTCTGCTGGAATATGGGCTCTTTCTTTAATTGTATCTGGTTATGGCCAATCTTCAGGGCTTCTGCCCAGGCATCATAGATGCAGGTCATAATGTCCTCCAGACGGTCTTTACAGGTGAATATTTTCATGATCTTATCTCATTTCTGTTTTATTTCTAAAAAGAAGATTGGATTAAGCTGCATTGCGTAGCAGATACTCAGTGCAAAACTGTACGTGTGTAGTAAGCTGAATTATAAATATGCATATATTGATCAGCTAATTCCGAAATCTGCAAGTGTCATCTGCGAATAGGATTCATTGGAATGCTGTATGTTCCACAGGCCTTTCTTATCTACAGTAATTAGCTGTCTTGTAATATAATCTGCCTCAATCGGTGTATGGAACATCTGCTTTCCACCACATGTGATGAAATAATGCGCCCGTTTCAATACAACACCCATTTTCTTTAAACTTTCAAAATTCAATCTTCTATATCTCCTTGCATGGGTAATACGGCTGGCAGATTTTGGACCGATACCCGGGATGCGAAGCAGCAGTGCATAACTTGCAGTTTCTACTTCTACAGGAAATTGTTCCAGATGGCGCAGCGCCCAGTCACATTTCGGATCCAGCAGTTCATTGAAGTCTGGCTGAGCTTCCGATAACAGTTCATCTGCCTGAAATCCATAGAAACGTAACAGCCAGTCTGCCTGATACAGTCGATGTTCTCTGAGAAGGGGCGGCGGTGTACCAATCTGCGGCAGAACCTTGTCCTCATTCAGCGGAATATAGGCAGAATAGAAAACTCGTTTCAGATCGTATCCCTGATACAATGCCTGAGTAGTCTGCAGTAAAGTATAATCGCTCTCGCCGGTAGCTCCGATGATCATCTGTGTACTCTGGCCTGCTGGTGCAAAACTTCGTTTCAGATCAGACATATCAAGAGGTGACAGCTGACAGGCATTTTCCCAGGTAAGAATGCGGCTGGTCATGTCATTTTCTTTCTGTGAAAATACATCTTGAATATTCTTTGCTGTGCTGTTTTTATCGGAAATATTTTTAAATTGTGGGGGTATGCTTTGGCTTTCTAATTTTTCTCTGAATACCTGGTGAGAATTATCTGAGAAAATTCCATGGCTCAAAAACTGATTTCCGCGGCTTCGCTCCATGTATGCAGATTTTCCAATTGCTATTCTGTGAGAGGCAATCGTGCTCTGTACTTTTCCCATAGGGTTCAGGATGTTTTTCATGGTTTTGTTGGGAGCCAGTGTGCGCAGACTTTCCTGAGTGGGAAGTTCCATATTTACACTGATGCGGTCTGCCAGATATCCGGCAGCAGCAAGGAGTTCGTCAGAGACTCCGGGGATTGTTTTCACATGAATGTATCCGTTGAAATGATATTTGGTGCGGAGGAGCAGCAAAGTTTCACACATTCGTTCCATTGTATAGGTAGGATTTTTCAAAACTCCGGAGCTCAGAAATAATCCTTCAATATAATTACGTTTATAAAATTCGACAGTCAGTTGACAGATTTCTTCTGGTGTAAAAGTTGCTCTTTTCACATCATTGCTGACACGGTTGATGCAATATTTGCAGTCATAAGTGCAATGGTTGGTCATCAGGATCTTAAGCAGGGAAATACATCTTCCATCTGCTGCAAAACTGTGGCAGATACCGCATGCCTCAGCATTGCCGAGTTCTCCTTTCTTTCCCCGGCGACTGGAACCACTGGAGGTACATGCGACATCATATTTCGCGGCATCTGCAAGAATCTGCAGTTTCTCCTGAAGTGTATAGTTATTGTCGGTGATTGTTGTATTCATAAGATTATTATACAAACAAATGTTCGATACTGCAAGCCTTTTCTAGAACTTACGTTCTGAAAAAATGGAAATTGTTACTGTTCACTCCGTTCTCAATAACACGCTTCGCGATGCACAGAATTTATGCTAATCGCATAAATTCGCGCCGTATGTCTCGGGATTTTGGCATATGCATGCCAAAACACCTCGCGGGATAGTGGCATGTGAACAGTAACTGGAAATTACCAGAACAGAGCATAGTATCAAACATGGAGTATAATATAAATGAGCCGAAAAATACCATATTTACAGCATTTTCCGGCTCATTTTATGTTTAAATAAAAGCTATATGATTATTCTGTTTCACGATGTGAAGTAAGATGTTCCTCAAGGCTGCGGGCAGCAATACTCTGTGGCCTTTTTACATTACGGATCAGGCAGATTTTTCGTTCTGGAAGTGGTTCTTCAATCGGAATCTGAACCACTTTGCCAATAGCAATATGTTCCGCGGCCAGTTCCTCCGGAAAGAATCCGATTCCCAGATTGTGGTGGACCATAGGAAAAATCTGATCTGTGGTTGCCACTTCCATATCCGGTGAAAATGGCAGATTGTGACGCAAAAAATATTGTGTATACAATTCTCTGGTACTGGTACCCGGAGCAACTCCGATCAGTGGAATATCCTGCAGTTCCTGCAGACTATGTTTCTTGGACGCTATTTCTGCATATTCCGGTCCGCCGATCAGGATTTCGCGGAATGAATAGAGAGGAATTCTCTGAAGTGGTTTCTTCAAAGCAACAGGTGTGGTGACTACAGCAAAGTCTACCAGTCCGTTTTCTAATGCCTGAACAGCCTGAGGGGTGGAATGATTGGAAATTCTAAGCTTTACATGTGGATAACGATGATGAAATACTTCCAGTTCATTTAATAAAAAAAGACGCAGAGCAATTTCGCTGGCTCCGATATTGACCAGTCCACTCTCCAGACCCTTGTCTTTAAGAAGTTCGTTTTCGCCGGATACAAGCTGTTCAATGGCAATAGAAACATGCTCATAAAGTCGTTCGCCCTCGATGGTGAGCTGAACACCACGGTTAGAACGGATAAACAGTTTACATCCCAGATCGTTTTCCAGAATGTTCATACAGCGTGTGATATTAGGCTGATTATTTCCCATAACGTCGGCTGCTTTGGAGAAACTCTTATACTGAGCTACATAATAAAAGATACGATAATAATCAAGAATCATGATACAGTCGGCTCCTTATGCTATATAAAAATAGAATATCTGATATAGAAAAATAACGTTTGTATATCAATGTGTGAATCAGTATAATACGACTGGGTCAAAAAATCAATATAAAAGTCCTGACAATAGGACGGAGACCAAAAGGGAAGGGAGATTACCGAATATGACAACAGCAAATAAGACAATTAAGATTAATGACGTAGAGGCAGCAAAGAAACTGGTCTGTGCGGCAGTCAGATGTCCATTTGATATTGACATTGTATCTAAAGGAAAAATTTTTATTGATGCCAAATCTATTCTCGGAGTATTAAGCCTTGATGTGGAAGAACCTCTGGAACTTAAATATGATGGTTATGATGAGGATTTTGAATCAGTGATCGCAGGTCTGGCATGTTAAATTAAAGAAAGGAATTCGCAGGTGCAGATGACATCTACAAATTTTTTGTATATTTATGTGATTATCATCAATGTAGTCACATTTTTTATCTATGGCTTGGATAAAAGCAGGGCAAAAGCCGGACAGTGGCGCATACCGGAAGCGCAGCTGATATTTCTGGCGGTGATCGGAGGGTCGGTGGGAGCTCTGGCCGGTATGAAGGTATTTCATCATAAAACAAGAAAGCCGAAATTTAAGACAGGAGTTCCGGCGATACTGATTATTCAACTAATTATTTATTTTTTGTTTTCGGGAAATGGGGGGATTATTCTGCGCTTATAGCAATCCTTATAAATAATGCATATTGATTTTAGCTCATCAGAGCGTGAAATCCTGTGTCAGTAAAGCGGATATATTGTCCGCTTTCTTTTTTTGCCCGAATAAAATTGATTGTTACAGAGAATGAGGTATGTTATGCTACTCTTATATGAGAATTGCGGGATCTGCAAAGCAGCGGAGTAATTCGTAGATATCAAGTCAGGGGAAAGACATCTTTTAACCCTGATATTATATGAAAAGCTGCCTGTTAAATGAAAGAAGGGCAGAAAAATAATACATGACAAAAATATAAGAGAGCAGGTGAAAAATATTGGGACAGGAAATTCAGGAGGCAAAAAGTTTATATTACAGCTATAAACAGTATTTTTCAGACTATCTTCCGGCTTTGACGAAACTGGGGCTGAAAGTAGTAATGGCATTGTTGGTATTTGTGGGCGGGCGCAAAGTGATCCAATGGTTTGTTTCTTTCATAAAGAAGTCCATGGAGCGTGCGTCTGTAGACAAAGGTGTGATCCAGTTTACAGGGTCGCTGTTGAGAATTGTACTTTACATTTTGCTGGTATTTAGTATTGCCACTCATTTTGGTGTGAAGGAATCCTCTATTGCGGCACTGCTTGGTACTGCAGGTGTAACGGTAGGTCTTGCATTGCAGGGCGGCCTTGCAAATATCGCAGGCGGGATCATGCTTCTGATCTTCAAACCATTTCAGGTGGGGGATTATATCATTATCGCACAGCAGAATGGGTGCGAAGGAACTGTATACAAAATAGAAATCTGTTATACAACTCTGATTTCCATAGATAACAAAAACATTGTAATCCCAAATGGAACGCTGTCCGGCAGCATTATTACAAATGTAACTGCCAGAGATCTTCGTAAGCTGGAGATCAAAGTAGGAATTTCTTATGATTCAGACATTAAGAAAGCAAAAGCAATCCTGGAAGAAATCCTTCATAATGATGAAGATACGAAAGACGACCAGGGAATGGTGGTGTTTGTAGATGAGCTTGGAGAGAGTGCAGTGGTCATGGGATTAAGAGTCTGGGTGGCTACGGAGAAATACTGGCCTGCCAGGTGGCGGCTTAATGAACTGATCAAAGAAGCGTTTGATGCAAACGGAATTGAAATTCCGTACAATCAGTTACAGGTTCATGTAAAAAAAAGTTAAAAATCCGGACAGAATTATTGTAAACAATACCAAACACGATAACATATTTATGGTGAAAAATACTCAAATGATAAAAGCAAAGAGCTTTTGTTACTTGGGTATTTTTATTATGTGTTCAAACTGTAAAGCAGTTATTTGTTGCAAATCCGCGAAACATGACGAATTACGAATATTTGCCCGAACGAAAAACCTTGGAATTTGTGCAAAATATTGAAACTATATAAAGAACATAAAAAATGTAATGGTATATTTCAATAAAAAAACAAATTAAAATCAAATAAAACAATACAAAACAATTGACAATAAGAATACTATCTGATATACTTCATACAACTAAAGTAAGCAGAAAGTTATTTAAGAAACTATATGGCAGTGATTCAGTTGTAAACAGATAACAGGGCAAAGGATGAGCTGTACGGTTACAGTGACGATCTGCACAGGTTCACAGAAGTGAAAGGAGAAAAAGGAATATGAAGAAAAGAATGGCAGCGCTTATGCTCACAATGGCTATGGCAGCAGCACCGGTAAGTGCATATGCAGCAGATGCATCTCAGACACTCAGCGTAGCAGTAACCGCAGAAGTAAAAACTCTTGTACAGTGGGCTGCATCTGAAGAACAGGCATCACTGGTAAACAATCAGGCACAGGAAGGTCTTTTTCGTATGGATGAGAACAACCAGCCACAGCCGGCACTTTGCGATACTTATGACGTCAGTGATGACAAACTTACTTATACATTCCACTTAAGAGATGGTATCCAGTGGAGCAACGGAGATCCGGTAAAAGCAGGGGATTTCGTATTCTCATGGCTGAAGCAGATGAGTGCAGAAGCTACAAACGGCTACAGTTTTATTATGAATGACTACATTGTAAATGGTCAGGAATATAGCGAAGGAACAGTAGAAGCAGACGAGGTTGGTGTAAAGGCAGTAGATGATCAGACTCTGGAAGTTCAGCTTAAAAATCCGACACCATATTTCACAAACCTGTGTACAATGGCAATGTTCTTCCCTGTAAATGAAGAATTTTACAATAGTGTAGGTGACCAGTACGGTCTGACACCGGACAACATGGTTTACTGTGGACCATATGTGATCACAGAATATGATCCGGCCGTTGGTGTTACCCTTGCAAAGAATGACAATTACTGGGACAAAGACAATGTAAAAATCGAGAACGCTAAAGTTCGTGTTATGAAAGATGCTTCCGCAGCATATAACGCATACCAGTCCGGTGAACTTTCTCAGGTAGAACTGGATTCCACAAATGTTGCGGCAAATAAAGACAATCCGGAATTTTCTCAGACCGTTGATTTCCGTACCACTTATCTTCAGTTCAATCTGACAGATGATGTAGTTGGAAATGTAAATATGCGTCAGGCAATCTCCCATGCAATTGACAGAAACGCTCTGACAGAATTTGTGCTTGCAGATGGTTCTGTACCAGGGAACGGACTGGTAGCAGATGGTATGTCAGGTGACGGAGAGAAAACATTCCGTGAACTCAATGGTGATATTGCTGTATACGATGTAGATGAAGCAAAGAAATATTATGACGAAGCGTTAAAGGAGCTGGGAGAAGTAAAATCTCTGACTGTCCTGGTTGGTGATGACAGTGTATCTAAATCTGTAGCAACTTTCCTTCAGAGCGAGCTGAGCAAAAACCTTGGTCTGACTGTGGAAATTGATACAAAGACCATGCAGGGACGTGGAGAGCAGATGGATGCAAATAACTATCAGATGGGTGTTACTGCATGGGGTGCAGATTATGATGATGCCATGACATATCTTGATCTGTGGACAAACGGAACACCATACCGTGGAAATTATGTAGACGAAGAATATAATTCTCTGATTGCTGATGCCAAAACACAGACAGATGATACAAAACGTCTGGATGACATGCTTCAGGCTGAGAAGAAACTGGTAGCAGAAGACGCGGTTGTTTCTCCGATTTATCACAAAGGATCTGCTACATTAACAAAATCTAATGTGAAAAATCTGATTACACATCCGATCGGAGTTCCGATGGAATTCAAATACGCTTATTTTGAATAAGAAATCAAAGAAATAATTAGGTGGATGAAAGAATCTGCCTGAAATGTACAGGGCAGGCGGCGGGAATTGCTGCCTGCCTTTATATTCACCGATACAGGTCTGAAAAGAACAGATCTGAATAAAGAAAGGAAGACAGACACATGGTAAAATATGTATTAAAGCGTCTGGGTTATATTCTGGTAACCTTATGGATCATTATCACATGTACATTTTTCCTGATGAAAAATCTTCCCGGAACACCTTTTGATGCGGAGCGTTTCAGCATTATGACTCCTGCACAGCAGGAGAAAGTACTGGAAATGTACGGGTTAAACGATCCGGTACCGGTTCAGTATGTCAAATATATCGGAAACATGCTCCGTGGGGATCTGGGAACTTCATTTACATATGTAAATCAGGACGTTGCGAAAGTAATCGGAAGCCGTCTGGGACCATCGGCACTGATCGGACTTCAGGCGGTGCTGATCGGCCTGGCTCTAGGACTGATTCTGGGAGTTCTGGCTGCATGGAAGCATAACAGCGGAATTGACTATTTTACAATGATTCTGGCAGTTCTGGGAGTTTCGATGCCAAACTTCGTAGCGGCAGCTCTTCTTCAGTATTTTATCGGTTTGAAATGGGGAGTCCTGCCAATCGCATTCTGGACAAGCTGGTCATGTTCAATTCTGCCATCTATTGCCCTTTCATTTTCAGCGACTGCACAGGTGGCGCGATTTATGCGTACAGAAATGCTGGATGTTCTGGATCAGGATTATATTGTGACAGCACGCGCCAAGGGAATCAGTCAGGCGAAAGTTCTGATGAAGCATGCAGTAAAGAACTCTATTATCCCGGTTGTTACAGTTCTTGGACCAATTGTGGTAAACTTACTGACCGGTTCTCTGGCAGTAGAGAATATCTTCAGTATTCCGGGAATAGGAAGTCTTTTTGTAGACTGCATCAAAGCCAATGACTATCCGGTAATCATGGGTATCACTATTTTTTATGCAGCATTCTATATGCTGATTGTTTTACTGGTTGACGTTGTATACTCTCTGATCGATCCGCGTATCCGTCTGGCGAGAGGAAAGGAGAACTAAAGCATGAATAACGAAATGATAAAGGACTCCATGTTCGTGAAAGCGGAAGTTGCGGCAGATGAGAAGGAACATATCGCTGCACCGGCTTCCGGTATGATCACAGATGCATGGGCGAGACTGCGAAAAAACAAAGCGGCAGTCGTATCCTTATTTATCCTGATTGCCATTATCTTATTGGCAATTCTGGCACCGATTTTTTCAAAATATGATTTTGCATTTACAGATTATAGTAATGTATATTCCACGCCGACCAAAGGACATATCTTTGGATGTGACCAGTTCGGCCGTGATTTATGGACTCGTGTATGGATGGGAACTCGAATTTCTCTGATGATCGCGCTGGTGGCAGCAGTGCTTGACCTTGTAGTAGGCGTACTTTACGGGGCAGTTTCTGCTTTGCTTGGCGGCAGAGTTGACGCAATTATGCAGCGTATTATTGAAATTCTGGTTGGTATTCCAAGTTTAATCATTGTAATTTTGTTTCTGATGGCATTTCCGGCGGGTGTAGGAACAATCATTGCAGCACTCTCTATTACAGGATGGGTAAATATGGCACGTCTGGTACGTGCGGAGATTCTGAAATTGAAAAATCAGGAGTTTGTAATGGCTTCCCATGTTCTCGGAAGCAATAACCTTTATATTATAATGAAAGACCTGATTCCGAATACTGTAGGTATTATTGTAATTCAGGTTATGTTTACAATTCCGAGTGCAATCTTTACAGAGGCATTCTTAAGCTTCATCGGTATTGGTCTTGCAGAACCGCAGGCATCGCTGGGTGTTCTGATCAATGGTGGATATCAGGTTCTTCAGAACTATCCTCACGTACTGATCTGTCCGGCAATCGTAATCGTGTTGATCATGGTCTGCTTCAGTATTCTTGGTGACGGTTTAAGAGATGCACTGGATCCGCAGATGAGAAAGTAGGTAGAAACATGGGGAAAATACTGGAAGTCAGTAATCTGACAATACATATTAAAACACATAAAGGAACCGTACAGGCAGTCCGTGACGTAAACTTTTATCTGAATGAACAGGAAACACTGGCAGTAGTAGGAGAGTCCGGCTCCGGAAAGTCTATTACCATGAAAGGAATTATGGGGATTCTTCCGAAAAACGGAAAAGTTACTGAAGGAACTGTCATGTATAACGGCAAAGATCTGACCAAATACACGGAAAGAGAAATGCAGACGATTCGTGGCTCTGAGATTGCCATGGTATTTCAGGATCCGATGACATCTCTGAATCCAACTATGAGAATCGGGAAACAGATTGAAGAAATGCTGAAAGCACATAAAATGGATATGACAGCGGAGCAGAGAAAAGCACGAGCAATCGAACTGCTTTCCCTGGTAGGAATTTCTAATCCCGAGCAGCGTTATAAACAGTATCCGCATCAGTTATCCGGTGGTATGAGACAGAGAGTTGTCATAGCCATTGCTCTGGCATGTGATCCGAAAGTGCTGATTGCAGATGAACCGACCACTGCTTTGGATGTAACAATTCAGGCGCAGATACTCGACCTGATGCGTGACTTGCAGAAAAAAACAAAGACATCTATTATTATCATTACACATAATCTGGGTGTTGTGGCGAATATCGCAGACCGTGTAGCAGTTATGTATGGAGGAAAATTGGTAGAAACCGGTGATGTATATGAAATTTTTAAAAATCCGTGTCATGAATATACCAAAGGTCTTCTGGCATCTATTCCGAAAGCACATGAAAAAGGTAATCGTCTCCGCGCGATTCCGGGAACACCTCCGGATCTGATGGATCCGCCGAAAGGATGCCCATTTGCAGCACGATGTAATGAAACCATGGTTGTATGTCAGCAATTCATGCCTGAATATTCAGACTGTGGTTCAGACCACAAATCAGCCTGTTGGCTTCTTGATCCGCGGGCGAAGGGAGGAAAAGCCTGATGGGAATCAACAAAACAGAAAAGCAGGTGCTTCTTGATGTGCAGCATCTGAAAAAATATTTTGAAGTAGGCAAAAATCAGACATTAAAAGCTGTGGATGATGTGACACTTCAGATTTACAAAGGAGAGACTCTCGGGCTTGTTGGAGAGTCCGGATGTGGAAAATCTACATTTGGAAGAACAGTGATTCATCTTTATGAGCCTACATCGGGAACCGTTACCTTTGATGGTATGAAAGTAGATAAAAGCATGAGCAGGAAACAGGCACATGAGCTGACTGGACGAATGCAGATGATCTTTCAGGATCCGTATGCATCTTTGAATCCAAGAAGAAAAATCATGGATATCGTAGGGGAGGGCTTGGATGCGCATGGTCTTGCAAAGAAGCGCAAGGATAAAGAAGAACAGGTGATACGTTTGCTGGAAACAGTAGGACTTCAGGCAGAACACGCGGATCGTTTTCCTCATGAATTTTCGGGTGGACAGAGGCAGCGTGTGGGAATTGCCCGTGCGCTGGCAGTAAATCCGGATTTTATCGTATGTGATGAACCGATTTCCGCGCTGGATGTTTCGATTCAGGCACAGGTTGTAAATCTTTTGGAAGAACTTCAGGAAAAAAGAGGGCTGACATATCTGTTCATTGCTCATGACCTTTCTATGGTGAAACATATCAGTGACAGGATTGGCGTAATGTATCTGGGATATCTGGTGGAACTGGCAGACAGTGAAGAACTCTTTAACAATCCGGTTCATCCTTATACTAAAGCCTTACTTTCGGCGATTCCGATTCCGGAACCTGAAATTGAGAAAAACAGAAAGAGAATTATGCTGGAAGGAACACTTCCAAGCCCTATCAATCTTGGGAATGAGTGCAAATTTGCTTCACGTTGTCCGCACTGTTCAGAACAATGTAAGAGTGCACAACCTCCATTGAAAGAAATCAAACCAGGACATTTCGTGGCGTGCTCTAAGTTTTGCTAAAGTTACAATAAAACATAAGAATAGATTGAAAAGTTGTAACTGTTCAGTACCCTCACAGTTACGAGTTAAAATCCATTAAAAATCGCCTTTGGCGATGGGATTTTGACTTGTATGTCTCGGGATTTTGGCATATTCATGCCAAAACACCTCGCGGGATAGCAGACTGCTGAATAGTTACGAAAAGTTGTTCATTAGTAGATGGTGGAAACCGAATGAGAGACGGGAGAGTATGAGAATAGTGTTTACTGAGGAAAGACAAAGCGCAATAGAGAAATGCCTTCGTGAAAACGGAAAAGTCAAGGTTAAGGAATTGAGTGAAATCTTTCAGGTCACAGAAGACTGTATCCGAAAAGATCTTAAGATTCTTGAAAACGCCGGTAAGTTAAAGAGAACCTACGGCGGTGCTATCCTTTCACAGGATTATCCGCTGAAGAGAGACGTAGTAGACAGACGCCAGTTTAACCTTGACAAAAAGAGAACAATTGCAGCCAAAGCATTTAAACTGATTAAGAATAACGAAACGATTTTCCTTGATATTTCTACCACAAATATCGAACTGGCAAAGCTTCTTGCCACGTCAAATATGCGTGTGGTAGTGGTGAGTAATATGATAGATATCCTGCAGATCCTTGCCACAAATCCGTCTATTACTGCAATCGGTACCGGGGGAACAATGTACCAGACAGTAAACGGATTTATGGGAGCTGCAACGATAGAAGTGATTAAGCAGTATAGCTTTGACCGTGCATTTATAGGAAGCTGCGGTGTGGATATGACTGATTGTGCAATTACTACATTGGGGGTAGAGGACGGATTGACAAAGAAAGCAGCCGTGCACAGCAGCAGACATAAATATGTTGTTATGGAAAGGGATAAATTCTATTTCAACGATTCTTATAAATATGCATACTTTGATGATATCAGCGGAATTGTTACGGATGAATTTCCAGATGATACGATCGTGAGTACACTGGAGAGAGCAGGGGTGAAATTGTTCTGATACAGCTAAGTCTTCGGGGGACTTAGCTGATTTGGTTAAATCAGTCAGCAGAATGGATGATCTGTCTGGCTTAAATGAAAAAGATGGAGGCAAGTACGTGAAAGAATATATTTTGGAAGCCTGTGTAGATTCTGTAGAATCCGCTATGGCAGCGGTTGAGGGAGGCGCAGACAGGCTGGAACTCTGCGGCAACCTGATCATCGGCGGAACCACTCCGGGACCGTGGCTTTTTGATGAGATAAGAAAGCGTTCGGATATCAGGATCCATGCCCTGATCCGTCCGCGTTTTGGAGATTTCTGCTATACAGATGCAGAATTTTCCATGATAAAGCATGCAGTAGAAGATTTCAGGAAAATGGGTGCTGAAGGTGTTGTATTTGGGGTGCTGAAACCGGATGGCACATTAAACATGGAACAGATGAAAGAACTGATGGAGGCGGCAGGGGATATGTCAGTGACCCTTCACAGAGCTTTTGATGTATGCGTGGATCCAATAGAAACAATGGAACAGGCAATCTCACTGGGAATCAATACGATCCTTACTTCAGGCCAGCGCAATGTATGTCTGCAGGGGGCAGATCTTTTGCGGGAACTCGAGGAAAAGAGTCGTGGACGTATCACAATCCAGGCAGGAAGCGGTGTCGGCGCATCGGTGATCCGACAGCTTTATCCTCTGACAGGAATAAAAGCATATCACATGACTGGTAAGAGAGTAATCGACAGTGAGATGCAGTTCAGAAAAGACGGAGTGAATATGGGACTCCCGATGCTTAGTGAATATGAGATATGGCGTACGGATGTAGACAATATCCGCGCCGCAAAGAAAGTTCTGGAGGAATTATAATGGCAGAACCGAAGATTTTTTTGAAAGAGAACAGGGATCGAATTGAAAAGAGCTACCTGGAGCAGGCGAAGAGCCTGCCCCGGGTTTTTGCGGCTATAGATAAAAAAATGCAGGAATGTACAGAGGAAGTGGCGCTTGCATGTAAATATTTATACGCATTTATGCCATACAGCGATATAGGAAATTATCCATTTGAAGTATTCCTGGATTATGCTGAAAACGGTGTGCAGCTTTGGAAAGAGAATCCGCAGGTGGCGGCTCTCCCGGAAGAGATTTTCCTGAATTATGTGCTGTTCCACAGAGTAAATGAAGAAGAAATTGCTCCTTGCAGAACTTTCTTCCGCACAGAGATTGGAACCAGAACGCAGGGAATGAATTTTAAAGAGGCAGCCCTGGAAGTGAACTACTGGTGCGCCGAAGAAGCAACCTATCACTGTACAGATGACCGTACTTTATCTGCGGTTTCCGTATATCGGAGAGGTAATGGAAGATGTGGTGAGGAGTCTGTATTTACAGTGAATGCCCTGCGAAGTGTGGGCGTTCCGGCGCGCCAGGTGTATGCGCCGAAATGGTCTCATTGTGATGACAATCATGCATGGGTAGAAATCTGGTGTGACGGTGAATGGTATTTCCTTGGAGCATGTGAGCCGGAAGAAATCCTGAATAAAGGATGGTTTACGAATGCTTCTTCCAGAGCGATGATGATTCACTCCCGTGTATTTGACACAAAAATTCCGAACGGAGAAGTGATCGGCAAAGACGGCATGGTTACTATGCTGAATGAATTGAAGAGATATGCTGTTACAAAGGAGATTACAGTATCCGTAAAGGATGAACAGGGAGCTCCGGCTGAGGGCACAGAGGTTTCTTTTGAAGTACTGAATTACTCTGAATATGCACCGATCGCAGAGAAGAAAACAGACAGTAAGGGAACCGCCAGACTGACAACAGGACTTGGGAGTCTGCATATTTCCGCAAGAATGTGTTCTGACGGTGAGTGGTTCTATGCGGAAACAGTTATGAACACTGAGAAAGAAGATAACTGTGAACTTTGTCTGGTACCGCAGGATAAAAGAAATGACGGCGAATCAGAAAAGTGGACAGCAGCAGATATATTTGCTCCTCATGACGCACCTGTAAACACAGACATGCCGACTTTAGAACAGAAGGCGAAGGGAAATAAGCGTCTGGCAGCAGCCAATGCACACAGAGAGCAGAAAGTAAGAAACTGGTCAAATCCGGAATGTGAACGTTTCCTGGAAAAAAAGGTAAACAGGATAGAAGAAGCCATTGCTGCCTCATACAGAGAAGATCTCCTGAGGGTTCTCACAGAGAAAGACAGAACTGACTGTATCAGTGACGTTCTGGAGGAACACCTGGAGCTGGCAATTCCATATCATGGTATGATGAAAAAGGATACCTTTGTATCTTATGTGTTAAATCCAAGAGTAGATGATGAAGTTCTTCAGAAATACAGAAGAGAGATTAAGAAGTATTTTTCCAGAACTGAGAAACAGGAGCTGAGAGATGACCCTTCCAGAATCTGGAATCTGATCGAGAAGGCAATTGTTTCCAGACCGGAGAAAGAGCGTTCCAGTGTGATCACAACACCGGCAGGATGCATAAGGACCTGTACAGGAAGCTTCCTGTCAAAGAAAATCCTGTTTGTTGCAATAGCGAGAACCCTTGGAGTAGCGGCAAGACTGAATCCACATGATCGTTCTATGGAATATATGGAAAACGGAAGATTCGTTCCTGTGCTTGCCAGAACAGAGAAGAACTGTACTCTGATCCTGAAAGCAGGAGAGACTGTACAGTGGAAATATTTCCAGAACTGGAGTATTGCAAAACTGGAGAATGGAAGATATACATCACTGAAACTGGGAGCAGAGAATTTCGAAGATCAGATTCTGAATCTGCCGTTGGAATCCGGAAACTACAGGATTCTTACTTCAAACAGACTTCCAAATGGAAATATGTTTGCAAATGAATATCATTTTGAAATTCAGCCCGGAGAGACAAAGGAGATTGAGCTGGTACTCAGGGAAGCAGATCTGGAGGATATGCTGGAGAATATTTCCATGCCGGAATTTATGCTGAAAACTGAGGATGGTACAGAGGTGAAAGCATCTGACCTTACAGCAGACGGAAAACATATCCTGATGTTTCTGGAAGAAGAGAAAGAGCCTACTGAGCATATCTTAAATGAAATGATGGAGCAGGAAGAGGCTTTCGCAGGATATGCAGAGCAAATTATTTTTGTAGTGCGAAGTAAAGAAGCACTGGAGACACCGACACTGTCCAAAGCACTTGCAAAGTTAAAAAATATTCAGATTTATTATGATGATTTCTCAGAGATTATCAATACTCTGGGAAGACGTATGTATGTAGACCCGGACAAACTTCCGCTGATCATTGTGACGAACGGAAGTCTGAATGGGATTTATGCGACTAGCGGTTACAATGTAGGAACCGGGGATATGCTGCTTAGATTAATGTAACAGAGCGATAAATAAGATGCCCGGAGATGACACCTGTGAGCATCTTCTGGTATTGCCGGATTACATTATTGTATAGATGTAAAGGATTGGATATTGAATTTGCATTTACATAAAGGAGATAAAAAATCATGTATCAGTTTAACAGAAAAGAATATGAAGAACGTATGAAATGGTATCAGGATGCCCGTTTCGGAATGTTTATCCATTGGGGCTTATATTCTATTCCTGCAAGAGGAGAATGGGTACGCAGTACAGAAGAGATGCCTGAGGAAGAATACCTTCCGTTTATGAAAGAATTTGATGCCAGAGACTATAATCCGAAACAGTGGGCAAAAGAGGCAAAGGCAGCAGGTATGAAATATGTGGTTCTGACTGCGAAACACCATGATGGTTTCTGTTTATTTGACAGTAAATACACAGATTATAAAGTTACCAATACACCTGCAGGAAGAGACCTGATCAAAGAATATGTGGAAGCCCTTCGCGAAGAAGGTCTGAAAGTCGGTTTGTATTTCACCTTACTTGACTGGCATCATCCGGACTATCCTCATTACGGAGACCGTATCCATCCTATGAGAAACCATCCGGAATGCAGTAATGAAAACAGAGATTTTTCACGTTATATAGAGTATATGTACAATCAGGTGGAAGAGGTCTGCACAAATTATGGAAAAATCGATATTATGTGGTTTGACTTTTCCTATGACGATATGCGAGGCGAGAAATGGGGAGCAACCAGACTGATAGATATGGTCCGCAGATTACAGCCGGGAATCATCATTGATAACCGTCTGGAAGTCAGTGGTGAGGGAAGAGGATCTCTGTATGAATGCGATCCGACACCGTATCATGGCGATTTTATAAGCCCGGAACAGATCATCCCGCCGGAAGGAATCTGCGACAAAGAAGGGAATCCGATGGTATGGGAAGCATGCTTCACCATGAACAATAACTGGGGCTACTGCGTAAATGACCACTATTACAAACCTGCTTCCATGCTGATCAAGAAGCTGGTAGAGTGCGTTTCCAAAGGTGGAAATATGATTTTGAACGTAGGACCTGATGCGAAAGGTAAATTCCCGAAAGAATCCTCTGCGATTCTGGCGGAAATCGGACGCTGGATGGATAAGAACCATGACAGTATCTATGGATGCGCTCCGGCAACAGATATCCCGAAACCGGATTACGGACGTATCACCAGAAATGGAAATAAGTATTATGTCCATATTTATGAGAATACATTAGGACCACTGCCGCTGATTGGCTTTGACAAGAATAAGATTGTGAAAGTACGTGCCCTGGATGACGGACATGAAGTGCCGATTTCTACTTTATGGGTGCACAGCGATTATCCGGATATCGCATTTGTTGACCTTGGTCCGGATCCTGTACTGCCGGATTCCGTAGACTATGTGCTGGAAGTAGAGATGGCAGAATAAAAACAGGTGATAAGCCCTAAAAAAATTTATATTTGCTATTATCTTGCTTAAAAGTTTAACCGAATTAAGTAAGTCCCTTGCGGAGGTTGCGAATATCCGATTGACAAGCCTTTTGTATCAATAGGAATAATTTGCAGACAATATAAAAACGAGTTGCTATATTCTTTGTTTCTGGAATATAGTAACTCGTTTTTGGGATTAAAAAACAGATACCTTAAATTCTAACAGCGGTTTCTCTTATTAACAAAGTAGTTCAAAATCCCGCCGCCCACAATAATTACAAGAGCAACCGCAACAACTCTCTTAGCGGCTTCCTGTGGCATCTGGCTTTTGGAGCCAATGGATTCTGAGTAGAATGTAAGCGTATAATTAATCTCATGAGGTGCGCCCATTGCAGTGGTATCTGCAATCACAGGCATGCCTGCATCCAGCGCAGTGACAGGAATTTCAAATTCTGAATTTGCTCCCTCTTCATTGAGTGGGAGATACTTTTCCCCGTCCACGATCATATAATCATAGTTGGAACTGCTCCACTGAATTCTGGCGGTCACATTGCCATCTTTTACAGTGATAAGAGTCGGAGTAGTAACACTTGCCTTTCCGCTTCCTCCCTCTAAGTCCACCTGGATAGAATATTCTCCATCTTCTTTATCAAGAGTCAGAGACTGCGCAGCAGGCACAAAACTCCACATCGACAGACAACAGATCAATGCTGCCAGAAATGCAAAAATCTTTTTCATTTGTTTTTTCCTCACTTAAATTTCAGTAATTTTCATCATCCCACAATTGAAATTAATTGTCAATACTTCGTTGAAAAAGTGGTTGGGCTTTAGTATAATAGGGATGTTGTCCGTAAGTTAAATAGAAGACAATAAAAAGGAATATTTCTGATAGAAACATTCAAACGGAGGCTGATGTGTAAGGCCTTTGAGACAATAAAAAGGAAATTAAAAAAGAAACCATTATACAGGAGGATATAAGAATGAGTGGAATTTTATACGGAGTAGGAGTAGGCCCTGGAGATCCGGAGCTTATGACGTTAAAGGCAGTACGCCTGATTAAGGAAAATGACATTATTGCAGTCCCTGGAGCGGATGTCCGCGAGACTGTTGCATACAAGATCGCAGTACAGGCAGTTCCGGAACTGGCTGACAAAGAACTTCTTCCAATCTATATGCCTATGACACATGACAAGGCAGAACTGAAACTTAATCACGAAAAAGGAGCCAAAGCCCTTGAAGCAGCTCTGGATACAGGCAAGAATGTTGTATTCCTTACTCTGGGAGATCCGACAATCTATTCTACATTTACATATGTACAGAAGAGAGTAGAAGCAGACGGCTATCAGACAAAACTGGTAAGCGGTATCACTTCCTTCTGCGCAACAGCAGCACGCTTAAATATCCCGCTGACAGAGTGGAACCAGCCACTTCACGTACAGCCGGCAGTACACCGCCTTGACAGTGAACTGGATCAGCCTGGAACCTATGTACTTATGAAATCTGGCAAGAAGATGAATCAGGTAAAAGAGATTCTTGCAAGAAGTGAACGCGAAGTCCGCATGGTTGAGAACTGTGGTATGCCGGATGAGCATATTTACAACAGTGTGGAAGAAATCCCGGATGACGCCGGATACTATTCCCTTATCATTGCCAAAGAGAAAGCCGAAGAGAAATGATAGAGACAAAAAATCTGACGAAAACTTTTGACAATTTTACAGCAGTGGATTCCCTGAACCTGAAAATTGAAAAAGGTGAGTTTTTTGGTCTTCTCGGACCAAACGGAGCAGGCAAGACAACGACCATCAGCCTGCTCTCAACCCTTCTTCTTCCAACAAAGGGAGAAATCCTCATAGACGGTCAGCAGCTTACAAGACAACGTCCTGATCTGAAAAGAAAGATCAGTGTGATTACCCAGGAATATTCCATGCGTCAGGATATGAATATGGATGAGATCATGGAATATCAGGGCCGCCTCTATTTTATGCCCAGAAAGCAGATAAAGGAAAGAACAGAGGAACTTCTGGAGTTCTGTGACCTGCTGAAATTCCGCAAGCGTACAGTCCGTAAGCTCTCCGGTGGAATGAAGCGTAAGCTGATGGTCTGTCGCGCACTTCTGACAGAACCGGAAATCCTGCTTCTGGATGAACCGACAGCCGGAATGGATGCTCTTTCCAGAAGACAGATGTGGAATCTTCTGCGAAAACTGAATGAGAAAAATCTGACCATTCTGCTGACCACGCATTACATGGAAGAAGCACAGAGTCTCTGCAATCGTGTGGCATTGATGGACCATGGTAAGCTGGAGGAGGTAAGTACTCCGTCAGCACTGATCGAGAGTCTTGGTGCTTATGCAGTGGACGAGATGACAGCGGATGGAACACAGAATCACTATTTCCATACACGACAGGAAGCAATCCGGTATCTGGAACAGCTTACAGGGCAGGCGTCTCTTCGCGAGACGACACTGGAAGACGTCTTTGTAGAAAGAGCCGGGAAGCATTTGATTTCAAAATAGCAGATATTAACCAAACTGCGAAGCAGTTATTTGGTTATGAGCAAGCTGCGAGGCGAATGATTTTATCCGCCTGATTTATTGCGAAAAAAGTTAGAATAATCTGGAGAAAAATGTATGGGAATTATAACAATATTATGGGAGAAGTGGGTAGAATTCCGCCGGGATTTCTATAAGATCACACTGGCGGCAATGATTGCACCGCTAATGTATCTGATCGTGTTCGGAATGGGAATCCAGACCACTTCTCATGGACAGCCATACCTGAACTTTCTGATTCCGGGTGTGGTATCACTGACAACTATGAACGGAAGCTTCAATGCCATTGCGCAGAATCTGAATGTACAGAGATTGTATGAGAAGGCCTTTGACCAGGTGATGATCTCCCCCACACCGTTATGGCAGTTTATCGCCGGACAGATCATCGGGGGAAGCCTGCGCGGTCTGTATGCAGGAGGAATTATACTGCTTCTTACAGCACCTATTGAGACAGGACTGATCTTCAACGGATGGTCTTTTCTGGTGATGTTCCTGAACGGAGCAGTATTTTCAGCCATCGGCGTGGTGGTATCCTTTCTGGCAAAAAACCACGCAGACGTGCCGAGGTTTTCCAATTATATCATTATGCCTATGGCATATTTGTGTAACACCTTTTTCTCAACAGAGAAACTTCCGGGATTTGTAGGTAAGTTTGTATCAGCCTTGCCATTATCCCAGACCAGCCATCTGATGAGAAGCATTTCATCAGGTGAGGCAGTGAATTACACCGGTATTGGGATTCTGCTTCTTTATCTGCTGGTGTTTACTGTAGCAGCATCATGGTTTATTTATAAGAAGAAAAACCTGTAACTGACTGACAGGGAGGAGCCAGGATTGCACTGCGGCGGAGAGGAATTATATCACTGAAGCGACCCGCCGCAGGCGGAGAATCCTGCAAGCAGGATTCTTTCTTGTGTACCCGTAAAATCAAGTGCTATAATATCCGACTGACTGCTACTCAGAAGTATCAGCGGTATTTGTGAGAACATGAAGATTATCAATTTCTCTCTTTTTTTCAGCAGAGAGATAAGGATAAACTTTGTTTATACCTGAAGTCACAGCATCATCTGACGGTACTTTTATCATGGAATAGACATCAGAAGGGTAGTTTTTAATGATTTCCATGAGATAATCTGCGAATTCTTCGTATTTTTCAAGTCCCATATAACAGTAATCGTAATAAGTAAAAAGCGTGGAATCAAAAGCACCTTCCTGTTTCCGGGAATTGCACAGATCCAGAGCAGTCTGGTAATCTTCCTGTTTGACAAGGGAATCCAGGTGATCATAAAATGCAGCAGATGCTTTACATTCTGCCATGCATGCATCGTATCGTTCCTGTACATCCGGAGACAGTTCCCCCTTAATATCCTGAAGGTCTGTATAAAGCGGACTTTGAGAATGGATATTGACAGGCGGGTAATGTTTGTCCAGAAAATTAAGAATCACCAGGGCGGCATTATCATAATCTCCTGTCTTATTATAAAGTTCTGAATAAGTCAGGGCACCGGCGAAGGTGTTTTCATTTCTTTCCTTTTTGGAGTCCAGTATCTTTTTGGCATTTGTATAGTCTCCTGCTTCCATGGCCGCCTCTGCGCGTGGAACAGAAGTGGAGTAAAAGTCATCGGAAGAGTTGTCTACGTCAGGATCAGGCTCCAGGTAAGCAGGACTTGCATTAGAGGTGGCAATTCCGTTTCTTATCCATATATATCCCACATTTGCAGCGGAAAACAGAGCGGCTGCAATGGCAAAAGCACAGGCAGCGGTAAGCCTTTTCCTGTATTTGTTTCGTTTAAAGGAAGATGTCCGGCAGACTCTGAGAATATTCTGACCGTATTGTGTGGAGTTGATTTCTGTTTCTTTTTCATATCCGGAGGATTTAAATGTCTCCAGTATCTGCTGTCTTTTCAAAATTTCTATAACAGATGAATCCATAATGTATAACCTCTTTGCTTATAGCAATTCTATAAGTTTTTTATGATATCATTCTCAAAACAGTAAACGGCAGCACAAATCCGATCAGAAACTTAAAAAGATAACACCATTCAGGCTGCTGTTCAAGGCAAAGCTGATAAAAGGCAAAGTGTCTGCCAAGATGAAAAACATCAGTAGTCAGGATTACAGAAACTGCTACTGCAGGAAGGATCCAGACAAGTGAAGGTGAAGGGCAGATCAGGAATATCAGAAGATGAAAAAGTGCACAGTAAATCAGGGAAAAAATACATATTTCCAATGGCTTTCCACTTCGCAGACCTGGCAGTATGTGGAAAAGTTCCGGAACAGGCATTGTGGAAGTGGACAAAAGTGCGGAAACATCTTTTTTCAAATGAGTAACATCCTTATATCTTCTGGAATAATCAGCAGTACATTTATTGATTATTTTGCGGACAGATTTAGACAGGCTGCTTTGAAACTCTTCTCTTCTCATCTGTTTAGGTGATTTACCGGTGAGCATAAAGGCAAAAACACATCCGAGAGAATAGATATCGACTCTGTCTGTAGGTGTCTGGTAATCCAGAATCTCCGGTGCAGCATAGGGATTGGTACCTGCTACGGTAGTGACCATATGATGGCTTCCCTTTTCTTCTCTGGCAATATCAAAGTCTATCAGTTTCACAGCTACATTCCGGCACAGTTCTGTGATACTTTTTCCGGTAGAAGATGTGGGCTGATGCTTTTGAAAATTCAGGGGAAGGACATCCGTAAGCAGGATGTTCTGAGGAGAAACATCACCATGTACCAGAGAAAGTTCCGAAATATTTTCAAGAGCTTCGCAAAGCTGAAGAAGGAAAATAAGTGCTTCTTTTTCAGAGAGTTTGCGCATTTTCAGAATAAAATCCTCCAGAGTGAGGCTTCGCATTTCCGAAAGCTCTTTTGTGGGATAACTGAGGCAGGCGGGTTTCTGTATAAATTCATTGATTGCCAGAGAATGCCCGTTTTCTGAGAGAACACCATACACAGTTTCGATATAAGGCGACCATCTGGAACTGATTTTTCTGTAAATCTCAGTTAAGGAAGCAGGAATCTCTTTCAGCACTACACTGCATCTGTCAGGCGAAAGGACAGCGTGTTCCTGCCTGATTTCAGAAACATAGGTAGCATAGTAATTTCCATCTTTTTTTAATCTGGGCGGAGAAAGCTGATCTGTAAAATCAAAATCAATATAATTTTTAAGCCTGGGATAGAAATAATCTAAAATAGTCATAGAAACCTCATATTGCTGTAAATACATATAACGCCTGCTCTCTGAGAAGAAAACAGGCGCGTTTTTCGGTAAGTGATCGTGTCAGCTGTAATACATTGTATCACTTCCGGATCAAAATATAAATGATTTTCTGTGAAAAATATATAGCAATTCCCGTTGCTGCAGGAATAAGATGAGCAATAAATCAGGATAAGACAGAAAGTCCATTGTTCATGAGAAGTTCATTGATGTCATCTACACTTCTATGTGCTTTAATACCTGACATAATAATAAAATCTCTCTGGTTTTTTGGATAAAAGTCAGATTGCAGTGTACATTTTAATACTTCTCTGGTTTCCCTGAGATTTAATTTCAGAACGATACAGACGATGATCAGTTTGTCCCGTCCGAGATTCTTGGTTCCTTTCAGAAATTCATGAAGATGGGAAGGATAAATACCACACAGATCTGCAAAATGATTAATGCTGGAAGGCATTTCTGTGATCTTGGCATATAGTTTATCCCTCATTGTATCAGGAGAAACAAATTCTACTTCTTTTACATCTACCGGTTCTCCTTTTTCAATTTTGGCAAAGATATCATTTGTGCTTAGTTTCTTAGTCATAATTTCCCCTTTAAGTTACTGCATCCGGCAATAACTTCCTTAAAATTCGTGGATATGATGTCAGTGCTAAAACATTCTTAACCTGACATTATATATGTACTATATATCTCAAAGTGAATCTTTGTAAAGAGAAAACGGGGAATTATATACTGACAGTGTATGAAAACGTTGCTATTCACTCTGCTCTCAGTAAAACTTTTACCGGTGAACAGCGATAAAACGATATTTCCAATTATTGACTTTTATTCTTTGAATGATATACTTAAATTATGCATAACCGAGCAGCTGTTTTTGACATCTGTCCGGTTAAATTTTCACACAGCCATAATAACAGAAGAAAGGGCATACATTATATGAGTAAGCCAAAGATATTAATCGTTGATGATTCACAATTAAACAGAGAAATCCTTGCCTGTATGCTGGAAGATAACTATGATATCTGTGAAGCTGAAAATGGAAAGCAGGCAGTTGAAATCCTTGAAAGATGCCATAAGGATTTTAAGCTGGTGCTCCTTGACCTGATCATGCCGGTAATGGATGGTTATCAGGTACTTGCTGTTATGAAGGAAAAGCAATGGCTGGATATGCTGCCTGTTATCTGTATTTCATCAGAGACTTCCGGAGATAGCATCCGTCGGGTTTATGGGCTGGGAGCAAGTGATTACTTTACGCGTCCATTTGATGCAATGACAGTTTTTCATCGCGTTGAGAGTACGATTGCGCTGCACGACAAGATGACAGGAGATCTGCAGGATGCGATGAAAATGTTATCATTTATTTTTCACCGGATACTCAAGATTAATCTTTCGACAGATACTTATACAGTTATCAGAGGAAAAGACAGTACTGTTTCCATGCTTCCAAGTCTTTCTGAAAGCCTTAAAATGATGGCTGATTATAAATATATTTATGAAGAGGACCGGGAAGAATATCTGAAATTTTGCAGTATAGATAATCTGAGAAGAGAACTTGCGAAAGGCAGAGAACGCATTTCTCTGAATTACAGAACTCTGATAAGAGATGAGTACCGCTGGGTATGTATGGAAGTCATCAGAAGTGCAGAATATAAACCGGATGCTCAGATTGCCATGATGTATATCCGGGATATCAATGATGGATATCTGAAACAGCTGGATAAGATCATACGCCATGCAAAAGATGCGTTTGCCTCAGTTACAGTAAATATTTCGGATGGAAGCTGTATTATGGCAAACAGCAGGATTGCTTCACTGGAGCTGAAAGATGTAAATGAACCACTGGATTCTTATATTGAGCGGATCAGTCAGTCTATTCCGCAGAGAGAAGTGAGAACTCAGTACAGAAAGGTGTTTTGTGTAGATAATCTGAGGGAATGTATGACACAGGGAAAAGATATGATCCAATGGGAATGTCCTGTGTATGCCGCAAAAGGGATCAGCCTGAGGATGATCAGAACCACAGTTGAGATGGTCCGGAACGTTTCTTATGACAGGCTGGAAGCACTGATCTATTTTTCTGATATTACAGAGAACTATTTTTCAGAGCAGATTCCGCATATGCTGTACAGAAAGAATTTTGACAGAATAGAGATTATTGATGGGCAGAGAGACTGTGTAAGACTGGATCATCCGGGTATCTGTGCCATGGAGATGGTTCTGGCAGAAGAAATCAGTTATTCCGGTTATGTTACTGAAGTTATGAAGAAATTTGTTCCGGATGATGAGAAATCTGTATATGACAAATGTGTGCGTCTTGATACCATTCGGAAAGAATTGCAGAAGAAAGAGAGATATTCTTTCTCTGTTCATCAGTTTAATAAGGAAGGGGAGAAATGTTTAAAGAACTATACATTTTTTTACCTCAATAAATTTTTTGACACTATTGTAGCTACAGTTGAGGATATTACGGAAAAATTTGAACAGGATATTCTGACGGGCGGATATAACAGACAGGGCTTTATCCGTCATGTGGAACGGATTCTGAAAGAAAGTGAAGACAGAACCGGATATGCGGTTGTATTTTTCGACATTAAGAATTTCAAGGCTGTCAATGAGCTTTTTGGAACAGAAATCGGAGATATGATGCTGCGCAAAGTGTACGAAGATGTCCGAAAATCTGAACTGAAGCCTCTGGTGTCGGCACGTGAGGACGCGGATCATTTTATCTGTCTGGTAGAACGTAAGAATCTCAATCTGGATATGCTTACCGGAATGTGTCAGAAGAAACTTACCCGGGGAGGAAAAACACTTCATTTGTCTGTCAAATGTGGAATTTTTATGCTTGAAAAGAAAAAAATGTCTGTAAATGGAATGATTGACAGGGCAAAGATTGCTCAGAGATATATTACCGATGAGTTTGTCCAGTCATATAAGATTTATGATTCTTCCATGAAGAATACATATATAGATAAAGCGACATTGGCAGGTGAATTGGAAGAAGGGATTGCGAAGGGACAGTTCAAAGTATATTTTCAGCCTGTTGTGGATGCAAAGACTGGAAAGATTGCATCAGCAGAATCTCTGATCCGGTGGTTTCACCCGAAAAAGGGGTTTATCTCACCGGGTGTATTCATCCCTGCGCTGGAGGATAGCGGACATATTTCCGAACTGGATCTGTATGTGCTGGATTCGGTTAATAAATTTCAGAAGAAACGTTATCAGTCCGATAAGATCACAGTTCCGGTATCAACTAATCTGTCATGGATGGATTTCTATGATGAGACAATCATGAACTGGCTGGAGAAGAAATGTGCAGATGTTTCCATGCCGTCCGGTCTGTGCAGAATGGAGATTACAGAAACTTCCTATGCTGCCATTGAGGCAGACAGAAATGCAACTCTGGAGGCATTAAGAGAAGCAGGGATTTTGCTGCTCCTGGATGATTTTGGAAGCGGATATTCTTCCTTTGGAATGCTCCAGAATTACAACTTTGACATTATAAAAATTGATATGAGTTTTGTGCGGCAGATAGAAACCAATACCAAAACACGCAGTATTATCCGCTTCATCATTGAAATGGCACATACTATGGATATAAAGATTATAGCGGAAGGTGCTGAAACTAAAGAGCAGGTCGAGTTCTTAAGAGATAACGGTTGTGATTATATCCAGGGGTATTATTTTTACAAACCGATGCCGGAGGAAGAGTTTGTGAAACTGTTGGATGCCGGCAGATAACAGTTACATATAATAGTCTCGCGCAAACTGCACAAATTGCTTTACATAGGGTTTCAGAATCCTGTTTTTGCTGTAGACAATATAGAAACTGCGCTTATGAGCAGATTCCTCCAGCGGAAAGACAAGAATCTGCTTTGTCCTCTGCAGGTCAGTGACAGAGCGTGATGAAAGAATAGAAATTCCCAGACCATTAACAATGGACTTTTTGATGCTTTCCAGGTCATTCATGCGGGCGATCACATTCAGATTGCCTGTTGTGATGCCTATGCGATCCAGAAAAAGGTCCATTTCTTTTTTTGTGCCGGAGCCTTTTTCCCTGAGGATAATAGGATCTTTCAGGAAATCATGAAAAATAGCGGGTGTTTCCCTGTCCTTGAGTGCAAGATAGTGATCTGTTACAGGAGTTGCAATGACCAGCTCATCATGGCAGAAAGGAATAAACACGCAGCTCTCATCACGTGTATTCTGGCCTACCAGAGCCAGATCTACAGTTCCGTCCAGTACCCGGCTGATGGATTCTGAACTGTCTGACTGTATGGAGTGAAAATAAACATCAGGATGCGTTTTTCCGAAAGCAGCAAGCAATTCCGGCAAAAGATAAGAAGAAGGAATGGTAGATGCAGCCAGATCTATCATATGTTTGTGGGCACCTGTAAAATTCTCAAGCAGATTATTTCTGATCTCCAGCATACGGACTGCACTGTCATAAAGCTGGTAGCCTTTGGCTGTAATCGTTGTTTTCTTTGTAGTGCGGATGATCAGTTTCATATGCAGTTCATCTTCCAGAGAACGTATATGAGCACTGATCGTAGGCTGAGTCAGATAGAGGCGGCGGGCCGCCTCTGAGAAGCTGCCGTAATCCACGACAGCGACGAATGCTTCTAACTGTTTAAATTCCATTGTGAAAATCTCCTTTTATGTACGAGTGTACCGACAAGTTGATTCTTGAAACAATCTTGCAGGATAAATTTTCTTATTTCAAGGCGGAGGAGAGAGGCGTAGCGGTGGCTACGGCGACCGACGACAACGCGGAAATAAGAAATTTAGACGTAAGATTGTTCAAGAAATCAACTTGTTGGTACACTAGAGCGTGTCTGAAAAATCATTCCCGCAACCTGCACGCCCCACTTTGCGGGATATTTCACCCGAATTCAGTTGCCGTAGCCCGCTACGGCGCCCTCATCCGGGCAAAATATCCCACAAATTGTGACGCACATCTTGCAGAAAGCCTTTTTCAGACGTGCTCTAGGATTGCTATAGTAATGCGGATAATGCATCTAAAGCAATATCCAGTTCCTGCTTTGTATTCTCAGGTCCGAAAGAAAAACGGAGAGTACCCTCCGGGTATGTTCCAAGAGTTTTATGTGCGTTTGGTGCACAGTGAAGGCCGACTCTTGTCATAATTCCATAAGTACTGTCCAGCTCAAAGGCGGCCTGAGCCATGTCCATATGTAAGGTCTGGACGGATACAACTGCACAACGGTTTTCAATATTTTTTTTGCCGATAATACGCAGGAATTTTTCTTCAGGATCCAAATTCAGGATACCATCTATAAAGTATTGTGTCAGCATTAATTCATGTTGGCGGATTTCTTCCATGGACTGTTTCTCCAGATCACAGAGTGCGGCATGAAGTCCCAGAATCCCCGGGATATTGGGAGTTCCGGGTTCGAAACGATCCGGAAGAAATGCCGGTACTTCCTCAGAATGAGAGGCGCTTCCTGTTCCGCCGCTGATAAGAGGATCGATCTGCGCTGCCAGTTCATTGCGGATTAGAAAGCCACCTGTTCCCTGTGGCCCTCTGAGTCCCTTGTGACCTGTAAATGCCAGTGCGTCTATGTGATATTTCTCCATATCAATGTCAATGGTTCCTGCCGTCTGTGCAGTGTCCAGAATAAAAAGAAGTTCATGTTCTTTGCAGAAATTCCCGATTTCCTGTGCAGGCATGACAGTTCCGCATACATTGGAAGCATGAAGACAGACCACAAGCTTAGTCTCAGGACGAAGGAGTGCAGCCGCTTTATCAAGCAGAAGACTGCCGTCAGAAGCGCAGGGGATCCTGTCAAAAGAAATTCCATGTTTCTCCAGCTGTACAAGAGGACGCATCACTGCATTATGCTCCATAGCAGTTACAAGTACATGATCGCCGGGTTTCAGAAGTCCTTTCAGAAGAACATTCAGACTGGCAGTGATATTTTCTGTAAAAATAACATTCTTACCCTTTCCGGAAGTAAAGTGAAAGAGCTTCAGAAGCTGTTCTCTTGTCTCAAAAATCTGCTCCTCCACAGAATAAGCTGCCCGGTATCCTCCCCGATTCACATTCACAGCAGAGCCTGACAGGTAATCATAAACTGCCTGTGCAACAGATGGTGCCTTGGGAAAAGACGTACTTGCCTGATCCAGATATATTTTATTCATAGTAACAAATCCCCCCGATTTTTATATATAGCAATTTGTGGATATCAAGTTAGGAAAAAAATACTTTTTGACCCTAACATCATATCATATCTTATCTATAGTATAGCACAACTTATAAAAGATTTCTATAAATAACTATAAAATACGGCTATAATGAATTAGTGATTTCAGCATAAAAATGATAAAATAGATACAAAGAAATTGTGCTGACAACAAAAAAAGTCAGTGTAAAAGGAGGAAAGAAATAAATGAAAAACGAAAAGGGAACCATAGTTCTGGCAGGAGGCGTGATCGGTCTGATCGCTGCAATTCTGGTGTTTTTTGGAAATCCGGCAAATATGGGCTTCTGTATTGCCTGCTTCCTGAGAGATACCACAGGTGCGCTGGGACTTCATTCAGCGGCAGCAGTTCAGTATATCCGTCCGGAAATCATTGGTCTGGTGCTTGGAGCATGTATCATTTCACTTGCTAAGAAAGAGTTTCGTCCAAGAGGTGGCTCTGCACCTGTGACCAGATTTACACTTGGCGCATTTGTTATGATCGGATGTCTGATGTTTCTTGGATGTCCATTCCGTATGATCCTGCGTCTGGCAGGCGGAGACGGAAATGCTCTGTTTGGACTTGTTGGATTTGTAGCCGGTATTCTTACAGGAACTGTTTTTCTGAAGAAAGGTTACACACTGAAACGTTCTTATAAGATGCCGAAGCTGGAAGGCGGTATTTATCCTGCATTCCAGATCGTGATGCTTCTTTTACTGGTAGTTGCACCTGCATTTATCCATTTCACAGAGCCGGAAGGCGGACCTGGAGCAAAACATGCTGCAATCATTATTGCACTGGTAGCAGGAATCATTGTTGGTATCCTGGCTCAGAGAACACGTCTGTGTATGGTCGGCGGTATCCGGGATGCGGTACTTTTCAAAGAATACAAATTACTGTTCGGCTTTGTTGCAATTCTTGTGACAGCATTGGTAATGAATCTGATTCTCGGTGCAGTTACAGGAACATCCTATTTCAATCCGGGATTTGCGGGACAGCCGATTGCACACACAGACGGACTGTGGAACGCACTTGGCATGTATCTGGCAGGCTTTGGATGTATTCTCCTCGGTGGATGCCCGCTTCGTCAGCTTATTCTTGCAGGCGAGGGAAATACGGACTCCGCTGTGACTGTTCTCGGTCTGATGGCAGGCGCTGCTTTTGCCCATAACTTCGGACTGGCATCTTCTGGTGAAGGTCCTACAGCAAACGGAAAGATTGCAGTTATTATTGGGATTGTGGTAGTTGCTGTAATCGCAGCAGTGAACTCCATGAGAAAAGAAGAAGCCTGATTGTCGGAATGTAGACATCATTTCCGCAATTAATACGCTCATTTTGCGGAAAGTATTTTTTTAGACACACTCTAAAAGGAGAGAGACGAATGAAGAAAGTAGATGCAAGAGGTTTATCCTGTCCGGAACCAGTGATCCGTGCAAAGAATGCAATGGAATCCGGAGACAAAGAATATGAGATTCTGGTTGATAATGTAGTTGCAAAAGAGAATGTATCCAGATTTGCGACACATCAGGGATATCAGGTACAGGCAACAGAGCAGGGAGATGATATCCTGCTGAAACTTAAAAAATGATCACATATATAGCAACCTTCTATTCCCATTATGGAGCTATCCAGTTTCGAAGAAACTGCCAGGCAATGAATCTGAGGGCAGAAGTCATGCCGGTCCCAAGAGATTTAAGCTCCTCCTGCGGAACCTGTGTGAGATTTCATACAGAAGCGGACTTCCCGGAGAAAACAGAGGAAGTCGAGCAGATCGTCAGAGTAGAACCGCAGGGATATGTTGGGATTTATCATGCGGATGAAGAATAAGAGAACCCTTCTGTGGACAAATTGTCGGCAGAAGGGTTCTTGTTTATTTTATAGAGATACAGGCATAAAATATTACTCCTGTGAAGGCATGTCTTCACTGAGTTTCAGCAGTGCTTCAGCAAGATTGGAGTCCAGGATCAGCACATCCACCAGCCCGCCCTTTAAAGCGCTTAACACAGCATTTGCTTTGGAAACACCTGATACAAGGGAAATCTTGCGGTCGATTTTTTTGAACTGCTCTATGCTGATTGATATCATGCGTTCTTTAAGTGTAGTATTACATTCCTGTCCGTCATGGTCAAAGAAGCGAAGGGCAATATCACCGGAAACATTTTCCTGTTTCAGTTTCTCCAGATCCTCGGTGGGCATAAACTCCGGAGATGCAAGAACGGATTCTTCTGTTGGATAGAAACTTCCGATACCGCTTACAGAAATTGTAACGTGGTCAAACATCTTGAACACCCGCTGATTATTTTTTTCTTCCTTCATGATTCGGGAGGCTTCTTTGCTGCTCATAAGAGCATCTGTGAGAAGATAATAGTTTTCTCCGAAGAAAGCCTTTGCCATGCGGGATACCAGAGTTCGCACATCCAGTTCATTTTCACAGCAGGCAATACTGCCATGAAGAGTGACAAACTTCGCATTTACCTTCTGGGAAGGATTGAGGTAATTGATCATATGGTAAACAGTACTGCCCCAGGTGACGCCCAGAATATCACTTTCTTTTAAGCTACGGGGATTTCGTATTCAGGCATATGAAAATGATATACAAATTCTGAAATTGTGTGTAAAATATGGGGTAGAGATTATGCTTGGAAGCGATGCACACAGAGAAGAGGATGTAGGTGATTTTACCAGGACAGAAAAAATTCTTAAGGAAGTAGATTTTCCGGAGGAACTGATCGTGAACCGTTCCCTTTCATATGTGAAAAACCGGCTTCGGGTGTAGAAAGGGAGGTTTTTATGTTTTCAGTACTAATGAGGGCTTTTTCATTTACCCTGATCATTATCATCGGAATTGTAATGAAATCTACAGGCTTTGTGCCGAAGGATGCAGGTGCATCGGTTAAGAAATTCCTGATCTATGTAACACTTCCTGCATCTATTATCACCAATTTCTCTGCAATAGAGGATATGGGATTTAATATGCTGATAATAGCAGTACTTGGAATTCTTCTGAATGTAATTATGATTGCAGTAGGTGCACTGATCACACGCAGAAAATCCAAAGGAGAACAGGCGTTAAATATGCTTTGTCTTCCGGCATTTAACATCGGGGCGTTCTGTCTGCCGTTTGTGCAGAGCTTCCTTCCGGCTATGGGAAGTGTTACTGCCTGTATGTTCGATGTAGGAAACAGTATTATGTGTACCGGAGGTACTTATGCATTCGTTGCAGAGTATACAGCAGCTTCCGGTTCCAAAAAAGGAATGGATCTTAAATCCTTTGCAAAACGTCTGATTACCAGTCCTCCGCTGGTAGCCTATGTAGTTATGTTTATTTTGGCTGTTGCAAATATTGACACACCACCGGTTATTCTTACACTGATCGAGCCAATGGCAAAGGCCAACACATTTGTTGCCATGCTGATGTTAGGTCTTCTGTTCCATATCGAATTCAAGAAAGAATACATGGGTGAGATTTTTAAACTAATCGGAATCCGTCATATCTTTGCTGCAGTCTGTGCTGTAATCTTCTATTTTGTTTTACCGTTTGATCTGGTTATCAGACAGACACTCGTTTTACTGTGCTTCGCTCCTATGAGTGCAGTGGCACCTGCCTACACCGGAATGTGCGGCGGTGATGAAGGAATGGCAAGCTGTGCAAACAGCGTGAGCATTCTGTGCAGCCTTGTAGTGATTACTGCTTTGCTGGCAATTATGGGGCTGTATTAAGTTTTATGGATATGTGAATAAGTGAATAAGTAAAAAAACGGGCAGGATTCTTGAAAGTGGGAATCCTGCCTTTTTTGATTTAGCGGTTGTCTATTTATCTGCCCCATAATATCTGTCATCGCCGAAGCCAAGGATCAGCATGAAGATTGGCTGTAAGAAGATAAGTCCAATGGCGAATCCTGTGCCTCTGCCGAAGGCTCTTGCAAGCTTAATGCTGTACATAATGCTGATGACGACAAGTATGATTTTTATCAGTATGACAAGCATGTAGACCGTTAAGCTTTCGCCTGTTTCCAGAGTTCCCTGCAGATAAGAAGATATGATTCCCAGGATGAAAGTCAGCCAGAAATATGCAGGCT
Organism: Blautia sp. MSJ-9; assembly: GCF_018919065.1. Taxonomy (GTDB): domain Bacteria; phylum Bacillota; class Clostridia; order Lachnospirales; family Lachnospiraceae; genus Blautia_A. The sequence goes on along the minus strand of NZ_JAHLQG010000055.1, from coordinate 20,146 downwards.
GCCATGCGATTTTATAAGAAATATAATCGCCATATATTGGAATAATACTTTTCCATCCGTCCTCTCCTGCTTTGGTAAAGATTCTCCAGTTGGCAATGATCTGCAGAAGCCACCATGCGAATGCGATCATCAGATACATACCGCCCAAGAGCATCAGACTACTGATAGCTATAAGTCCCATTTTGTGTTCCCCCATTTCTTTCTGTGAGATATGATACATGTATCATTGGTGTAGAAGCGTAGTTGAGAACTATGTTTGTTCTCTTGAAGTGTTTATGCTGAATCCATTAAAGCATATTCTCAGGAGTTCGTCAATTATCAAAGAAGATTGTGAATTTTATAAGTGAGAAAATTGTTGTTGCTTTGGCGTAAAACATATACTGCCAGTGAATGAAAAGCTGATAAGAGAAGGGTATAATGAGTGTAATAAAGGATGAGTGAATTATAACAATCCTCTAAATGAATTACTGAAGATTGTACATAAGTGAGGTGAAAACTATGGCAGCAATACTTATGATCGCTTACATAGCGGCAGCATACTGGGCGACTAATAAGATATGGTGGTCTAAGAAAGTGTATGTTTATTCCAATGCAACATACTTCTACATGACACGTTTTATTATCTGTATGGTTGCAGGATTTGTGACAATACCCATTGCACTGCTGCTGACATTGGTCGGTAAAAACTGAAATAAGAGGGGAAAGTAATATGGAAGCACTGGAAACTCAAGCACAGGCTACACAGGAAAAAGAAAATGCTGTGACAAAGCAGAATATGAAGTATACCATGAGTTCTTCAAGAGGAATTTATTTATCGTGGCTGACGGGAAGGATTTACAGCACAATTCTTGCTGATCACGAAAAGCTGACTATAGATATAAGGCCGGTAAAGAAGAATATGATTCCTGTGATTTATTATGAAGATATTACGGCAATACTTATGAACTACAAAATACCAGGATATTATATATTTTTCATTTGTCTGGCAGTGATTTCCTGTTTTTCCAATCCTGGAATGATTGTATTTGTTTTTCTGTTTATATGGGCAGGCTCAAATTATAAAATAACGATATGTCTGAGAAGCGGAAACAAAGCGGTTGTATATTCCAACAGAAAGAAAATAGCTACAGCATTTGTAGAGGATATTAAAGAAAGAGCAAAGATATAATTAACAGTAAATGCTACAAAAGAAAAGGGGGATAACTATGGCAGCAAAAACAATTATGAAAAGGATCGCAATAGCAGCATTATCAGCGGTTATTTTACAGGGAGTAACACCTCTGGACAGTTTAAATGTATATGCCTCAGAGAATACAGGTGCAAGCTATACAGCACTGGATCTGTATACATATATACAGGATCAATGCAGTACAGAGTATACATTAACGGAGAAGGCGGAAACTTTTCTGGAAGAACATGATGATTTTTTCCCTGCTTCACCAGAACTGGTAATACCGGATGAAATGATAGATGCAGAACTGGATTTTCGCCATATCAACAAAAATCCATCCAGATATGGTGATAAGCTGATGAGAATTTCGGACGCATACGTAATACAGGTTCAGGAAGAGGAAATGGAAGAAGGACATTATCTGACATGGCTAAATCTGATAGATGGAGAAGAACAGCAGTATTCTGTTTATTATAATGGAGAATTGGATGATGTTTTCGAGGATGATACAGTAGAAGTAACCGGTCTGCCGCTTGGTACCAGTTCATTTGAGAATACCGAGGGTGGAGACACGCTTGTTGTTGTATTAGCGGGTTGTAAGGTTAATAATATTAATCAGGCAGAGTAAAGTTTAATAGCCTCTTTTGCCCGTTTTGTGTTATAATTTCTGTATAGCGAATAAATTGCAGATCAAACAGGGAGGAGATCACTATGCGAAAGAAAATGAAACAGATATGCTGTATATTATTATCCTTGATAATGTGTTTTGGTATGTCAATACCAACAATGGCAGCTTCGTCAAAATATAAAGCTGCTGTTGCAAGTTACAGGCAGTTGATCGGGCAGTCTGGAGGAGACTACAAGATTGTAGATCTCGATGGAAACGGAGTGCCGGAACTGGTAGTATATAATAGTTCGAAATGGGCTAACGAAGTATATACATATAATGTAAATACAGGTAAAAAGAAATGTTTAAAAAGTGTTGGCGTAGGAAAAGGTTATAATATGCGGGCACAGTATTCTAAGAAAAAACATCAGGTAGCATTACCTACAGCTAATACAGGTGGAAATTCCTTATATATCTATAAGATTAAAGGACAGAGTGCAACAAAATCATTGGAAGCAGAATATCTTAATGGTCGTTATGGAAGATTTGATCCGGCGTACAGACAAGGATATAAGATTAACGGAAAAAGGGTCAGCTATGCAACATATAAAAAGAAAGTTTCTTCTGCTCTTAAAGGATTTACATCTATAGGATAATCCAGTTATTGTAATTGTAAAAATATTGGATATTGTTCAAAGTTTGGTGAAACTTAGAAAAAAGTCACAAATGATATTGAAATAGATATCTGTATGTAGTATAATCAGATGCAGATAAAAGAAAATTCTTCGGGGTTGTGGTGATCAGCATCAGCTGAGATTCCCTACCGGCGGTTATAGTCCGCGACCCGCTTCGGCGGCTGATCTGGTGGAATTCCAGGACCGACAGTATAGTCTGGATGAGAGAAGAACACGCGATATTTACCATACGTGCTCATTACCCCGGATATATGATCCGGGGTTTTTTTATATGTTGAAGAAAATCTTCATTATATAAAAAGCTTGTGGAATTTTCTTTTAAACAAAGAATAATTTCAAAGGAGAGAAACAGTATGAGTGAACAGGTATTAAAAAATGGAAATGTGATGGCAAGAAGTAAGACGAGGACTATCACACAGATAGCCATGCTTGGCGCTATCGCAGGAATTTTAATGAATCTGGAGTTTCCGCTTCCTTTCCTGGCACCGAGTTTTTATCAGCTGGACTTTTCAGAAATCCCGGTACTGGTTGGCTCATTTGCAATGGGACCGATCGCAGGTGTACTGATTGAGCTGGTAAAGATTCTTGTGCATCTGGTAACAAAGGGATCTATGACAGCAGGTGTAGGCGATGTGGCAAACTTCATCTTTGGATGTACATTTGCAGTTCCGGCAGGTCTGATCTACCGTTACAAATCTGTTAAGAGCAGAAAACATGCAGTGATCGGAATGGCAACTGGAACCGTACTTACAGCAGTAGTTGCATGCTTTATCAATGCATTCGTGTTGCTTCCGGCATACGGAAAGGCTTTTGGAATGCCGGTAGAAGCATTTATCGAAATGGGAAGTGCAGTACACAGCTCTGTAAATAATCTTCTTACATTTGCAGCAATGATTATTTTCCCATTCAACATATTCAAATATGCTCTGACATCCCTGATCGTATTCCTGATCTATAAGAGAATCCGTGTAGTTCTTAAGGGAGATTGATCTTATATTTGACAGATACAGAGGAAACTGACATTCTCAATAAATAAAAAAGAAGAACGGCCGTATGATGAAAAGTCTGCGGCTGTTCTTTTTTTGATGCGCAAAAAATAATTACGGAAATTGTCAGACAGACTTAAAAAAGATAAGATAATATGGTAAGATAAAACAGACGATATAAACATCGGAATGTGAGGTTTATAAAATGAATGATACAGGAATCAGACCGGAAGTTATAGAAGAAATCCGAAACCTTGCGCAAAAATATGATATTGAACAAGTAATTCTTTTTGGTTCAAGAGCAAGAGGGGATTTCAGAAGAACAAGTGATATAGATATTGCAGTCACAGGAGGAGATTTTGCAAGGTTTGCGTTAGATGTGGATGAAGAGACAAGTACTCTTCTGGAGTATGATATTGTAAATCTTGATCGTGACATGCAGGATGAATTAAGAGAATCTATAGAGAAGGAAGGGAGGATTTTGTATGAGAAAATATGAGAATTTCTGCAATTCACTGTCTAACATGAAAGATATTTATAATTATGAAGAACCATATGATAATGTAGTGATTATCGGACTCGTAGGATTGTATGAAATTTGTTTTGAGCAGTCATGGAAAATGATGAAAGAAATACTGGAGATTCATGGATATGCAGAGGGAGCAACAGGTTCACCGAAAATCATTCTGAAGACTGCCTATAAAGCCGGGATGATAAGAGATGAGGAGCAGTGGCTTCGTGCATTGCAGGCAAGAAATAATGTTACACATTCTTACAATCAGAAAATTGCGTTAGGAATTATAGCTGATGCAAAAGAAGAGTTTTATCAGATGTTTTGCGAATTAAAAACAGAGATAGAAGAAAACTGGCTGTGATAATCAACAGAGGGATAGAAAGCGAAAGGAAGTATCCATTATGGGACAGATACACAATATTGAGAAACTGACAGACTGTAAATTTTTGAATTTGTATCATTTAAATGCAACAAGTGTTCACAACACTCCTGTGTCATATTTCGTGGCATCACGTGCAAAGAGTATTAACGAATTAAAGATAAAAACAGGTAAAAACACTCCGGATGGCGTGATCATTTACAGTCTTTATGGGGAAAAGAGAGACAGAGTTGTATTAGTACGTCAGTACAGATACGCAATCGGCGGATATATCTACGAATTCCCGGCAGGTCTGGTAGAACCGAATGAAGAATTTCATGAGGGTGCAGTAAGAGAGATGTACGAGGAAACAGGACTGAAATTCACACCTCTGAAAGTAGATCCTGCATATGAAAAACCATATTTCACAACGGTTGGTATGACAGATGAATCCTGCGCGACTGTTTACGGTTACGCAGAAGGCGAGATCAGTAAAGCGGCACAGGAGGATTCCGAGGAAATTGAAGTTGTACTTGCTGACAGAGAAGAAGTAAAGAGGATTCTGCGTGAAGAAAATGTAGCAATCATGTGTGCATATCAGCTTATGCATTTTCTTCAGGATGAAGAACCTTTTGCATTTTTGAAGGAAGAACTTTAACCAAATCAGGCAAGAAGCGAAGCGGATGATTTTATCTGCTTGATTAAGGAGAATTAAGGGAGGATTAAAATAATGGCAAAATGGCAGAGAAGCTTTTTTCAGCCGGTGCTTCCGCTGGGAGAAGATGGACGGAGAGTTACAGGAAGTAAAGAACACATTGCACTTTCCAGAATGGCAGCAGGAGAGGGAATGGTCCTTCTGAAAAATGAGAAAAATACACTTCCGATTCGGAGAGGGACGAAAGTCGCACTCTTTGGTAAGGGTACTGTAGACTACGTAAAAGGCGGCGGAGGAAGTGGCGATGTAACTGTAGAATATATCCGTAATCTTTATGAGAGCATGAAGATTAAAGAGGATGAGGGAAAAGTAGAAGTTTTCGATAAACTTGCGAAATATTATGAAAAAGATATTCAGAAACAATACGCAGATGGTGCAGTACCAGGTATGACAGTTGAGCCGGAACTTCCGGATGAACTTCTGAATGAAGCGCGAGAATATACAGATACTGCAGTAATTACCATTTGCCGTTTTTCAGGCGAAGGATGGGACAGAAAATGTGAAGCAGCACAGGATGGATACGTTCTTGACGGAGAGGAAAAAAGAAACTCTGAGTTGTCAGCGAAGATTTTTGAAAACGGTGATTTCTGCCTGACAAATGCAGAGAATGCCATGGTAGAGAAAGTAAAGAAAGCATTCCCACATGTAATCGTAGTGATGAATGTTGGCGGTATCGTGGACACGAAATGGTTCAGAGACTGTGATGAGATCCAGTCAGTACTGATGGCATGGCAGGGGGGAATGGAAGGTGGTCTTGCAACAGCAGATATACTCTGTGGTGATGTTAATCCATCCGGTAAATTATCCGATACTTATGCAAAAGATCTGGAAGATTATCCATCCACAGCAAACTTCCATGAGTCTGCATTCTATGTAGATTATACAGAAGATATTTATGTAGGATACCGTTACTTTGAGACAATTCCGGGTGCAGCGGAGAGAGTAAATTATCCGTTTGGATTTGGACTTTCCTACACAGATTTCGACTGGAAGATGACTGGTGCTTCCGAAGAAAACGGTGTGATCACGGTTCTTACTGAAGTAACTAATACAGGAAAAACAGCAGGAAAAGAAGTTATCCAGCTCTATTACGGAGCACCACAGGGGAAACTTGGAAAGCCTGCGAAAGTACTGGGGGCATTCAAAAAGACCAGTCTTCTTCAGCCGGGTGAACGTCAGATTCTTACCCTGAAAATTCCTGTGAATCAGATGGCATCCTACGATGATCTGGGTAAAGTATGCAGATCAGCCTATGTTCTGGAGGCAGGAGAATATGCGATCTATATCGGTACAAATGTAAGAGATGCAGCGAAGATCGACTTTACATATGTAGTAAAAGAAGACACAGTAACTGAGCAGTTAAGCCGGAAAGCAGCGCCATATCATCTTCAGAAACGTATGCTTGCGGACGGTTCCTATGAGGAACTTCCACAGCGTGAATATGTGGAAGAAGAAGGACTTCCGAGACAGGATAAATATGCCATCGGTCTTCCATGCCCTGATACAAGAGGACAAAAAGGAATAGACTTTCTTGATTTTCTTGATTCCAAGGGAGTTCGCTTCTCTGATGTAGCAGATGGTAAAATGACATTGGATGAGTTTATGGATGTCCTGACATTGGATGACTGTATCAATCTCCTTGGCGGACAGCCAAACACAGGATGTGCCAATACATTTGGAATGGGAAATCTTCCGGAATACGGAGTCCCGAATGTGATGACTGCAGACGGACCAGCCGGACTTCGTATTCTTCCGAAATGCGGAGTGAACACAACTGCCTGGCCATGTGCCACACTTCTTGCCAGCACCTGGGATGAAGAACTGGTAGAGAAAGTTGGTAAAGCAGGAGCAGAAGAAGTAAAAGAAAATAATATCAGTATCTGGCTTACTCCTGCCTGCAACATTCACAGAAGCCCGCTCTGTGGTCGTAACTTTGAGTATTATTCTGAAGATCCGTATCTTGCAGGAAAGACAGGTGCAGCTATGGTAAGAGGCATCCAGTCTCAGCATATCGGAGCAAGTGTGAAGCATTTTGCAGCCAATAATAAGGAGACAAACCGTAAGGATTCTGATTCCAGAGTATCAGAGAGAGCACTCCGTGAGATTTATCTGAAACAGTTTGAGATCATTGTAAAAGAGGCTCATCCATATACAATTATGTCCTCCTATAACCTGATCAACGGCATCCACGCTTCAGAGAACAAAGAACTCCTGACAGGTATTCTCCGGGATGAATGGGGATTCGACGGACTGGTTACAACAGACTGGTGGACTTTCGGAGAGCATTACCGTGAAACAAAGGCAGGAAACGATATCAAGATGGCAGCAGGATATCCGGAACGCATAAAAGAAGCTTACGAAAAAGGTTTTATTACTGAAGAAGAAATCTGTCGCAGCGCAAGAAGAATCCTGAATATGATTCTGAAAATTGACTGATGAGTATCACTAATATTTTATACAGGAGCAAAAAAGATAATGGATGAGCGTAAACGAAGTTTAAGAAAAGAAATAGTCAGGCTGGCATTTCCGATCGCACTTCAGCAGTTCATGACAGCCCTGGTCGGAGCATGTGATGCGATCATGCTGGGAAAGTTAAGTCAGGATGCCATGTCAGCCGTATCACTGGCCACACAGGTTACTTTTGTATTTAATCTGTTTATGTTTGCATTTATGGCAGGCGAGAATATGTTTGTGGCACAATATTATGGAAAGGGGGATTACAAAGGTATTTCCCAGGTGTTCAGCCTTGTGACAAAGATTTGCGGATGTATTGCAGTGGTATTTCTGGCAGGAAGCCTTTTCTTTCCGGAACAGCTCATGAGAATCCTGACAAATGAGGAAACTCTGATCGTTCTGGGAAGTGAGTATTTAAGGGTGATTGGCATTTCCTATGTGTTTTCGGGAATTGCACAGACTTTTCTGGCAATCATGAAGAACTGTGGTGCAGTAAATATGAGTACCCTGATCAATGGGGTTATGGTAATTCTCAATATCGTATTGAATGCTGTTTTCATTTTTGGACTGTCCGGCTTCCCGAAAATGGGAATTAAAGGTGCTGCACTGGCAACCGTACTTGCAACAGTTGTGCAGTTCCTGTGGAGTGTTGGTTATGTATTGTGCAGGATCAGAGCTGTAAAATTCAGTCTCAGAAGCTGTGAAAAAAAGTTATTTGGCCGTTTCTGGCAGAAAGCCGTTCCGTTACTGATCAATAATCTTGCATGGGGAATAGGGTTTTCCATGTATTCTGTGATCATGGGACATCTGGGAACGGATGCCGTTGCCGCCAATGGAATAGCGAATATTTCCAAAAATCTTGTTGTATGCTTCTGCCTCGGACTTGGAAATGCAGGCAGTATCATAGTGGGAAACCGTCTTGGTGCAGACCGCCTGCAGGAAGCAAAGGAGGCAGGCGGAACACTTACCAGAACTGCGATTATTGCAGGAATTGTATCAGGCCTTGTCCTGATCGCCTTGTCCCCATTTATCACAAAAATGGTAGATCTCACCCCGACAGCCCGCGGATATCTGCAAAAAATGCTGCTGATCTGTTCCTATTATATTGCAGGAAAATCAGTAAACTGTATGACAATAGGCGGAATTTTCGCAGCAGGCGGAGACTCCAAATTTGGAATGTTGTGTGATTCCGTAACTTTGTGGTGCATCACCGTTCCTCTGGGATGCATCTGCGCATTTATCCTGAAACTGCCGGTTATGGTTGTCTACTTTGTACTCAATCTGGACGAGATTATTAAACTGCCGGTGGTTTATAAACATTATAAGAAATATAAATGGATTAAGAATCTTACATAATTTTACACGTTTCACAGGCACATATACCGGATATCCGGGACTATGTGCCTGTTTTGTTTTAATGATATTTATGCATCCGTGCATAATAACTGATGCATAAGATCACAGTGGCTCCGCTCCATGCTGCAATCTCTGCAAAGAAAATACCGTCCTGTCCGATGAAATGGGGAAGGATCAGTGCAGCACTGATACGCATGACAAATTCAGCCATACCACTTACCATAGGCATTAAGGTATCTCCCAGCCCCTGAAGTGCAGATCTGTACACGTACAGGAAGTACAAAACCCAAAGCATGGCAGCCATAATAGAAAGGTATTTAAAAGCAATTGCCAGTACCTCCTGCGTCTGCTGCGGTTCACCTGAGATGAAAAGTGAGAGAATATTTTTTCCAAATAAAAACATGGCAGCAGAAATGATCAGTGAGGTAAGCAGGGAAAGCAGCATACTGCTGCGGACGCCTTTCTTGATCCTGTCAAACTTTCCAGCTCCCAGATTCTGACCCACATAGGTAACAATGGCATATCCATAGGAAATAGCTGCCATTTCCAACAGACCATAAAGCTTGTTTGTAGCTGTAAATCCTGCCACAAAAAGGAAACCGTAGCCATTGATCACATACTGGACTACCAGACCGCCCACACCGATGATGATATTCTGGAATACAACAGGAATACCAAGTTTCATCAGGCGGGCATTCATGCCGGAGGCAGGCATAAAATCTGCTCTGGTCAGATGAACGATATCAATTCTGCGTAAAATCAGGAAACAGTAAACAGCGGAGAAGCTCTGTGCGATCACAGTTGCGATTGCTGCTCCTGCCACACCCCATCTGAAGCCTGCCACAAAAAGGATGTCCAGTGAGACATTCAGCACAGATGCGATGATCATTGCGGTCAGCGGTGTTTTACTGTTTCCCATGGCCCTTAGAGCAGAGGCGAACATATTATAGGCTGCTGTGGCGGGGATTCCACAGAAAATGATGCGCAGATATAACAGAGACATTCCGATAATATTGGAAGGTGTATGCAGCCCTGTTAATACCAACGAAGCAAATGACTGGCTGAGAATCAATACTCCGGCTGCGATGAATGCGGTCAGCCGGTAACTGTGAGCCAAAGATTTACGCAGATTTTCAAAATCCTTTGCCCCATAATACTGGGAGAGTTGAATAGAAAATCCCTGAGTGAGTCCTGTGGATATTCCTGTGACAACCCACATCAGAAAGTCAACAGCACCCAGTGCGGCAAGAGCCTCCACACCTGCAATCTGGCCAACGACCATAGTATCCACCATTGTATAAAGCTGCTGACAGATATTCCCCAGCATCAGGGGAATTGCAAAAAGAATGATCAACCGTCCCGGTGAACCGGAGGTCATATCCTGGATCTTGGTTTTCATTAGTATAAAAGTTCCTTTCCTGAGCATATTTGAAAAAGTTTAGAAATGATTATTCGAATATGCCCTGATATTTACATTAATAATTTGTAACTATTCAGTAGTCTGCTATCCCGCGAGGTGTTTTGGCACGTAAGTACCAAAATCCCGAGACATACAAGCCAAAATGCCATCACCGCAGGTGATTTTTAATGCATTTTGGCTCGTAACTGTGAAGGTACTGAACAGTTACGATAATTTTATATCATTAACGTGAAAAATGAAATATAATATTTCATCAGAATGATATAAATTTATCTGTTATGTTACTGTTCACACGCCACTATCCCGCGAGGTGTTTTGGCATGAACATGCCAAAATCCCGAGACATACAGCGCGAATTTATGCGATTAGCATAAATTCTGTGCATCGCGAAGCGTGTTACTGAGAACGGAGTGAACAGTAACTCTGTTATTGTAGATATATTAACTGAATCAGCTGAATAAGTTAAGTCCCCTGCCTCAATTGCAAAAAGCAATATACTCTGCAGAGACAATGGCTATTTACAAATATGACAATAACAGGTATCATTCTTTTATAAATACATTAATAAAAGAAAGTAGAAACAGAATGAGCGGACAGGAAAAGAAATTTGCCACGAAATCAAAAATCGTAAATTATATTATAAATAGAGAATCCACATCAAAAGTGGAAATATCCAAAGAACTGAATCTGAGTATGCCAACAGTTCTGTCTAATGTAAAAGATTTATTGGAAAAAGGTATCATAATAGAAACTGGAGAATATGAATCCACAGGAGGAAGAAAGGCTAAAAGTATTGGAATCAATCCATCCTATCGTTATGCAATGGGAATTGTGATCACTGCAAATCATCTGGGAATGGTGCTGGTAAATCTGAAGTATGAGATTGTGAAATCAGAGCGGATCCGTCTGAAATTTGTATCTGATATGTCATATTGCAGTCAGGTGGCAGATTATGCGGCGAAATTTCTGGATCATATGAATGATGCAGAACAGAAAGAAAAGCTTCTGGGTGTTGGAATCTCTATTCCGGGAATCATTAATCAGGAGCAGAAACTGGTGATAAAATCCCACGCACTGAAACTTGAAAACTATAGTCTCAGTTTCCTGGAACAGGCATTTTCTGTCCCGGTTTATTTTTCAAATGATGCCAATGCGGCAATGATGGCAGAAGATATGAACATCTATCAGAATGCAATTTACCTTTCGTTGAATCAGACTCTTGGCGGTGCATTTTGCATAGGGGGAAATTTGTTTTCCGGAGAAAATCAGAAGGCCGGAGAATTTGGACATATGATACTTGTACCTCAGGGCCGCAAGTGTTATTGTGGAAAATCAGGTTGTGCAGATGCTTATTGCGCTGCAGGCGCACTTGTTGGTGAGTCAAAGGATTCTGTGGAACAGTTTATGCAGCTGCTTCAAAACAATGATGAAAAGGCAGAGAAAAAATGGGAAGAGTATCTTGATTATCTTGCAGTTCTGATTTCAAATCTGCGCATGGCATATGATATGGATATCATTCTTGGAGGTGAAATGGGTGGATATCTCTCAGATTATATGATACCTCTTGGGGAAAAAGTAATGAAGTATAATGGATTTGATCATGATCTGAGATATCTGAAAAACTGTTCTTATAAGAAAGAAGCCTCAGCTGTAGGTGCAGCAAAGCATTTCTTGCAGGATTTTATCGGAAAGATATAGCCGATAGCATTCTTGAATCACTGATGATCTGCTGATATACCATATTAAACAAATATCTGAATATAAAAAATACCCTGATTACAACAAAGAAAGGTTGTGATCAGGGTATTTTGTTATTGTGCGGGAATTCAGCAGATAATTATGAGGAGTGTTATAGTAACATCTGCATAAAAATAAAATCTTTACTTTGTGCAACTGGTAGAAATGAGAAATATTTTTAAATGTTTATTGACAAATTTAGCGATTTGAATAATAATGTAATTACTTTAATAAAATATTTAATAAAAGTTAATAAATAACTAGAGGCTCAAAGTACATTCAACAAATAAGGAGGAAAATATTATGTTACAGCAGGTTATGACAAATCCAGGAGAAATTATTTTCAGAGAGGTTCCCGTACCAGAGATTAAAGACGACCAGGTTTTGGTTAAGATTATGAATATCGGTATCTGTGGTTCTGATATCCATGTATATCACGGAAAACATCCTTTTACAAAATATCCGGTAACCCAGGGACATGAAGTATCAGGAGAAGTGGTAAAAACAGGTGATGCAGTAACAGAATTTCATGTGGGACAGAAAGTAATAATTGAGCCACAGGTATATTGTGGACATTGTTATCCATGCCGTCACGGAAAATATAATCTCTGTGAAGAGCTGAAAGTAATGGGATTCCAGACAACAGGAACTGCATCCGAGTATTTTGCAGTTGATGCATCAAAAGTAACACCGATACCGGAAGATATGTCTTATGAAGAGGGGGCAATGATCGAGCCTCTGGCAGTAGCTGTTCATGGTGTTAAACAGATGGGCGATGTAACGGGAATGAATATTGTGGTGATAGGAGCCGGTCCGATCGGAAATCTGGTAGCGCAGTCTGCAAAAGGGATGGGAGCAGCTAAAGTTATGATCACAGATGTCAGTGATCTCCGTCTGGAAAAAGCAAAAGAGTGTGGAATTGACGTATGTGTCAACACAAGGAATAAAAATTTCGGGGAAGCAATGGTAGAAGCCTTTGGACCGGATAAGGCAGATGTTATCTATGACTGTGCAGGAAATAACATTACAATGGGACAGGCGATCAAATATGCAAGAAAAGGAAGCGTGATTGTGCTGGTTGCAGTTTTTGCAGGAATGGCTGAGATCGATCTGGCAGTTGCAAATGATCATGAGCTTGATATCAAGAGCACAATGATGTACAGACATGATGATTATGTAGATGGAATCAGACTGGTGAATGAAGGAAAAGTGCATTTAAGACCGCTGATCTCTAAGACATTTGCATTTAAAGATTATCTGAAAGCATACCAGTACATTGACGATAACCGTGAGACTACAATGAAAGTGATTATCAATGTGCAGGAAAAATAAAATATCCTGCTGATCATAAGCATTATGTAAGACAAAGATATAATAAAAAAGACTGCTGTAAAGAAGATATGAGTAAACGGAAAGACGGAGGATGGCAGCAGGCAGGAGGAATTATGGAGAGTAAAAACGAAAATGTAAAAGTTCCGTTGATCAGTAAAATCGCATATGGATTTGGCGATGTAGGATGTAATTTCAGCTGGATGTTCGTCAGTAATTTTCTCATGATTTTTTACACAGACGTATTCGGAATCAGTATGGCAGCAGTCTCTGCCCTGATGCTGTTTTCGAGATTTTGGGATGCGATCAATGATCCGATCGTGGGTGGACTGACAGATAAAACCAAAACAAAATGGGGACGTTATCGTCCATGGCTTCTCATTGCAGCTCCGATCACGGCCGTGCTTCTGATTATGACATTCTGGGCACATCCGGACTGGTCGGACAGATCAAAGGTTATTTATATGGTAATTACATACTGTCTGCTGGTACTTGGATATACCTGTGTAAATATCCCGTATGGCACCCTTTGTGGAGCAATGACACAGGATATCGATGAACGTGCAAAGATTAATACATCACGTTCAGTATCTGCAATGGTTGCAATTGGAATTATCAATATCATTACAGTTCCACTGATTGGAAAACTTGGCAGTCAAAGTGCTAAAACCGGATACCTACTGGTAGCAATCATATACGGATGTATTTTTGCAGCCTGTCATTTCTTCTGTTTTGCAAAAACAAAAGAGCAGGTGATTATGCCGGAAAAAGAAAAAATATCCATAAAAGTGCAGTTAAGAGCGGTGATGCAGAACCGCCCATATATTCTGGCATTAATCGGACAGGTGTTATTCGGATTTACACTTTATGGAAGAAATGCAGATGTTTTATACTATTTCACTTATGTAGAGGGAAATGCATCCTACTATACTACATATTCCATGTGCATCATCATTCCATCCATTATCGGTGCTGCATGTTTCCAGCCTGTATTCCGCAAACTGAACAATAAAGGAAGAACTGCATCTATTTTTGCCCTTTTTACCGGAATTTCCATGCTCTGTATGTTCTTCTTCAATGTAAAAGAAACACCGGCAGCGTTCTATACACTTGCAGGAATTACACAGTTCTTTTTCTCTGGATTTAACACTGCAATCTATGCGATCATTCCCGATTGCGTAGAATACGGAGAGTGGAAAACGGGATTAAGAAATGATGGTTTTCAATATGCATTTGTGTCACTGGGAAATAAAATTGGCATGGCAATAGGAACTGCGCTTCTTGCAGCACTTCTTGGAAAATATGGATATGTGGCAAATCAGGTACAGAATCCGGCTGTCCTCAGTATTATGAGACATTCCTTTACTACAATTCCGGGAATTTTATGGATAGTGACAGCAATTGTACTGTTTTTCTACCGTCTGAACAAAAAACGTTACAATGAAATCGTAGAAGACCTGAAAAAAAACAGGATAAAATAAAGAGTGTCGTGAAGTGAATTGCGAATATCAACAGAGTCTCCTTGAGCAGCATTAAAAAATCTGCTTAAGGAGATTTTTATGTCTGGAGTTTTGTGGTTGCATTTTTGTTTTATATGGGTATAATGGTGAGATAAGTCTGCAGATGAAAGAAAGACAATGCTGACAATATAACGAAGGAGCGAAGTATTATGCTGAAAAGATTCACCAGGTATGTAGCCCAGAGTGTTGCCGGAATGATCGGGATTTCCGTTTATGTTCTGGCAGATACTTTCTTTATATCTGTATATTCCGGTGCTGACGGACTGGCAATTCTGAACCTGATTCTGCCGGTTTATGGACTGATCTATGCGATTGGGGCTATGATTGGGATTGGTTCTGCTACCAGGTATGCCATAAGCAGGGCAAAAGGAGAAAATACAGATCATTATTTTGTACAGTCAGTAACCTGGAGTATACTGGCTGCAGTTCCATTTATACTGATTGGAATCTTCATTCCGGACAAAGCATTGGCTTTGCTGGGTGCAGATGCCGGACTGATCGGACTTGGACGAAACTACATGAGAATTATTCTGATTGCAACACCATTCTTCATGTCAAATTATACATTTACTGCATTTGCAAGAAACGATGGAGCGCCTTCTATTGCAATGATCGGTTCCATCAGTGGAAGTATCTTTAACATTATATTTGATTATATATTCATGTTTCCTGTCGGTCTGGGATTTTCCGGAGCAGGACTTGCTACTGCAATCTGTCCGATCGTAACAATGAGCGTCTGTGCCACACACTACAGGAGCAGCAGAAACCATGTAGAATTCCATTGGAAAAAACCGTCATTCAGACACCTGATTTCCTGCTGTCAGCTAGGAGTTTCCGCATTTGTCGGTGAACTGTCTTCCGGTGTGATCGCCATTGTATTTAACTTCCTGATCCTGGGAATTGCAGGAAATGTAGGTGTAGCAGCATATGGAGTTGTGGCAAATCTTTCTATCGTGGCATTTGCAATTTTCAACGGTCTGGCCCAGGGAGCACAGCCTCTGATCAGTGAAAGCTACGGAAAAGGTCAGCCCACTCAGGTAAAAAAACTTCTGAAATGGAGCCTGCTTGTATGTCTTGCAGTAGAAGCATTGATCCAATTGATTATCTGGACAGCAACTGACTCGCTGATTGGCATTTTCAACAGTGAAAACAATGTTCAGCTGCTGAATTATGCACATACAGGACTGCGTCTGTATTTCCTTGGATTTATAGTGGCAGGAATCAATGTTGTATTGGTGGCATATTTCTCGGCAGTAGATGAACCGAAAATCGCGATTGTCGGTTCATTCCTGAGAGGAATTGTTGCCATTGTTATCTGCGCAGTTATACTTGCGAAATTATTTGGATTAAATGGAATCTGGATCTCTCTTCTTGCAGCGGAGACAGTTACGTTTCTGACAATTCTGTTTCTGGCATATAAAGACAGAAGAAAAAGAATGGCAGTTGTCTGAACTTATAACAAGTAAAGCAGAGAGCGTGAAATCCTGCGTCAGATATCTTTGCCGTGCGTCAGCACGCCTGCAGATATCTTCATTGTCTTTCACACTGTCTTAAATGCATTATTTACGAGGATTGCTATAGCCTTTTATGGAATTGCTATAATTCAGTAACAATTAATTTGCCGGGATGTGGTCTTGATGGGTTGTGAAAAGAGGTAGAATAAGGTATTATAAAAACCATAAATAAACCAAATCAGGGGGAAAACTAATGCTTAACATTTATCTGGGAGAAATGAAAGAAGCAATTTACCATCCGCCAACTTACTTTGATAATAGATACGAAGATGAATGGATCACAGATCCCTTGTCTGTAAAAATGATAAAAGATGTAGACAAGTCAGATGTGGTCAGTGAACGGCTGATTCAAAGTCCTGTATTAGGGCCTATTTCTGTAAAAGAAATATCAGGAGGAGTAAAAACTTTAATCTTGATGGCGTTTGATGACAGTGGCCGGATATTTAATGCATCTGCTTGTGGAAATAACTGTGCAAAATGGATTCTGGAAATTGGAAAACAAAAAGAACTGATAGTCAATCTGCGTCATATCATGGATTTTGGAGATAACGAATTCGAGATTAAAATTTTAAACAAAGATCAGATCGTTCATAATATGGAAGAATTTATTGATATTGCTGTTGAATATGTATAGGTGAAAGTAATGAAAGGAAAATATAAAGTAATTGTACGTAACAATAAGCTTCATTATGAATTCGAAATAAAACGTAACATTACAATTATTCAAGGGGACAGTGCGACAGGCAAAACAACATTGATCAATATGTTACGACAGGCAGAAAATCTTGGTGAATCCAGTGGAGTGGATGTGCTGTCAAATGTTCCATGCAGAATTCTGGAGGGTGTCAGCTGGAAATTAATCTTGCAGAACACAGCGGGGACAATATTTTTTATAGACGAAGAAAATGCATTTATTAATACGGAAGAATTTGCATCGGAAGTACGTGGCTCAGACAATTATTTTGTATTGATTACCAGAGAAAATCTTTATAATCTTCCATATAGTGTCGAGGAAATATATGGACTATATGCATCTGGGAGATATCAGAATACAAAGAAAATATATCAACAAATGTATAGGATATATTCAGATATCCAGGAATTTCCCATAAAACCTGAGTTGTTTATTGTAGAAGATTCCAATTCCGGATATGAGTTTTTCAAAGCTATTTCGGATGAAAAGAATCTTGAGTGTGAAAGTGCAGGTGGGAAGTCGAATATTTTTTCAAAGATAAAAAATGTGAAAAACAGGGAAGTATGTGTGATTGCCGATGGAGCAGCAATCGGACCTGAGATGAATGGTTTATATGAAATTTCACATAAGAAGAAAAATATTCATTTATATTTACCGGAATCATTTGAATGGATTGTATTAAAATCAGGTTTGATTGATGACAGAGAAATTCGTAAGATATTAGAAACTCCAGAGTTATTTATTGATAGCAAAAAATATTTCAGCTGGGAAAGATTTTTTACAAACTTACTTATAGAAAAAACAAAAAATTCTTATTTGCAGTATAGAAAATCTGCTATAAATAAAACATATTTACATTCTAAAAATAAAGAAAAAATACTGAATTGTATAGAAGCTATTCAGTGGTGAAGGATATTCGGTTTGGAGGTTTTATTATGTGGAATGAAATAAAAGATTTCGCTGCGCCGGAACTGGATGTATATGCCAGAACATCTGAAGTGCAGCTTTTACGATACTATGAACCGGAACCGGGAATTTTCATTGCGGAGAGTCCGAAGGTGATTGAACGTGCCCTGAATGCAGGATATCAGCCAATTTCTTTTCTGGTGGAGTATAAAGATCTGGAAGGAGAAGCAAGGGAAATTCTGAAACAATATCCGGATGTGCCGGTTTATACTGCGGAATATGAAATTCTGGTCAAACTGACCGGATTTGCTCTTACTCGAGGAATGCTCTGCGCAATGCGCAGAAATCCACTGCCATCTGTAGAGGAAATCTGCAGAAACGTCAACCGCATAGCAGTTCTTGAAAATGTTGTAAATCCTACAAATATCGGAGCTATTTTTCGCTCAGCGGCAGCTCTCCATATGGATGCAGTACTTCTGACCGGCGGATGCAGTGATCCGCTTTACCGACGTGCAGCCAGAGTCAGCATGGGAACCGTATTCCAGATTCCCTGGACATATTTTGATAAAAAAACTGTATGGCCACAGGATGGAATGAAGATTCTGCAAAATCTGGGATTCAAAACAGCGGCAATGGCTCTGCGTGACGATTCTGTAGGAATTGATGACAAAGCACTCCGGTCAGAAGAAAAACTGGCAGTCATTCTCGGAACGGAAGGTGACGGCCTTGCATCACAGACCATTGCAGATTGCGATTATACAGTAAAGATACCAATGTCCCACGGAGTAGATTCATTGAATGTGGCAGCAGCAAGTGCAGTGGCATTCTGGGAGCTGGGACACAGATAAGATATAACTCAGGAGGAAATGAAAAAATGTCTTCGGCAATGATCACAGTGCAGTAAAGCTCACAATCCCGGAACCGGAACAGGTATCAGAGGCAAACGGATGGGTGGATGTGTGTAAAGAAAAAGAAAACGGATCGTTCATGGTATGATATGGAAAATGGAGGAAAGAATGGATATTGTAATCAGAGAATATCAGACAGAAGACGTAACAGCAGCCATTACAATATGGAATCAGGTAGTAGAGGATGGTGTAGCATTTCCGCAGGAAGAGAACCTGACAGAAGAAACAGGAGATGCTTTTTTCAAAGAACAGACCTATACAGGAATCGCAGTAAACACTGACAACAAAGAAATTGTCGGTCTCTACATTCTACACCCGAACAATGTAGGAAGATGCGGCCATATCTGTAATGCCAGCTATGCAGTAAGAAGAGAAGTCCGTGGTGAACACATTGGCGAGAAACTGGTTCTTGACTGCCTTGCACAGGCGAAGGAAAAAGGCTTTCGTGTTATGCAGTTCAATGCAGTGGTTGCAAATAACACCCATGCATTACATTTATATGAAAGAATCGGTTTTAACAGACTTGGCGTAATTCCCCAGGGATTCAGAATGCCGGATGGACATTATGAAGATATTATTCCGCATTATTATGTGCTGTAGAACATAAAAGATTTTACTGCACCGGAACTTTTATAGTTACGGTAAATTAAAATATCTGTCAGGAAAGCAGGTGTGTGAAATGGGTGTGTATTTAAATCCCGGCAATCGCAGTATGCTCCTTAACAGCATTTATTCCAAAGGATATTGTGATCACAGTTCTTGCAGTCCTGATCGCAATTCCCATCAGAAAAGGAATCAACAATGCAGGAAATATTACGCATGCTATTCCGGCCACGATGAACTGGAAGACCATTCATTTGTTGCAACAACACCGGAAGAAGTTTATCCTGTTTTATGCGGAAACTGCGGCAGGAAACTTACACTTCAGGAATACAAAAAAGGCAGCTGCCCTTACTGCCATGCAGGATTTAATCCAAAATGCAGTTTACATGAGAATATTTATTTCTGTTGCACTATGTAACGTGTTTTGAAAAACATTTCCGCAATCTGCACGCCCCACTTTGCAGTATATTTTGCAGAAAGCTTTTTCAAACACACTCTAATGTAGAGAATACAAAATAACAAAAAATTTTGTATTCTCTTTTTAGTACCATAAAAGTGTAGTTGTTGGAGAGTAATTAACTCTGACAGCTGCACTTATTTTATTATAATATAGGGGAGTAATTGGTCTGACGTAGCTCTATTTGGATCATTGCATCCGT
>NZ_JAHLQG010000014.1 GCF_018919065.1 Blautia sp. MSJ-9 | reverse complement strand
CGGCAAATATATATGACAGAGTGTCCAGGATATTTGGATAAAGAAAGCCGATGGTTTTGACTGTTATCAGTCTACACCATCGGTTTTCCTAAGTCCAGCTAACCCTTGAACAGTAACCTTTTCGGGTGTGTTTTCTTGTATTTGGGAGATTATAAGTTGACCATAAGAATAAAACAAGGTATAATGAAGTTACTGTGGATAAAATGCGCAGTGATACAATTTGTTGTGATAAACAGAGAGACTAAAGAAATGAGGAGCGTAACGAATGTCGAAATTTTTGAAATTTATTGTACATTTTATAGTGATATGCACCATTGCCTGTGTCGTTGGACTGGCGGTACCACCTTTCCTTGGAGTTACGACAGAAATTATGGACGATTCCAGTAAAGAAACAAACCTTCCCATGGGATCTGTAACTTATGCGATTCCAGTGAAGACTTCCGAGGCAGCAGTAGGCGATTCTATCCTGTATCAGGGTGATTCCAAAGCGTATCGTTACATGATCACAGAGATGGACAAAGATAATAACACTTTTAAAGTAATAGATTCTACTGACAAAGATTCCGAACCGATTACTGTTGAGGTGAAGAATTATATTCCAAAGGTTGTTATTACGATAGGCTATGTGGGTTATCTTCTGTTTGCGACAGAGAGTATCGAGGGTCTGATCATCCTTGGACTTGCTGTGCTTTTCCTTGTAATCCTTTACATAGTTGCAGAGCTTTTGAAGAAAGAGCCGCAGGAGGATTACGATGATGCAGATACAGAGCCTGGATATGTCAAGAGTAAGAAAGAACTCAAGAGAGAAGAGAAGGCTAGAGAAAAACGTTACAAAGAAGAAGAACGTCAGATAAAGAAAGAAGAGAGAGCCCGCAAAAAAGGCAAAGAACCAGAACGTAAGAAAATTAAGACAGGTGGCTTTGTGGATGAGATCTATGAGGACGATCTGGTACCGGAGAAACCAAAGCAGCCAACAGCAGTTCAGGCAGCTACAGCCGCGACTACCGAGGCTCACGAACTTCTGAAGAAAGAAATTGCTGCCGCAACCGCAGATGAACCTGTAAAAGCAGAGGAGCCTGTGCAGCAGGCAGAGATAGCATCTTCAACTCCTGTTTCAGGAAAAACAGAAGTGATCGTGCCACAGGTGAAGGAACAGCTGAGAAAGATGATGAGTGCATCTGACAGAAAACCTGTTGAACCGGATAAAACAGAGGAGGTTGAAGAGGCACCGGTAGAGATTAAACGTATGGTAATCCCGACATGGTCAGCTGCGCAGATTGCAGAGAGTGCCAAGAATCAGGGAGATGCTCCTGATATTGTAAGAGATGATGTAACGAAGGTTACACTGTTTGATTATTCTGATATCATAGCAGATGAACAGCCTGTTCATACAGAAGAACAGACAACAGAAGAATAAGAAACGTGATTGAACGTGTTTCTTCCTATATAATATAGAAGGAACACGTTCTTTTTATTTTAATCGAAATTGAGGAGCGGTTATTCGGCTATGAGCAAGTGGCAAAGCGGATTGCGAATTGCCGCTTGACTTCCTTCTATATAATAGGAAGAAACACGGAAAAATATAGTAATAAATATTGTATAGAATCAAATACAAAAAAATATGAAAAAAAGTAAAAAAAACACTTGCATTTTTCTGAGAGGTCGTGTATACTTCCAATTGTTGTGACATTGATAGCAATGAAGCGCGAGGTTGCTGCCACAAAGATGGCAGGTTTTCCGTGGAGCGAATGTCAAGTTTGAAAACTGACGACAAGTCACTGTACAAGTTCAGAAGACCATCCAGGGATGGCGTGTGTGGTAAGAAATCGAAAGACACACACGGAGATGTGTACAGTCGCCGCTTGTCGTACTGCTTGAAAAGTACGAATAGGAGGAGACTTTTTTTATGGCAAATCAGGTAATGAGAATCACATTAAAGGCTTATGATCATCAGTTAGTAGATGCATCTGCAGCAAAAATCATCGAAACTGTTAAAAAGAACGGAGCAATGGTAAGTGGCCCAGTTCCGCTTCCAACTAAGAAAGAAGTTGTTACAATCTTAAGAGCCGTTCATAAATACAAAGATTCCAGAGAACAGTTCGAACAGAGAACTCATAAGAGACTGATCGATATCCTGACACCAACACAGAAGACAGTAGATGCTCTGTCAAGACTGGAAATGCCAGCAGGTGTTAACATCGATATCAAAATGAAGACTAAATAAGGCATTGAACACTTAATGAGCATGCAATGCGAATTTAGTGAGAAAGCCCACCTCGACACTTAATGAATGACGAGCAAAGCGAGAAAATGAATTTAGTGACGATGGTGTCTCAACTATGATAATGCTATAAGCATTAAGCTATTTACTATATGATTGCCGGTAATCGGTAATCCGCTATAAGGAGGAAGAAAGAATGAAGAAAGCTATTTTAGCTACTAAAGTCGGAATGACTCAGATCTTCAATGAAGACGGCCAGTTAATTCCGGTAACAGTTTTACAGGCTGGTCCTTGTGTTGTAACTCAGGTTAAGACAGAAGAGAACGACGGATACGAAGCAGTTCAGGTCGGATTCGGCGACATCAGAGAAAGTCTTGTTAACAAACCGGAAAAAGGACACTTTGACAAAGCTGGCGTTGCAGTAAAGAGATTCGTTAAAGAGTTCAGATTTGATAACGCTGCTGAATATGCAGTAGGACAGGAAATTAAAGCTGATATCTTTGCAGACGGCGATCACATTGATGCAACAGCTGTTTCCAAAGGTAAAGGTTTCCAGGGTGCGATCAAGAGACATGGTCAGTCCAGAGGACCTATGGCTCACGGTTCCAAATATCACCGTCATGCAGGTTCCAATGGCGCTTGTTCTGATCCGAGCAAGGTATTCAAAGGAAAACACATGCCAGGTCATATGGGAAATGTTCAGGTTACTGTACAGAACCTTGAGATCGTACGCGTAGATAAAGAAAATAACTTACTGTTAGTTAAGGGTGCTGTTCCAGGACCTAAGAAATCTTTGGTTACTATCAAAGAGACAGTAAAGTCCTTATAATAAGAAAGGAGGAGCACACAAATGGCAAACGTAACTGTTTATAATATGGAAGGCAATGAAGTTGGAACAATGGACCTGAATGATGCAGTATTCGGCGTAGAAGTCAATGAGCATCTTGTTCACCTTGCTGTTGTTCGTCAGCTTGCAAATAATCGCCAGGGTACTCAGAAAGCTAAAACACGTTCTGAAGTAAGCGGCGGCGGAAGAAAACCGTGGAGACAGAAAGGAACAGGTCATGCTAGACAGGGTTCCATCCGTGCACCACAGTGGACTGGCGGCGGTGTTGTATTCGCTCCGGTACCAAGAGATTATGAAGTAAAAATGAACAAGAAAGAAAGAAGAGCTGCTTTAAAATCTGCTCTGACTTCCAAAGTTCAGGACAATAAATTAGTAGTAGTTGATGCCCTTACACTTGCAGATGTTAAGACAAAAGAAATGCAGAAAGTTCTTACAAACCTGAAAGCTGAGAAAGCACTTGTGATCACAGCTACAGATGACAAGAACGTAATCCTTTCCGCTAGAAACATCACAGATGTACAGACAGCAACACCAAGTACTATTAACGTATACGATGTTATGAACCATGGCACCGTAGTTGTAACCAAAGATGCTGTAGCATCCATCGAGGAGGTATATGCATAATGGCTAACATTCAGTACTATGACGTAATCAAGAAACCAGTGATTACAGAAAAATCTATGAACGCTATGGCTGAAAAGAAATACACTTTCTTAGTTCATCCAGAAGCAAATAAATCTCAGATCAAAGAAGCTGTAGAGAAAATGTTCGAAGGAACAAAAGTAAAGAGCGTTAACACCATGAATATGGATGGAAAGAAAAAACGCCGTGGTATGACAGTTGGAACAACTGCTAAAACCAAAAAAGCTATCGTAGCTCTGACAGAAGACAGCAAAGATATTGAAATCTTCGAAGGACTTTAATTAACAGATAGCGATTATACGCATTCAAAAGCGTGAGGACAAATTTGAAAGGAGAACAAAAATGGGAATCAAAAGTTATAACCCATATACACCGTCTAGAAGACATATGACTGGTTCCGATTTCTCAGAGATCACAAAATCTACACCAGAGAAATCTCTTACCGTGTCTTTAAAGAAAAACGCTGGACGTAACAACCAGGGTAAGATCACAGTTAGACACCGCGGAGGCGGAAGCAGAAGAAAATATAGAATCATCGACTTCAAGAGAAGAAAAGATGGAGTTGCTGCAACAGTACTTTCCATCGAGTATGATCCAAACAGAACAGCAAACATCGCTCTTATCTGCTATGCAGATGGCGAGAAAGCATATATCCTTGCACCGGAAGGCTTAAAAGTAGGCCAGAAAGTCATGAACGGAGCAGAAGCAGAAGTTCGTGTTGGTAACTGCTTACCATTAGAGCTTATCCCGGTTGGTACTATGGTACACAACATTGAGCTTCATCCTGGAAAGGGCGGACAGATGGTTCGTTCTGCTGGAAACGGCGCTCAGTTAATGGCTAAAGAAGGCAAATACGCAACACTGCGTCTGCCATCTGGTGAAATGAGAATGGTTCCGATCGTATGCCGCGCATCTGTAGGCGTTGTCGGAAACGGAGATCACAACCTGATTAACATCGGTAAAGCCGGACGTAAACGTAACATGGGTATCAGACCTACTGTTCGTGGTTCCGTAATGAACCCGAATGACCATCCACATGGTGGTGGTGAAGGAAAGACCGGTATCGGTCGTCCAGGTCCATGCACTCCATGGGGAAAACCTGCTCTTGGTCTGAAGACAAGAAAGAAAAACAAACCGTCCAACAAGCTCATCGTAAGAAGACGCGATGGAAAAGCATTATCGAAATAATAAGGAGGATTAAGCATGTCTCGTTCACTGAAAAAAGGACCTTTTGCAGATGCCAGCTTACTTAAAAAAGTAGATGCATTAAACGCTGCAAATGACAAATCCGTTATCAAAACCTGGTCACGCCGTTCTACAATCTTCCCGTCCTTCGTAGGACACACAATTGCTGTCCATGACGGAAGAAAACACGTGCCGGTATACGTAACAGAAGATATGGTTGGCCACAAACTCGGTGAGTTCGTTGCAACCAGAACTTACAGAGGACACGGAAAAGACGAAAAGAAATCCGGAGTTCGCTAGTATTTGACTTTATATTCTGTCTGCTGCCCATGAGACAGCGGACAGGTTAACCTGATATTGAGAGAAAGAGGAAAGGAGGCACTTTAAAATGGCAAAGGGACATAGAAGCCAGATAAAAAGAGCCAGAAATGAGAGTAATAGAGAGACAAGACCGTCTGCAAAATTATCTTATGCAAGAATTTCTGTTCAGAAAGCCTGCTACGTGTTAGATGTAATCCGCGGTAAAGATGTGCAGACAGCACTTGGTATCTTAACATACAACCCAAGATACGCTTCCAGCGTTATCAAGAAACTTCTTGAGTCAGCAATTGCAAATGCTGAAAACAATAACGGAATGAATGCAGACAACCTCTACGTTGCAGCCTGCTATGCAGATAAAGGACCTACAATGAAGAGAATTCAGCCGAGAGCACAGGGTAGAGCTTACAGAATCGAAAAGAGAACAAGCCATATCACTATCGTGCTGGATGAGAAATAAGGAGGAAAAGCATGGGACAGAAAGTTAACCCACATGGCCTTAGAGTCGGTGTTATCAAGGATTGGGATTCAAGATGGTATGCTGATGCAGACTTCGCTGATTACCTGGTAGAAGACTACAACATCAGAACATTCCTTAAAAAGAAATTATACAGCGCAGGTGTTTCCAAGATCGAGATCGAAAGAGCATCTGACAGAGTTAAGATCATCATCTACACAGCTAAACCTGGTATCGTAATCGGTAAAGGCGGCGCTGAGATTGAAAAAGTTAAAGCTGAATTAAAGAAATTCACAGACAAAAAACTTATCGTAGATATCAAAGAAGTAAAGAGACCAGACAGAGACGCTCAGTTAGTAGCAGAGAATATCGCATTACAGCTTGAGAACCGTATCTCTTTCAGACGTGCAATGAAATCTACAATGCAGAGAACAATGAAGGCCGGAGCAAAAGGTATCAAAACATCCGTATCCGGACGTCTTGGCGGTGCTGATATGGCTCGTACAGAGTTCTACAGCGAAGGAACTATCCCGCTTCAGACACTTCGTGCAGATATTGACTATGGATTCGCAGAAGCAGACACAACATACGGCAAAGTTGGCGTAAAAGCTTGGGTCTACAATGGCGAAGTACTTCCAACAAAAGGAACTAAGGAAGGGAGCGATAAATAATGTTAATGCCAAAAAGAGTAAAACGTCGTAAACAATTCCGTGGCTCCATGAGAGGAAAAGCCCTCAGAGGTAATAAGATCAATTATGGTGAATTCGGACTTGTTGCAACCGAACCGTGTTGGATCCGTTCCAACCAGATCGAAGCAGCCCGTGTTGCTATGACTCGTTATATCAAACGTGGTGGTCAGGTTTGGATTAAGATTTTCCCAGATAAACCAGTAACAGCGAAACCAGCAGAAACACGAATGGGTTCCGGAAAAGGTGCCCTTGAATACTGGGTAGCAGTTGTTAAGCCAGGACGTGTAATGTTCGAAATCGCAGGCGTTTCAGAAGAAATCGCTCGTGAAGCATTACGTCTTGCAATGCACAAGTTACCATGTAAATGCAAAATCGTTTCTCGTGCAGACTTAGAAGGCGGTGATAACAGTGAAAATTAATAAATTCGTGGAAGATTTAAAGGCAAAATCAGCTGCAGAATTAAATGAAGAATTAGTAGCTGCTAAAAAAGAACTTTTCAATCTGAGATTTCAGAATGCAACTAATCAATTAGAGAACACAAGCCGCATTAAAGAGGTTCGCAAGAACATTGCAAGAATCCAGACAGTAATTACTGAGCAGGCTAACGCTTCCAAATAATAGGAGGAAACTATCGTGGAAAGAAATCTGAGAAAAACCCGCGTGGGTAAGGTTGTCAGCAATAAGATGGACAAGACCATTGTAGTTGCTATTGAAGACCATGTAAAACATCCTCTTTACAAAAAAATCGTGAAGAGAACATATAAATTAAAAGCTCATGACGAAAATAATGAGTGCAATATCGGTGATACCGTAAAAGTTATGGAAACCAGACCGTTATCCAAAGATAAAAGATGGAGACTGGTTGAAATCGTAGAGAAAGTTAAATAAGGAGGAGACCAGTATGATTCAGCAGGAAACTAGACTGAAAGTTGCCGACAACACTGGTGCAAAAGAAATCCTTTGTATTCGTGTTATGGGCGGCTCTACAAGAAGATATGCAAGCATTGGCGATACAATCGTTGCTACTGTTAAAGATGCAACACCAGGCGGCGTTGTTAAAAAAGGTGACGTTGTAAAAGCTGTTGTAGTTAGAACTAAAAAAGGCGCTCGTCGTAAAGACGGATCTTATATCCGCTTCGATGAAAATGCTGCCGTAATCATTAAAGACGACTTAACTCCGAGAGGAACACGTATCTTTGGACCAGTTGCCAGAGAACTTCGTGAAAAGAAATTCATGAAGATCGTTTCCTTAGCTCCGGAAGTATTATAGGAGGGTGCCTAATGTCAGCTATGAAAATTAAAAAAGGTGATACTGTAAAAGTTATCGCTGGTAAAGATAATGGCAAAGAGGGTAAAGTCCTTGCAGTAAACGCAAAAGACAATACCGTTATTGTTGAGAATATCAACAAGGTTACAAAACACAGCAAACCATCTGCAGCAAATCAGCAGGGCGGAATCATCACAAAAGAAGCTCCACTGCACATCTCCAATGTAATGCTGGTTGTTGATGGACAGGCTACAAGAGTAGGCTTCCAGATGGACGGAGACAAAAAAGTCCGCGTTGCTAAAAAAACCGGTAAGGTTATCGATTAATTAAGAGAGGAGGCATGACAAGTGAGTAGATTAAAAGAAATGTACAAAAATGAGATCATGGATGCCATGACCAAAAAATTTGGATACAAAAATGTTATGGAAGTGCCAAAACTCGACAAGATCGTAATCAATATGGGTGTTGGTGAAGCCAAAGAAAACGCTAAGCTTCTTGATGCTGCAATCGCAGATATGGAACTTATCACAGGACAGAAAGCAATCGCTACTAAAGCTAAAAAATCTGTCGCTAACTTCAAAATCAGAGAGGGTATGCCGATCGGTTGTAAAGTTACATTAAGAGGAGAAAAAATGTACGAGTTCGCTGATCGTCTGATCAACCTTGCACTTCCTCGTGTACGTGACTTCCGTGGTGTTAACCCGAACGCATTCGATGGCCGTGGAAACTACGCTCTGGGTATCAAAGAGCAGCTGATCTTCCCGGAAGTTGAATATGATAAAGTTGACAAAGTAAGAGGTATGGACATCATCTTCGTTACTACAGCTAAGACTGATGAAGAAGCACGTGAATTACTGACATTATTCAATATGCCGTTTGCAAAGTAATAGGAGGAACGATTCATGGCTAAAACAGCAATGAAAATCAAACAGCAGCGCAAACAGAAATTCTCCACAAGAGAATATACACGCTGCAACATTTGTGGACGTCCACATTCTGTTTTAAGAAAATACGGAATCTGCAGAATCTGCTTCCGTGAATTAGCTTACAAGGGACAGATCCCGGGCGTTAAGAAGGCTTCCTGGTAGGAACCGGATTTAATAAATATAAATAAACGATCGGCTGATTTATCAGTCCGATCATGTGTCCAAACGAGATTTATGATAAAACAGGTAACAATGTAAACTATTTAATATAAATGCACATGTAAAGTCTGAATTATAGGAGGAAACTAACATGACAATGAGCGATCCAATCGCAGATATGCTTACAAGAATCCGTAACGCAAACACTGCAAAACATGACACAGTAGATGTTCCGGCATCCAAAATGAAAATTGCAATTGCTAACATCCTTGTTGATGAAGGATATATTGCAAAATATGATTTAGTTGAAGACGGAGTTGTTAAAACTCTTCATATCACACTGAAATATGGTGAAGACAAAAACGAAAAAATCATCACTGGTTTAAAGAGAATCTCCAAACCTGGTCTTCGTATCTACGCAGGTAAGGATGAGCTTCCAAAAGTTCTTGGTGGACTTGGAATCGCAATTCTTTCTACAAACAAAGGTGTTATTACAGATAAAGAAGCTCGCAAACTTCAGGTTGGCGGCGAAGTATTAGCATTCGTTTGGTAATTTGAACCAAGATTTTTTATAGAGAATTAACTGAAAACAGAGAGGATGCAATATCCTCTCCGATAATCTAAGTAAGGAGGACAAACATATGTCACGAATTGGTAGACTTCCGGTTGCTATTCCTGCAGGCGTAGAAGTGACTGTCGCTGAAGGCAACGTAGTAACTGTAAAAGGACCAAAAGGAACACTCGAAAGAGCACTTCCTACAGAAATGGAAATCAAAGTTGAAGATGGTCATGTAGTAGTATCCAGACCAAACGACTTAAAGAAAATGAAATCTCTTCACGGTTTAACAAGAAGCTTAATCCACAACATGGTTGTTGGTGTAAGCGAAGGCTATACAAAAGAGCTTGAAGTTAACGGTGTAGGTTATAAAGCAGCAAAACAGGGCAAGAAGCTCACACTTAGCCTTGGTTACTCTCATCCGGTAGAAATGGAAGATCCAGACGGAATCGAAACCAAAGTAGATGGTAACAAGATTATCGTATCCGGTATCAGCAAAGAAAAAGTCGGCCAGTTTGCAGCTGAGATCAGAGACAAGAGAAGACCTGAGCCATACAAAGGTAAAGGTATCAAATATGTTGATGAAGTTATCAGACGTAAAGTTGGTAAGACTGGTAAGAAATAATTTAGGAGGGTGAGAAAATGGTAAATAAGGCATCTAGAGCGAAAATTCGTGAGAATAAGCATAGAAGATTACGTCATCATTTAAACGGAACTGCAACAACACCTCGTTTAGCAGTATTTCGTTCCAACAAGCATATGTATGCTCAGATCATTGATGACACTGTAGGAAAGACTTTAGTATCTGCTTCTACTCTTCAGAAAGAAGTAAGAGCTGAGTTAGAGAACACTGATGATGTAGCAGCAGCTGCACATTTAGGAACCGTTATTGGTAAGAAAGCTGTTGAAGCTGGCATTGAAAGCGTTGTTTTCGACAGAGGAGGCTATATCTACCACGGTAAAGTTAAAGCACTGGCAGACGCAGCAAGAGAAGCTGGGCTGAAATTCTAATAAGGAGGAGCGAAACACATGAAACGTAATCTTATTGATGCTAGTCAGTTAGAATTAGAAGATAAAGTAGTATCAATCAAGCGTGTTACCAAGGTTGTTAAAGGTGGTCGTAACTTCCGTTTCACAGCTTTAGTTGTTGTAGGTGACGGCAACGGACACGTTGGTGCAGGTTTAGGTAAAGCAGCCGAAATTCCTGAAGCTATCCGCAAAGGAAAAGAGGATGCTATGAAGAAATTAGTAACAGTAGCAAGAGACGAGAATAACTCTATTACACATGACTTCGTTGGAAAATACGGAAGCGCTGAAATGCTTCTGAAGAGAGCTCCGGAAGGTACTGGAGTTATCGCCGGCGGTCCTGCCCGTGCGGTAATCGAGTTAGCTGGTATCAAAAACATCCGTACAAAATGTATGGGATCCAGAAACAAACAGAATGTTGTTCTTGCAACAATCGAAGGCTTAAGACAGTTAAAAACTCCGGAAGAAGTTGCTAGACTTCGCGGAAAATCTGTTGATGAGATTCTGGCTTAAGGAGGAAATACAAAAATGGCAAACACATTAAAAGTTACATTAGTAAAATCTCCTATTGGTGCAGTTCCGAAGCACAAAAAAACTGTTGCAGCTATGGGTCTTACAAAAATGCACAAAACAGTTGAAATGCCGGATAACGCAGCAACAAGAGGAATGATTCAGCAGGTACAGCACCTGGTAAAGGTTGAAGAAGCTTAATTGCGATTTAACCAGAGAGAACTCTGATATGGATCTGATATGAGCCTGCCATTCACAGGAGTGGCGGGAACATACAGAAACATATTGGAAACAATACGATCTGAACAGATAGATTTGAAATAATAATAAGGAGGTGCCAACATGGAATTATCAAACTTAAGACCAGCAGAAGGTTCTAAGCACAGCGATAACTTCAGAAGAGGCCGTGGACATGGTTCTGGAAACGGTAAAACAGCCGGTAAAGGACACAAAGGACAGTTAGCTCGTTCCGGTCACAAGAAACCGGGATTCGAAGGTGGTCAGATGCCTTTATACAGACGTCTGCCTAAGAGAGGATTCAAAAACAGAAATACAAAAGAGATCATTGCAATCAACGTTGACGTACTGAACCGTTTTGAAGATGGTGCAGAAGTTACAGCAGAAAGCTTACTTGCAAGCGGTGCAATCTCCAAGATCGCTGATGGCGTTAAAATTCTTGGAAATGGTGAGCTGACAAAGAAACTTAATGTCAAAGTAAACGCTGTCAGCGAGACTGCAAAATCTAAAATTGAAGCTGCTGGTGGTACAGTAGAGGTGATCTAATGTTTGAAACTCTTAAAAATGTTTTTAGAGTGAAAGAAATGAGACGCAAGCTGTTGTATCTGATATGGATGATTTTTATCATCCGTATCGGCTGCCAGATCCCGGTACCGGGTGTAGACAGTGACTTCTTCAAACAGTGGTTCAGCAGCAACGCTGGTGATGCATTCAACTTCTTTGATGCGTTTACCGGTGGTTCATTCGAAAGAATGTCAATTTTCGCATTAAACATCACACCTTATATCACATCTTCCATTATCATCCAGCTTCTTACCATTGCCATCCCGGCACTGGAAGAAATGCAGCGAGATGGTGAAGAGGGAAGAAAGAAGATGACCGCAATTACACGTTATGTAACTGTAGGTCTTGCTTTATTCGAGTCAATCGCAATGGCAATCGGTTTCGGCCGCCAGGGCATGATCCCGAATCTGAACTTCTTCAAAGGTGTTGTAGTTGTTGCCTGCCTTACAGCCGGCTCGGCTATGCTGATGTGGCTCGGTGAGCGTATTACAGAGAAAGGCGTTGGAAATGGTATTTCCATCGTACTTACTATTAATATCATCTCCAGAGTGCCAAGCGACTTGTCATTACTGTATGAGAACTTTATTAAAGGAAAAACAATTGCAAAAGGTACTCTTGCAGGACTGATCATTGCAGCTGTTATTCTTGTAGTAGTAGTTCTGGTACTTATCCTTAACGGAGCAGAGAGAAGAATTCCGGTTCAGTATTCCAAGAAAATGGTTGGAAGAAAGCTGATGGGCGGACAGTCCACCAACATTCCTCTGAAAGTTAACACTGCTGGTGTTATCCCGGTAATCTTTGCATCCTCCATTATGTCTTTCCCGGCTGTTATTGCACAGTTAACAGGAAAAGGTAATGGTACAGGAATCGGAAGTGAGATTCTTCGTGGTCTTTCTTCCAACAACTGGTGTAATCCGAAACAGCTTCAGTATACATGGGGTCTGCTTCTCTACATCGTACTTTGCGTTTTCTTTGCATATTTCTACACTTCCATCACATTCAACCCGCTGGAAGTTGCAGACAATATCAAAAAGCAGGGTGGATTTATTCCAGGTATTCGTCCTGGAAAACCTACGTCAGATTATTTGACTAATATCTTAAATTATATTATATTTATAGGTGCAGTAGGTCTTATCATTGTGTGCGTGATCCCATTCATCTTTAATGGTGTGTTTGGGGCGAATGTTTCATTCGGTGGTACATCCATCATCATCATTGTTGGTGTTATCCTCGAAACTGTGAAACAGATCGAATCACAGCTTCTCGTACGTAATTACAAAGGCTTCCTGAACAATTAAAAAAGAGAGGTTGTGGTGCATTGCATCACAGCCTTGATTTGCTAAAAAAGAAAACGGAGGGTATAACTTATGAAAATCATTATGTTGGGTGCACCAGGAGCAGGAAAAGGAACTCAGGCGAAGAAGATCGCTGCGAAATATCAGATTCCACACATCTCCACCGGAGATATTTTCCGTGCTAACATTAAGAATGGGACAGAACTGGGTAAAAAAGCAAAAACATACATGGATCAGGGACTTCTTGTACCTGATGAACTGACCTGTGATCTGGTTGTGGACAGAATACAGCAGCCGGATGCGGCAAATGGTTATGTACTGGATGGTTTTCCAAGAACAATTCCTCAGGCAGAGTGTTTAACAGAAGCTCTGAACAAACTGGGAAGTAAAGTTGATTATGCAATCGATGTGGATGTTCCGGATTCCAATATTGTAAACCGTATGTCCGGAAGACGTGCCTGCCTCAAATGCGGTGCTACTTATCACGTAGTACATGCAGCACCGAAGGTAGAAGGCGTTTGTGATACCTGTGGAGAGAAACTGGTTCTTCGTGATGATGACCAGCCTGAAACAGTTCAGAAACGTCTGAATGTATATCATGAGCAGACACAGCCGCTGATCGATTATTATACTAAAGAGGGAATTTTAAAATCAGTGGATGGTACTAAGGATCTGGAAGAAGTATTCGCA
Source organism: Blautia sp. MSJ-9 (assembly GCF_018919065.1). Taxonomy (GTDB): domain Bacteria; phylum Bacillota; class Clostridia; order Lachnospirales; family Lachnospiraceae; genus Blautia_A. The sequence continues at coordinate 47,715 of NZ_JAHLQG010000014.1, read as the reverse complement.
GATATTGTTGCCATCCTGGGAGAGTAATCGGGTGTTTTTAAACACCATCTGGAGGTAAAATGTCGGTTTCTATCAAGACAGAACATGAAATTGAACTTATGAGAGAGGCAGGACATCTGCTTGAGAAAGTACATGATGGCCTGATCCCGTACATTAAACCGGGAATGAGCACCAAGGAGATTGACCGTATCGGAGAACAGATGATACGTGATATGGGATGCATCCCGAATTTCCTGAACTATGGAGGTTTTCCTGCGTCATTCTGTATCAGTCTGAATGATGAAGTAGTTCATGGAATCCCGTCTGAAGAGAAGATCATTCAGGAGGGAGATCTTGTAAAGATTGATGCCGGTCTTATTTATAAGGGGTATCATTCTGATGCAGCGAGAACTTATGCAGTCGGAGAGGTTTCACCGCAGGCACGTCAGTTGATGGATGTGACCAGAGAGTGTTTCTTCGAAGGAATTAAGGCTGCACGTGCCGGAAATCATCTGAATGATATTTCCAAGGCAATTGGAGCACACGCTGCCAAATATCATTACGGAATCGTCCGTGACCTGGTTGGACATGGAATCGGCACTCACCTTCACGAGGATCCGCAGATCCCGAATTTTCCGCAGAAGAGAAGAGGAGTTCGTCTGATGCCGGGTATGACACTTGCGATAGAGCCTATGATCAATTTAGGACGTGCAGATGTGGCATGGCTGGATGATGAGTGGACGGTAGTAACTATGGATGGTTCTCTTTCTGCTCATTATGAGAATACGATTCTTATTACAGACGGAGATCCGGAGATTCTGACTCTTACGAAATAATTGGACGACATACAGGAGGTTTAAAATGTCAAAAGCAGATGTAATCGAAGTGGAAGGCACTGTTCTGGAAAAGCTGCCTAATGCGATGTTTAAAGTGGAACTGGAGAACAAACATGTGGTGCTTGCACATATCAGTGGAAAGTTACGTATGAATTTTATCCGTATTCTTCCTGGAGATAAAGTTACTATTGAACTGTCTCCGTATGATCTGTCTAAGGGCAGGATTATCTGGAGAGATAAATAGGAAGATTGTAATTGTATTATTAAGAGAACTGGAGAGATCTGGTTCTCTTTTTTTTGTCTTTGTATAAGGGGACGCATAGAAAAATAATTCATTTCATGTGCGGTTTCGGCGTCTAAGATATTCTAAGCACTCAGAAATCTGCTAAAGGCATGAGAAGAAAAGTCTGGATTACTCGCTGGCGCTCAGACAGTGACTTTTCTTCTCATAACGCAGATTTCTGAGCGCTAAGAATATCTTAGACACCTGCAAATGCACATGAAATGAATTATTTTTCTATGCTGGTTACTGGCAGAATAGGGAATGCTTTTTGAGTGGAGAGTTTGAGATGGGGAGGTAGTTAGAATTTTTCTGGGGATAAAGAAGATAGGGGATGCAGATAGAGGTAGTAGATGGCTAAGGGATGGGAAGTGGTAAATTTGGGATAGGATGGGGATGAAATTGAGATGTTATGTGCGTGAAAATGGGGGAGAAAATGAAAAAATGCGATTTTACGCAAAAAAGTGCTTGCATTTTATATTTTGGTGTGATAGTATATAAGCCGAACGCGTGAGTAGTATGTATTTGCGCGCTCAAAAAACTGCAGATTTTAATGAATTTACGGAAGGAGGATTTCCAGTGAAAGTAAGATCATCTGTAAAGCCGATCTGCGAAAAATGCAAGATCATTAAAAGAAAAGGATCTATCAGAGTAATCTGTGAGAATCCAAAACACAAACAGCGTCAGGGTTGATTGACGGTTTAAAGTTTGTGTAACGTGCGGCTGCAGTATGAGACACCCGGAGAGGTTGTCCAGACTGTTAAGATAGTTTTAGCATGTATTGCCTAATACCGAGAGGCAACGTTGGCCCGTTGGCCGCAATAATTCGGAAAGGCTGCTTTTCGCCAATTGCAGCTGGGTGTTTTACCGAGGCACCCCAATTAGGAACTAAGAAATAAGGAAGTGATGTGTCCGATACATCCCATTTCACCTTACTTGAGTGAGAGAATTCGCGAGGGTAAGTGATGTACAGGCATTAAGGACTTTCAAAGTAGAAGATGGAGGAAACAGTACATGGCTCGTATAGCTGGTGTAGACTTACCAAGAGAAAAACGTATTGAAATCGGTCTTACCTACATTTATGGTATTGGTAGACCAAGCGCAGACAAGATCCTTGCAAAGGCAGAAGTTAATCCTGACACACGTGTCAGAGATCTGACTGATGACGAAGTTAAGAGACTTAGCGCAGTTATTGATGAAACAATGACAGTAGAAGGTGACCTTCGTAGAGAAATCGCCCTCAACATTAAGAGACTGCAGGAAATCGGATGCTACAGAGGTATCCGTCATCGTAAAGGACTTCCGGTTCGTGGTCAGAAGACTAAGACCAATGCTAGAACACGTAAAGGTCCTAAGAGAACAGTAGCTAATAAGAAGAAATAAATAAAGCTTTAAACATCTGATAAGCGTAAGCGAATCTGAGGAAGAAGCTTGTATGGACGCTTAAGTGCGGACATAATGTTTCGATGTAACATATATTTGATTGATAAATAGGAAAGTGTAGGTTAGTTTTAAAATGGCTAAAGTGACTAAAAAAGCGACTGCAAAACGTCGTGTCAAGAAAAACGTTGAACACGGACAGGCACATATTCAGTCTTCTTTCAACAATACAATTGTTACTCTGACTGACAATGAAGGAAACGCTCTTTCATGGGCAAGTGCTGGTGGTCTTGGATTTAGAGGTTCAAGAAAATCTACTCCTTATGCAGCACAGATGGCAGCTGAGACTGCAACAAAAGCTGCACTTATTCATGGTTTAAAAACTGTAGACGTTATGGTAAAAGGACCAGGATCAGGACGTGAAGCTGCAATCCGTGCCCTTCAGGCTTGCGGACTGGAAGTAACAAGCATCCGTGACGTAACTCCGGTACCACACAATGGTTGCCGTCCACCAAAACGCAGAAGAGTCTAATTTAGGAGGTATTTGAGAAATGGCAGTAAATAGAGTGCCTGTTCTGAAAAGATGCAGATCCCTTGGCCTGGATCCGATTTATTTAGGAATTGATAAAAAATCCACAAGACAGTTAAAACGTGCAAATCGTAAAATGTCTGAGTATGGTTTACAGTTAAGAGAAAAACAGAAAGCAAAATTCATCTACGGAGTTCTGGAAAAACCTTTCCACAACTACTACAACAAAGCTGACAGAATGCCGGGACAGACTGGTGCAAACCTTATGATCCTTCTTGAGAGCAGACTTGACAACGTAGTATTCCGTATGGGATTTGCTAGAACAAGAAAAGAAGCTCGTCAGATCGTTGACCACAAGCATGTACTTGTAAACGGAAAATGTGTAAACATTCCTTCCTACCTTGTAAAAGCCGGTGATCAGATCGAGATCAGAGAAAAATCCAAAGGTTCTGAAAGATACAAAGGTATCCTTGAAGTAACTGGCGGACGTCTTGTTCCGGAATGGATCGACGTAGATCAGGAGAACTTAAAAGGAACTGTAAAAGAACTTCCTAACAGAGAAGCAATCGATGTTCCAGTAAACGAGATGCTTATCGTCGAGTTGTACTCCAAATAATCCATAGGATTATAATATAGAAGATTACTTAGTAATATTTCTATTATTTATACGATTCAGTGGTTGATTATTATCTTCCGCTGAATTGTAGTATTTGAATGAATACCCCTCAAACTTTTATTAACCCAGAAGGAGGAAACCCTATAGTGTTTGATTTTAATAAACCTAAAATCGAGATTACCGAATTATCTGAAGATAAAAAATTTGGCAGATTCGTAGTTGAGCCTCTGGAAAGAGGATATGGAACTACACTTGGAAATTCTTTAAGAAGAATTATGCTGTCTTCCCTGCCGGGTGCAGCTGTAAGCCAGGTTAAAATTGATGGTGTGCTTCACGAATTCAGCTCCATTCCGGGCGTAAAAGAAGACGTAAGCGATATTATCATGAATCTGAAGAGCCTTGCTATTAAGAACCACAGCACAGACAACGAGCCAAAGACTGCATACATCGAGTGTGAAGGCAAAGGTGTTGTAACTGCTGCAGACATCCAGGCTGATCAGGATATCGAGATCATGAATCCGGATCAGGTAATTGCTACCTTAAACGGCGGCAAGGACTGCAGACTTGCTATGGAACTTACTATCACAAAAGGCCGTGGTTATATCAGCGCTGACAAAGGTAAATCTGATGATATGCCTATCGGTGTACTTGCAGTTGATGCGATCTACACACCGGTAGACAGAGTTAACATGATCGTAGAGAATACTCGTGTTGGCCAGGTAACCGATTACGATAAGCTGACACTGGATGTGTACACAAACGGTACACTTGATCCGGATGAGGCAGTAAGCCTTGCAGCAAAAGTATTAAGCGAGCACTTAAGCCTTTTCATTGACCTTTCCGAGAATGCAAAGACCGCTGAGGTTATGATCGAGAAAGAAGACAATGAGAAAGAAAAAGTTCTGGAAATGAGCATTGATGAACTTGAGTTATCTGTTCGTTCCTATAACTGCTTGAAGAGAGCCGGCATTAATACGGTTGAAGAATTATGTAACAAGACTTCTGATGATATGATGAAGGTTCGTAACCTTGGACGTAAGTCATTAGAAGAAGTTCTTGCAAAACTGAAAGAGCTGGGATTACAGCTTCAGCCTACAGAAGAGTAAGAACGTCTAACGAAGAGATATTATACGGTGGGAATGCCTAAGCAGTCGGACAGTAAGACCGAACAAGCGTGCCCGGCTGTCCCACAGATGGAGGAAAATTAAATGGCAAAATATAGAAAATTAAGCAGAACTTCTGATCAGAGAAAAGCATTACTGAGAAACCAGGTAACAAATCTGTTATACAACGGAAAAATCGTTACTACAGAAGCTAAAGCAAAAGAAATCCGTAAAATCGCTGAAGGCCTTGTAGCTATGGCTGTTCGTGAAAAAGATAACTTCGAAACTGTTACTGTAACTGCTAAAGTTGCTCGTAAAGACGCTGAAGGCAAGAGAGTAAAAGAAGTTGTTGACGGAAAGAAGAAAACTGTATACGATGAAGTACAGAAAGAGATCAAGAAAGATGCTCCTTCCAGACTTCACGCTCGTCGTCAGATGATGAAAGTTTTCTACCCGGTTAAAGAAGTACCGGCAAAAGGCGCTGGTAGAAAGAAAAACACAAAAGACGTAGATATGGTTGCTAAGATGTTCGATGAGATCGCTCCAAAATACGCTGACCGTAACGGTGGTTACACAAGAATCGTTAAGATCGGACCGCGTAAAGGCGATGCTGCAATGGAAGTTCTGATCGAGTTAGTATAATTCTACCGAATTTTCGATTTTATATTTGTCCAAACGATAATGAGACTGCATATATATGGTTTCTGCCATGTATATGCAGCTTTTTTTTACCTTTTATTGCCCTTGATTATTTACGTAAGATAGCGTAAAATCGTAGAGTATACAAATAACTCAAATACGAAAGAAAAGAGGAATACAAATGACTGCCGGGAGAATAATAAATTGAGCCGGAATACTGCAGGGAAAAAATCTGGATTTGGCTATTCTATAAGAATGTTTCTGCTATTGGCAGAACTTCTGGCTGCTGCACTTTTCCTGTGGGGAAATGATGTCTATTCCTTATCTGCCACCACTCCTGAATTTAAGTGGGAGAATTATAAAACAATCGCGCATGCACTGGGTGGAATCGGTGATAAAACATATTTGAATTCAAAAGAGAGCTTCCTGTCAAGTTATCAGATGGGATGCAGGCTGTTTGAAGTTGACCTGACAAGAACATCAGATGGTGTGTGGGTGTGCCGGCACAGCTGGAATCAGTCACTGGGACAATGGGAGGGGGATGAGAAGAATGTTCTTTCCTCGCAGGAATTTTTGTCCAGACCGATTTATGGAAAATATACTCCCATGACATTCGAGGATCTGCTTGTGCTGTTGAGTGACTATCCGGATGCATTTGTCATGCTGGATTCCAAGCAGTATTCCGTCCGAAATTACCAGAAAACACTTGAGGATTATGCAGATTATATGGAACTGGCACAGGATGCAGGTGTTCCTGAGGTAATGGGACAGATCATACCGGAGATTTACAATCAGGCTATGTTCGCAGGGACAGCATTGCTGTACAATTTTCCTGGCTACATTTATTCATTATGGCAGGAATATTCCACAGATGACCTGACTGAGATCGCTGCATTCTGTAAGGAGAAGAATATTCAGGCGGCTACAGTCTATTATAAATACTGGTCAGAGGATGTGCAGAAGATTTTTGACAAACAGGGAATCAGATTATATATTTATACTGTAAATGATCTGAAGGAATCACAGGACTATATGCAGGAAGGTGCTGCGGGTGTGTGTTCGGATTATTTGCGGGATACAGATTTTGAGTAGTACTATTGTATATTATGATTTGTAATGATTCAGATTCATAATAAAAGAGTAATTATGATTTTTACAAAATAATAATAGCAATGATCATATCATAAAAGGAAATATAATACACAATGAAAATAAGAGTAATGATTGCTGTCTGGGCAGCAAAATTTGTAGGATACGTATGTAAGAAAATGGGAAGGCAGGGAGTAACCTGGGCGGGAAAAGTAGCAATTAAGATCTGTCCGGATATCCTGGAACAGCTTTCTTCGCAGGTGCGAAAAGCCATTTTTGCAACCTGCGGAACGAATGGAAAAACGACTACCAACAACATGCTTTGTGCAGCATTGGAAGCTGAGGGACAGAAAGTAATCTGCAATCATACAGGTTCCAATATGCTGAACGGTGTTGTGGCAGCCTTTGTACTTGCTGCAAAATGGAATGGTAAGATTAATGCGGACTATGCATGTATTGAGGCTGATGAGGCATCTACCAGACATATTTTCCCAAGGATCAAACCGGATTATATGCTGCTGACCAATCTTTTCCGTGATCAGCTTGACCGCTATGGGGAGATTGACATTACCATGAACATTCTGGAGGAAATGATGCGCAAGGTACCTAAGATGCAGATCATTGTAAACGGTGATGATGCACTGTCTGCATATCTTGCCATGGATTCCGGTAATCCATATGTAACTTATGGAATCAGTAAACCGGTGATCAAATCAGCGGCAAATGAGATCCGTGAAGGACGTTTCTGCAAATGCTGTGGTGAGAAACTGGAATATCGTTTCTATCATTACAGCCAGCTGGGAGATTATTATTGTACGAAATGCGGATTTGCGAGACCGAATCTGAATTTCGATGCAGAGAATGTAAAGGTGGGAGACCAGCTTAGTTTTAATGTAGAAGGAAAACATATTGTAGCCAATTATAAGGGATTTTATAATGTATATAATATCCTGGCTGCTTATGCAGGTGTCCGTACAGCAGGCTTTGAGGCTGATCATTTCGAAGATATGCTTCGTAAGTTCAATCCGGAAAATGGCCGTATGGAGCAGTTTCGTATTAAAGGTACAGGAGTAACGCTGAACCTTGCCAAGAATCCGGCTGGATTTAACCAGAACATTTCAGCTGTTATGCAGGATCAGTCACCGAAGGATATTATTATTGCGATCAATGATAATGCACAGGACGGAACTGATATTTCATGGCTTTGGGATGTTGACTTTGACCTCCTTGGAAATGATACCGTGAAGTCTATCACAGTAAGCGGGATCCGCTGCCAGGATATGCGTCTGCGTCTGAAATACGTGGATATCCCGTCAATCCTTGAGGGAGATGTGGAGAAAGCAATCCGTGACAGAGTAGAAGATGGAGTGGGAAATCTGTATGTGCTGGTAAACTATACAGCCTTATTCAGCACCAGAAACATTCTGAAGAAACTGGAGGGCGAGAAATCATGAAAATCACAATAGGACATTTATATCCGGATCTTCTGAATCTTTACGGTGACAGAGGGAATATCCAGTGTCTGATGAAAAGATGTCAGTGGCGCGGGATCGAGGCAGAGACCATTCCTTTTGAACTGGATGACAAGATAGATTTTTCCAAACTGGATATCGTACTTCTGGGCGGCGGTTCAGACAGAGAGCAGATGATCGTATGCGAGAAACTTCAGGAGATCCAGCCGGATTTCAAGGCTTATGTGGAGGATAACGGCGTTGTTATCGCAATCTGCGGCGGATATCAGCTGCTTGGAAAGTACTATAAAACAGACCAGGGAAATATGAAAGGCCTGGATCTGGTAGACCTGTATACAGAACAGGGGGAGGGTCGTCTGATCGAGAATATCGTATTGAAAAGTGACCTGTTTGACATGCCGATCGTAGGATTTGAGAACCATGGCGGCAGAACCTGTATTAATAACAATAAACCGCTTGGAAAGGTCCTGTATGGAAAAGGAAACGACGGTGAGTCGGGATATGAAGGGGTAGTATATAAGAACGTGATCGGAACTTACCTGCACGGACCATTACTCCCGAAGAATCCGCAGCTTGCAGACTGGCTCATTAAACATGCGCTGGAAAAGAAATATGAAAAAGAAATAGAACTTACACCACTAGATGACAGTCAGGAAAAAGAAGCGAATGACTATATATACCACAGATTTGTAAGAGGATAATTATGGCGAAATCATGTAATCAAAAAGGAAAAATCCTGTATCTGGAAAGAATGCTTTCTGAGACAACCAGTGAGAATCCGGTTTCCATGCAGGAAATTTTGGCAAAGTTAGAGGAACAGGGAATCCGTGCAGAGCGAAAGAGTATCTATGATGATATGGAGACCTTACGTGATTTTGGAATGGAAATTCATTACAGAAGAGGTCGCGCAGGCGGATATTATGCAGAAAAAAAAGAACTCACACCAGAAGTGCCTGTAGAGCAGACGGTGACAGAAAACAAAGCAGAAAATCAGAGTACAGTAGTGCGTGTAACTGCTCCGGTGCCGAATAAAAACGGTGAGAACAGAAAAGAAATCAAGCTTCTCTGCCAGAATTCGGCAAAGAAGAAGATACAGCGTGCTTTTGGACCGGAGGTTTCATGCAAGGTAAAGAGTGAAGATACCTTTACTGTAACCGTGGAGACTGTAGTTGATAAAGCGTTTTTCGGATGGCTGGCTTCCATGGGAAGAAATGTACATATCCTGAAACCTAAGAAAGCAGCGGTCGCTTACCGTGACTATCTCAAGAACATTGCGAAGGATTATAAAGGAATCGATAAATAAAGGCAGCAAATAAAGAGAGAAAGGATCAATTTATGAAAAGAAGAGCAACAGCTATTCTGCTTGGAATAATGGTATCCTCCATGTTCCTGTCCGCATGTGAAAAGAATGATGCAAAAGAGGCAGCAAATGAAAGTGCCCAGGTAGAAGAAGAAGGTGTCGGTGAGGTTACAGAGGAAGGCGAGAAAGTAGAAGCAGAAAACAAGACCTCTGACACTGATAGCACCGGCAAATCCGGGGACAGTGAAGAGACCAAAGACGAAAATACAGATGCAGATAAAGAATCCGGAAATGATGCAGAGAAGGATACAGATACAGATGGGGAGGATTCTGATTCTACAGAGGACGAAATGACAGAAGCTCCGGCCGGAAAGATCGGTGTACTCCTTTCTGAGGATGATGACAATGCAAAGATTGACAGTGAAGCAATGACTTCTCAGATCGCAGATGGAGGCTATGAGGCAGATGTCAAAAATGCAGACGGAGATTCTGCACTTCAGATTTCCCAGATTCAGGAATTTATTGATGAGCAGGTTTCTGCATTAGTAATTGAACCAGTAGATCCATATGGCCTGACAGACATCCTGAAAACTGCAAAAGAACAGGGGATACCGGTTATTTCCTATGATACGCTGATCCGTGACACTGCAGATATTAATTATTTTGCATCTTATGATACCAGAGCAATCGGAAATGAGATTGCAAAAGAGATTGTCAAGAAAATGGATTTGGATAAAGCCAGAGAAGATAAGAAGTCTTATACTATTGAATTTCTTATGGGCTCTCCGGATGATAACAGTGCTCTGTTTTTGTGTAATGGAATTCTGGAGGTGCTGCAGGAATATCTGGATGATGGAACTCTTGTATGCAGATCAGGCAATACAGCATTTGATGATAACGGAATTATGAGATGGAGTGAGGCATCTGCAGAGACAAAGCTGAAATCCATTATTGATGAGTTTTACGCACAGGAGAAAACACCGGACATTATCTGTACAGCATATGATGGATTTGCTTATGCGGCAGAGAATGTGGTAAGTGAAAACAACTTAGAGCCTGGCAGTGAAGAATGGCCGATGATCACCGGATATGGAAGTGAAACACAGGCTGTGAAAGATATTGCGGCAGGTAAGATGGCATTTACCATGTTTATGGACCGTAAAGAACTTGCAAAAGGCGGCGCACAGATGGCGATTGACTACCTGACAGGTGAGAAAGTGGATGTAAAAGATTATTCACAGTATGATAATGGTGTGAAGATTGTAGGTACATTTACCTGTGGAGGAGAATTGATCGATAAGGATAATTACCAGATTCTGGTAGATAATGGAACTTATACAGAAGATGAGATCGCACCGGATCCGACCCCGACACCGGAAGTGACCCCAACACCGGAAGTGACCCCAACACCAGAGGCGACTCCGACACCGGAAGCGACCCCAACGCCGGAGGAGAGTGCAACACCAGAAGCAACTCCGACACCGGAAGCAAGTTCAACGCCGACAGCGACTCCAACATCAAAGTCAGGCACTAAAGCATAACAACAAAATTAAAAAGACAGAAAAGATAAGCGAAAACCTATCTTTTCTGTCTTTTTTGTACAGAAGCAGCAGAACCGAACAGCTGCTTCTGTAATTTTTTATAACAGGAGAGAAATTATTCTCTGAAAGTTAAGGAATCATCAGTCATAGAATCAACGATCGCAAGAGATTCCAGACGGATTCCCATATCACGGATGATCTGGCCGCCCTGCTGGAAGCCTTTCTCAATAACAATGCCAGCACCCTCAAGGGTAGCACCGGATTCTTTAACGATATCGATCAGACCAAGAAGTGCACATCCGTTAGCAAGGAAATCATCGATCAGAAGTACATGATCTTCCGGACCAAGGAATTTCTTGGAAAGGATTACATCATAGACTTTCTTATGAGTGAAAGATTCTACTTTAGTGGAGTACATTTCGCCGTCCAGATTTACGCTCTGTGTTTTCTTGGCGAAAATTACAGGAACATCGAAATACTGGGCTGCAATACAGGCGATACCGATACCGGAAGCCTCGATTGTAAGAATTTTGGTAATAGGACAGTCAGAGAAGCGGCGTTTAAATTCTTTACCGATTTCATTGATGAGAGTGATATCCATCTGATGATTTAAGAAACTGTCTACTTTTAAAATATTCCCCGGTTTTACAATTCCATCCTTAAGAATTCGGTCTTTTAAAAGTTTCATAGATTTCTCTCCTTTATATATGTAATTTTGTGGGTGATACTGCACAGGGTTCTGTTATCAGTACCATTAACGATTTTGGTAATTATATTAATGATACGCTATAAATTGCTTTCATGCAATTGGTTTTGACAAAAAATATAAAAATAATTATAATTATTCCAGACTGGTTTTTTAGAAAATGAATAGAATCTGTGCAATTTGACGAATAAGCTGAGAAGGAAAGTGGAAAACAATGAAAGAATATGAACTGATCTGGGAAATTTTTAATAAATGTCCGCGCAATCAGATGCGGGATGTCTTTGTGGAAGAGCTGGAGCTGGATGATCCGGAGGAGTATATTAAGAATAAATTTAAGGGAAAAGAGGTTTCCTACGAGAAAACAGTGCTGGAGGATGGAACGATCATTTTTGATATCACGACTTCGCAAATAAAACAGAGATGTTCCTTTACAGAAATTTGATAAATGTGGTATAATATTATTTACGCTGTAAGGAACTGTCTGATCGAAAATGACAGTCAGTGAGGCAGATTATGCAGCACGACAGACAGAGAAATTTACGTGATCTGCAGATATACATGTTCAGAGGCAGAAAGGAGAATGTTATGAGCGAAGAACAAAAGACGCATGTACATGTGCTGGAGGATGGAACTGTAGTTGAACATTCTCATGGGGAGCATGTACATCATCACAGCCATGCGCATACTAAGGCAGTATTGAACCGTCTCTCAAGGGCAATCGGTCATATGGAATCAATCAAACGTATGATAGAGGACGGAAGAGACTGCAGTGAAGTTCTGATACAGCTTTCTGCAGTGAAATCAGCTATTAATAATACAGGTAAGATTATCCTGCAGGACCATATCGAACACTGTATTGTAGATGCGGTGGAGCACGGTGACAAAGACGCGATCAAGGAACTTGAGATTGCGATTGACAGATTTATGAAATAATAAATTGTAACAAACTGCTATGATCTGTGATTGGCTGCTTTTTCAGATATTTCTGAAAAAAGGTAACCACGATGAGAAGTAAAACACGTACGATGAGTGCGTAAAGATAAAGGAGAATGTAACTATGGCAAAAGAATGCAGCAACACATCATGTGACAAATCAAGCTGTGAAGGCTGTTCAAGCAAGAAGCCACAGAGCTTACTGGCAGAAATGAACGCCCACTCAAATGTAAAACATGTGATCGGAGTTGTCAGCGGAAAAGGCGGCGTTGGTAAATCCTTCGTAACTGGTTCCCTGGCAAATATGATGGCAGCACAGGGATACAAAGTAGGTATTCTGGATGCAGATATCACAGGACCATCCATTCCGAAAATGTATGGATTAAAAGGTGCAGCAATGGCAAACGATGAAGGCATTTATCCGATGATCACCAAAAACGGAATTAAAGTAATGTCCATCAACCTTCTGCTTCCAACAGAGGATACTCCGGTAATCTGGAGAGGACCGGTTCTTGCCAATATGGTAAAACAGTTCTGGACAGATGTTATCTGGGGTGATGTAGACTATCTCTTTGTAGATATGCCTCCGGGAACCGGTGATGTTCCGCTGACAGTATTCCAGTCTCTGCCAATCGAGGGAATCGTAATTGTAACATCCCCTCAGGATCTGGTTAAGATGATCGTAAAGAAAGCCTTTAACATGGCAGAAATGATGAAGATCCCGGTACTTGGTATCGTAGAGAACTACAGCTATGTGAAATGTCCAGACTGCGGCAAACCGATCAAGGTATTTGGTGAAAGCCATATTGATGAGATCGCAGCAGAGCTGAAGGTTCCGGTACTTGGAAAGATGCCGATTGATATGGATTATGCGACAAAAGCAGACGGTGGTTTCTTTGCAGCAATCGATAATCAGTATATTACTGACGCATTAGCAGCAATGCCAAAATAAGGCAGAGAATTCTGACTCAAAGGTAGAATAGAAGAAATAATAAGAAGCGCTCATTCGGTGAGAAACAAGATTATACAAATCGTTGTTTTGACTCGAAATGAGCGCTTCTTTGATTTTTATGGTATATCTTTTGAAGAGCTATACAGAAACAAACATTTCAATAAAACATTCTGCAGCCTGTGAAACTGTCAGATTGTCGTGCTGTGCGAGTACGAGCTGGCGTCCGGGCAGTGGCTCTTTTAATGTCAATGGAGTCAGCTGATCATTTTCTTTCAGCATATAGTCCGGGACACAGGCGATACCAAGCCCGATTCGAGCCAAATCCAGGAGCAGATCATTGCTGTTTAGTTCTACTTCCGGCAGCAGTTTGAGATTATGGGCAGTAAATGCTTCATGCAGATATTCACTGGTGGTACTTTTCTGAGAAAGCATCAGGATTGGATATTGCAGAAGTTCTTCAAGTTCCGTCTGGACTGTGTGTACAGGAAAATAATCTGTGTTGGCAACAAATACATCCTGAAATTCTTTTAACACACGGGTCTGAAAATGACTGCCCAGTCTGGAATTGGGATAGTTGCATACAATAAGATCTGCCTGTCCTTTCTCAAGAAGTTCCACACATCCGATAGATGTGCTGTTTGTTACCTTAATGCGGACATCAGGATAAGTTTGGTGAAATTTCTGCAGATAATCAATGAGAAAATAACGGCAGATCGTATCACTGGCTGCGATGCGCAGCTGACCTTTCAGCAGATTATCTCCGGAGAGAAGAGACTCTCCTTCATCCAGAAGCTGCAGTGCAGGTTTTACGTGCTGAAGCAGGAGTTCCCCTTCCGGAGTCAGCAGAACTTTTTTGGTGCTTCGGATAAAAAGAGGGTGGTTCAGTTTTCTTTCCAGAGTTTTGATCGACTGGCTGACCGCTGACTGAGAAATAAAGAGCTGGCGGGAGGCTTCGGAAAAACTCAGGGTAGTAGCTACATAATAAAAGACTTTATATAATTCAAGGTTAATGTCCATATAAAAATTCCTTTCATTACAATATCAAACATGCTTTATAGAAGGAGAAGCAGTAGTGTTATCTAGAGGAGTGAACAGTGATATATTAATAATATTAATAAAAAATATAAGATATATTAATTTTACTAATGATGTATCCTATGATACTATATAAAAAGCAAATATTCAAGCTGTGTCAGCAATTATCTGTTTATGGGCAAATGATGAAATGGATGATTTTGCCCGATTGACCGGGTAAATGCAGCGGGAATAGTTGTGGAAGTTGATGTACCGAAAACAGAAAAGTACGATACACAAGAAGAAAGGAGTTTCTATTTAATGAGTAACGTAAGACGTGTCTATGTAGAAAAGAAACCGGCCTTCGCTGTACAGGCAAAGGAATTAAAACATGAGATCAGCAGCTATCTGGGAATCAAATCCGTAACAGCAGTTCGTGTGCTGATCCGTTATGACGTAGAGAATATTTCTGATGAAGTTTTTGATAAAGCATGCAAAACTGTCTTTGCAGAGCCACCTGTAGATGATTTATATCTGGAGAACTTTGAGTCCGCAGAAGGCTCTCATATCTTTTCCGTAGAGTTCCTGCCGGGACAGTTTGACCAGAGAGCAGATTCCGCTGTTCAGTGTGTACAGTTCCTGGATGAGAACGCACAGCCGATCATCCGTTCCGCGACAACATACGTGATCGAAGGAACCATTACAGATGAGGAATTTGATGCCATCAAACATCATTGCATCAACCCTGTGGATTCCCGTGAGACAGGACTTCAGAAACCGGAAACTCTGGTAACTGTATTCCCGGAACCGGAAGACGTTAAGATCTTTGACGGATTCAAGGAAATGCCGGAAGCAGAATTAAAGGCACTTTATGATTCTTTAAATCTGGCTATGACATTCAAAGATTTCCAGCATATCCAGCATTATTTTAACGGAGAAGAGAAACGTGACCCGTCCATGACAGAGATCCGTGTACTGGATACTTACTGGTCCGATCATTGCCGTCACACAACATTCTCCACAGAACTGACAGATGTAAAATTTGACGAAGGTGATTACAAAGCACCGATCGTAGATACTTATAACAAATATCTTGCGGACAGAGAAGAACTCTACAAAGGCCGCAAAGACAAATTTGTCTGCCTGATGGACCTTGCTCTTATGGCAATGAAGAAACTCAAAGCAGAAGGCAAACTTGCAGATCAGGAAGAGTCTGATGAGATCAATGCCTGCAGTATCGTAGTTCCTGTAGACGTAGACGGCAAGGAAGAGGAATGGCTGATCAACTTTAAGAATGAGACACACAATCATCCGACGGAGATCGAACCATTCGGTGGTGCAGCTACCTGCCTTGGCGGTGCAATCCGTGACCCGCTTTCCGGACGTACTTATGTATATCAGGCAATGCGTGTAACAGGTGCAGCAGACCCGACTGTTTCTGTAAAAGAAACTCTCAAAGGTAAACTTCCACAGAAGAAACTGGTAAGAAGCGCAGCTCACGGCTACAGCTCCTACGGAAACCAGATCGGTCTTGCAACCGGTTATGTAAAAGAAGTTTATCATCCAAATTACGTTGCAAAACGTATGGAGATCGGTGCTGTTATGGGTGCGGCTCCGAGACGTGCGGTTATCCGTGAGAACTCTGATCCAGGTGATATCATCATCTTACTTGGAGGACGTACAGGACGTGACGGTATCGGTGGTGCAACCGGTTCTTCCAAAGTTCATACAGAAGCTTCCATTGAAGTATGCGGCGCTGAAGTTCAGAAAGGTAATGCTCCGACTGAGCGTAAGATCCAGCGTATGTTCCGCCGTGAGGAAGTCAGCCACATCATTAAGAAATGTAATGACTTTGGTGCTGGCGGTGTTTCTGTTGCAATCGGTGAGCTGGCAGCAGGCCTCAGAGTAGACCTTGACAAAGTTCCGAAGAAATACGCAGGCCTTGACGGAACTGAGATCGCAATTTCCGAATCTCAGGAACGTATGGCTGTAGTGGTTGACCCGAAAGATGTAGATACCTTCCTTGGCTATGCAAATGAAGAGAACCTGGAAGCAATTCCGGTTGCAGTTGTAACAGAGGATCCTCGTCTGGTACTTGTATGGCGCGGCAAAGAAATCGTAAATATTTCCCGTGCATTCCTGGATACCAACGGTGCACATCAGGAAACAACTGTAGAAGTAGAAATCCCTAACAAAGAAGGCAACCTCTTTGAAGAACGCCCGGACGTTGCAGATGTAAAAGCAAAATGGATGGAAACTCTTGCAGACTTAAATGTATGCTCCCAGAAGGGACTTGTGGAAATGTTCGATGGTTCTATCGGAGCAGGCAGTGTATTTATGCCATACGGTGGTAAATATCAGCTGACAGAAACTCAGTCTATGGTTGCAAAAGTTCCGGTACAGAATGGTAAGACAGATACTGTAACTATGATGAGCTATGGCTTTGATCCGTACTTATCCTCCTGGAGCCCATATCACGGAGCTGCTTATGCAGTGACAGAGTCCGTTGCAAGAATCGTGGCTACAGGTGGTAACTATAAGAAAATCCGTTTCACATTCCAGGAATACTTCCGCCGTATGACAGAAGATCCTAAGAGATGGAGCCAGCCGTTTGCAGCGCTTCTTGGTGCATATGCAGCACAGATGGGATTCGGACTTCCATCCATCGGTGGTAAGGACAGTATGTCCGGTACTTTCAATGACATTGACGTACCGCCGACACTGGTATCTTTCGCAGTTGATGTTGCAAAGATTCAGGATGTGATTACACCGGAATTAAAGAAAGCAGGAAATAAACTGGTATGGCTTCGTGCACCGAAGGATCAGTACGATCTGCCGGATTATGCAGGAATCATGGATCAGTATGAAAAACTTCATAAAGACATGCAGGATGGCAAGGTTGTTTCTGCTTATGCACTTGACCGCCATGGTATTGCAGCAGCAGTTGCGAAGATGGCATTTGGTAACGGCATGGGCGTGAAGATCGAGCATAATCTTGATCCGAGAGATTTCTTTGCACCTGGATTTGGCGATATTATCCTGGAAGTTCCGGATGGTAAGGTTGGTGAGCTTTCCATCACTTATACAGTGATCGGTGAAGTAACTGCCGACGGTAACTTCTCCTATGGAAATACAGTGATCACTGTAGACGAAGCTGAAAACGCATGGAAAGGTACTCTGGAAAAAGTATTTAAGACAGTTTCTTCTGAGAATGACAAAGAGGCAGCTGACAGAGATGAGAAGCTTTATCGTGCAGACAGCATTTATGTATGCAAGAATAAAGTTGCAAAACCTCGTGTATTTATTCCTGTATTCCCTGGAACAAACTGCGAGTATGACAGTACACGTGCATTTGAACGCGCAGGCGCAGAAGTGGATGTAAAGGTATTTAAGAACCTGACAGCAGAGGATATCCATGATTCTGTGGAACTCTTTGAGAAAGCAATTGATCAGGCACAGATTATCATGTTCCCGGGCGGATTCTCCGCAGGTGACGAACCGGATGGTTCTGCGAAATTCTTTGCAACTGCATTCCAGAATGCGAAGATCAAAGAAGCGGTTATGAAACTGATTAATGAGCGTGACGGTCTTGCACTTGGTATTTGCAATGGTTTCCAGGCGCTGATCAAACTTGGTCTTGTACCGTATGGCGAAATCTGCGGACAGAAGGCAGATTCTCCGACACTGACATTCAATACCATTGGACGTCATATTTCCAAGATGGTTTATACAAAAGTTGTAAGTAATAAATCTCCATGGCTGCAGAAAGCACAGCTTGGCGGTGTTTACTGTAACCCGGCATCTCATGGTGAAGGCCGTTTTGTCGCAAATGATGAATGGCTTGCAAAACTGTTTGCAAATGGACAGGTTGCAACACAGTATGTTACACCGGATGGACAGCTTAGTGTCGATGAGGAGTGGAATGTCAATGGTTCTTATATGAACATTGAGGGCATTACCAGTCCGGATGGACGTATCCTTGGTAAGATGGCTCACAGCGAACGTCGTGGAGACGGAGTTGCTATTAATATCTATGGAGAGCAGGATATTAAGATCTTTGAGTCTGGTGTGGAATATTTTAAATAAACTCTTTCCGGGACGGAAGGTTCCCAGAGGAAGGACAGAAAGCGCTGTCCCTCCTCTGGACTCCACCCTTGCGCTTCTTTTTGGGAGCGCATACAGTAAAAAATACAAGTCTGAATTATTCATGATAACAGGTCTTATTTTAGTAAGGAAAAAATTATGCAGAGAAAGAAAAATGTATTATTTATGCTTCTTGCTGCAGTAGTAGCAATGCTTGCCATGTCTGTGAATGTCTGGGCAGCACAGAAGAATCCTCTGGCACAAATGTCAACGAAGACCAGTGCTGTATTATACTCAGCACCAGCTGGAATGGGGTGCGATTATTTTACACCTGAATATACATCAAAGGTGAAAATCAGCGTAAAGAGTTATAATACAAAGGTTGTAACTGTAAAAGGTTATACCTTTGAAAGAAACGGAAAATATTCGGCAGGATATGAGACAACACCAATAGCACCGGGAAACACTAAAATTAAAGTTAAGGTTACGGTTGGATCGAAATCCTATACAAGAACATGCAGTTATACAGTATATAAATGGGAAAATCCGTTGAAGACATTTAAAATCGGTTCAAAAAATTACTGCTCAAAGTTAAATAAATCGGGTACTGTTACAGTGTCAGAGGATTCATTGAATGGGAGACTGGTATATAAGTTAAAACCGGATTATACACTGGTATCCATGTTATGCTATACAAAAACCGGGGATAAGTATTCTGCAGTCAAAAATATAAAAAGTGGAAAAAAGCTTCCACAGGGTACTTACGGTATATTTATGCAGATTAAATCCAGAAAAAATAATAAGTTTTATAATGTGAGGCTTTATACAGAATAACAATTAAGTCTGCAGTACGCTTTCCTTTGTAAAAATTACGCGAACATACTCTTAAAATAAAACTATCCCGAACAAGCTGCAAAGTGTAAAATCTTTGTACTTACCGGGATAGTTTTATTTTGAACTGATAGTGTTAAAAATCATTATTAATCGACACACTCTGGGAATGTCTAATTTCCGGATAGCGTTACTGTTCACTCCGTTCTCAGTAACTTAGCCAAAATTCATTACAGATTGCCTGCGGCAATGGAATTTTGGCTTGTATGTCTCGGGATTTTGGCATATTCATGCCAAAACACCTCGCGGGATAGTGGTGTGTGAACAGTAACTGGATAGCTGAAAAAATAATAATTGATCAAAATTAGCTTGTTATGTGGATGTATATACTATATAGTATAAGCTGTAAACAGCAGTCTAAACTTTTTCTAATAAGCAATTTTCAGGTAAATATCTGCCATTAATTCCAAAGATAAAAATACATAGCTTCAAAGAGATTCAGTATTTAATAAAACTCGTTGTAAATCTGGAAGAAGAACTGACAGAAATAGGAAAGTCAGAATTGTATACAGATTTGACAAAACTAATTATAAAAATTGCGGATTATATTTTCCGCGAAGAGGACAATGTTCGGAAAGGAATAGGTGATATTATGGGAGTAAAAGTTCTGGAATTGGAATCTGAAAGACTTAAAGCAGAGGGAGAGGCAATTGGACGTGCAGAAGGAGAGGCAATCGGACAGGCAAGAGGCGAGGCAATCGGGCAGATTCAGGGAGAAGTTCGACTGGGAAGTCTGATTACTCGACTGATTCAGGATCAGAGAACGGAAGAAATCCCGATTGTATCAACAGATTCTAAAAGACGTGAGCAACTATATAAGGAATATGGTCTTTAATGAATATTACGTTTTCAAAGCAGTAGGATGAAAGGAATGCGACCTTTCTCCTGCTGTTTTTCTGTCTGAATAAATTCAAGAGGTATAGATTTCAACGAGGTAAAGTGTTGAAAATATAACTTTAAACTATAACTGGCACTAGGTATTATGAATTGGCATAATCGGAAGTGTAGTGGTATAGTATGTTCATGCTCAACGGAGCGGGGAATAAGAGAGAGGGAGAATGAGATGTCTGGGATTGTGATTGAAAAGGTCCGGAAGTCTTTTGACACGAAAGATGGCGTGGTCGAGGCTTTGAAGGATGTGAACCTGAATATCGATTCCGGTGATATATATGGGATTATCGGTATGTCGGGGGCAGGTAAGAGTACATTGGTACGATGTATGAATTTTCTGGAGGTTCCTACAGAGGGACAGGTTCTGATAGATGGGAAGGCTCTTGGAGATTTGACAGAGAAGGAATTGAGGAAACAGAGGGAAGAGATTGGTATGATCTTCCAGCATTTCAATCTGCTGATGCAGAAGTCAGTGATCGATAATGTCTGTTTTCCCCTTTATATAAAAGGAAAGAAGAAGGCAGAGGCCAGAAAGAGGGCAGCAGAGCTTTTAGAAATCGTTGGTCTGGGGGACAGGCAGAATGCTTATCCTGCACAGCTCTCCGGTGGACAGAAGCAGAGGGTTGCTATTGCAAGAGCACTTGCATCGGATCCGAAGATCTTACTTTGTGATGAGGCTACCAGTGCACTGGATCCGCAGACTACTTCTTCCATTCTGGAATTGCTGAAAAAGATTAATAAGCAGTTTGGAATCACCATAGTGATCATTACTCATCAGATGTCGGTTGTGCGTGAGATCTGTACGCATGTGGCAATCATGTATGAGGGCGAAGTGGTTGAGAAAGGACTGGTTGCAGATATTTTTGCAAATCCTCAGTCAGAGGTTGCCAAAGAATTGATCCGAAAGGATACAGGCTCCGATATCGACGCAGACAGTAGACTGGATGCCGGCAGGGAAAAAGGACAGGCAGAGATTAAAAGTGGTGAGAAAATACGAATCGTATTTTCCGAGAATTCAGCTTTTGAGCCTGTGATCGCAAATCTGATCCTTACATTCGGAGAACCGGTAAATATCCTGAAGGCAGATACCAAGAATGTAGGTGGTGTAGCCAAGGGAGAGATGATACTGGAGTTTATGGAGGGCAGTACCAGAACAGAAATGATGAAACAGTATCTGAAAGAAAAAGGTTTAGCAATCGGGGAGGTGACAGGATATGTGGGATCATGAGACAATAATGATGATTGTCCAGGGTGTGGGAGAAACACTTTACATGACAGTTCTTTCCACAGTTCTGGGATACCTGTTCGGACTTCCCATGGGAGTGTTGCTGGCAGTATCAGATAAAGAGGGACTGAAACCAAATGCAGTGTTGTATAAGATACTGGATGCAATTGCAAATATTGTGAGAAGTATTCCGTTTCTGATCTTGTTGATCCTGCTCATTCCTTTCACCAGAGCAGTAGTGGGAAAGAGCTATGGATCCACAGCAACTGTAGTGCCTCTGGTAGTGGCTGCCATTCCTTTTATAGCACGAATGGTGGAATCTTCTATTAAAGAGGTTGATGCAGGTGTGATCGAGGCAGCCAGAGCTATGGGTGCCAGCAATATAAGGATTATCGTGAAGGTTCTTCTGGTAGAAGCCAGAACTTCACTGATCACAGGAGCAACGATTGCGATTGGAACGATTCTTGGTTATTCCGCAATGTCCGGTGCAGTTGGCGGCGGCGGACTTGGTGATATCGCCATCCGTTATGGATATTACAGATATCAGTCAGATATCATGATCGTGACAGTTATTCTGCTGGTGATCCTGGTACAGATTTTCCAGTCAGTGGGAATGCTGATCGCTAATAAAATAGACAGAAGAAAATAAAAATGAAATAACAATAAAATTAAATTCAGGAGGACAATTATTATGAAAAAATTAGTAGCAGCAGTTTTAACAGGAGTATTAGTAGCAGGAACTTTAAGCACAGGAGTTTACGCAAAGGATGATGACAAGACAATCACAGTTGCAGCGTCTGCAACACCACATGCAGAAATCCTTGAAGAGGCAAAGCCAATTCTTGAGAAAGAAGGATATGATCTGGAAGTTACTGTATTTGATGACTATGTAAGACCAAACGAGGTCGTAGAGAGCGGTGAATTCGATGCAAACTACTTCCAGCACATTCCATATCTGGATCAGTTTAATGAAGAAAAAGGTACACACCTTGTAAATGCTGGCGGTATTCACTATGAGCCATTCGGAATCTATCCTGGAACAAAAGACAGCCTGGATGATCTGGAAGACGGAGATTCCATTGCAGTACCAAATGATACAACAAACGAAGCAAGAGCACTTCTTCTTCTCCAGGACAACGGAATCATCACATTGAAAGATGGTGCAGGATTAAATGCAACAGTTAAAGATATCGAAGAGAATCCTCACAATGTAGAAATCGTAGAACTGGAAGCAGCACAGGTAGCACGTGTTACAGGCGAGACAGCTTACGTAGTATTAAACGGAAACTACGCTCTGGAAGCAGGCTTCTCAGTTGGAAAAGATGCACTTGCATATGAGAAATCTGATTCTGAAGCAGCAAAGACATATGTAAACGTAATCGCAGTAAAAGAAGGCAACGAAGACAGCGAAAAGATCCAGGCACTTGTAGATGTACTGAAATCTGATGAGATCAAAGACTTCATCAACGAGAAATACGACGGCGCCGTAATTCCTTTCGATGACAGCGCAGACGCTGAAGAAGCAGATGCAGAAGAAACAGACAGCACAGATACAGATAATGCAGCTGATGCAGAGGAAACAGCAGAGACAACTGAAGCAGCAGAAGCTGCTGAATAATTAACAAAAAACAGATTACAGAATCAGAAATTCCCTTTCCGGTAAAACTTGGAAAGGGAATTTTTTGCTGTACAGGGATTTAGAAAAATGAAAATCTAATTATAATGATGGAATAACCTTTAAGGCACTTAAATTATGTAATTTCTTGGTCAATTAACTAAGAGTGTCTTTATACTTCGGATAGTCTTTTTTTAGATATCTTGCATATGCATCATATGCCTCCTGTAAGGTATTACATACCTTAATATTATTATTTACTACATTCGTCATAACATCAGGATTAGCTGTCACTTTATCTGCAATTGCATAATATATTTGATTATCTTTTTTTCGTGTTGCAGTCTTTGATTTAGAAACATAAAACTTACCATCAGCACTACGGACGATAACGGGAATTTCCTTATCAGAACCTATATTTTTTGTGTCCACAGAGGTCCAGACAAACCAACGCTTAGTTGTATCAGATTTGTTTGGACTTCCATAATATGCCCATGTGCCTTTCCAGAGCAGACTGTTTTTTGGCAGACCATCTGTAATTTTAGGAACCATACTTGAGTTTGGACATTGGGAGTCAATTTCAAAAATATTATTCACACCCTGTAAAGCATTACTCTTCCACAACAACGCTTCAAAATCCTCATTGACATCAAACCAATATGTGCTTGTACTTTTTCCATCTCCTGTTTTCCATTCAAACAGGATACCAGTATCTTTCATGGAAACCTCGCATTTCCCATTTGCGACAGGATGTCCTATCCAGTTTACAGTATCCGGCTCATCATTGGAATGAGAAATTCCGGCAATCGTCACTGTATTTGAAGACTGCCATTTGTCTATTTTCTGTTTCAGATAGACAACTTCTGTTACGTTATCTTTTCCTTCTATACTTGTCTCTATTACTACTTTATCATATGCTGTTTTGACATTTGCGAGGTCTGTTGACTCCCGGCTTCTTTCTACATATTTGGTATAAGCCGGCGCAAGAATGCCCACAAGAATTGCAAGAATCGCTACAACAACTATAAGTTCTACAAGTGTAAAACCTTTAT
Organism: Blautia sp. MSJ-9; assembly: GCF_018919065.1. Classification (GTDB taxonomy): domain Bacteria; phylum Bacillota; class Clostridia; order Lachnospirales; family Lachnospiraceae; genus Blautia_A. The sequence goes on along the minus strand of NZ_JAHLQG010000014.1, from coordinate 23,589 downwards.
TTTTGTTTTTCATATATTGCCCTCATATTGTACATTACTAAGATGTGAAAAAAAGATTATCATACTTTTTGAAAATAAAGTTCGCGAAAAGAATTTTTACCATTTTTTCTTTTTTATCATACATTATTTGCAAAATATATACAAACATAAAATTTACCAAAATTAAAATATCAATATAGGAGATGCTTAATTTAAGCTGTACCAGTTGCTTGTCTCTGGGATACCTTGTATACTGTCATTAATACAGTAAAGAAAGAAATCCGAGAGTTTCTGCCTGGGAGTACGGTTTTGAATTATATCGGATTATTCAGCCTCATACAATGCGAAAGATGGTGACAGCTGAGAAATCAGCAATAATATAATGAATTATGTAATGGAGAAATGAATATGAAAAAGAAGCAGATATCAAGAAATCTCCTGCCGGTGGAAATGCAGGAACACTGGAATGCAGAGGAATATCTGAAAGAAAGCGAAGAATCTTTTACAATTCTGGTGAGGGAAAATGTTTCAGGTATTCTATGTGTCTTGAAATGGGGCAGAAAACTTCAGGCGGAAATGTTGTGCAATGAAATGGAGATTCTTCAGAAATTAACGGATATGGGATTAACCGGAATCCCGAAAGCTTACAGGATATTTGAAGAAAATAGCGGGGTATATTTTCTTCGGGAATACATAGAGGGAACACCGTTGTCTCAAATGGTCCTGCAGAAAGGTGGCATACAGGAGAGAGAACTCTGCAGGATAAGCATAAAAATCTGCCGTGCAGCAGAGCAGTTTCAGAAATTAGAAGATCCGATGATCCATCGTGATATCAAACCGGAGAACATTGTAATTACTCACGGAGGAGAAGTAGCATTCATTGATTTCGGAACCATGCGCAGTTATAAAAAAGACAGTCAGAGGGATACGTTCGTGGTAGGAACCAGGGGAACTGCAGCTCCGGAACAATACGGTTATAACCAGACAGACCAACGAACAGATGTGTATGCGATCGGGCGGACGATGCTGTATATGGCTACAGAGAGCTATGAACTGGATCAGATTTTAGAATGTGGCGTAAACAGAGAATTAAAAAAGATAATAAAGAAAGCCTGCTCTTTTGAACCAGATAAAAGGTATGCAGATGCAGCTGAGTTGGGCAGAGCAATTGAGAAATGTCAGGAAAACAACAAAAAAAACGGTTATAAAAAAGCTGGTGCTGTAGTTGGATTAATAGCGGCAGGTTATGTACTGGCGATTCTTTTTCCAGGTACAACAGTGATTAAAAATGGAAGGATAATAGCAGACAATAATGTAACAGAGGATCAGGTTTCTGCAGAGAATACGCAGGAGGAAGGGACAGACCAGAATACAGAGCAGAGTCAAAACCCGGAACAGATTTCAGATGCAAAGCAGTTTCAGGATAATCAGATATTATTCAAAGAAGAATTAATTGAAGCAGCAGTACGTAAAGAATTGAATCTTTCTGAAACAGATGAGATAACAGCCGATATGTTAGAAAATGTAAGAAAACTCCGCATTGTCGGAAAGGAAATCCTTGACAATGAAGACGGCTTCTGGGGCATCGGGCATCACATAGATGGAAAAGACAACAACTTCGGTTCTGTCCGCGGAAGTATTACGGATCTTTCTGACCTGACACAGATGACAAACCTGGAAGAACTTGCGCTATGCAATCAGAGAATCGAAGATATATCAGGTCTGAAAGACCTGCCATTAAAAGAACTCTATCTGAGTAAAAATATGATCACCGATTTCTCTGTCATCCAAAGTCTGATAGATTTGGATATTCTTTGTATCCTGGAGAATCCGGCAGTGGATTTGTCACCGCTTGGAGACTGCGGCAATATTTCACAGTTAAATATTCAGGGAATGCATCTGACAGATATAGACTTCCTGAAGAATATGAACCTGAATTATCTGGATATGAACAATGCAGAAGTAGAAAATGGGATATTTGAACCATTAACAGAAATGAAGAATCTGGATACTTTATGCATGTGTAACGTAAATGAAGCAGCAGCGGAAACACTTTCTAAGATGAGCACATTGAAATCACTGGTTATGTGGGGTGGAGAAACTTCACTGGAGGATCTGAAACCATTGAAAGGAATGGACGAGTTGGAGTCTCTTGCATTTACGGCACCGATCTCCTCACTGGAGGGAATTGAGCAGTTTCCATCACTGAATTTCCTGTCCGTGAGCTTCAGCCTGGTAAAAGACCTGACACCGATCACAGGGGCAGAGAATTTGCAGATAATAGATATTTCAAATGCAGAAATCGAAAACTATGAAGCACTGTTTAAACATACAGGTCTCAAAGAAGTACGCTGTTCAGAAGAACAGAAACAGGAAATCCTGAAACTGAATTCTTCCCCGGATTTTGAAATCTATACATAAAAAAGGGACAAATTTGTCCCGTTCTAAAATGGGCAGATATGGTACACTTATTAGTATCATATCTGCTTTTTAATCGTTTGACATTCGGGGCAGTTATCGGGCATCAGACAGTGGCAAAATGAGAATGCTTATTTGTCTGTCTGTCTGGTTAAAAATGAGGAACAGTGATGAAAGTTTGAGTGCACAGGCAGATAAAGGAATAAATGTTCCGGTGGGGAATGCTTTGGCAGGAAGGAGATATGAACAGGAAAGAGGTGTTGAGAAGAAATGAAAGAAACAGATGAAATCATGGGAATGATAAAAGAGGAGGGCGTCGCATATTTTGCAAGAGAACGTGGGAACAAGGTAGAGGTCGGACTTTATCTTGAACATTTGATCGAAGAGCGTGGAATGAAGAAGAAAGATGTTGTGCGCGAACTGAATCTGGAAGAATCCTATGCACGAAAACTGTTTGGCGGTCAGCGAATTCCAACAAGGAAAATACTGCTGCAGTGTGCGTTTCTCCTTGCTCTTGATCTGTCGGATACACAAAGGCTTCTGGATATCGGCCAGAAGCCGAGACTTTATCCGCGTGTACGTTATGATGCAGCGATCATTTATGGACTGGAAGAAAAGATGACACTGGAAGAGATGAACAGTTTCCTGGAGGAAATTGGGGAGGAAACTTTACTGTAATAAAAAGGATAGCTGTTTTATATTTATGTGAAAAATGATAATAAAAAGAGTCTGAAAATTATTAAGATATAACATAATAAAACGATATAATTTGACGAAATAAAAATGAATACAAAAAACAATTGCGTAATATCCTAAATATACTGTATAATACGAACATATATAGGAAAATATGAGGCTAGCGTATAGGACAGACTTGAGCGGAAGAGATTTGAATAATTTATGCAGAAAGATATCCCCCAAAGGGATTCTGAAAGTTGCTCAGAAAGAGGAACAGATAAATTAATCCAAAACAAAGGAGGTTCAAGAGTATGAAGAAGAAACAGATTGCTTTATTACTGGCGGCACTTTTGTGCGTGTCACCTGCAGCAGAGTGTTCAGCAGTTATGGGCGCAGAATTTTCTTCAGGAGAAGAAACAGCGGATGTGCAGAACACAGAAGGAGATGCAGAGGATACTGCTGGTGAGATTGCAGATGTACAGGCAGAAGAAGCAACAGAGACAGCGGCAGAGCTGACAGAATCAGAGGATATCTGGACATCAGGAGAGGATGTATCAGATTTTGGAGCTGATGAAGTGCCGGAAATGGATGAGTTTACTTCAGGGGAATCAGATGTATTAGCCGATGCAGCGGAAGCGAAACAGGGCAGTGGAAATTATGAAGTAGCATATATCACGGAAGAACAGTATCATAATTGCTTACAGTCCGAAGACCGACCGGAAGTAGAGATGAAAATGGTCGAGGACACAACTCTTTCAAATGCGCTAAACGGCATAGAGGGTGAGAATACAGGATATTGCCTGGTTATACCTCATGATCTGAATGGAGAAGAAGACATCGTAGTTCCGGCAGGACTGAATGTATTTGTTGGTTATTCAGAGGATGTTAAGATCAGAAGCATTACTCCAAATGGAAACATTATATTCTGGGGTGTTGGAAATGAAAAAGAATCCATAGAGATTAAAGAAGGCCAGGGAACCGTTGGATTCCGTCAGCTTTATACATCAGGAGAGATTAAAGGAAGCGGATCAAATGATACAGTTGTATTTTATGAGGATGCAACTCTTGGCGGAATTTCAGGAGTAGAGAATCTGCATTTTGGAAAAGATTGCAGAAATGTAAATATCAGAGGCACTTCTGAATTTTACAATCTTTATAATGATACCGGACGTACAGAAGAAGACTGGGTCGTATGGATTAAAATGGAAGGATACAGTGAAAAGAAAGTTCCGGTATTCCATAAGGCATTTGACTGGGGAACTGGTGAATTTGACGGAGAAAACGGAGAGCACAGGACTGGTCAATATGGTATTGGTATCCAGTACGTGGGTGATTTTGAAAAATGGGAAATGCTGGATATCGGACAGAATAAAGTTGCTGCGAAATTTGATATGTCAGATGTTGATGCTTTGGGAATGATCGAGAGGTTTGATGTTGCTGTACCGGACAATGATTATTTGCTGGATATGGACGGAAAAACCTGGAGACCGAATGAAGATAACAGTATTGGAATTGAGATGTTCCAGGCCTGCGAAGGAATGTCCGCACAGGAAATTTTTGAAGCGTATGGAAGACGTGAATGGCCGGAAGACGGATGCGAGGGAATAGGAATGGTACCAAGCACAGCACTGGCAGAAAGATATATGACTGCATATCAGAAAAAGAATAATACAGATGGTTATTATTTCTTACATGTTGGTGCTAAAGCAAAGATCAGTGGTACACTTACAGTTCCAGATGGGGTAAAAGCTCTTAAAGTAGAAGGTCCTAACAATCATGACGAAAGCACAGATACAGATGATTTTATTCCGGTTAATATTTCATCTGTAAATGTACCGGCAGGTAAGAAACTTTCTCTTTTCAGAATTTCTGTAAAATCAAATAATATGACTTTTACGGGAGCTGGAGAAGCAGAACTTATGGATGCCAGACTGAATGCAAATGTAAAAGCAGACAAACTTCAGCTTGTTAATGCAGTAGTTAAAAGCCTTGACTGTAAGGAACTAACTGTAAAAGAAGGCGGCAGACTGATCGTATCTGAATATCTGAACTTTGATAAAGCAGAATTCCATCCTGATCTTGTGGTTTATGGACAGCCAGGGGCATACCTGAAATTTGGAGAAATTAACAGTGCAGAATTTGCAGATGGATATAATCAGGACATTTTCCTTGGAAATGATGGGAAACAGGAAGCAAAATTATATGTAGGTGGGGCTTTGGATCTCGGCAAATATAAGTACGAGGAGGAAGAATATCCCAGAGGTCTGAATGTTATTCGTTTTGATACAAAAGCGGCACAGGCGGCAGGGGTTCCTGTTGCTCAGGACTGCTTTTTACCGACATATAATTATGACTGGAAAGAAATGGAAGGTAATGGATGGTGGGAGTATGTTAAAGCATATCAGGGAGAGTCGTCAAATCTGGTGACAATTAACAGCAGCCTGCCTGAAGAGGATTCTATTTACAAAATAAGAATCCAGTTTGGTATTGTTGAAAAAGGCGAGGAAATGCGTGTGGTAATGATGCCACGGTATTTGAATATGGATGAGTTTGAGGGATTGAGTGACGGAATTGATGGAAATAAACGTTATGCATTCTACGTGGACTGGTGGTCAAATGAGGAAAAAGTAAAAGCAGTTGAGATTCCTGCTTACTATGAGTTCGCAGGAGAATCCCTGAATAGTATTGCATCTGCACAGATTTCTACAGTTAAGACACAGGTCTATGCTGGCAAGGCAATTACACCGTCTGTAACTGTAACTTTGAATGGAAAGAAACTGAAAAAGGGAACAGACTACACAGTTTCCTATGCAAATAATACAAAAGCCGGCTCTACAGCATCTGTAATCATTACAGGTAAAGGTAATTACGTTGGCACAGCAATCCAGAATTTTGAAATTGCTGCAGTTCCTGCAAAGGGAAAAGTATATACTGTTGGCAGTCTGAAATATAAAGTGACCAAATCTGCATATAAAAACGGAACAGTAAGCGTTTACGCTCCGACAAAGAAAACACTGACAAGTGTAACTGTTCCTGCAACAGTGAAGATTAATGGCTACACATTCCAGGTAACTGCAATCGGTAATAACGCATTCTCAGGATGCACCAAACTGAAGAGTGTCAAGATTGGGTCTAAAGTTACATCAATTGGAAAACAGGCATTTAACGGATGCAAAGCACTGACTTCCATGACAATCAGCACGAATGCACTGAAAACGGTAGGATCATCTGCACTCAAGGGAATCTCTGCAAAAGCGGTGATCAAAGTTCCGGCAGCGAAATTAAGTGCATACCAGAAAATTCTCAAAGGCAAAGGCCAGAAAGCTTCTGTAAAGATTACAAAATAAAAATTATATAGTAAAAGGAGCTTGAGGCAGAACTTATAAAAGTTTTGACCTCGCATAAAAATCAGTTCCATAAAAAAGACAGTTCCTGAAAGAGAAACCCGGAAACAAAGTTGTTGTCATGAGCAATTCTGCTTCCGGGTTTCGTTTTAACGAAACTATGAGCCGTTTGTTTTAACTGAATCAAGTAAATTCCCTGCCTCAATTGCAAAAAGCAATAAGCAATGGGGGGTTGCGAATGTTCAAGTGATTCGAGTTATAGAGGTACTCTGTTTGGCTTGTATTTTGGGAAGTTTTAGGCCAGAGTTATTTTAAAATGTACAAACAATTAGAAAAATAAAAAAAATTAAAAAAGTTTCAAAAAAGGTGTTGACATCCGACAAAATCCATTATATAATAGCAAAGCAAGTTGAGACAGGGAAAAACAGAAACCACTCAACAAAACAGTAAATATGGAATCTTAGCTCAGCTGGGAGAGCATCTGCCTTACAAGCAGAGGGTCATAGGTTCGAGCCCTATAGGTTCCATATCTTAAAGAAAATGGCGAGATAGCTCAGTTGGCTAGAGCACACGGTTCATACCCGTGGTGTCGAGGGTTCGAATCCCCCTCTCGCTACTTGACAGGGAAATCTGTCATAGATAAATATGGAATCTTAGCTCAGCTGGGAGAGCATCTGCCTTACAAGCAGAGGGTCATAGGTTCGAGCCCTATAGGTTCCATATCTTAAAAGAAAATGGCGAGATAGCTCAGTTGGCTAGAGCACACGGTTCATACCCGTGGTGTCGAGGGTTCGAATCCCCCTCTCGCTACTACCTACGAAAGATAAGTCTATAAACCTGAAGGATGGGTTTATGGGCTTTTTTTCATTTCTAAATAAGCCAATTCAAAAAGCTGCTTCTTCATGATATTTCCCTGCAAATAATTATGATACAGAAGAATTATGAAATGTACTATTAAGAAGAAACATAAAATTAATAATGGTTATATATGGAAAATCAAAACATTAATAGACTTCACATCCAGGACTTGTTATAATCAGCAGAAAAGAAGTGAAAAGACGAGTGTGTCGGGAGGTGAGAAACATGTTGGATAAAAAGGACATGCAAATGTTAAAGGAAATGATGGAAACTACGGTGAAGGAAACGGTAGAAATTACCGTTCAGAAAGCTATTGAACCGTTACAGAAAGATATTTGTGATTTAAAAGAAGAAGTAAACGGTGTTAAACTTCATCTTGAAAATGTAACTGATAGGAATATTTCAATCTTAGCGGAAAATCATGGTTATCTGGTAAAGAAATTTAATGAAGCCGTAGAAGCAGCACATAATAATCATGTAAATACAGTACAAACCAGTTACCTGATAGAACATGTTGCAAATCTTGAAAACAGAATGCAGGCGGTAGAAAAAAATATGGCACTGTAGTGCATGAAAACAGTAAGTCTGGATGTGAAGTCTATTGATATTTTGTTACTGTTCACATATCACTATTCCGCGAGGTGTTTTGGCATATTCATGCCAAAATCCCGAGACATACAAGCCAAAATTCCATTGCCGTAGGCAATCTGGAATGAATTTTGGCTACGTTACTGAGAACGGAGTGAACAGTAACGATATTTTGATATTAATACATAAATTTTTGCGTACCTATTGCCATAATTTCTCAAATCCTTTATAATACTAAAGGGTAAAAGCAAGGGTTATATTAATAGTGCAGTGAGATGATAACAAGGTAGTTATTCTCAGGGGGATAGCTATCTTTTTTTATAGCATGAAAAAGCCTCTTGCCGGAAAACGCCTTAACATCCACGAAAGAGAGGGAAAGGAATGGAGAAACAAGAGAAAAACACAGTAACACCTTATGATCTCGACGGAAGGCCGCCTCTGAAACTGGCAATCCCACTTGGTCTGCAGCATGTACTGGCCATGTTTGTGGGAAACCTTACGCCTCTTCTGATCATCACAGCAGCCTGCGGGATCGAACCTGGCGGAGAATTACAGGTGGCACTTCTGCAGAATGCCATGCTCATCGCAGGTATCGTAACTTTAGTTCAGGTATTTACCATCGGACCGGTCGGCGGTAAACTCCCGATCGTTATGGGTACCAGTTCCGGTTTCATTGGCGTATGTCAGAGCGTTGCCGGAGTCATGGGAAACGGCGTAGTAGCCTATGGCGCCATCATGGCAGCATCCTTTATCGGCGGTCTTTTTGAGACAGTGCTGGGAAGCTTCCTCAAACCATTGAGAAAATTTTTCCCATCTGTTGTAACAGGAACCGTTGTACTTTCAATCGGTCTTTCACTGATCTCAGTTGGTATTGGCTCTTTTGGAGGTGGAAGCTCCTCTAAAGACTATGGTTCACTTGAGAACCTTTTCGTAGGTCTTGTGGTTCTGATCGTGATCGTTGCGCTGAAACACGGAACCAAAGGATTCACAAGCTTTGCATCTATCCTGATCGGTATTATCGTAGGTTATGTACTGGTAAGCATCATGGCAGCAGTTCTGCCGACCACATTTACCTATGTAGACGATGCAGGTGCAACTGTAGAAGCAACCAAGTCATGGGTATTAAACTGGGATAAAGTAGCAAGCGCATCCTGGTTTGCAGTACCAAAGATCATGCCTGTCAAATGGGCATTTGACGCAAAAGCTATCGTCCCGATCTGTATCATGTTCGTAGTAACAGCTGTTGAGACAGTTGGTGATATCTCCGGTATCACAGAGGGTGGACTTGGAAGAGAAGCTACAGACAAAGAACTTTCAGGCGGTGTTATGTGTGACGGTCTTGGATCTTCACTGGCAGCAGTATTTGGCGTACTTCCAAATACATCATTCAGCCAGAATGTAGGCCTTGTTGCCATGAATAAAGTCGTAAACCGCTTCTCCATCGCAACAGGTGGTATCTTCTTGATCGCATGCGGTCTGTTCCCGAAACTTGCAGCGCTGATCTCCATTATGCCGCAGAGCGTACTTGGCGGTGCAGCGGTTATGATGTTCTCATCCATCGTAGTTAGTGGTATCCAGCTGATCACCAAGTGGCCGGTAACACCAAGAAATGTAACCATCGTTTCTGTTGCACTTGGTCTTGGATATGGACTTGGCGCAAACTCCGCAGTACTTGCACATCTTCCACAGGCAATCACACTGATCTTCGGCGGCTCCGGAATCGTGCCTGCAGCATTGTTTGCAATCGTCCTGAATATCGTACTTCCACCGGATGAGAAATCCGAAGTAGAGATTGCTGAAGAAATTCTTGATATTAAGAAAAAAGAAGCACAGAAGAAATAAAAGATAAAATTATCTGATATCCGGGCATAAATAAAACAGGCAGAAAGCGTGAGATTCATAAATGGTGGATTTCACGCTTTCTTTTTTCACTAAGTAAGTTATCTGTTTCTGCCGAAAAATACTAATTTTATATATTTCCTATCAAAATAATAAAAATATATAACAATTTCAAATTTAGGGGTTGACAAATGAAGTTAGCAGTGGTAAATTTTTTATAAATTTAACAGACTAAACCGATGAAGCGGAAGTCAAAGCAGTCATGCGCGCACAGAGAATCCGGGTAGGTGAGAGCCGGGTGGAAATGCAGTCTGCCAAATGGGCCGCTGAGGGCGCAGTGAAAAGCAATAAGAACCAGCTTAGTATCTTGCGACGTGGGGCATACGTCAGTTGCCGGAAATATGAAGGTATTTCGCAAAGAGTACGGATCATACCGTAAATCAAGGTGGCACCGCGGGTGAAATATATACGCTCGTCCTTGACAGAAACATAAATTCTGTCGTGGACGGGCGTTTTCTATTCCTCCGGACAGAAACCAATCAACCACAGGAGGTGTTCCCATGTATCCAACATTAGAAACCATCAAACAGCTTGCACAGACAAAAGAATACCGTCGCATTCCTTTGTGCAGAGAACTCTACGCAGACAGATACACACCGGTAGAAGTAATGCGCATCCTGCGAAAAGCCAGCCGCCACTGCTACCTGCTGGAAAGCGCCAGCCAGACAGAGGTATGGGGCAGATATTCTTTCCTGGGATATGAACCATCCATGGAGATCACCTGCACAGATGGTACCCTGAAGATCCGTAAAACAGATGCTGAGGGAAATGCCGAAGAAACTGTAAAGCAGGTGAAACATCCCGGCGATACCCTCCGCAAGATCATCCGGGAATACAAAACTCCTGTAATGGAAAATATGCCGCCATTCACCGGCGGACTGGTAGGATATTTCTCCTACGATTACATCAAATACAGCGAACCAAAACTGAAACTTGAGGACAAAGAACAGCAGGACTTCCGCGATATGGACTTAATGCTTTTCGACCAGGTCATTGTATTTGACCACTTCAAACAGAAAGTCCTCCTGATCACCGGCGTAATGACAGATGACCTGGAAGCATCCTACGAAGCAGCGGTAAAGAAATTAGAGGAAATGGCACAGCTCATCCGAAACGGGGAGCACATGGAATTCGAACCACTGAAACTTCAGTCCGAGATCCAGCCGAAGTTCCCGAAAGAAAAATACGCAGACATGGTGGAGAAAGCCAAACACTACATCAAAGAGGGCGATATTTTCCAGGTAGTACTTTCTAATCCGATGCGTGCAAAAGCAACAGGAAGCCTGTTCGATACTTATCGTGTTCTCCGTGCAACGAACCCGTCACCGTATATGTTCTACTTCTCCAGTGATGACATCGAACTTGCAGGTGCTTCACCTGAAACACTTGCGAAACTGGAGAAAGGCACTTTGAGTACTTTCCCTTTGGCAGGAACCAGACCAAGAGGAAAGACAAGAGAAGAGGATAAAGCTCTTGAAGAGGGACTTCTCAAAGACGAGAAAGAACTGGCAGAGCACAACATGCTGGTGGATCTTGGCAGAAATGATATCGGAAAGATCAGCAAGATCGGAACCGTAAAAGTAGAGAAATACCTCTGCGTAGAACGTTTTTCCCATGTTATGCATCTGGGCTCTACAGTAACAGGAATCATCCGGGATGATAAAGATGCGGTAGACGCAGTAGACTCCATACTTCCGGCAGGAACCCTTTCCGGAGCACCGAAATTCAGAGCCTGCCAGATCATCGAAGAACTGGAACAGAGCAAACGAGGAATCTACGGTGGCGCCATCGGTTATCTGGATTTCGCAGGAAACCTGGATACCTGCATTGCCATCCGACTGGTCTACAAAAAGAATGGAGAAATCTGTATCCGCTCCGGAGCCGGAATCGTGGCAGACAGTGTTCCGGAAAAAGAATTCCAGGAATGCTGCAACAAGGCAAGAGCCGTGGTACAGGCAATTAAACAGGCACAGGAGGGATTAGAATGATATTACTGATCGATAATTATGACAGCTTTTCCTATAACTTATATCAGCTCATCGGAGCAGTAGAGCCGGACATCAAGGTAGTGAGAAACGATGAGTGTACACTGGAAGAAATCGCAGAGATGAAACCGGAAGCCATCATTTTATCCCCTGGTCCGGGACGTCCGGAAGACGCAGGCATCTGCATCCCGGTCATCAAAGAATTTGTAGGAAAGATCCCAATCCTTGGTGTATGTCTGGGACATCAGTCTATCTGCGAAGCCTTTGGCGGAACTGTATCTTATGCAAAAGAACTGATGCATGGAAAGAAAAAACTGATGTACAAAACATGTGAAAGCCAGCTTTTCAAAGGACTGCCGGATACTTTTGCAGCAGCCAGATATCATTCTCTGGCAGCATTGAAAGATACTCTGCCGGAGGAACTGAAAGTGACTGCAGAGTCAGAGGACGGCGAGGTCATGGCAGTGGAACATACGAAATATCCTGTCTTCGGAGTACAGTTTCATCCTGAATCTGTAATGACACCGGACGGCAGAGTGATGATAGAGAATTTCATGGAGGTAGTAAGAAATGATTAAAGAAGCCATTATCAAATTATCAAAGAAACAGGACTTAACATACACAGAAGCAGAAACTGTAATGGACGAGATCATGAGCGGTCAGGCAACACCTGTACAGATGTCCGCCTATCTTACAGCTTTATCCTTAAAAGGAGAGACCATTGACGAGATCACAGCTTCTGCAGCAGGCATGAGAGCACACTGTATCAAACTTCTCCACGACATGGATGTTCTGGAAATCGTAGGTACAGGCGGAGATGGATCAAACTCCTTTAACATTTCCACCACTTCTTCCCTGGTGATCGCAGCAGGCGGTGTTCCGGTTGCCAAACACGGAAACAGAGCAGCATCCTCCAAATCAGGTGCAGCAGATGTTCTGGAAGAACTTGGCGTCAAGATCACATTAACACCGGAACGCAGTGCAGAGATTCTGAAGAAGATCAACATCTGCTTCTTATTTGCACAGAACTACCACATCGCCATGAAATACGTAGCACCGATCCGAAAAGAACTGAGTATCCGAACCGTATTTAACATTCTTGGACCGTTAAGCAACCCGGCAGGCGCAAACATGGAACTGATGGGCGTTTATGATCAGGCACTGGTAGAGCCACTTGCACAGGTAATGGCAAACCTTGGTGTAAACAGAGGAATGGTTGTTTACGGACAGGACAGCCTGGATGAGATTTCCATGTGTGCACCGACATCTGTATGCGAGATCAAGGATGGCAAATTCACATCCTACGAGATCACACCGGAGCAGTTTGGTTATGAGAAATGCGAGAAAGGCGCTCTCACAGGCGGCACTCCTGCAGAGAATGCAGAGATTACCAAAGCAATTTTAAAAGGCGAAGAAAGAGGACCGAAGCGTCAGGCAGTCTGCTTAAATGCAGGTGCAGCACTTTATATCGCAGGAAAAGCAGCTTCCATAGAAGAAGGTGTGAAACTTGCGGAATCCCTTATCGACAGCGGAGCGGCACTGAAGAAACTGGAAGAATTTGTGGAAGAGACAAATAAATAACTCTGGTGAACTTCCTGATATTATTTATTACATTATTGACTTGTATTTATAGATAGAAACGTTGGGAATACATAGTGAAAAATAATGTGATGATAGAGGTCATAAATAAAAAGTAACAGCGAAACAAAGAATATGAAAGAATAATCATAAAGCTTATGAAGAATATATTAGAAGAAATCGCAGCCAGAACAACTGAACGGATCGCAAAAGAAAAAGCACAGGTTTCCATATCCGAACTGGAGAACAGAATCCAGGAGATCAACAAAACCGCATCACAGAAAATGACATTCCTGCAGGCACTGCAGAAGGATGGCATGTCCTATATCTGCGAAGTAAAGAAAGCGTCCCCGTCCAAGGGTCTGATCGCACCGGATTTTCCATATCTGGCGATCGCGCAGGAATATGAACAGGCAGGTGCAAGCGCAATCTCCTGCCTCACAGAACCTTTCTATTTCCAGGGATCCGACCAGTACCTGAAAGAAATCGCAGCTACCGTACAGATTCCGGTGCTCAGAAAGGATTTCACAGTAGATGAATATATGATCTACCAGGCAAAGTCCCTGGGAGCATCTGCAGTACTTCTTATCTGCGCAATCCTCGATGACGGTGCACTGAGAGCCTACAGACAGCTTGCAAAAGAGCTGGGACTGGATGCGCTGGTAGAAGCACATGATGAGTACGAAGTAGACAGAGCCTTAAATCTGGGGGTAGAGATTGTCGGAGTAAACAACCGCGACCTCAGAACATTCCAGGTAGATATGAACAACAGTATTCGCCTGAGAAAAATGGCACCGGACAATGTAGTCTTTGTCTCTGAAAGCGGAATCCGTACCCCGGACGATATCAAACTTCTTTATGAAAATCAGGTAGATGCCGTACTGATTGGTGAAACACTTATGCGAAGCCCGGATAAGAAAGCAGCGCTGGAAAGTCTGAATGGCAGTCCATTACATTAAAACGGTAATATTTACTACAGCATATTGCTCATGAATAATTGAAATAAGTAGCTTTCTGATTTGCTGAAACTATATTATAAGTTAAGTGAACATTTGCAAGCTGATTCAATTAAAAGTTTATCAGCAAATTCAGAATGGTTGAAAACTTTCAATTTGAGTATCATCTGTAGAGGAATTGATATGAATAAAGAACAACAGCAAAGAACAAAAATTAAAATCTGCGGTCTGAAACGTCCGGAAGACATTACATATGTAAACGAGGCAAAACCAGACTACTGCGGATTTATCATAGAATTTCCCAAAAGCACCAGAAATGTCACAGGTGATCAGGTAAGAACTCTTATCGCAAACCTGCACCCGGACATTATCCCGGTAGGTGTTTTTGTAAACGCTTCCCCGGAAAGGGTAGAGGAACTGCTTCTTGACGGAACCATCCAGATCGCGCAGTTCCACGGACAGGAAGATGATGACTACATCCGAAGGATCCAGAAAAGCACCGGACACCAGGTCATCAAAGCCTTTTCCATAAAAACAGCTCAGGATATCGAACAGGCATTGCAAAGCCCTGCAGATTACATCCTGCTGGATCAGGGAGGCGGCGGAACCGGTAAGACCTTTAACTGGTCCCTGATCCCGGAGATAACCAGACTATTTTTCCTTGCAGGAGGCCTCGGCCCTGAGAACCTTGAACAGGCAGTTCATATGATCCGTCCTTATGCGGTAGATTTAAGCAGCAGCGTAGAGACAGAGGGTGTAAAGGACAGACAGAAAATACTGGAAGCAGTGAATCTGGTGTATAAAAATAATAAGATATAGAACAGAATGCAAAAAGCTTAGATAAAGCCAGATAAATGTTCTGCTTTGAGTAAATTAAGAAAGTATTCTGCTTCAATTATAAAAAGTAATAGGAAGTAAGAAATTAGAAGAATCCTATATAGATTTGAAAAACAATAGAAACTGGATTTTATTATTACCATAATTAGATATACAAGGAGGATACACAGATGTCAAAAGGAAGATTCGGCATCCACGGAGGACAGTACATACCGGAAACATTAATGAATGCTGTCATCGAACTGGAAGAAGCCTACAACCACTACAAAGATGATCCAGAATTTAATGCAGAACTCACAGAGCTTCTGAACGAATATGCAGGAAGACCATCCCGTCTCTACTTTGCATCCCACATGACAGAAGACCTTGGCGGCGCAAAAGTATACTTAAAGAGAGAAGATTTAAACCACACAGGCGCCCACAAGATCAACAACGTACTTGGCCAGGTACTCCTTGCCAAGAAAATGGGTAAAACCCGTGTCATCGCAGAAACAGGTGCAGGACAGCACGGTGTAGCCACAGCAACAGCAGCAGCTCTCATGGGTATGGAATGTGAAATCTTCATGGGAAAAGAAGACACAGAACGTCAGGCATTAAACGTATACAGAATGCGCCTTCTCGGAGCAAAGGTTAACGCAGTTACCTCCGGTACAGCAACACTGAAAGATGCTGTTTCCGAGACAATGAGAGAGTGGACAAATCGTATTTCCGATACTCATTATGTACTCGGCTCCGTAATGGGCCCGCACCCATTCCCGACAATTGTCCGTGATTTCCAGGCAGTCATTTCCAAAGAAATCAAAGAACAGATCCTTGAGAAAGAGGGCAGACTTCCGGATGCAGTTCTCGCATGTGTAGGCGGCGGCTCCAATGCAATCGGAACATTCTACAACTTCATCAATGACAAAGACGTCCGTCTGATCGGATGCGAGGCAGCAGGCCGCGGTGTAAACACAGCAGAGACAGCAGCAACCATCGCAACCGGCAAACTGGGAATCTTCCACGGAATGAAATCCTACTTCTGCCAGGACGAATACGGCCAGATCGCACCGGTATACTCCATTTCCGCAGGTCTGGACTACCCGGGAATCGGACCGGAACATGCACATCTCTATGACACAGGACGTGCTGAATATGTACCAGTCACAGACGAAGAAGCAGTAGAAGCATTTGAATACCTCTCCAGAACAGAGGGAATCATCCCTGCAATCGAGAGCGCTCATGCAGTAGCTTACGCAAAGAAGATTGTTCCACAGATGAGCAAAGACCAGATCGTAGTCATCACAATCTCCGGACGTGGAGATAAAGACTGCGCAGCAATCGCACGTTACAGAGGGGAGGATATCCATGAATAAGAAAATCGCAGAAGCATTTGAAAAAGGTAAGGCATTTATCCCGTTTATCACCTGCGGAGACCCGTCTCTGGAGGTGACAGAACAGCTTGTATACGCAATGGAGGAAGCAGGTGCAGACCTGATTGAACTTGGAATCCCATTCTCCGACCCGACAGCAGAAGGTCCGGTGATCCAGGGAGCAAATGTAAGAGCCCTCTCCGGTGGCGTAACGACAGATAAAGTATTTGACATGGTAGTAAAGATCAGAAAGAACAGTTTCATTCCTATGGTATTTATGACCTACGCAAACGTAGTATTTTCTTATGGAACAGAACGCTTCATCAAAACAGCCGCAGAAATTGGAATGAACGGCCTGATCCTGCCGGATGTACCGTTTGAAGAAAAAGAAGAGTTTGATACTGTATGCAAGAAATACGGCATCGATCTGATCTCCCTGATCGCACCGACTTCTCATGAGAGAATCGCACAGATCGCAAAAGAAGCAGAAGGGTTTGTATACTGCGTATCATCCCTCGGCGTTACAGGAACCAGAACCAACATTACGACAGACATCGGCGCAATGGTGAAACTGGTAAAAGCTGCAAAAGACATTCCTTGCGCAGTAGGATTCGGAATCTCCACACCGGAACAGGCGAAGAAGATGGCAGCACAGTCTGACGGTGCAATTGTAGGATCTGCAATTGTGAAATTATGTGCAGCACATGGAGTTGATTGTGTGCCGTATGTGAAAGAGTATGTGAAATCTATGAAAGATGCAGTAAAAGAAGCTTAAGTATTTGAAAAAGGGACGCGCAGAAACATCTTTGATTTCGCGTGCGGTTTCGGAGCCTAAGAACTTCTAAGCTGCTAAAAATATGCTAAAACCATAAGAAAAATGACCCAAACTCGCCGCATTTTGCGGCTCAGACAGTGGGTCATTTTTCTTATAACGCATATTTTTACCAGCTAAGAAGTTCTAAGCCCCCTGCAAATGCACGCGAAATCAAAGATGTTTCTGCGCTGTTTTTTGGCAGGAGTTAATAAAGGAAATATTTTTTTACTTGCAAACGGGGGTGATTTTGATACAATATTAAAATGATGAAATTGTTCGTTATAAGTCGGTATACAGTGAAAAGAAGGGAAGACTCTTGGAAAAATAAAGTTTGTTATCATAGCAGGAAAATGTAATGAGGAGAATGTGATGAGTATAAATGATAATTCGTTTGATTTTTTGAATAATCTTGCAAGAAATATGGGAACAACAGGTGCATTGGCGGCAGTAGGAGAATTGCAAAAAATATTTGTGGAATCAAATGTGTCTATGGATGGTGCTGTTGAGGCAATTGAGGAATATAGAAAAAATGTTGCTCCAATTGTAGATTCAGTTAATATAATAAATAGCATATATGCTCCAAATTTGGAATTGGTGAAAACTTTTGAGAATATGAATATAAAAGGAATTATATCAGGATTGCAGACAAATTCAGCTGTTATGAATGCAATCGCGGGGCTGGATTTTTCTGAAATTGCAAATATTATGGATGCTCTTACTCAATGTAATTTAGCAGATATATTTCAAAATGATTTTACCGTAGATAATGTTGAAGATTTATATGAAAGCGGTGAAATCACTCAGGAAGATATTAATGAGGAAATTACGGAAATTATCAGTGAAAAGCATTTTTTTCCAAAAATTGAATGGGATAAGATTAAAAAAAGTAAATGGTTGATTGCAATAAAAATCTTAGTATTTATTATCTCATGTGTGTGTGAACCAGTTATAGATGAAATTAAAGATAAAACACTTGATGTATTGGGAGTTACAGAATTTTGGAAAGAATCAGGAGTGTATGATCTGATAGATTCTGTTTTGGAAAATAGAAAGGGAAGTGCTGTATCTGAAGAAGAAGCAAAAGCTGGGGTTGATGAAAATAGAACAGGGAATATTACAAAGCAAAAAAGAGAAAGTTTGTTAAATAAAATTAAAGAAATACGTACATTTATCTCATCTGTACCGCAGGATGAAAATACGGGGAATCTGTTGTCGTATCTTTCTGAACTTGAGAAAGAAGTGAATGGTAAAAAGTATGGTCTTGTATTTGAAGAACATCGTGAGGAAATAGATGAGGTACTTAATATTTATACACCAGTACTTACAGAAGAAAAGGGGTTATTTATAGGCAGGGGAGGTGAAGTGAATTCTATTATTGAGGGTGATAATCTTGCTGCATTGAAATTACTTGAAAAAACACATAAAGAGGCGATAGATCTGATTTATATAGATCCGCCTTATAATACATTAAGTGAAGGATTTGTATATTCAGATAATCAAATAGACAAAAATGACACATTTCAGCATTCAAAGTGGTCCTCTTTACTTTATACCCGGTTGAAATTATCTAAAAAACTTCTTTCGAAAAATGGCGTGATTTTTATTTCTATTGATGATAATGAATTATATCCATTAAAATTAATTTGTGATGAGATTTTTGGCATAGATAATTATATTTCAACTATAGTGGTTGTTGTTAAACCTGAAGGACGCCGCTATGGTGCATTTGCGAAAACTCATGAATATATTCTTGTATATGCAAATGATATAAATTTAGTTCAGCTTAATGAAATTGAAGTTGATGGCGCAAAATATCGATATAGAGATGAAATCGGAGGATTTAATTTAAAGGGTTTGAGAAATCGTAATGTTCAGGCTTTTAATTCGTCTAATCGTCCTAACTTACGTTACCCATTTTATGTTGATATTGAGCATCCAGATGAAGAGGGATTATGCTTGGTTTCAACAGAGCCTAAAGATGGTTATATTGAAGTGTGGGCGAGTACGATAAATGATTTGGAAAGTGTATGGCGATGGGGAAAAGATACAGCAGCCAAAAGAATAGATGAACTTACTGCTTATCGTGGACGAGATGGTGAAATACGAATTTTCCAAAAAGAACGTAAGCTTACACAAACGGCAAAGACTGTATGGGATGATAAAGAATTTATTTCTCAAAAAGGAACAAAAGAAGTACAGATGATACTGGGAAAAGGAAAATTTGATTTTCCCAAACCGTTAGAACTCATAAGCAGGATTATAAAAATTGGTTCTGGTAAAAGAACTACAATACTTGACTTTTTTGCCGGATCTGGAACAACAGGACACTCTGTTATGAAATTGAATGCAGAAGATGGTGGGAATCGTAAATTTATTCTATGTACAAATAATGAAAATAATATTTGCCGTGATGTAACATATAAACGTATTAAGCGAGTGATAGATTCAGAAGGCTACAATGAGAGTCTTAAATATTATAAAGTAGAGTATATTCCTACTGGTGAACGCATGTATTATGAATATACAGATGAATTGTTAAATCATATCCGTGAGTTAGTGGAACTTGAAAATGGTGTGAATTTTACGGACAGTGATAAAATTGCTATTACACTGACAGAAGATGAATTTAATGAATTTATTGCAGATGTGGAAAAAGTAAAAAAATGTCAGAAACTATATATGGGGTATGATATTTTACCTGATGAAGAACAGGAAAAGAAATTGCGTATAAATGATATTGAAATCAATATTGTTCCTGAGTATTATTATAGTGATTTGCAGGAGTATTGAGTGAAGAAGAGTTTTTGCTTGAGTAAATACGTGAGATATTCCACTGCTTGTTCATAATCGAATGGTTCGATTAAATACTAATGAAGGGAAGAGTATAGAATTATGAAGTTAAAAAATTTTCAATTGGAGGCTGTAAAATCATTGTTTAATGCAATGGATACTCTGACACGTGACATTATTCTAAAGAGTCCTACGGGCAGTGGAAAAACAATTATTTTGACATATTTTATGCATCAATATATACAGTCTTTTTCAAAAAATATTTTTGTATGGCTTACACCGGGTAAAGGAAACCTTGCAGAACAAAGTAAGGCAAAAATGGATAAATACATTCATGATTCACAAACAAAATTGCTTTCGGATGTAATGACAGATGGATTTAAAGAAAATGACAACTGTTTTATAAATTGGGAAAAGCTTACAAAGAAAGGAAATACGGCTCTTAAGGATAGTGAAAGAACCAATTTTTTAGAGCATATTCAGCATGCTTTGAATGATGGGTTGCATTTCATTATCATAGTTGACGAGAGTCATCAGAATAATACTATAAAAGCGGATGAAATTATACAATATTTTCATACAAATAAAATTATTCGCTGTTCAGCTACTCCGAAAGGAATCGCAAAAGCGGAAATAATTGAAGTTCCAGAAGAAAAGGTCATTTCGGAAGGGCTCATTAAAAAGATGCTTGTTATCAATCAGGATTTTTCACAAAAGATAGAAACGGAAAATCAGACAGCGTTTTTATTGGAAAGAGCACTGCAAAAACAAAGAGATTTGCATGCAGCATTTTTAGAACGTGAGATAAATATAAATCCGTTGATTATAATTCAAATTCCAAATAAATCAGAACTTTTACAGGATGAAGTTGAGAGATATTTGGAAAAACAGGGTATGACATATGAAAATGGTCAGCTTGCAGTATGGCTTTCTAACAGGCATGAAAACTTAGAGAATATAGATAAGCCAGATGCAAAATCTTCAGCAGTTATTATCAAACAATCTGTTGCGACTGGGTGGGACTGTCCAAGAGCATATATTCTTGTAAAACTTAGAGATGGTATGGATGAGACTTTTGAGATACAAACGATAGGACGTATTCGCCGTATGCCAGAGGCTAAGCATTATAAAGATGATTTACTCGACAGCTGCTATCTTTATACTTTTGACGAAAAATTTACGGCAGGTGTAAAAATAGCACTTAATAAAGGTGCGTTGAATGCAAGTACATTATTTTTAAAGAATGAGTATAAAAATATTGCGCTTACAGGAGAGCAAAGAACAATGGTGACTACTACACGTAATCCACAGAAAGCATTACAGGCTATTGTATCCTATGCTCAAAAGGAATACGGGATAGGAACTAACAAAGCTGAAAATTATGTATTGCTTAAAAAAGCAAAGTTTGAAATGAGCGAAAATATTATTAAACATACTATTTCTGGTGAAACGTCTACTCTTGATTTTTCTGCTTCGGATTTGAATGATATTTCTGTTACTGAAAAACTGAATACTCATAAACATGGACGGGATTATCATCAAAAAATTAGTAAAATAGGTTTGGAAATAGGAATGGAATATTCCTATATGAATACTATTATACGTAAGCTTTTTGACAAAAATTTTAAATATAGTAAAAAAATTCTTGCGTTGGAGCCAAGAGAAGTTTATGCATTTGTATTGAATAATGCTGATAAGCTTCAAAATTTAGTGCGCCATGCCATGGCATATGAAAATGCACAATTAGTTTTTGATATAAAGACTAAATCATATTATGATTTTCATATTCCACAATCGTGTTTATTTACTTATAATTGTGATGCAAAAACGCAAATGGAATATAGAAAAAATGTGTATCAGGGGTATCTTTCTTCAGCTGCACCTCGGTCTACACCAGAGGTTAAGTTTGAAAAATTTTGTGAACATTCCGATAGTGTACAATGGTGGTACAAAAATGGAGATAAAGGTAACGAGTATCTTTCTATTGTATATGAGGATAATTCTAATAAACAAAAGCTGTTTTATCCTGATTATATAATTTCTGTGAATGACGAGATATGGATTATTGAAACAAAAGGCGGTTTTGACCGTGGGGGCAATAGTCAGGATATAGATATTTATACAAAAAAGAAGTTTAAGGTGTTAAAAACTTATCTTGAGAAATACAGTCTGCATGGTGGTATTGTACGTAATGATGCAGTTACAGATGAACTATGTATTTGTATGGATAATTATTCTGATAACATTAAAGGCGAAGAATGGCAAGTACTTGAAAATGTATTGCCATAATATGGTGAAATACTAGATCTGGAAAAGAAGGGTGTATTGTGCAGGATTCGCAAATACACCCTGAGTATTTGTTTATTTGCTGCATTAGGTTTAAAGCTATTTATTATTTACAGGAACGTTTTCAAAATCTGCAGAACTCCATTTTCCCAGTAAGGCGGGCAGGTATTTTTGGCAGCAGCTTGTACTTCCGGGCGAGAGTTGGAGACTGCGTAGCTATAACCTGCTTCACGGAGCATTTCAATATCATTGATATTATCTCCGAAAGCACAGGTTTCATCAGGTGCAATGCCCAGATATTTCTGCAGAAAATCCAGAGCCGGACCCTTGCCGGATCCCTGGAGTGTGGCATCCATCCATTCCTTACCGGCAGAGACTAGAGTGACTTTATCTTTCCATGCAGGGGTAAATACAGGAGCACATAATTCTTCACAGGCATTTGGATGATAGACAGAGAATTTGATGATTTGCTGATCCTCAAGGATACGGGGATCAGAAATTTCCTGGATATCATATCCGTAAGAATCTCTCAGCCAGTGAAACATACGGCTGCCGCCATCCTCTGCAAAGCCACGGTCAGGTGTGGCAATATAGTAATCGCAGGAAGGCAGACTCTCATGAACCATAGAAAGCATTCCTTTCCATATTTCATCAGGCATAGTATCTACTTTCAGAATCTCCTTCGGAGTTCTTACGACAGTACCACCGTCGGTAATGTAAAACAGTCTGTCTGCGACAGGGGCAAACAGCTTTCTCTCACTTCTGTACTGCCGTCCGGAGCATGCTACAAACATAATCCCCTTATCAATCAGCCTTCCGATAACCTCCATATACTCTCTGTCAATAGCCAGAGTCCCATCCTTTACCAAAGTTCCATCTATATCTGAAGCAATCAATTTAATCATATGAATAAGAAATCCTTTCTATAAAAATTCATTTTATAAATTCTTTTTGTAATAAGTTCCTTCTATAATAAATACAATTCTCATTCTATCACGCCAAAATATAACTTACCATAAAAAATTTAGAAAAATTGCAACTATTCACCAGTCCCGGTTCATGCGTTACCATCCTGCAAAATGTTCTGTGAGGAAATCTCATCTGCATAGCCTGTCGTTGCAAGGCGCATTACTGTGAACGAAGTGAGCAGTAACAGCCCGGCAGTCCCATAGCCAGCCAACAGGCAGGAAATATTTTTGTTTTCAGGTGCATTTGCAGTGGGCGTAG
>NZ_JAHLQG010000004.1 GCF_018919065.1 Blautia sp. MSJ-9 | reverse complement strand
GTAATGCTATTTTTTTCAATAACTCTTTTTTCTGTAATCCATATTTCCGGATCTGACTATTTTTCTGGCATTTTACTGTTCTTTATGCGAATACGGTTTGAGTTCCCATTTCCATCAAAGCTGTTGCTTTTATAACTGCTGATACGGGAATTGCTGAATTCTGCTGCGTATATTTTATTACTCCGAAAAGAATTTCCATCTACAGTAATCTCTTTTGAATTTGCAACACGCAGACCTGATTTCTTATTGGCGCCACAGATATTTCCCTGTACCCTGGATTTGTTACTCTTTACATTAAGTTCAATTCCATTCATACCATTTCCGGATGAAAAATTATCTGTTACATCTGCAGATTCACATTTCTGCAAAAGTATA
This sequence comes from Blautia sp. MSJ-9, assembly GCF_018919065.1. Classification (GTDB taxonomy): domain Bacteria; phylum Bacillota; class Clostridia; order Lachnospirales; family Lachnospiraceae; genus Blautia_A. Next base: position 71,798 of record NZ_JAHLQG010000004.1, on the reverse strand, counting down.
CCTCTTTCTTTATTTTTAAATGTGTAATTGCCATTAATGATACTTTTTCCTGTATGTTTTACAAATATACCATTCTTCGCATTTGCACTGATCTTATTTCTTTCAATCCGGCTTCCTGAAGCAAAACGGCCCACATAAATTCCATCCTTTTCAAATCCAGAAACTGCATTCCCATAAATCAGGCAGGATTTCCCGGAAGCATCTGTCCCGACCGCATAGATTCCATATCCGTTTCCACCGGAAATATTATTATAGGATAATCTGATATTACTGCCCTTGACCACACTGATTCCCATATTATTGTATGTATGATTTTCTGAAAGCTTTATGGTATTTCCTCTGCATGTACAGTTCTCGGCCAGCGAAATCTTAATTCCATCACAATTTCCGCTGATCGTATTATTTCTGGCAATAACACCACGTACAATATATCTTCCTACCGGCACTCCATTTGTAGCAGGACTGGCTGTATTCTCCGGATCATCATCCTCCGTTGGAATAATTTCTCCCGCAGATCCCTGCGATACCTCACCGGAAATCCAGATACCATATCCGTCCCACTGTTTATCGTCTATGACTGTCGGCTCCTTCACTGTGATCTGGTTGTCAGCGATCAGAATATTCTCTGCATACTGATTCCCTTCCGAAGATACCTCCTGCCCACTGGCTGTATGTGCATTTCTGGTATAAACGGAACGCACATAAACACCTCCGCCAACATCATTCATAGTGTTTCCTGTTACCACTGTATCCTGGTAGTTCAGGCACCATACTGCTCTCTTTTTCAGATTGGAGAACTGATTATCACAGATTGTGATGTTCTTATACGGTCTGTCGAACATCATACTGTGACTTCCGATTCCGGCAAATACATCTTCAAATGTGTTGTTCTTTATCACAATATTCTCACAGACACTTCCGTCATATGGCAGATAGCCTGGAAAAATTCTCGGCATGCATGCATCGATCTGAATGCATTCCTGACCACCACCTTCAAAATCCTTCCAGTAGCCCCGGAATGTACATCCAGTAACCTCTGCATTCTTTACCCCTGCAAACTCCAGAAAATGCGATTTGAGATTGTTAAGAAATGTGACATTCTTTATTGTAACATTTGTAGCGTGTCCGATTCGAAAACCAACAAAACCGCCAGAACCTTCTTTGTCCTCTACACATTCATAGTTCGCATCCCACGTTCCGCCTTCAATGGTTATGTTATGATAGCCGTCATAACCGCCCGCTGACGTCTGGGAATTTCCCAGACGGAGCAGAATTTCTTTCCGTGGAGAAATTTTGGTTATGATCGCCCCTTCTGCATACAGATAAATATTACTGTACATATGCAGAGTTCCCGTAAGTGTATAACTTCCGGCCGGTATAACAACCTTGCATGGTTTTTCATCGGATGCTTTCTCGCTGGCTTCTGTCAACAATGCGTTCAATTTCTCTGTGAGATCCTCTCCATCTTGTACATTCAGCACAAGTTCCTGCATATTTTTCTCAGACTGATCCGGATTTTCATCAGAAAAAGTTTCCACTTCTCCGTCTCCGAAGCCTTCGTCATCACCAAATTCTTCTGCTGATTCATTTTCCGCAGGATTCTCTGCTGACTGCACATCTGGGGCTGAGTCATCTCCGAAAGCCGCGACACCCTCTGATGAATCATCAAACAATTGTTCCTCTGATTGAGCAGCCTGTACGTCTGTGCCTGCATATGGGATCAGACAAAGCTGTACCGCCATAATGATACTGAATATTCCTGCTGCTTTTCTGTTCATCATCTGTAGTCCTCCAGCTCTGTAAAAAAAGCAGGAACACCAACGGCATTCCTGCTTGTAAATCTTCTATATATAATAGAAAGACAATTATTTAAGGTTAACCTTAGCGCCTTCAGCTTCAAGTTTTGTCTTGATGTCTTCAGCTTCTGCTTTGGATGCGCCTTCTTTAACAACCTTAGGAGCTCCGTCAACCATTTCTTTAGCTTCTTTAAGACCTAAGCCAGTTACTTCACGAACAACTTTGATAACTTTAACTTTGTTTGGTCCAACTTCTGCAAGTTCTACGTCGAACTCATCTTTTTCTTCAGCTGCTTCTCCAGCTGCTCCAGCTGCTGCTACTACAACACCTGCTGCTGCGGATACACCAAATTCTTCTTCACAAGCTTTTACTAAGTCGTTTAATTCTAATACAGATAATTCTTTGATTGCTGCAATAAATTCTTCTGTTGTTAATTTTGCCATTTTAATTTCCCTCCATATAATATTATTTTAGATTCGTTCTTTTTTGTGCCCTTAGGCGTTAATAAAAATTATTCAGCTGCTGCTTCAGAGCCGTTTTTCTCAGCGATCTGATTAAGCACACGAGCGAAGTTTGTAATCGGAGACTGGATGCTTCCAAGCAGTTTGCCAAGAAGTTCTTCTCTGGACGGGATTCCAGCCAGTGCCTGAATACCTGCCTGATCGTTGTAGTTTCCTTCAACGACACCTGCGATTAACTCTAAAGCCGGGTTCTTCTTTGCGAATTTATCAAGGATTCTTGCAGGAGCAGTTGCGTCTGTAGCAGAGATTGCCAGAGCGTTTGTTCCATGTAAGTGCTGGATAAGTTCTTCGCACTGAGTACCTTCGAATGCACGATGCATCATTGTGTTCTTGTATACTTTGTATACAACACCAGCTTCTCTTAATTCCTTACGTAAAGCAGTATCCTGTTCAACTGTAAGACCACTGTAGTTAACAAGTACTACAGATTCTGCCTCTTTCACGTTGTTGATGATTTCTTCTACGATCGGTTGTTTAAGTTCTACTTTTGCCATGAAATGGTACACCTCCTTATAGATTTTGTATACCGCTGCAAATGAGTAAAGAAAAAGCCTCACTGCATGACAGTAAGGCTTGCGTAATCTTTCATAAACATTAAAGAATACTTAGTCCTCGGTAGGCGTTTGCAACTTATGCCTTACGGCACCTACTGTCTTCGGCAGCGTTCTTACATAGAATAGCATACAAAAATATACTTGTCAAGCATTTTTCTGTGTTTTTTCAATTTTTTTAATATCTTTTAAAAACACATCTATGCTTTTTCGTTCCACTGCTTTTCCAGATACTATATTCCTATATGTTTTCAGAATTTTTAAATTACTTTGTCCCAAAAATTCTGTCACCGGCATCTCCAAGTCCCGGGCAGATATAAGCATGATCATTTAATTCTCGATCAAGGTGTCCACAGTAGATCTGGACATCCGGATGTGCTTCGTGGAGGCGTTTCAGTCCTTCCGGTGCTGCAATGATGCACATGAATTTGATATTCTTTCCACCTTGTTTCTTAACGAAGTCAATGGCTGCTTCTGCGGAACCGCCGGTTGCAAGCATCGGGTCTACAATGACTGCGATACGTTCATCAATAGATTCCGGAAGTTTGCAATAGTATTCATGCGGTTCATGTGTTTCAGGATCACGGTAAAGTCCTACGTGACCTACTTTGGCAGACGGCACAAGAGTAAGGATGCTGTTTACCATTCCAAGTCCAGCGCGGAGAACCGGAATAATTGCCAGTTTCTTGCCGGAGATCATTGGTGTCATGCAGGTTTCAATCGGAGTTTCTACTTCTACGTCTTCTACAGGAAGGTCTCTGAGGGCTTCGTATCCCATAAGGATTCCGATTTCCTCTACCAGTTTACGGAATTCATTTGTTCCTGTATTCTTGTTTCTCAGCATAGAAATTTTGTGCTGGATCAGCGGGTGGTCCATGATATAAACGTTTTCCATTATCTTGTTTCCTCTCTTCTCTTTATTGTATATTCATGTTACTGTCCACATGCTATTATTCCACTGAGGGATTGGGGCATGAGTATGTTCTGAATTGCTTATGCTCTTCGGTACATCTGGCAAATTGTACCGGTTTTGCTGTTCCCCTATTATAATGCATGAAAGCATTTTACAAAAGGGGAAATTTTTATGTTTTTCTACATCTGTTTACGTACGATACGGTATTCATCACCCATTTTGAAATATGGACACTGATGAAAATTTCCGGTAATAAACTTCACCATTTCATCCTCATCAAGATTTACCTCGCAGGTATAGCACTCGTAATCATCGTCATAACTGTAATTTACACAATATTCGCAGTTTACTGCATCGGACATAATCTGTTCCTCCTGTTCAAGTTCTAATATACCAACTGTTCAATCACACATGTATGTTCTTTCTCTTTTTTGTCATAATTAATCCCTGCCAGAAGCAGATTTCCATGATAATCTTTCAGTGCTTCTACATATTCTTTATTTTTTATCTGTGCAATCGCACCTTCTGCACTCTTGTCCCACTTTAATTCGATCACTACTGCCGGCTTATCTGCATACAATTTTCTTGGAATAAAACAGATATCAGCATAACCTTTTCCTGTGGGTAGTTCGCGTACTATCGTATAATATTCTCTTGCAAAATAAAATGCCAGATGTACCGTGCAGCTCAGAGAATTTTCATCATTATACTGCAAAATAGAAATTTCTTTATGTGCTTTGTCAATCCCCCTGGCTACCGCATCTCCATCCAGATTCCACAATGCTTCCAGCAATTTTCGTGACTCCTGTATAGACTCTGTCACTTCATGCCAGTCCATAGTTGTAATGGCATTTACATATTCCTGCGCTACTTCCCGGTCTGGAACAGATACCGTTTCAAGCTCACTGTCATAAGTCAGATATCCCAAATGCACAAGCAAAGTAAGAATATCATCCCTGTTTGCAAAGGTGGTCATATCATTACCGAAGGTGCCTATATTGATCCGGACGCTTCCACCTCCCAGCATTTCAATTACTGCATCTTTTAATCCATCCATATTTATCTGAATATAAATTTTGAGTGCTTCATATGTTTCTGTCTGATTCCAATAAGTTCCAAATTTATGACGAAGCATAGATTCTACAACGGATTTCGGATTATATATGGAATACTTTCGATCACCACTCTGGCTATGTGTAATAAGATGATAGCCATTATACCACGCTCTTGCTTCTTCAAAATTCATGGAATATTTTTCGCATAAACCTTTTACTTCCTGCTCTGTAAATCCGAAATATTCTGCCATATTTCCAGGATCCGTCATAGAATATTCCGTAAACATATTCAGCGCAGAATGAGAACCGTATTTCTTTATCGGAAGAATACCCGTCATATATGCCAGCGCTACATAAGCCTTATCCTTAAGCCAGGCTCTTAGAAAATCAAGATATTTTCTCTGCGATTCCTTATCTTCTTTATATTCTCTGAAAAGACAATCCCATTCATCAATCAGGATTACAAATGAATGTTTCGTACAGGTATAAATATCTTTCATTACCTGCACCAGATTTTCTTCATCCCGAAAACAAACCTGTTCATAGCATTCTTTCAGATCAAAAATAAGATATTTCTTCAACATCTGAAGCATTTCATCTATATTCTGTGATTCACTTAAGAATTCCTGCATATTTATCTTTAGTACATCATACTGATTCAAATGTTTATAAAATGATTCAGCTCTGCTGATCGCCAGACCAGCGAATAATTTTTCCGAATCTTCACCACGTTCATAATATGCTGCCAGCATATCTGCTGCCATGGATTTTCCAAATCTTCTCGGCCGGCTGATACAAATAAATTTCTGTTTGGTACGCAGAAGTGCATTTGTTTTATCGATCAGGCCGGTTTTATCTATATAGATTTCTGAATTAAGGCTTTCCTGAAACTCTATTGTTCCAGGATTTAAATAGCTTCCCATTTAAAATCTCCTTTCCGAAAAGATGGTTTTGTTCTCTCTTTTCTGATATACTAAAGCTTGTTCTTATAATGATAAATTATTTTCATTTAGAGGCTTGAGCCTCTCAGTTTTATAAAACGAGGTTACTTTTATGACATTATATCATATATCCATTAAAAAAATAATAAAACACTGTACTTTTTCCATACTGGTCACATCTCTGTTACTATCTTCAGCTGCTTTTTCCGGATGTTCTTTAAAAAATGCGACAGGAACTACAGATACGAAATCGCAGGAACCTATTTCCGCTACTGCGATCAAATTGAATACAGCTGTCACTGTTACTATCTATGATTCTCAGAACCGGGAGCTGCTCACGGAATGTATGAATCTGTGCGATAAATACGAAAAAATCTTCAGCCGTACTGCCAGTGACAGTGAACTGTATAAGTTAAATCACAGGGGACTTACACCTGTAAGTGGAACTAAGGATACTTTTCAGGTATCGGATTCTCTGGCGGAATTGATCAAGAAGGGTCTTTCCTATTCGGAATTATCTGAGGGGGCTTTTGATATTGCAATCGAGCCACTGACTTCTCTGTGGGATTTCACTGCTGAAAATCCGCAGGTGCCGGAGGATAAGCTAATCCAGGAGGCATTGTCAAAATGTGATTATCGAAATGTTTCTGTTAATGATAATAATGAAGTTACATTAAAAACGGATGATACTGCCATCGAACTTGGTGCGATTGCAAAAGGATATATCGCGGACCGTTTAAAAGATTATCTGGTTTCTCAGAATGTAAAGAGTGCGATCATTAATCTTGGCGGAAATGTTCTCTGTATCGGCGGAAAACCAGATGATTCTTCTTTTAAAATCGGGATTCAGAAACCATTTGCAGACCGCAGTGAGACCATTGCTGTTATGGATATTAAAGATAAATCCGTTGTTTCTTCCGGAGTTTACGAGAGATGCTTTGAGCAAGATGGGACTTTGTATCACCATTTGCTGAATCCTAAAACTGGATATCCTTATGATAACGGGTTGATCGCAGTTACAATCATTTCTGATCAGTCTGTAGATGGAGATGCACTGAGTACAACCTGTTTTGCGCTTGGACTTGAAAACGGGATGAAACTGGCAGAATCTTTAGATGACGTACAGGCATTCTTTGTGACTTCTGATTATGAAATTCATTATACAAAAGATTTCCAGAAAGAAATTACAGTTACGGAGACAGATTGATAATCCTGATAGTCGCTCAGTCAATAACCTTTTCCCTAAAATACATCGATAATTCAGGCAAAATTATATAGCAAAAACCGAAATTCACTTCATCAGTATACCAACAAAAAGATTTTTGAAGTAAAAATCTTTTAGGAAATCTTGTTGGTACACCAGGCCATAGTGAATTTCGGTTTTTAATATTGTACATATATCGCTTTATTCATTACTCTATTTAAAGAAACTCTATCATCCCCAAATTCCGCTTCTCTGCTCTTCCAGATGATCCAGAATATAATTATAAATATCTATGGATACACTATCCGGATAGTGTGTTCCGTCTACAGTTGAAAAACCATTAGACACCAGATGGGAGTAAATATCTATATAGGTAACGCCGATAAGATTTGCCTGCATTGCGGCATTAAAACTCTCAATTTCTGCGTTACTGCAATAAGGGTCGTTCTGTACCGGACCTACGGATACAAAGTAGGTCTGGGCTCCGCGGTTGGACCATTCGGCAGCTTTGGAATTGATATAGCTGATGTAGTTGTTTACCTGATAAAGGTCATTGACGCCCATCAGAATAATGACCGCAGTGTTGTCTTCTATCTGATCTTCTACCTGCGGTACGCCTGTAGATACCATCCAGTCATAGCCCATAGAAGAAAGACAGGACCAGACGCTGTCGTCATTTACTGCATCTCTGAGCCCTTCTGTTCTGGAGTCTCCGATGAATACAAGTTTGTCTGCGGAAATTGTATCTGGATGGTTTGGTTTGCTCAGGGTTCCCTGATCTGACGTATCTTGGTCTGCTGCCTCAGGAGTTGCTGTTGGCTCCGGTGTTGCCGTCGGTTCTGGTGTTGCTGTTGGTTTTGGTGTTGCAGTTGGCTTTGGTGTTGTCGTTGGCTTTGGTGTCGCTGTAACCGCCAAGGATGCAGGTCTTGGCGGACCCGCTACTTCCGCTGCATGGATTTCTGCTGCAGTAATATTTGAAAACATACAGATAGCTACAACACCTGTCATTATTACTATTTGTCTGATCCTACTTTTCTTCGTAATCTCCACTTCCCTTCAAGCAGATAATACAGAAATCATTGCCTGATTCCGTTAAGTTTACACAATCAATTACATTCCAGGCAGCATATCCGGCCATGAGAGGATTTCGTTGGAGATAGTTTCTTCATAATCTCCTTCTATGTCCTGGCTTCTGCCTGCTTCGAATACATTGGTTTCAGCGCCCCAGACACGGTCTTCATATTCCCATACGTGAAATTTCAGACCACGAAACATGAAGTCGAGACTTCCGCATCCATTCTCTTCTGTGTACTCATATTTTATGTTCTTTGTGTTTAACGCTTCCTGTACTTTTTGTAATCTCATTGGAAATACCTCCTACTGTTTATCTGCGCAGTCTCTGCTTCTATACTGGCAGTTTTTATTGTAAAAAATCATCCCCATGTGTACCCCATTACACACAGTTTATTATAGCATACTCTGTATAATAATGTGTAATTGTAAAACACCTTTTATTATCAGGTTTCGATTACCGGTTTTTCTTCGTCGGAATCGCCAGAATAATAATCGTAGCAATAACAAGCAGGGTTCCGATCAGATCCGGCGTGGTGAAGTTTACTTTCATCCAGAGAACCGTAAGAATCATGGAGGATACTGGCTCCATGCAGGCATACAGGCTGGCTTTTACAGAACCTATAAGTTTTACACCTGTCATATACAGGGAAAATCCTGCCATCGTTCCAAAAACAATTACAAATGCAAGTGCCGCAAACATTTCGGCATCTGCCTGAATCCCTTTAGCCGTCCATGGACGTGAAATAAGAGTCAGGGCAACACCGCCGATGGTCATTCCCCACGCCAGAATCAGAGGGGTATCATATTTCTTCTGGAGTCTGGCTGGTTCCAATGTATAAATAGCTACTGATACTGCAGAAGCAAGTCCCATGAGCAGAGCACGCCCGGAAAGTGCCAGACTTGTCGGATTTCCATGAGTTGCGATCAGAAATACTCCAATCACAGCAAGGATAACACCTGTAATTTCCTGCAAAGTCGGCATTCTTTTAGTGCGAAAACATACCCATATGACGATCAATGCAGGTCCAAGGTACTGAATAACCGTAGCAGTTCCTGCGTTGGACCATTCAATGGTCTGGAAATATGCATACTGGCATGGCAGCATCCCAAGCAGTCCATAAATGATCACATCACGTCTGTCTCGTTTACTTTTCCAGATTGCCAGGGTCTGCTCTCTGTCTGTAAGGAAATAATAACATAGCATCAGAAGTCCCGCTACTACCAGACGCACAGACACGAGCCACGGAGCTGTTACTCCTTTGTTTTGAAACATGTACTGTCCGCATACACCGGATACGCCCCAGAGGATCCCGCCTGCGATCGTTACAATGGTGCCTGTCACCATTTTGCTTTTCTCTCCATTCTTTTGTGGATTCATAAATTTTGTTCTCCTGCTATTTCTTCAAAATATCCTGAATCATATACCTCTGCTTCTCCACCCACCTGATTTAGCTGAGTAATCCGAATATCAACTTTGTTGAGTATAATCCCCTTGTTATCTGTTGTCAAGAAACACGCAGAATACCGCCAGCAGAGATATTTCTCTGAGGCGGCATTTGAAATTACCATATAATCTATAAATGAACAAGTTCCTCCAGTACTGTCCTATTCCCCTTCACCTTACCGTTTTACCACCATTTTACAGACACTTTTGTTTTTGACCATGGTCCATACTGTTTCTTTCCGTTTACAACCTTGTATGCTCTGACTCTGGCCTTGGACTTTTCAACAGTAGATCCTGCTTCTGTGTATGAACGTTTTTTGGTTAAAACATAGCGATATGAACTCCATGTTCCTTCTTTTGTCGATACTTTTACCTGATATCCTGAAGCTCCGGAAACTTTGTTCCATGTAATCGTATAAGCCACTCCATTCGCCTTAGGTGTGCTCCAGTTTCCATCCCATGTCTTCTTCCAGTTAGATACTGTAGGCGCTTTCAGATTTACTTTCGTGGCAGCGCTGGCAGACAATGGCTGAAAAGCAAAAATCACCATCAATATCAGACACCATAACATTCCCTTTTTCAGTACTTTTTTCATATCATAATACCTCCTTTAGATAAAAATATTCTCCTGTAATTACAAACTTCATAAAATTATTTTAAATATTTCGTTCTGTTTATGTTTGTATTCTTTTTTAATGCTTCCATTGCTATCTTTGACTTTTTAGACCCACCAGTTAACTTTTTTACCTCTTTTGCAAATTGCGTTTTCGAGATTTCTTTACTGTCATCCGGTCTTATATTTGATTTAAAAAACTTATAATAGGATTTTACTCCAACAGTCGATGTATTGAAACTTAACTTTTGAGTTAACTTGGTTCCTGAAAATTTCATATATTTATCTACTTCAGTTCTGTGAACATATCTGTCTATAAGAATTCCCTTTTTCTTATAATAATAAAGATCTCCGTTCATATCAATATTACTTACAAACTGTAATTTTCCATTTTTATAAGTATATAATAATGCAAACCCTGCCTGTTGCCGTACCGCAGAGCTCATAATGATAAGTTCCGGAACTGAATCATTATCAATATATGCCGTTGTAAAAGATAATGTATCCGCAGGAACTGCTGTGTAATATAAATTATTTCCCCATGGAATTGTTTTTTGTGATAACAACTTATTGTACGCTTTTAGCGCCTGTGTTTTTGCTGTTGCTGCCTGTACTTTATAAGGTAATGTTGGAATAGATATTGCCAATAATATCGCCATTATAAACGCCAGATATTTAGTTACCACTTTCTTCATACCGTTGCCTCCCTGCTTGTCTATATTTAATATTATTTTCTGAAACAGTCATTTTATTGCGCAAGCCATTTTTTCATCTTATTCAGATTACTGAATACTTTTGTATTGGAACTCTGGATGCCTGTTCTGATATTTGACAGCAAATCTCCATTAGCATTTGTCACACTTGCCTTGGCAACTTCATAGCATCCTAAACAGCTCCAGATACCTTTAGAATCCTGATACATTCTCCAACTTCTTAATCCACTTCCAATATTAATTCCATCTGCCACTATTTGGCCCTTATATGCCGCATAAACTGAAAGCTTTGCACTAGTTACATTCGTTCCTTTAAAGGCAATCGTTCGATAATAATAATTTCCACGTTTCTGAAGATATACTGCACACTTTTCAATGACTGCATCATCATTTACTACAACTCTCTGTCCCTGCTCATCAATAGTTATTATAGAATACTCTGTTTTATACAATGTCGGTTTAAAAGTAAAATATGTAGAATACACTGGATGCTTTGACTTCTTTACTGTGATCACGCACTTTGCAGACACTCCATCAGCAGATGCCGAAACTGTTACTTTTCCGGCTTTCTTCGCTTTTACCACACCCTCGGAAGATACCGATGCTACAGAAGAATTGCTACTTTTCCATATTATGGAAGAGTTACTCCCCTTAACAGTAGCTTTTAACTGAAGCTTCTCGCCTGTATAAATAGTCACTTTTGTTTTATTAAGTGTAATCTTAGGTTTTACCGTGACTTTGCAGGTAACAGTTGTATCATTTAATTCTGCGGTAATTATTGTACTTCCCACCAATTTTGCAGTGACTTTTCCCTTGCTGTTTACAGAAGCAACAGATGAATCAGAGCTGCTCCAAGTAGCAGTTTTTGTTACGCCATTTACCATCGCATTCAACTGGTACGTATTTCCTGCTGTTAACGTCAGAGAGGTCTTGTTGATAGTTGTTTTTGTAATATTATCTGCAATATTGTCAAAAACATGATCCAGATCTGCCGGGTCCTGGATTACGAAGTACTTGTCCTTAGATGCCAGATCCTTCATCAGACGCTTTCCAAATTTTAGATCGTTCCCCTTAGAATTATGGAAAAATCCAAGTGCATAAACAAAATAGTTCTTATTCTTTGAAACTTTTGCAGTATTATACGCTGCATTTGCATAACCATACCATTTATGATCACTGGAATTATATCTGCCAGAAGCTGTCAGCTTTCCTACAGTTGGAAGACCATCAGAACACAAAACAATATTTTTTAAAACAGTTCCACTTTTATTCACACCATTAAGCAGATTATCAGCAATTGTCAATGCCGCATTCATGTTTGTGTGTCCATTCACTGTGATAGAACTGATGCGTTGATCCAGAACACTATAATTATCTGTAAAATTCTGTACCAGTATCGGAGAGCTGTTCAATGCAACTACTGCCACATAGTTATTTCCTTCCGTAGATAATACTTTCTGGCAAAAACGTTTGGCCGCTGTCTTCTGTCCGCTTGCCGGAGTTCCCTTCATACTTCCTGATGCATCCAATATCAGGACATTATAACGGCTGGTAGTGCTGACTGTTTTCTTCAGAACAGACACCAGACATTCTATTGTAGAACCATTTACCATAGCTGTGATTACTGCGGAACCAGCTGCCTTTCCTGTTACAAGACCCGCCTGATTTACTTCTGCTACGGAAGAGTCTGAACTTCCCCATGCAGCATTCTGTTCAACTCCATTGACTGTCACACTTAATTGATAATTTTCACCAGATTTAATAGTAATGCTATCTTTATTAATCTGAACCGTTCCTTCTGCAAAAACCGGTAACACATTACCCAGAAGCATAACAAATGCTAAAATAACTGCCAGACAACTTTTTCTTACTTTTATCTTATTCATTCTTTCTTTTCCTCTTCCCTTAATGTTTTACCACCATTTTACAGACACTTTTGTTTTTGACCATGGTCCGTACTGTTTCTTTCCGTTTACAACCTTGTATGCTCTGACTCTGGCCTTGGACTTATCCATGCTGGAACCAGCTATCGAATAAGAACATTTCTTAGTTAAAGTAAAATAATACTTGGTCCATACTCCACTTTCCTTTAGAGAATACTTAACCTGATATCCCGATGCTCCTGCAACTTTCTTCCAGGTAATCGTATACTCTACTCCATCCGACTTAGGCGTGTTCCAGCTTCCATCCCATGTCTTCTTCCAATTAGATACCGTAGGTGCTTTCAGGTTTGCTTTCTTCGTAGCAGCGCTGGCAGATAGTGACTGAAATGTTAAAACAAGCATCAAAATCAGGCACCATAGCATCCCCTTTTTCATTACTTTTTTCATAGCATTTTCCTCCCTTGTATTCTTTATATTTTAAGAATATCCTCCCTTTCTTATTCTGTCAACAAAGTAATTTTTTAACAATTTTCTAAATTTTATACAACAGACAATATCCTAAAATTCTCCTGTCATTTCATTTGGAATAGTTCCACTGAAAAATCCCTTTTTACATCCTGGTAGAAAATTACTATGTAGCGTTTCTCTATGAAGCCACAAAAAAAGCAGCACCCTGAAAATCCAGAACACTGCTTTTATTAAACGGACAAAAAAACGTCCACTTCTTTATTCAATTAAGTAACTATCTTATTCTGCAGAAACTGCTGCTTTTTCCTTTTCCGAGAAAAGTTTTCCGAATACGAATCTTACAAACGGACCTGCGTAAAAGATCTGCCAGAAGAATGCCATCGGGAAGTTCATTGCTGTTGTCTGAAGCCATGTCGGAATGATCTGGCTTACTGGTGCGTGTTTGATCAGTACAGTTGCTGCAAAACTCATACACGGGCACATAAATGCTACGGACACTGCTGAAATTGCAAGTACAAGGTGGAATGGATTGTCTCTTCTCATATCCACAATGCCAAACGCAACCTTCTTTGCAAGACCACCGACGATAAAGAAATCAAGAACAAATGCGATCGGTCCCATGAATGCTAATTCATGAAAAGCTAACAGAAATGTCTCATTTGCCATTGTTCCTGTATTCAGTACAATGTTGTAGCAGATCATGGCATAAACCATTACAAACACCATGATAATTGTAAAAATAACTTCCTGAAACTTGTTTTTAGGCATAAAAAATCCTCCTTAGATAGTATGTGAATAACATAAATTAGAGATTTGTGTTGTTCATAACCATCCAGGAGGATGTACCGTTTCCAATAAAACCAAATATCTGTTTCTTAAATTTACCGTTGGTTATTATACGAATTACAGATGAAAAAGTCAAGAACTTTTTCATTCTCCACATATCAATATTTTCTTCCCTTTAAAGGCAAATCCGTACATTTTTATATTCTCTTTTACAATCCCCGCCTCAAGCAGTTCAGCGGCATAATTTTTCTCTTTTATCTGCTTCAGAGCATTCTTAACTGTATCTTCCAGAACAGTTTCCTTATTCGGATTAAAAACTTTAAATTCCAGAATCATAGCTTTTTTTCGTATATCTCTCGGTTTCAGAACTACATCATATCTGCCGAATCCACTCTCACGATTCGATTTTACCTCATACTGGTCTATCAGTTCTACCATCAAACCAAGTACAAATCCATGATAAAAGCGCTCTGGTTCTGACTGTTCAGAAGGTTTTTTCCCCACATCAAATGTGCTGAATATACGCTGAGATACACGGTTCATATAAGCATTCATTGCTTCTGTATCATCGTTCAAAAGAGCTTTGATAAAAGCATTATAGTCCCCTGACGCCTGTGCGAACCATCCCCGGACGATATTTGCAAACGTAACTCTGACCTCAAAATTTGTCAGTTCCAGTTCATATAGCTGTTTCCAGCTTCCAAACTGCGAAGCATCTATCCAATGTCGTTTTACCTTCAGATATCCGCTGGCTACCAGAAGCGCCCAGATTGCATCTTCATCCAGATCCAGTTGTCCATATACAATCTGCTCATCCAGTTCTGTTATAATGGAGTCCCCTCTGAGAAGTGTCTCAAAAGCTTCTTTTGTCTGTACGTTTCCTTCCCTTATCACAGTTCCGGCAAGACTGTTGCTGCTGGTATTTGCCCAGTATGGTGCCACCTTTTTCTTATCCAGATAATTGATGATTGACCACGGATTATAAATATCCTTCTTATTGCCAAAAGTAAATCCATCATACCATTGTTTCACTTCCGCTTTTCTCTCGTCAAGTCCATATTCATCTAATGCCTGTACTACTTCTGCTTCTGTAAATCCAAACTTATCTGCATATTTCTCAGAAGTAGTTGTAACAACTTCCAGATTGTTCAGATCAGAAAAAATAGATTCTTTACTTACTCTGGTAATACCTGTCATAATTGCGCGTTCCAGATATGGATTCGTTTTAAAAGTGGAATTAAATAAAACACGTATAAAAGAAACAATCTTATCCCAATATCCATTCACATAAGCTTCCTGCATGGGAGTATCATACTCATCCAGTAAAATAATTACTTTTTGTTTATAATATCTGGACAGAAAATCTGACATTTTATGAAGAGATATCGTCGCATCCGTTTCACTCATATCAGTAGATATATTCATGAAATAACGCTTTTCCTCTTCCTCGAGCAATCCACTTTTCAGCAGAAACTGATTTTTATTATAAACGTCTATCAGGATACGATAAATACTCTCTCTTGCCTGTTCAAACGTATTCTCTTTTACGCTCGCAAAACTGATAAAAATAACCGGATATTTCCCCTGCAATTCTCTGTATTTTTCATCTTTCCATACATCCAGTCCTTCAAAAAGCTCCGACCGTCCTGCATATTCAACAGAAAAAAATTTTTCCAGCATACTCATATTTAACGTCTTTCCAAAACGCCGTGGACGGGCAATGAGAGTTACAGCATCTTCATTTTCCCACCATTCACGTATCAGACTTGTTTTATCTATATAAAAAGTATTCTTCATTCTTACTGTTTCATAATCCTGATGTCCAATTCCAACAGTCCGTGCCATAATACACACCTTCTTTCTCAGAATTCCATATATTTAGATTATACAGAAATCTATTACTCTTCATACATTTTCCGCTCTGTATCCGTCAAATATAGTTTCGCACTATATTTTCTATTGTGATAGAATTATGATAACATGAAATTTTTTTACCGTAAACATTACTTAATTGATATTTTTGAATAAAATCTCAACAGCATTTCCAGAAAAAGGAGGAAATCATATGCGCATTCAGGAACTTCATATCAAAAATTTCCGCTACATTCGCAATCTTGAAATCCGTGATATAGAGAATGCTTTGATACTGGTCGGCAAAAATAACGTAGGAAAAACCGCAGTTCTCAGCGCACTTTGTGCAGTGGGCGGACAATACGAAATTACGGAAACGGATTTTAACGAAAAGAAACAAAATATAGAGATTGATATTGCACTGGAAATCACGCAGGAAGACTTAGAACTTCTTCACAGACTCCGCAGAGTCAGTTCCTATCGAAGAATGGAGATTTGGATGAGGGAATTTCAGAAAAAACTTCCATCCTATAAAGATAACATACTGACATTTTCTTATATTGTAAATTACAACGGGCGCATCCGGCTGTCAGATGGATACCATAAAAACAATCCTGTCATCCGTGAAGTTTTTCCGAAGATTTATTATCTGGACAGCCAGCGTGATCTGAGTGGGATTCAGGACAGCCTGCTGTCCTTTATGGAGGATGACCTGCTAAATCAGATGCGTGCGGACTGCTGCCTTTTTGACCGTTCCAAGAAATGCAATCATTGCTTCTCCTGCATCGGACTGATCAATCAGAAAATGCCATCACAGTTAAATGCCTTTGAGGCTGAAAAGCTTCTGGAATATAAACTGTATCAGTTGAACCTTGACAGCTTTTCCCAGCGGGTCAATGAAAACTTTCATAAAAACGGTGGCACATCCGGAACCGTATGTTATGAACTGACCTGCAATACAGACAGAATCTTTCAGGTAAATGCCTACCTTGAAGCCAAAGAATCCCACGGACCAGAAGATATTTCTTCTCTTGGAAAAGGAATGCGCAGTATTTATCTGCTTTCATTGCTGGAGGCTTATCTGGAAGACGAAGAACGTGTCCCCGGAATGCTTCTTATGGAAGACCCGGAAATTTTTCTGCATCCTACCTTGCAGAAGAAATCCAGCGAAATTCTGTACAGACTTTCCAGAAAAAGTCAGGTTATTTTTACAACACATTCTCCGAATCTGCTCTTTCAGTTCAACAGCAGACAGATCCGTCAGATGGTTCTGGATGAAAATGGATATTCTGTGATCCGCAGTCACACAAATCTTTCTGCGATCCTCGATGATCTGGGATTCACTGCCAGTGACCTTCTGAATGTCAGCTTTGTTTTTATTGTGGAAGGAAAACAGGACAAAAGCCGACTGCCGCTGCTTCTGGAAAAATATTATTCTGAGATTTATGACCAGAACGGAAACCTGTCCAGAATTTCCATTATTTCCACCAACAGTTGTACCAACATCAAAACCTATGCCAATCTCAAATATATCAACCAGACATATCTGCGAGATAATTTCCTGATGATCCGGGATGGAGATGGAAAAGATGCTGAGGAGCTGGCATCCTCCCTGTGCAGGTATTATGAAGCCCGTAACCAGGAAGATATGGACAGACTGCCACGTGTAACCCGGGATAATGTTCTGATCCTGAAGTATTATTCCTTCGAAAATTATTTCCTTGATCCGAAGGTAATGGCAAAAATCGGAGTGGTAAAAAGCGAGGAAAATTTCTACGAAATTCTGCTGGAAAAGTGGAAAGAGTATCTGTATAAGTTAAAAAGCGGTCAACATCTCACTGGAATGATCGGCCATTCTCTCTCAGATACTGAAGACATCCGACAGCATATGGAAGAAATCCGTATCTGCCTTCGTGGACACAATCTTTACGATATTTTCTACGGAAGATACCGTAAAAACGAAACCGAAATTCTCAAAGCTTATATAGAAGAAGCACCGCGGGATACCTTTAAAGATATTCTGGATGTAATTGACCGGTTTGTGTATTTTGAGAACAGGAAAAAGTAGCAACAATGTCCCGTATATTTTCTTATGAATTTTTTTAATTTTCTTCTTAAAATATAAAGTATAAAGTTCTGAAAATGGGGGTAGCTCTTTCCTGAAATACTCAGAAATTACCCCCATTTTATATTTATGCTTTCATATATTCTTTTGCTTTTTTAATGTAACCGCTTTACACTGATGTTCTTTCGTCTTTTTGTTATATCCGATTCCTACTGCGAGAATCTCTCCTGTATATTTTTCTTTTTCTCCCAGTTTTCCCTGAAAACGCAGGCTATATTTTTTATCTATAATCTGCTGAATTGCCTCTTCTGCAGTATGATCTACTTTTAATTCCAGAATAATGCCTGTGTCTGCCGGATTTTCAGGATAAAAAATGAAATCTACAAATCCAAGTCCTGCTTTATCTTCTCTCTCCACACGATATCGGTCTCTGGCAGACAGATATACCAGATTTACAATGGAAGACAGTTCCACTTCATTATTGTAGGAAAGTATCGGAGTCTCCGTATTATGAGCATATGCCAGAATTTCTTCCATTGTAGAAGCATCTTTATTCAACGTTGCCTGAAGCATACGTTCAGATTCTTTCGCCAGATTATATACATATCCCAGTGAGGATTCCTTTTGAAGCATTTCATCAAATTTGTCCATCAGTTCTTTATTAGGAATATAAACTTTCCCCTGATAATAGCTCAAGAAACCATACACTACCATGGCTGACAAAATTTCTTCTCTGGTTGTCAGATTCATCGATGTAGCCGCATATTCCTTTATCCTAGCAGGAACTCCCTCACCGGATATCATAATTGCAAGATCTTTCCTCACCTCTGCCACATTATGCTTTACATAATAGAAAATCTCATCATAAGGTCCAGAACTCGTCCAATAACTGTCAAGATTATTATTGCTCAGAGAAGCTGCTACAGATCTTGGATTATACATTTTTTCTCCATTTTTGGCATAATATCCGTCATACCATGTTTCCAAACCTTCTCTTGTCACGTAAGGAATCTTCTTTTCACTCTGACACATTTCCAGATACCTTTTGTAAAGTATATCCACTTCTGATTCAGTAAATCCAAAGTCATCACTGAATTTCTCTTCCGAAGCCATTGTATATTCGATAAACATATTTAGCTCAGAACCACTGGAATACTTGGATATTGGAAGGATTCCAGTCATATAAGACATTGAAACATAAGCATGATCTTTCAAAAGATTGCTTAGAAAAGATATATAACTCTGCCTATCTCCCTGCGTAACGAAATTTTTATGAAAAATACAATCCCATTCATCAAAAATAAAAATAAATTTCTGCCCATTATATTCGTCAAAAATACTTTCCAAAATATCCCATAATGAATCTTCCGGATATATTTCTATCTCAGGATATGCTTTTAAAAGATCCCTTTTTAAACGTTCTTCGATACGACTAATATATTCCTCATAAGATTTACAATTTCCCGGCATTTTACTGAAATCAATATAAATTACATTATACTGATTCAAATATTTTCTGTAATCTTTATCCCTTGCAATCTGCAGTGTATCAAAAATATCACTACTGTCAGCACCCTTGCTAAAAAATGCGCCGATCATATTCGCCATAACCGTTTTTCCAAATCGTCTTGGACGGGTAATACATACATGCGCATTCCCCTGTTCCGCCAGTGGCATCAGCTCTCTTAACAATTTAGATTTATCTACAAAGTAAGGTCTGGTATATTCACTTTTGTATAAAGAATAAGGGGAACTGCTGTTTAAATATATTCCCATACTGCCACCTCACAATCCAAAACAGTTTTCTGTTGCATTTTCTTCTAATGAAATAATGATAACATGAAACCATTTTATCGTAAAGTTTCATTACGCAAATTCGGAGAGTAACTTTCTATATGCCAAAATCCAAATTATATTTTATATAGAACAAATAAAAAGAGTCCTTCTATTTCTGTATATAATAATTGACGATAATTCCCCGATATGGGGATAGAACTTATAGATGTGTATAAAATTTTCGTTTAAGTTTAAGTTTAGATACTATTTTTTCCTGAGAAAAATACATCAAAATTTTCACATATTTTGCTCAAAGTCTTCAATAGAAGAAACTTTCAGTGAAAGCTGAAACCAAGCATTCAGTTTATCAATATCTGTTTCAGAAATAATATTCTTTTTTAATTCATCAGGAATAACAAACTTAGATTCTAGGGAATCAATAGTACATTGAACCAGCATTTCCTGACTGCCTTCTTGTATTCCTTTTTGTTTTTCATTACGCATCATTTCTTCCAACAGCATATACCGTTCCTCCATACCACGATCCAGCTTAATTTTATCAATCGTATTCTGTAGATGTCTGACAAACGGATCTGTCATCGAAATCTCTTCCTTACGTCCAATGTTTTTCACGTAATCCAGAAATTGCAATAATTCCTCTGGAATATCCTCCCGGTTCTTTCCATATGTATTAAGATATATCGTCTCAACTCCATCATACACCCGGCTTCCAGTTTCTTCACAATAAGTACCTGTCGAATATCGGTATAAACCATCTCCAAATGGATCAAAGTCACCGATAAATATAACATACGTATCCGGCAGATTCTCATAAGGCTCTCCAGTCAACAGTACATCCATATCTATCTGATCATGGTAATAACGGCTTCTTTTAGGGAGAAATTTCTGCAATTTAACCTGCATTTCTACATTGAATCGTGTTTTGTTTGCATCTGACGCATAAACATCCAGACGTACACCATGGTACTCCGAATGATACGCCATCGTTTTCTCTGTCTGAACATGTACTTCTGAAATCGGAATCCTTAATGCCAGCTCCAACACTTTACGGAAGATTTCCGAATCAGACATCACTGCTGCAAACATAAACGCATCCCGTATTGTCAGATCTTTAAATTTCCTGGTTTCCATTCTTCTGTCCTTTCTGAAACGGAAGAACTCTTTGGGCTTAGTATAGCGCAGAAAAATAGATTCAGCAAGAAAAAGTTTTCGACAAAATTTACAATATTAAATAAATCTCAAAAAATGGGAATTTCTTCATAAAATATCCAGAAATCCCCATTTTCTTTTCATATGATTTGCAGTTCACGCATCCAAATACCATAGATTAGATGTTTTCGTTTTGGACCACGGTCCATACTTCTTTTTTCCATTCACAATCTTATATGCTCTGACTTTGGCTTTTGATTGAATAATAGTTGAACCGACTTCCGAATAGGAACATTTTTTCGTCTTAACATAGTAAGAATTCCATTCTCCTTCTTCTAATAAAGTAACTTTAACCTGATATCCTGATGCCCCAGTCACTTTCTTCCAGGTAATTGTATACTCTGCTCCATCCGCGGGCGACACCATCCATCGTCCATCCCCGGTTCTTTTCCAATTATATATTACAGGTGCTTTTAAGTTTACTTTTTTAGTAGCTGCACTGGCAGATATTGGATGCATAGTTAAAATCAGCAACAATACCATACACCAAAGTAGGAGTTTTTTTATTACCATCTTCATATTTTTCTACCCTCTTTTTTTACCAATAAATAACAATTTAACATCCAAATTTCCAAAAATCTTCTGTATCTTTACGTCCAGTTGAACCACTTGCCTTAGAATAACATTGCAGTTTATTTGGCATAGATTTATACCACCGATAATTATTATATCCCATAATATCTATGAAATATCCATAAGAAGTTTGTTTCACTGACCCTATACCGTATATTCCTACCAATTTTCCATATGTATTCCCAACAAGCACATAATTTTCGTAAATTCTGATAGAGTATTTAAATGACCTTCCCCACCATGAAACATTTTTCATATTTTTGATAAGCTTTTTTACAGCTATTTTTTCTTTTTGGGACAACTTTTCAAAATAATATGATTTCTCTCCGTTTTGAGTATAACGTATCACCATACCTTTTTTAGGATAACAAATGATTTTGTCTTTATTACTCAATATGTAAGTGTCTCCACTTGTCCGGTTTGCATTATAAGATTTATCATTTTTTCCCGTTAAATAGTGATATGTCACTTTTAGTTTCGAAGATGAAGTAGTATTTATTTTAATTTGCCTGTCAGCTTTTCCTGTCCATCTTTTTCCGGTATTACTAATATTAAACCCATAAACGTATGTTTTAACATTTGGGGAATTTTGCACTGCTGCTCCGAACGTTTGTGTGCAAGATATTAATACCGTTATCATCAGCAAAATTATACTGATTACTTTTTTTCCGTTTTTTAATCTTCTTCCCACTTTTTACTTTCCCTTCTAAATTAATTAAAGCATCTTTTTATGCCTTACATTTTTAAAGTTTTCTTTGTTTTTGAAATTTCATTTCTTATTTCATCATCACCTTTTGAATTAGAAAATCCATACCATCCTAAACTGTTTTGATGAAATTTATAATAATAGTTCAAATATTCATCATTAGAAATTTCTTTTTTATTATAATACCACTGTCCTTTCATCGCATCTCCTTTCCATATAAAACTATGTACCAACCCTAACGTTCCATCTCTTTTGGTTCCATAATATTTCTCTATCCAACCGGCATTATCAGTAAGTCTAAGAAGATATTTTCCATTTTGCTTAATAATTTCAAAGCCACCAAAATAAGGACAATTATTTCCGGTCCAAGAAATTCCAGAAACTATTTTTTTTGCTTTCTTTCCGTCAAAAGTCCAAAGCTCTACATGATATTTCATATTAATAATTTTCGTTTTTTCCGTTTGATAGACAAGAATAAGTTCTTTCGTTCCATCTCCGTTAAAATCTAATAATTTGATGAAACAAAGTCCTGTCCAAAAATGTTTATACTGACTGTAATTGTAAAGATGAGCTTTTCCATACTTTTTTTCATATTGCTGAACCAGTTTTCTATAAGCACTTATTGCAGACTGTTTCACCGTAATTGTACACACAGCAGTTTGTCCATTTGATTCCGCATAAACTTCCGTTTGTCCCACTTTCTTTGCTATAACTTTTCCAGATGAGTTTACCGTCGCAATATTTTTATTTTTAGATTTCCAACTAACCTTCGTTATTTTTCCATTTACTGTCGCCTTTAATATTTCACTTTTTCCAACACTCAATGTCAAGGATGTATCGGATAATTTAATATATGATTTCTTTACTGTTAAAGTACATGTTAATATTTTTTTATCCACTGTAGCACTAATAGTGCATGTACCTACCTTTTTCGCAGTAACAACTCCATTCTTCGTTACAATAGCTATTTGGGAATTACTAGATTTCCATTTAATAGATGCATTATTTGATACACCTGTTACTTTCAGTATCTGTTTATCCCCACTGTAAAGTGTCATTGTTGTTTTTGATAATTTCATATTATTCTGCGAAATGTTTCCATCTGAAACAAAGTAGTCACCTGGCTTAATATTTGTTGTTGGTTTAGTAGTAATATGCATAGCATCCTTATAGTCTTGATTCATATAAAAACTGCTATATATATCTGTATATTTTGCTACAATATTTATAATCTGCTTCCTAATCTTATTTTGAGACTCACATAATTTAGTTAAATCTTCTGCGGTTTGGATATTTTCACGATAAAAAAGTGCTGTGAATGCTTTATTTAGAGCCCCGCCTTTCAATGTATCTCCAATCCATTTCTTTGCAACACTGTTTCCATATATTTGAAATTCTACATATCCTTTAAAACATCCACTAAACTCTAATGCTTGATCACTTGTAGGATTTGATAGATACGCAATGGATGAATTACTTAGTCCCATTTTTAAATAACAATCCATTGTATATAAAAGCGCAAGCTGAAGATTATTAGAAGCGGCATCTGAAGTATTAAATAGAATATCCAAAGCACCACTTTCCCAGTTTATAACATTTAAAAGATAATTTTGATCACACAATTTTTCCCATGTTTTATCCAGTATTTTTCCCATCACATTGGATTTTACATTATTAATAATGTATTCCCCAGTAAAAGAGGCTTGATCCAAACACCTAATTATTTCATCACAAGCAGAAATGAAATCATAATTAGGACTAGCCATTCCTGCACAAGCATTTCTCGCATTTTTTATAATCTGGATTTTCTCTTCTTTTGCATCTTTAATAGCATTAAAATTTGCTATGGATTCGAAAAGATCTTTCGTCGTTTCAGAAGCATCTTGCACCTGATCTATTACATTTGCTATATCTTTTAATTTTTTTAAATTTTTTAATTTTTCTATAATTTGTCCCTCGGACATTTGTAATATTTCTTCTGGTGTTTTAGAAACTCCTTCTTTTCTACACTGTTCTTGTAATTCATCAAAAATTTTGATTAGGTATGAATTAACTCTATTAATTTGTTCTACATTAAATTCGGAGGCGTCTGCTTTATTATCATACTTCAGATAATCCATAATAAGCACTTCATAAATTGCTTTTTGATTATTTTGAAAATCATGTTTTATTACGTCATGCCAAACAGATGATATGGACATCAATGGAACATCGTTCAGCACCAACGCTCCAAGCTGTTTATATATTGGATCCTGCATATTGTTACATAACTGATACATCGAATTACCATAAACCGTCCCATTTATATTTAATCCATTCTGTATTGTTCCAGCTAACCATACATTATAATCAGGCACTTCTATCGAGCTTCCTAACGTTGCTACTTCCGAATGGTCCGACCATTCTTCTACATTTATGTCTGTAAAATCATTGTCTATATCCATTCCATCTGACAATAGTTCATTTCCAGACACATCTTCCTCCTCAAACATAACTATTTCGTCCTCATCTTTCACAGATGGTTCTGAAGAAAATATATCATTCTCATCCATAAAGTCTGACGCCAATATACTACTTATTCCTAATTGTGATAAAATTATACTTGTTACAACTATTAAGCTTAAAACTTTTTTCCTTTTCATATTTTTTCTCCTATATGTTTCCATAATATATTTTTCTTTTAGCATTCATCCTGCTATAATGTCACATTTAGATAAAAATCTACTTTTCACATATTTAGAATAACATTTATAAATCTAATACACAATATAAAATCTTTCTTTTTATTTTTTCTCATCTTATATTCTTATCATTTAAAAAATATACTATAATTTTCGCACAAATTATCAATATTGAATCTGGAATTTTTTTCTGTTCTTCTTATTTAGTTCACAAACAACTTCTACAACAAAAACCCCCGCCTCCCACAGACCTAAATCTGCAGAAGCCGGGGATTTTATGTAAGTATAGTAATGAGATTATGTCAGCTATATGGCAGAAGTTCAGTAACCATATAGTCTGTAAACTATGATAATGATTATTTAACGATCATACCAGTCTTTCTGTCGCTGAAGATTGCTACTTCGATCAGGAAGATCACACCAAGGATCAGCTGCTGTAACTGGGTTGGCATCATCAGCATTACCAGACCACTGGAAAGTACTTTGTAGGTCATAACACCGAGGATGATGTTGTAGAATCTTACTTTAGCACCGCCGTTTACCGGCATTCCGCCGAGTACCAGGGCGATCATGATCTGTGTTTCCAGCTGGTTTCCGGCTGTGGATGTAACGGAACCTACTTTGATGGCATTTACGAATGCTGCAAGTCCTGTGATGCATCCTGCTGCCACGAATACGAGGATCTTTGTAGTCTCTACGCGGATACCTGCGAATCTTGCTGCTGTTTCACCTGCACCGATTGCTTTCAGTCTGGAGCCCAGGCCTGTGTATGTGAATACAAGGTATGCCACTACGAAGATGATCACTGTAAAAGCAAGCATAAATGGCAGTGTATTGTATTTGGAAATATCACTTACTGCATAAACAGGTGAGTTAGTTGTTGCATAAGCACAAACTCCACGGAACAGATACATGGTACAGATTGTAACAATAAAGCTTGTGATTTTTCTCTTAACATTGAAGTAACCATTGATCAGTCCGATCAGTCCGCCTGTTACCACACCACCCAGAGCTGCCAGAACCATGTTGTAATGGGAAAGGTAGCAAACTACGATGGAAGCAACACCAAGCATGGAGCCCTGGGAGAAATCCAGACCACCCATTGTCATTACCATGAACACGCCGATGGATGAAATCAGCAGCATGTATGACTGGCTCAAAAGCAGTGATATATTTTTCGGCTGAAACAGTCTGCCGTCTGTGAGGATTGCAAATAATACACAGATGATCACGAATCCTGCAATAGGAAGGATCGTACGCACAATGGGACGTTCCAGAAATGGTACTTGCTCAGTTGATTTTTTTGTTGTACTCATTTTTTTACCCCCTTAAATCATATTGTCAATCAGATCTGTGTCTTTCAGATCCGGAGAGCGAAGGAATTCACCATTGATCTTGCCGTCTTTCATGATCAGGATACGGTCTGCCATACCCAGAAGTTCCATGATTTCCTCGGAAATCATAATGATGGATTTTCCTCTTTTTCTCATATCGTTCATCATGGCATAGATATCAGCTTTAACTTTGACATCAATACCACGTGTAGGGGAGTCAAGGATGATCAGGTCGGAGTCCTTTCCAACCCAGCGTGCAAGAACGACTTTCTGTTTGTTACCGCCGGAAAGAGCGGATACAAACTGGTCAACGCCTGTCATTTTTGTACTCATCTGTTTTGCAAATTTGTTGGCAAATTCATTCATGGTCTTTGCACGAAGGAATCCATGTGTCTTCAGATCCTCCAGAGATGGAAGACAGATGTTATCGCCAATTGTATCATTGATGACCAGAGATTCATTGTCTCTGTCTTTGGAAGCATAGGCAATGCTGTGTTTGATGGCATCCGGAATGGAATTGATCGGTGTGCCATCTCCCAGGGTTACACTTCCCTGGCGGAAATAGGAAGCTCCGAAGAGTGCCTTTCCAACCTCATGCATACCGCATTCGGAAAGTCCTCCGATACCAAGGATCTCACCTTTGTGAAGATCAAGGTTCAGGTTCTCGATCTGTCCTTTTACTGTCACGTTCTTAGCAGAAAGAACAACTTCGTCAGATACCTTTTCGCCGTAGTCTGTACGATAGTAATTATCTCCGATCTCACGACCTACCATTAAGGCTTTCAGTCTGTCAGGAGTTGCTTCTTCTTTTGTGATAGAACCAATCTTGACACCATCACGAAGTACGCTGATGTTATCAGACTGCTCAATAACTTCCTCAAGGTCATGAGAAATGAAGATTACGCAGTTTCCTGTATCACGAACTTTGTGCATTACTTTGAAAAGCTCTTCACGGCCTTTCTGTCCAAGTGCTGTTGTTGTCTCATCGACAACCAATACCTTCGGATTGAAGTAAGTGGATTTTACGATTTCTACCAGCTTACGATCCTCGAAGTTGTAATCATCGATTACTTTTGTTGCATCAATATAGTTGAATCCGTAGCTGTCCAGATATTCCTGGGCTTTCTTGTTCATTGCTGCGGTATTTTTGATACCATGTTTTGTGAACTGATCCTCATTTCCAAGGAAAATGTTCTCTGCTACAGTCAGTCCGGAAAGTGTTCCGATCTCCTGTACGATGATGGCTACACCCTGATGGTTTGCTTCAACCTGGTTGGTTGCGGTGATCTCTTTTCCTTCGAGGATGAATTTACCGGAATCCTTCTGGTAAATACCTGTCAGGCAGGAAGTCAGTGTTGATTTACCGGAACCGTTTTCACCGATCAGTGCGTGGATCTCACCTTTATTAAAGGTAAAGGAAACGTTGTCCAGGGCGTGTGTGATGCCAAAATGTTTATCAATATTTTCTGCTCTTAATAATATTTCACCCATAATCGTTCTCCTTATTTTACTACAAGACCTTTAACCGGTTTAGTTGTCAGTGCAACGATAACCAGCAGAGCAACACCTGTTACTACGTTCTGGATCGTAGTCGGAGCTCCCAGTGCAACGAAACCGTTGAACATAAGCTGAATGATCATTTCACCGATTACAATAGCGATAACCGGATGGCCATATTTCTTAAATGCCAGTCCAAAGAATGTTCCCATCAGAGGAGTAAAGTTACGGCTCATAGAGGAAAGGTTGGAAGCTGATGTCATGGAAGTACCAAAACTGATTGTCAGGATTGCCTGAAGTCCGAAGAAGAATCCTGCAAGAGTAAATGCTACGATTTTATACTTCGGAACATTTACACCCATGTTCTTTGCAACAACTTCGTTACTTCCGATCGCGTAAGTATAAGTACCGATCTTTGTGTATTTCAGAATGAATGCGCAAAGCATGTATGCGATCAGTGCCAGGATCAGGTTGACCGGATAATCACCAAATGCTCTGTAGTCTGTTGAAAGGATTACGTTCTTTCCGTTGGTCGCGTATACACTGAATGCCTCATAGATCAGGGACAACGCACATGTAACAATCAGGGAAGAGATATGTAATTTGATATAAACGATACCATTGATGAGACCAATGATCGTACCGCAGATCAGCGGTGCAATGATGAGTCCGGCATAGCCGAATTTCTCACTTGCGTTGCAGGCGACAATGGATGAAAGTACGATATTGGCACCAACGCTCATATCGAAAGGTCCCATTACGCAGATAAAGTAAAGGCCGCATCCGCCAACTGCGTAAATTAATGCTGATTTCATGTAAGTAGCCAGTTTAGCAGGGGAACCGAAAGTAGTTGGTGCAAGTACTTTGAATACTGCCCAGAAAACTACAAGCATGAGAATCAGAATGCCGATTCCGTAATACTGGCTTTGTTTGAGTTTCTTCATAACCATTCTCCTTATCCATTTCTTCGCCCGCCAAAAGCAGGAGGTCAGACACTTTATCAGGTTTGGCCTTTTGCTTTGGGCGGGCGCTAATCATAACCTCTAATTAATTCTCCACTGCCTTTTGGAGGAAAGGCAGTGGAGCTTAAGTTTGTCATATTAGTTGCTGTGACGGGAAATAACGTCGTCGATAGAAAGTGATGTTGCAGCTTTGTTCAGATCGTCGAAGCTGTATCCAGCTAATTCAACGAGTTCTTCGTCTGTATATGGATCATCATCTACAAAGTATTTCTTGTAGTTTTCATAGTCTTCGGAAGAAGATACATACAGATATGGGAACTGGATTTCGTATCCGAAGGATCCTTCATCTTTTACATAGTTGCCTTTGATTGCGTTATATGTGATAAGGAATGCATATAACGGGTCGCAGAAGTGTCCGCCTGATTCAGCAAACATTCCGCCAGACTGAAGCTGCTCGCCAAGGTCATCAAGGAAGTCTGTAGAAACAACGTCAATCTTTCCTGTAAGTCCTTCGTTTGCCAGAGCACCGATGGAACCAACAAGTGGGTCACCGCCGCCACCTGCAACGATCAGAGCGTCCATATCAGGATTGGAGTTGTAAAGGGAAAGAGCTGCTGCTGCGCCTTCTTCAGAAGATGTGTTAGCGTATACAGGCTCTGTCATTGTTGCCTGATCATCCGGGTTAGCTTCGTTCCATTCGTCAACTGCCTGCTGATAACCTTTCCATCTCTGCTGGAATGTAGCATCACCAACTGTCCAAGCTTCAAGACCGA
The DNA here is from genome assembly GCF_018919065.1 of Blautia sp. MSJ-9. Classification (GTDB taxonomy): domain Bacteria; phylum Bacillota; class Clostridia; order Lachnospirales; family Lachnospiraceae; genus Blautia_A. The sequence continues at coordinate 42,387 of NZ_JAHLQG010000004.1, read as the reverse complement.
TGTTTCTGTCACCGTTCTCAAGAAGCAGGTTAACCAGTGTATATCCGTTTGTTACTTCGTCTTCATGAACTGCACCAAGATAGTACTGGGAGTTGCATGCTGTCTGATATACTTCAGGGCTGTTCTCTTCGGAAATGATACGATAGAACTGTGTAAGGTAAACCTGGTTTGCATCGCAGGTCTGGATTGCAGATGTCATTTCAGAGTCTGCTGAGTTACAGATTACGATACCGTTACATCCTGCTGCACAAAGCTGTTCAACAGAAGCTGTAACCTGCTCAGATACGTGGCCCTGGTCAACATACATTACGTTAACGCCAAGAGCATCAGCTGCTTTGTCGATGATTTTCTTACTCTGGCTTCCAAGTACGTCTGTGGAGCTCCAGATTGATACACCGATTGTGATATCGTCATCGGCTGCCTGTGCTGTTACTGCACCCATTGGTAATGAACCAACCATTGCTGCTGTTGCTGCGATAGCGACTGCTTTTCTCATTCTTTTTTTCATGTTGTAAAACCCTCCTTGAAAAAATTTGGTTTTTGATTTTTTGAACGGAAGTTTTGTTCCGAGCTCTCCGTTCCTCTGTGACTATATTAAACCATATTTCAGCTTTGGTTAGTTAGGACATATTTGGAAAATTTTGTTGCACATTCTTGACCAGTTTGTATATAAAAGTTGGACAAAATATGAACAAGTTAGGCAAAATGCCAGTAACTTGTATGGTCTGCTTCTTTATCTGCCATCAATTAGCTGTATAATAAAGTCCCCTGTATCCGTTCAATAAGAACTGCAATACAAAGGACTTCTGTCTGAGTTTCTTCCATATTAATTATAACTTCAATTATAACTGTGCAAGATTATTTCGATACTCTCTCGGGCTGCATCCCATCTTCTTTCTGAACACCCTGCTGAAATAGTTATAGTCATCATAGCCAACCAGAAACGAAATTGTCTCCAGTTTCTTATCCTGATCTTTCATAAGCTCTGCAGCTTTTTCCATTCGGATTCTGGTGAGAAATGCAATAATAGTCTCTCCATACTTCTGGCTGAAAATCCTGGAAAGGTAGCTTGCATCCATATGATACTGCTCTGCCAGTGCCGTAAGTGTGATATTCTCGTGATAAGATTGCTCAATATATCTGTGTATCTGCTCTACCTGCTGCACAACAGAACTGGAATCAGCTCCTTTGTCTTCTCCGCTTTCCCACAGGCTGTCCAGCAGGATTTTCAACGAAGCAAACAGAGACGGTGCATTGAGACACTTCATATAATAATCAATGTTATCCATAGCTTCTTCTGCCTGCGCAGTTAGCTCCGGGCACTTCTCCTGTACATATCGATACAGGATTCCCGTGATCCTGCCGGCATATTGTTTTACATCCAGATAACTCCAGGTACCATCATCACAATGTTTAAAATCACAGGTTCTGAATATCAGTTTCTCTGTCTCCGATTTCTTTCCTGTCGAAAGTAAATGGTACAGTTCTGTCTCCATATGAGCAGGCGCTGACTTCCCGATAGTCTGCATTTCAACAGTATTTTTCTCCTCCGGGCAGGACAGAATACAATGACTCCTGCTAAATGGACGGGTAACAAGTGTCGAGATCAGTTCTCTGTAAACGGTGCCAATATCATCCAGCGAACTGGTCTGCTCATGAAGTACTACTGAAACCGGACCGTATTCTTCCAGCGGAAATTCCTTCAGAATATTCTCTGCAAGAGCTCTGAGTTCCTTTGCATCTGCTGTCTTTACGATCAGGAACTCACTCATCTTATTACTGTTGTTAAAAATAATCGCATTTCCGTCCGTTCCCGTCAATTCTCTGAGTCTGGACTTAATACTCCATGACATCTGCAGATTATCATGATCAAACTGCTCTGCGATTTCCGCAATATTATAAAATTTTACCATCAGAGTTGCTACTTCTGAAAATATATTCGTGCTGGATACATGAGTCTGAGACGCAGACTGTCCATATAATTTTCCTGAAAGCAATGCTGAATATTCACTGTCCTCCAGAAATGAAGAAAGCTTATGTTCCTGAATCCTGCTGGTTTCATCATGCTTCTTTGCGTTTTCTCTTTCTTCCAGAACCCCCAGTGCTTTGGTAAGAACTTTGACCAGTTCTTCTTTTCCCACTGGTTTCAGAAGATAATCCAGACCGCCGGATACAAATACACCTTTTACTTTATCAAAATCATCGTAGCCGCTGATAGCAATTGTTACGATATTCGGATACTCGTTCTGAAGACGCTGCAGTAATTCCAGTCCGCTTAAAAATGGCATATTAATATCTGTAAGAATAATGTCCGGTTTCTCCTCCGGAATGCGCTCAAGAACTTCCTCTCCGTCGCAGGCAGGCTCCAGAAATTCCAGCGAATATTCTTCCCATGGAATCAGACTGCGGATATTTTCGCGGCTCCAGAATTCATCGTCTGCTGCGAGAACTTTGTATTTCATGGATTTCAATGATATTCCCTCCTGTTTCTATCATTTTTAATCTCTACTTGCTTCATAATGCTGCTTATCATTTTCCAAGACCGCCGGAACTGTAATTGTTACTGTTGTTCCTTCGCCAATCGTACTCTCAATATGTAGTCCGTACTCTTTACCAAAAAGTTTCTTCAAACGTGCATTTACATTCAGGATCCCAATGGAAACACCGGATTCCACACGTTTCATATCATTCTGTTCAAGCAGGCGGTTCATTTCCTCTGCATCCATTCCTGCTCCATTGTCCTGAACTGTAATTACCAGATTCTCTCCGACATGCTCGGAACGGATCAGCAGCTTCTTGTCCTTACGTCGAACATTTCTAAGTCCGTGCGCCAAGGCATTCTCCACAACCGGCTGTATGCAGATACGCGGCATCGGATCCTGAAGAGTATCACTGTCAATCTGATAATCATAAGCAATGGTTGAACCATTTCTTACATCCATTACATAGAGATAATTTCTCACATGTGCCATCTCATTCTGTAAAGTAGAAAGCTCATCCGTCATATTCAGACTGTAACGGAAAATCGCAGACAAAGAACGACACATTCCGCTTACCAGTGGACAATTCTGCGCATTTGCAATACCGCTCATTGTATCCAATGTATTATAAAGAAAATGCGGATTGATCTGCGCCTGAAGCATTTTATATTCCGTACGTTCCACCAGCATCTTATGCTGAAGTTCTTCCTGCGCCATGACTTCCATACGATCGAGCATCTCATTAAACTCAGTTCCCAGTGTAGACAATTCCTGTGACCATCCAATCGGCTGCACACGAAGCTGTTTCTCTCCATTCTTGATCCGTGTAATGGTACTGCTCATCTCTTCTACCGGTCGCGTTACCCACTGCGACACAAACAGAACCAATACTGCAACGGCAGCGATCATTGCTGCCATTATAATAAGAAGCGTTCGGATCAAAGATTTCTGTGCTGCTGTCAGAAGAGACTGAGAAACAAGAACAAATGCTTCCAGATTATAATTCTCCTGAGAAACCTGGATCAGATAATTTCCGTCATATTCCTCCTGCAGTTCATTTGCCTGATAATAATCCTGAATCACTTTTGAAAGCTGCTTCTGGATTCTGCTCTGACTCTCTGATGCCTGCCCGGTCATTGCGATTACTTTATCATCCAGCGGTTGAAGCCACAGGCATACCTGCTCCACATCCACGTATTTTGCCATGATCGAAGTAAATGCAGCACTGTTAATATCACAGACAAGATATCCCAGGCTGCTTCTGTCCGCATCATAATTATGAAGTTTCAGAACAAACCGGATAATGTCTTTCTTTGCCTCAGGATTGTGATAGCCGGAGATCATCAGGTCTGTGCGGTCACCATGTACATAACTGTAGACCCTTTCTTCATTATCATCATAGTCTGCTTTATAAATATCTCTTGGATAAGTAACGGAATTGTATCGATAACTGCTGATCAGCTTATCTTTCGTATCATACAGATACATCGCAAGAACCTGATCTTCTTTTGTGAATCGTTTTCTTGCCATATACCAGGTTCTCCAGTAATATTCTTTCATACTGGAATCCTGTTCTGCGGCATCCCGCATGGCATTGATGAGGTCCTGCTCACTGTAGATCGTGAGCATTTCTCCTCGTATTGTATGAATAAAATGAGACAGATCTGTCTGCATTTTATTTAAAGATATTTCATGATCCGATATACTCTCTGCCCGAATCTGCCTACGCAGTGACTGATGAAAAAGAAAGGTCTGCAGTAACAGAGCAAATACTACACTACTGATGCATAAGACAAGCAGAGCATTTCGCATCGTCCATTTTTTTTGTTTCATTTATTTATCCCCTCATCTGGTTCAGAACTCCATATCCTGTTCTGACCTTTTTGCCTCAATTACTATAATTATAATACAGAAGTTTCAGGTTGAAAAGAAAAAAGAAAGCAGTTCAAGTACATGTGAATCATACATATACTTAAGCTGCTTTCTACTCTGAACTTTTAATAACCGATACCCTTCAATCAGTTACAACTAGAGCGTGTTTGAAAAAGGCTTTCTGCAAGATGTGCGTCACAATTTGTGGGAGATTTTGTTCGGATGAGGGCGTCGTAGCGGGCTACGACAACCGAATTCGGGCAAAATATACCGCAAAGTGGGGCGTGCAGATTGCGGGAATGATTTTTCAAACACGCTCTAAACCTCTGTATGCAATTATTTATATCTCTGTTCTTGTGTATTGTCCCAAAATATGCTGTACTCAAAGCATCACGCCCTGTTTTCTGCTTTATTTCCTGCAATATATTATAAGCATATATAATAACCTTATAATTCAGATTACAGTTCAATATGTACAGCACCAACCGCACGGATATTCATCGGATATACATTCTCTTTTCCTGCAAATTTGGAAATGTAAGAAACATAGTTCTCTGTCTCCTCTTCCGGTACTACACACATGATAACACCTGCAAATCCACCTCCATGGATACGGCATATACCTTTGCCCAGTTTCTCAAGGAAGAGGTCTGTAAGAGCAAGTGCAACGGAAATCTTCTGCTCTGTAAATGCTTTGATCGGATAGCAGTTCTGGAGTAATTCCCAGGAAGATTTTCCGGATTCGCTGAGAAGTCTCAGTACAGTTTCTCCGTCTTTCTCTTCAACAGCTTTTGCAGCCTTTTCTACACGCTCATTCTCTTTGAAGAAGTGGATTGCTCTTAAGATTGCTCTGTCATTTTCAATCTTATCCATGTTTGCCAGGACATCATCAAGAGTTGTCTCACAGAGAAGTTCTGCTCCTGCTGCCTTTGCTGCCTCTTTCATTTCCATCGGGATCTCAGAATATTCTGCGCTCAGATCAGCATGACCTTTTCCTGTATTAACGATTACAAGGTGATGGTTGTAATCATGGAAAGAGAAGTTTACTTTCTCATATTTCGGATTCTCTCTGTCAGAGAAATCAAGAAGGATCGGGCCGCCTACTGCACATGCAAGCTGATCCATTAATCCGGAAGCTTTCAGCCAATATACATTCTCAGCATACTGTCCGGCTTTTGCATAATTGATGTATGTCATTGCTCCGTCATTAAAGAAATAATTAATGATAGAACATACAAGCATTTCAAAAGATGCAGAAGAGCTTACACCAGCTGCACGGATCACGTTTGTTGTCACATAAGCATCAAATCCGGATACTTTGAAACCGAATTTCTGAATTGCCTCTACCATACCGGCTACCAGAGATACGGTTCCCTGAGCTTTCGGTACGCTGGAAAGCTTGTCAATATCTACAACAACTTCTTTGTCATATCCTTCACTTGTAATGCGGATAACGCTGCTGTTGTTCGGATAAGCCGCACCAATAGTATCCATATCAATACTTCCTGCGATAACACGTCCGCCATTGTGGTCTGTATGGTTTCCAATGATCTCGGTTCTTCCCGGTGCTGTGAAGAATTCTGCTGTATCATGATGGTAAATTTCTGCGAAGTGATCAGCTACTGACTGAAAACGTGCTGCTGATCTCTCTGCCTCTCCGTAAATACGTGTTAATTCATTTTTATTTGGAATATTCATTGTAAAAATCCTCCGTTGCTCTTTCCGGCCTGACCGCCGTTATGCAGTGGCATTGCATAAACTCCGGCGGCAGACGGGAATATGTGTATGAAAGTTTGGGAGCAGCCCTATTACGGTCACACTCTTGAAATTCAGTATACATTACTACAATAGAAAAATCCTTGATAATTTGGGGAGAAAATAGTAAAATCTTGCGTTTATTGCTATAAAAGTGTACAATGAGTTTATCTTATCGTTAGCATTTATTATATTCTGAAATGTCCACGAGACATTGCTAATTATTCTACGTACAACAATGACAGGATAACCATTCATTTAACCGAATCACGTAACGAAGCGGATGATTTTATCCAAATTCATTGAAAATCGCCTGCGGCGATGGGATTTTGATTTCATAACTGGAGGACACGCAATGGCAGAGATCATAACCGATGGCTCCCAGAAAGAGCTAAAGAAACACGGCAGCGACGAATTCCCACTTCTGGTAAGCTATGAAAAGCTTTCCGGATATAAATCCGGTTCTTTCTTATGGCACTGGCACCCAGAACTGGAAATCACCCTTGTTCTGGATGGACAAATTCTTTATAAAGTAAACCAGTGTACTTACCATATGAAAACCGGCGATATCCTGCTTGGAAATGCCAATGTTCTTCATGCCGGATTCATGGAAGATATGCAGGATGGAAAGTACGTTTCCATTACTTTTCTGCCCAAGATCATCTACGGTTCTTATGAGAGTATTCTGCGCAGAAAATATGTAGAACCTTTTTTGCAAAATTTCTCGCTTCCTGCCATACACATCGACTACTCTCAGCCATGGCATAGTTATTTTGCAGACTGTGTAAAAGAAATTATACGTTTATACGAAGCAAAAGAAGATTTCTATGAACTAGACATCACAGGTACTCTGCAGAAAATGTGGCGCTGTATGCTCCAGAACCTCCCGGAAGATATTCCATACACTGAGCACAGCAAACTGGAACGAAACCGCATGCGTGAGATCATGGACTACCTGGAACACAATTACATGAACAAGATCCAGATGAAAGATATCGCAGATGAAATTCATCTCTGCGAAAGTGAATGTAGCCGATTGTTCAAGCGCTACATGAACGTATCCCTGTTTACCTTCCTACAGGAATACCGAGTAGAGCGAAGCCTGGAATTTCTCCTCAGTTCCGGCGACAGTATTATGGACGTCGCGCAGAAGTCCGGATTTACGGACTCTAATTACTATGCTAAGGTATTCTCACGGGTTAAGGGATGCAGTCCGCAGAAATATAGGAAGCAGAATATTAAAAAAAATTAGCGGTTTTTAATCTTTATAAAATCAAAATTGACAGAGTCAAACGGACATTCGCAATTGAAGCAAGGGACTTACTTGATTTGATTAAACCTACAGACAATTTTTTAGCGGAATTAACTTCCTCTTTAGAAGATAATTCCGCTTATCATAAATTCTTACTATATACTATAGCCTGACCTTTAACATTAATATCATTATTAACCCTGATAATTTCCAGAATATTTCACATACGCATCCGAACAGAAACTCTGAACAGCCGCCAGGTTTGCAGTTGCTTCGCCTTCTGTTCCATATGTGCCGGCGGTTACTACATAATAGCTTTCTGTATTGAGATTACTCCAGTCTGTTGTGAGGAATACTTCTGCCTCAAATCCGGCGTTGTTCAGGCTGTTAGCATAGTTGTAGGCATCAGCAGATTCTTTAGAGCCATAGCACCAGATTCCGTAAAACGGAGCCTGAAATGTAGCAGATTCTGACTGATGGATTTCAAATGGCTGAGTTGGTCCTACATTATTTGACGCTTCCTGAGATTCTGTGACTTCTTCAGCAGCCGTGTTTTCTGATAACTGCTGATTCTGTGATTGCTCCTGAGTTTCAACAGTAACCTGATTTCCTGCCATTTCCTGACTTTCTGTTGTTTCTGGATTCTCTGTAGATTCCGTACCTTCCTGTTTAAATTCTATTCGTTTAAACTTTATCTTTGGCACATTTTTTATCTCATCAAGAATCTCATATTCTCTGTGTAATGTTCCATTATTCATGGTATAAACACCATAACAGGGCTCTCCCATTGTTTCATTGATAAGAAGACGATCCGTTTCTTTTTCGAAGAAAATCTGCCCGCCAGCTGCTCTGGAATAGAAAATTGCATCTGGAAATTCCGTATAATCTTTACTGTCTTTATCGTAATGATATACATGATAAATATATTCTCCGCCCTCGGTTGCATCTGCGGTATATCTCCGAAGGATCAATTCTTTCTCTCCATCCTGATCCAAATCTGCTCTGCCATATGCAAGCGGCCATACCGCTGCGGTTTTGGTTTCTCCATCCATATTTACCATCTCTTTGAGCTGATTTTGGGAAAATTGCAGAAGTGCACAGTATTCATCTTCTGTATCAGAATATAATCTTAAATAAAACAACGCTTTCTGCTTTTTGATCGGATAGATATGTATATCTGCTTTATCAGCAACATTTTTTACCTGTACAGACAGTGCTTTGCCACCATTTACATAAATAAGAATACAGGCATATCCGCTCTCGTTGTTCACTGCATAGACACTTACCTGTTCTTCCTGGTCATCTGCGTTAATGTCTGCGGAATCTTCCCAGATCTTTTTCGGATATGCATATCGAAAATCCAGTTTTCCTTCTGTATCCATCTCTGCGATACCGGCTTTAGAAATATTTTCTACCTGATCTGCTTCCTGATCATATGTATAAAGTTCATAGGTATAGGCACCTTCATTCGGACTCTTTATGATCAGTTCCGGCATTCCATCTCCGTTTACATCGTTGATTGCATACATAGTATCACTTAATCCCTGTTTTTCAGTATCTTCCTGCCGCAGGACATCATCATAACTGTTGATCACTCTGATTCGCAACGAACCACTGTCCGGCAAAATATCGTCTGTATCCAGGAGGTAGGAGGTAAGGATTCGTTCCTTACGCTCCTCTGCCTGATCTGCCGTAATTTCATTGGACTCTTCTGCATAAATTATTCCACCTGACAGACTCATACCAAGCAACACAACTCCTAGCAGCACTCCTGACTTTTTAATAAATTGGCTTCGCTTTTTCATCTTTTCCCTCGCTAATTCTGCTTCGCTTCTCTTACTTTTTCAAGTAATTCCTCATTCGCCTTTTCATACTCATTGAATTCCGCAACAATCTGTTCATCGGTTTTGGAAGCATCCGGCTGATACCAGCTCTTTGATCTGAAATAAGAATCTATTTCTGCTGTTTTAAAACAGCGTCCATGTCTTGCAAATATTTCATTGATAGCAAGCTGAAGCTGATCTAAACTAAACGATGTTACTTCTGTTTCTTCTAAATATTTGTTAGCAACATCTGGCAGTAAATACTCTGTACTGTCCTGTGAATTTGCATTCGCATCTACAGCTACCGCCTGTGCATTTTCATATTCACTCATTACTTCAGGAACTGCGCTTCCAGAATCCTCTATGACGCACTTAAAAGCACCTGTTAATGTTCCCTGCCCATTACTCTGAGGAATCCACTGAGATATTTCCATTGTTGAAAGAGCATTCTTTTTATTGATATGAACAATCTGATATAAGTTCGAGTTACAATCTACTGTCATACTTCCAAATGTGATATACGGTCTGGCAAATCCAAGAGAACAATAATTATCTAACATTTGCTGGGCATCACCATTATAATCATTCAGTTCACTTTCTGCACCTCTCCAAAATTCATCAATTGGTGACCCTCCATAATAAATATTGTTGGTCTCACTAATAGGACTTAAACCTGTCTCTTCCATTCTGAATCCTCTAAAAAGCCAGCTCTGTCCTGTAGCAATCACACTTTCACTGTATGATTCATAAAAAATTTCATATTTTCCATTACTTTTACGCATAAATACAGAACTTTCATTATTTTCACCATTATGCTCCAATGGACTTACACAGGAAACTTCCTGCTTTGAAATAATATTCCAAGACTTTCCAATTTTCTTTATAACTCCAAAGTAAATAGCATTTCCGTCTGGCGCTTCTGAACTTTCCTCATAAGAAACATAAAAAATTTCCTCTTCTCCATCTATGTCCAAATCCATACGGACTGTTCCTAAAATTCCAGAATCAATTGCCTGACTTGTTGCAAGCCCACCATTTTCAGTCCAGTGTAAATCTACATCATAAGTGTTACCTCCAACATAAGGAAGATTTGTTACTTTACTGACAGTTTCCCGAATTTCAGAAGTCTCCTCTGAAGTTGTTTCATCATCTGACGAAACAACTTCAGAGTTATTCTCTTCTTGTCCTGTACTGAGTCCATTATTCATTCTACTTACATCATATGTATAAATTTCTCTTTCCAATTCCAACGTATCAGGATCAATTGCCGCACCCGCAAGAAAATCATCTCCAGAATAAAGTTCAACATTTACGATCCAGATACCTGCTCCTTCCCAATACCAGGGTTCCCCAACCTCACATCGAGTTACCATAACATCATCAGGAACGCCAAGAGAACTTTTTAATACATTAATTTGTTCCTCTGTAAACTCAGAATCACTGGAAACCTCCAAATCGTAAAAAACGATTTCTTCAAGGCTTTCTTCAACCTCTGACCAATTCGCTTCTGTAATCTTTTGATCAGTTACATTTCCATTTTCATCCTCAAGCGTATATTTCATTTGATCATCTATATTTTCTTTGTTAATACTAAAGCTTGATTTTATTTTTTTGCCTACTTTATATAATGTATAACTGCTTTTATCTGTTGCTTCTTTACTTACAGCAATTTCTTTTTCTTTTTTTACATAATACAGTTTACTTTCCCCATTATCATCTGTATTTTCAAGAGATCCAACAGCTTTAACAGCTTTATCCTTATAACGGTAAAAGAAATATTCTTCTTTATTTTCCTCATTGTCAGCTCCCTTTATAATCAACTCTTTGGTCTTGTCGCCATTTATGTCATAAACACTGTACATAACATTTGTCAGATCTTCAACATCCGAAAAATACTCACCTGCATCCAGAAACTCTTTATATGCTGTTTCTTCTTCTGAATCTCCAAGCTCTAAATACTGCACATTTTCATTCTGTTCTGCTGCTCTTGTTGTCGAACTAAACACTTCTGTAATTCCAAGTCCCAATACAACTGCTATTACACTTACCATTTTCTTTTTTGAATTCATGTACTTCTTGCCTTCTTTCATCTCATCTTTGCTCCTTCTCTATTATTTTTACCAGTCTGATCTGTAGAGTTCTGGCTTTTTTTCTTCATTCAACGGCCATGCAACTTTCACATCATCCGCAATCCTTGTCCTGATTCCATTAGAATATAAAATTAGTTTTCCCTCACTAATATAAAGAACCTCACCCGATTTCAGGTACCAGCATTCCGTGACATTCTCATCAAGCTTCTGTTTCTCTAAGTCCCCTATTTTCCAAAGATCTCCCCCATATTTTCTTCCATCATAATATGTTAGCAATAATGCCGTATTATTCGCATATCCTTTATAATATGAGTCATACGCTTCATCTATGGATCCTAATTCCTCTAATGAATTACCATTGTACCAGTAGAGCATACTATTCTGTTCACACAGTAATTGATTTCCCATACTTATAATATCATCTATATTTTCCAGTTGTGTTTCAGCAATACCATTCTCTGTATTATCATCCAGTGAGACAATGGATAAATGTCCTGTTTCAAACAAAAATGCTATATTCTGTTCATTATTAAAAACTGCCATGTCTATACGATTCACGTCATTTATATCTACTTCACCCAATATAAATGTCTTATTATTTTCCCCGCAAACTTCACATTTATATGGTACCTTGCCAACTTTGTAAAAATATTCTCCTAAAACTTTATCCAAAATCTCCTTTTCCTTTTTCTTATCGCTTAAACTAAACTCTGGATCAGAAAGCACATCATCTACAGAAATTTTATTAAAAAAGAGTTCTTTCCAATCTACAAAAATAACCAATGGATTACCCTCAGACATCATTTTCACCATAGATATGTCATCATCTTTTTCTACTTCCTCTCCATCTCTTTTAAGAAGCATATTATAATTCTCTGATTCCAGAAGCACTTGATCATAATCATACAAATAAAGTCTGCCTGCCAAATATTCTCCATCATTATATATATTCTTTACACTTTCGAGAAACTGTTCAATTTCTTTCTGGCTATAAGCAGATTGAGAACAGTCAAATATATCTTCTACAGGATAAGAAGACTCTCCTTTTGTATATAATATATAGTCATCCGTCCAATTCCAGATATACAAATTATCCCCTGCAATAATTTCTTTTTCTGATTTATACGACGCTTTGCAAAGTCTTTTTGCTTTCTCTACGAAATATACATAATGTCCCTTTAACACAAATCTTCCTGGAATTCCAATCGTCGCTACTGAATAATTATAAAAAGTGACATCTTTGCCTATCTCCTTTTCACTTTTAGGGTTACCTATTTCAGCACCATACAATATGTACGTTTTAGTATTCTCTATATTCACTTCTTTCGTATAATAAACAGTTTTCTCATCCTGTGGACTTCCAAAATAATATACATTTTCCGCAATTAATATTCGTCGGTCAGCATTAAAACAATATAATGTTCTTTTTTCATCTTCTTTCTTTAGATAGATAATGCTACCATTTTCCTGCACCACAGGATCCGTATCTGTATATACACTTCGATCAATTTCCAGTATATGCTTCTCTATCTGTGATGATTTTCCTTTTAGATATTTTGTCTCTATACAACATAAAGTACCAACTTCTAAATGTTCGGTAAGATTTATATAAAAATATAAATACTTTTGATCTTCGGAAAATCCCAGATATTTATATCCATCAAAGCTTCGTGAAAAATTCATTATTTCGTCCGTTATATTTCCTGCGTCATCTATATATGGCCAATTGTAAGCTATATCTGATTCTGCTATCTTAACCGGTTCTATATCATCCCCTGAAATATCCGAAAGATAATAGTATCCATCATCTTGTATCCAAGCGCAGGCATTTTCTTGTTGCTCTTGCGGAGTAAAAAAGGAAAATGCCTGACAATTTACTGTCATACATACCACAGTCAATGTACTACCAATTATTGTTGTAAACTTTCTTCTTATGTTCATACCATCTTCCCCTGTAGATTTTATTTTCTGTGTATGGCTAATTTGTCCCTTCTCTTTATTCCTTCGCCTTCACTTCCTCCAGCACTCTTTCCCGCTGTTTTCGGAAGTGTTTTGGCAGGAGGCACAGGTTTATACCGCACAGAACAAATCCCAGAATTCCTGTTACAAACATTACAGTTCCTAAAGTGATCAATTGCAATTCCTCCTTCTTTTTGTATCCTGTCAGAAAATCCATCCGTTGCTCACTGCCTGATTGTACTGTTCTTCCAGTCTGTCCATTTCCACATCGTTTGCGTTGGAAGAAAGCTGACTCTGGTACAGATCATGGGCTTTTTCGTAGTATTCTTTAAATCTGCTGTAATCTCTCTGTTCTTTTGGCAGCTGTTCCTGACGGTATCCCTCCAGAAAAGCAAGGCTCTTATATGTTTTGTAATCTTCGCCGTAATTGTCAAGCAACTGCATCAGTTCCCGCTCTGCGCTGTCGTAATCACCCATATTCTGGTATAAAACTGATATATTATAACCCGTGCTGTAGTTTCCCATTCCCTGAGACTGAATCTGCTCAAATACAGAAAGTGCCTTCTGATAGTAGTCTATATCTCCGGTATCATTTCCAAGGTCACTGTATGTCTGTGCCAGTTCTTCCAGAATACCGATATTGTTCTCCTTAGGAAGTTCTTTCTTAGCCTTCTTCAGAAGTTTCATCTTTCGCTTCTTACCATCTACGCTGTCATCCTGTTTATCAATACATTTCGCTTCCATAATATAAGAACGCATCTGGATGTAGGCATCATCGCTGTCCTCAATACATTTCTGAAAAATACTCCGGGCATCTTCATAATCGCCTTTGCTGTATTTAATCTCACCGTCTACATAGTTGACTTCTGTCGTATCAAGTCCTTTTTCCTTTGCAGTTTCCATGAGTTCCTGTGCTTTATCCGTGTTTCCGCAATAGGCTTCCATGATCGCACCGTCTCTGTAATAATTCCCATTCTCCGGATTTGCCTCTATCGCTGAATTATAATATTCTGCCGCCTGTTCATAGTCTTCCAGCTGCGAATAACAGTCGCCCAGAAGATAGTAAACACTGTCTTCTGAGCCATCATTCATCACACTTTTGCTGTTCAGAATATTTGTATTTATAAAATTAATGCAGTCTTCATATTCCTTCTGCCTGTTCAACGCCAGTGCTTTCTGCAGATATGCATCCATTTTTCCGGGATAAAGTTTCACTGCTTTCTGATAGTAGTCATCCAGCTGGTCATAGTTTCCGTTTTTGATACACTTTTCTTCCTGTGCGACAGTATCCTCATAACGCTTCATTCTCTCGCTGTCTATACGGAAATATCCAGCCAGTGCAAGGACCGCTGAAAGAACCAGACCGCCTGCCAGTACCCCGGAAATAATTCTCTGTTTTCGCAGAAGTGACCGATACTCTTTACTTCTCTGTGCCATAGTCTGCAGATCATACAACACATCCTCTGCTCTCTGGTAACGTTTCTTCAGATCGGGTTCCAGGCATTTCATGATCACAGCCCCAAAGAGCTGGTTCATTTCCGGCTTTTTCTCCCGGATATCCTGTACATATCCGTTATCATCCGGCATTGGTTTACTCCCGGTCACAATATGGTAAAAAGTAGCTCCCATACTGTAAATATCAGATCTCTTATCAATCTTCTTTCTCAGGGAAGGATTCGGCTGTGTCTGATTATATTTCCACGCCCGGATCTGCTCCGGAGATGCATAGTTCTTTGTATAACCGTTTACAAAACCATTTCCGCCCAGACTAAATGAAATATTAAAATCGATCAGGCAGACATTTCCGCTGTTTGTCAGCATAATATTTCCCGGTTTCAGATCGCTGTGAATGATCGGCGGTTTCTGATTATGCAGATAACACAGGGTAGCGGCCACCTGTTTCATCCAAATGATCTCAGACTTCTCCGGGAAAGCAGTTCCGGCATCCAGATATTGTTTAAAAGAATTTCCGGAAATAAATTCCATAACCGTATAAATATCCCCGTTATCCTCTACAAAGTCCATAACCTGCGGCAGATATGCATGTTTGAGATTCTTCAGCACATCTGCCTCTGCCCGGTTGTCTGCAATGTTTATGGCGTTTGCTTTTATCTTCTTTAATACTACAAATTTGTCCAGATTTCTGTGTCGGGCTTTATAGACAATGCCACTGTTTCCCATTCCGATCTGAGCTATAACTTCATATGTGTTTGCAATGTACTTCTGCATTTCTTCACCTTTGTCTTTATTCAAATTCTGCCAGGTCAATGGCCTGGCAGAATGTTTATCTTATAGTAAGCTCACCGCTTCCGGCAGCCATCTGTGCATCTACAACTGCAAGAGTTTCAGCACCGCCTTCACTTACACCACTGCTTAAAGGATTCGGAACTCCTGCTGCATCCTGATAAGGATCGTCTGCATAACCCATGGACTGTAATGTTTCCGCATTACTGCTATTCCATGAACCACTCATTCCGGCAGGTGCCAGACTTGCAGAGAAACCATCCTGGCCTTCTCCGTTCTGGACAGAACCCGAAGCACACAAAGATACGCTTCCATCTCCGGCAACACTGTAAACTTCTGCATAGGTTCTGACTGCAGGAGTTTCCTCTCCTACATCATATCCGTAGCAGTAAGAAGCAAGACCCACTTCATACGTACCATTATTATTCATAAGGAAACACGTCTGTGTGCTTCCATAGGAAACGCTCTCTACTGCAGTTTCCATACCTGCTGAGATTGTCTGAGAAGCAGTTATTTCTACATTTCCGTTGTTGACTTTATAAATTCTGAAAGCGATTTTTCCGCTCTGCATTTCTACAACCAGAAGTTCCGGAATTCCATCACCATCCAGGTCTCTCTGAGTCTCAGTAATACGTCCGCTTACAGCAGCTGCTGCACTGGCTCCATCACCGTATGTATAGGAAATAGATGATCCGCTGAAATTTCCGTATGGAATCTCAGATGGAAGAGTGTCATTTTCATAGTTATTTAACAGCTCTTCCGGAGAAACTGTGGCTTCCTGCATCTCTTCGCCAGGTCCTTCACCGCCACCGGTTTCACTGTTGTTTCCTGTATCTCCCTCATCTGTGTCATCGTCATCATCTGTATTATTGTTATTATTCCAGCTGGTGTCTTCATCCTCCTCATCACCGGTATCCTCGTCATCGTCATCATTATCCATTGTCTCTTCGTTATTATTATCGCCTGCATTGGTTGCACTTCCATTATCTACATCCGGAATAACTGTTGGAGTTGGCGTCGGAGTTATTGTTGGGGTTGGTGTCAGAATGTCTTCACCCGTCAAAGGAATAATCCCGTCCGTAGTAGTTTCATCACCAGGCTTCGGAGTTATATCTTTAGGCGGATCTGGAATTATTGTTGGCCCATCTGGCTCGTCATCTCCATCTGTTCCATTTCCCTCGCCTGTATTACCATCTTCTTTTTTCTTATCATTATCGTCTTTTTCTTCGTCGTTTTTATTTTCTCCACCAGTATTACTATCTTCCGTTCCACCACCATTTGCTCCGTTGTTCTTATTGTCATCAAAATCCGGTCCATCATCTGCGCCTTCTGTTGGTGTCGGAGTCACTGTTTCTTCCGGTTCTTCAGTAGGAGTCGGTGTAAGCATTACAGTATCTATTACTTTCTCAATTTTACTAAAAGATTTCTTATTTGCATCACTGCTCTTCCCAGTATTTTCCTCCAGCTGGGTCTTTGTATCATTGTAAACAACCTGCAGTTCCTGCGCCTGTACCGGATTCGCAAGGTTATCAGATGCCTTCTCGACATATTCCAATGCCTTCTCCGGCTGCTTCTTCTCGTTGTAAACTTTCGCCATACCAGTCGCAGCTTCTACTGATTTTGGGTCAATTTTCAGTGCTTTGTTAAAAGTCACTTCCGCATTGTCATAATCTGCGGAAGCCAGGTATTTATTTCCCAGATCAAGCTGTTTTCCAATTCTGGCGGCATTTACCTTTGCAGGTACGCCCAGCACAAGCGCTGCCACGATCGCCGCCACACATACAAAACCAACAATCGCAGGCACAACGATATAAATTTTCAGTCCTGACTTCTTATTCTTTTTCATCTTTTCTCCCCTTATCATTCGTTAATATGAAAAATAAATTCCTCATCTGACAGACGGACTCTGCTTCCGTCCTGAATCCTTACTTTTTCATCAGACTGTAGTTTTTTATCCTCCAGATAAGTACCATTCAGAGAATTATTATCTTCCAGATAATACTCTCTGTCTTCCACACTTATGATACAATGCGCTCTGCTGACCGTTTTATTATCTCTGATCACAATATCCGCTCTGGTTTCACTTTTTCCAATCACACTTCTCTCTTTATTGATCTGAAAAATCTCGCCCGTATTGTTTCTGTACAGAGACGCATCAATCTTAAACTTCGGTACCAGAAGAACTGTTTCCTCTTCTCCTTCATCCGGTTCCTCTTTCAAAGGAATCGTTATATCTATGTCATCCGAATCATCAGAAATTTCTGTAGTTATCGGCTCCGAAATTGTATCAATCCAACCTGAAGGCTCCCCATAAGTAATATTTTCGTTGCCATAGGCTTTTTCCCTGAAAGTTTCATCAAGTATTGTTCCATTCTCGTCTGATGGCGCTTCCTCTGCCTGCTCCTCTTTTTTTTCATTTCCGTCAGGTTCCTGAAGAAATCCCGGATATTTAAGACCTTCCGAACCGAAATCATACCCGGTATCCGGAATATCTTCTGTTGGAACCGGCGGTATGGATGGAATTGGAGGAATGGGAGATACTGGCGGTACCGATGATGCTGGTGCCGGTGGAGTCTCTATTCTCTTTTCCATAGTTGCCGGTACACAGATAAATCTTATATGCGCTGTCTGCTCATCCACATACATGTACCTCTCCTCTGTGATCAGCTGATTCTCCAGAATTCCCATATGAAAAAGTTTCCTCTGCATCTCCGCAATTTCCTGTTTCATTTCGCGCTGTTCACTTCTGGATGCATCATTCATCCATGCACGAAGATTCACCATACCCAACATGTTATATGTAAATACATATTTCCCGGCTTCTTCGCTGACTTCTACAGGAAGAAATAATTCCCGCTCATCCTGCATGATTCCATAGCTTATTCCATCAAAATCATTCATAGAGGAATAGCAAATAATTTCTTCTTTTCCGTTCTTATAATTATATGAAAACCTCATCTTTCCACATACTGCCTTTCTACAAGTAAATGTCCATATCATAAGTATAGCAGATCATCAATCGATACTACTCCCGTCAGAAACAATACCGCTACTATTACAATAAATATAAATATTTTGCATAACCAGAATCCTGCAAAATTTCTCAGATTCTTATTCTCTGTTCCTCCCAATGCCAGGTACAGCAGACTGACCAAACCAACTACAGGAATTATAAACAAAATTTCATAACCAAGATATGCCAGCACTCCTATCGGTTTAGATGCCCGGGAATTTTCTTTTTCATGCATAATCGGTGCACCACATTCCACACAGAATGAATTGGTGTCCTTATTATCTGCTCCACATTTTCTGCAGATCATCTTCTCATCCTCCCGATTTCGTTAATTTCTTGCATTCATATAGGAACGTACTCTTACAAGAAGAATAATCTCCAGAACTGGAAGTGCAACCGCGATCAGCATAATTATGAAGCTCTGACCACTAAATCCAAGTGTATTCTGGATCCACTCAATGATCGGATTCAGAAATGCCTGTACAATAGAGGAAGACTGACTATAGCCGTATCCATATCCAAATCCAAGATAAGAAGACAATTCTCCAAACAATGAGGAAGTAGTGTTTCCATACTGATTCAGCGTACTGGTAATTCCGTTTGCAGTTGACTGCAAGAAACTTGCCCATCCAAGGATTCCAAGTTTGATCACCGTATTAATGCAGAGAATAATGATCGGATAAATCCCGGCAGTCACTTCAACCATCTGTCCTTTGGCATTCGCTTTCATGCTGCTGAATGTATTTCCAATGGAATACCAGTAGCCAAGATCAAGCAATGCAATGATAAAGATCAGAAAATATATTCCAGCTCCCAGTTCTGCACTGATCGCACCGATCAATATGAGCACACTGATGAGCACTCTCACTCCCAGTCTGAAAGTATTAATACCACAGATCATCGAAAAGCCTGTCGCATCCAGAACTCCCTTTCTTCCGTTGCTGTAGATAATCCAGATTGCAACACATGTAAGAATGGTAAACAGACTGGTCAGCAATTTGAAAAAAGAAAAAGAATAAAATACGTTACATACAAGGTTCACAGTATAAAGAATGCCAAAGATAAGGAATACAGAATTATTTATAACAAATACAACTTTCTCCGCTTCCGAACCTGGTTTTACCGGATCTTTATGCGGTCTCTCTGCTTTATTTGTATCCTTATGTACAGAGTTCTCTCCCATTTTCACAGTTCCATCTTTAGAAAAAATAAAACGTAATACATCAGGAATTCGCTTTACATTCTCCATAAATGTCACGCCTTCCGGTACTTCCAACATGTCTTCTTTTTTCATCAGATAATAGCATGCAAAAGCAATCAGAAGTGCAAATATAATAGGCCAATAATTACTAAAAGAACTCTCCCAGTACTGATATGCTGCAAGTCTCTGGATACTGATCAGATGCAGAATACTCTTTAAGATTGCACCTCCAAATACCAGATATGCTAGCTGCAGACCATACTGTTTCTGGCATTTGAATGCGATAATAAAGAATGCTGCACAGCTCCACGCACATGCAAGAATCATAAAGAATCCCCACGCCTTATCTGCAGCCATGTAATAATTAAGATATGGAAAATAAGTCAATGTCCAATAACCATACAGAATTCCAAATACAATACTGAAAACTTTCAACCATCCTTGAGGATATTTAGCAGAAGTGCTCCTTATTTTCTCACGAATATCCTCTGCCATACCTGCAGCACTGGTTCCACTACTCCTGCCGGATTCCGGTTTGCTGCCAGTATTTCCGCTGTTTTTATCGGCTCCCGTTCTGTCACCATTCTGAAAATTGCCTGATCCTGTTTCTGTCTTTTGTTTTGAATATCTGTTATTGATTGGCTTTCCACAGGTCGGACAGAATCCATAATCCTCTTCCAGTTTCTCTCCACAGCCTGTACAATACCTGATTTTCTTTACATTCTCCGTATTGTTTTCTGCATGTTCTTCTATTTTCTGCTGCGCTCCGCAATATGGACAGCATACAGCTTTTCCCAGAATTTCTTTTCCACAATTACTGCATTTCTTCATGTTTCCTCCCTCACTTTTCTCTCACTTGGTACATTGTATACAAATCTTACAGAATACAGCTTATCTCAGATGAATAAAAGTATTTATTCTCTCAACCTGTTTCTACAGTTAAGCAAATATTTGCAATCATCTTCGCTACTTCTACTTGCTCATAATTGAACAGCTGTTTTAGAGATATATACTAATGTTTATTATACAGATTTCTTCGTTTTCTGTCATTTTAATTCCTTGATCTATATCAAGTTTTATGAATATTCCTCCTCTTCTACGTATATGTCTTCGTAAGAACGAATCTTTACCAGAAGCACAATTTCCAGAACTGAAATTGCTATTTGAACCAAAATGATAAGATAGCTCCACAGAGATCTGTGAAGTATCTGCATTGCCGGTCCCAGGATCGACTGTAAGACCGAATCTGTCAGCCCGGAACCAACGCTATAACCAAGTCCTAATTCATTCGTCAATTCTCCCAATGACATGCCAAACGACTGTACATATCCATACAGAAAGCTCGGAAGAGCAACTCCCACCATTACAGTCAGGATAAACATTCCGATATTCTTAATCACATCCAGCACCAGAACAAACATCGGATAAATTCCGACTGTGACTTCGCCAGTGTGCCCAGTCGCAATAGATTTCATACCACTGAAAGTCTTATGCAGAGAATACCAGTAAGCGAAATTTAGAAATACTCCCAATAATATCATCGCAAATACCAATACAGATACTACCGTTGCTGTATCTGCAATATTGGCTGCGATCACAGTTGCAATAACTGCCAGAATCATCAGAAGTACACCGCCAATGACCCACATTACAGCTCTGAATATCATAATCCCATTTACAATTGCCAGTCCCGAACTATCCAATTTGCCGTTTATGCTACTGCTATATATCATCCAAATGGCAATACAGATCAAAATCGAAAACAGACTGGTTACCAGTTTTAGAATTGAAAATCCGGAAAAAATCTCATATACAAGATTAATCGTATATAAGATTCCAAAGACCAGAAATACCGGACTTTTTAACACCAACGTAAGTTTTTTGACCTTACAGAACGTTATTATAGGCGGTATCCACGGTTCTGCATTTTTGTTTCGCGCATTATTCGCTGCAGCTCCTGAAGGTACTGCCGCGCTGCGCTGTCTGTTTTCTGTGTTCTTTATCAGACGATTCACATCTTTTTCTACTTCCGAAAACAGAATATTCAACGCTTCCGGAATTTTGCGGATACGATCTTTTACTTCTGTATTTCTGGATATATCCAGCATATCTTCCTTCTTCATAATGAAATAGCCGCCCAGTACAGCCAGCAATGTCTCTACCGTATTAATCAGAAGCTGACCTGCCAAAAACCTGCTCACATAACTTCCCCATATTCCATAAAAGAGATATGTCTTCAATATACTCACACAATAAAATACATATCTCAAAACAGCACTGCCAGATAATGCATATAATAGTTGCAAGCCATATCTCTTCCGGCATTTAAATGCTATAAGAAATAAAATGGATGCACTCCATCCACTTGTCACTAGCCTGAAGAATGCATATAAAATATCATCAAATCTGAGAAAACTGAATGTTAACAATCTTCCAAACTGGACCACCGCTTCATACGCATACAGAACTCCAAAAACACAGCCAAATACTTTCAATAAAATACTGCTCTGCTTTTCATTCTGCACATTGCTCCTTATCACATTACTTCTCCGCTCTTTCTTCCCACTCTCCTCTCTCTGCACTGCTCCGCAATTCGGACAGTAAACTGCATCTCCTTGAATTTCTTTTCCACAATTACTACAACGTTTCATCTTTCCTCCCTCATACCTGTTTTTTGTACTATAGTTTATATTTGACACCTTTTGTCACTTACTGTCAAGAAAATCAGATATTTTTCCTGTAAAATCACCTAGAAATTCTCTTTTAAAACGGCCGTTTGTTTTATTTGATGACTCAATTTTATCATCAGATTTAAGCAATTGATAGATAGTAAATTTCCAAAAAGGTGGACTATTTTTAATTTTTTTACACCTTTTCACTTACGAAGATAGTCATAGCAGAAGTTTTGGATATCCCTGACTATATTGTCTTTTTGACATTACTATGCTACAATTTCCACAGATTTACAGCAATTCTCTAAAATAATGCATTTAAGACAGTTCAGCAGAATTTCACACTCTGATGGGCTGGATTAAGATGCATTATTTTAGAGGATTTCTATAGCTACGAATATTTAACGAAAGGAATAGCAAAATGGAATTATTAAATGGACGTCCTGCTGATGAGGCCGGACGATTAGAAAAAGAAATCCGCGTTTATGATCTGCTGGATTCTCTTGGGATTTCTTATCAGAGAGTAGACCATGAACCAGCAATGACAATTGAAGCCTGCCAGGATATTGACAAACTGATGGGAACACATATGTGTAAGAACCTGTTTCTCTGTAACAGGCAGGAAACAGACTTCTATCTTCTGTTGATGCCAGGCGATAAGAAATTTAAGACAAAAGAGCTCTCCTCTCAGATTAATACTGCACGTCTTTCTTTTGCAAATGAGACACATATGGAAGAACTCCTCGATATTACTCCGGGATCCGTAAGTGTTATGGGATTGATGAATGATAAAGAAAACAAAGTGCAGCTTTTGATCGACGAAGATCTGCTAGCGCATCCTTATCTTGGATGTCATCCATGCATCAATACCTCCAGTCTCTGCATAAAGACAGACGATATATTAAAAATCTTTCTCCCGGCAGTGCACCATGAGCCAAGATATGTGAAGTTGCTTGGAGAATGAGAAATAACCGTACACAAACAAAAGGGATGCCGCCAGACCATCAAATAGATAATCGGGCGGCATCCTGTATTATTTAAAAGTTATCTTTTCTTACTATATAATACCAGATGCAATTCATCTCCCACCTTAAAAGTGGGAGTCTTCTTACCAGAAGCGAATAAATATATTATGAGAATTCAGATCTTACTCAAGTATTCTATATACAGCTGTTCCAAATGCCGGAAGTGTGCAGTTGCCTGATGCTTCGGAGTTATCGTAAAGTGCCAGCATCGGTTTCCAAAGTGTATATTCGATCTTTTCAGACTCATAGTTTAATACAAAGAGATATTTCTGACCATCTTTCTCACGCATGATCACTTCTGCTGTTTCTGGCGCATCAATATAATCTTTAAATGGATCTTTAATCTTCAGATAATCAAACAGAGCCTCTGTATTCTCTCTGTTAAAGGTTGCACCCAGATGAAGTACCTGACCTTTTCCAATAGCATGGCAGGTAAGAGCAGGTGTTCCTTCATAATAATTGTTTCCATAAACAGCAAGTGTTTTGGTGCCTTCCAGTGGTGTGATAATGTCATTAAATACAGGCATCGGAATTTTCTTACCACCAAACTCTGCAAAGACAGGAGCTTCTGCAGGGCTGGTAAATGTAAAGTCACGTACATCTGTACCTGTCAGTTCTGCCAGTAAGCCCGGCTGTGGAAGCATCACGCATTTGCCGTTCATATCTTTGTATCCGGAGCGGCATCCGATCACCAGAGTTCCACCCTGTTCTACATACTCTTTCAGGAGTTTGACACGTTCTTCACTGATCAGTACCGGATGTGCATAGATCAGTACCGGATATTTGGTCAGGTCTGCAAGTTCACTGTCTTCCTGCAGATACACTACATCATATGGTGTATGTGTCAGCTGAGCAGCTTTAAAGATTCCCTGGTCACTTGCAGCTGCCACTCTGTTGTGCCATGCATCTACAGAAGTATCCCATTCATTATCATAATCTTTAACCACTGCAAATGCTGCTTTATATTCGGAATTGCATACTCCGTCAATTGCTTTTAATTTCTTATAGAAATCCTGAACTTCTCTGTATTTACGATTCTCGCGATTATCATAATCCAGAATGCCATGCCAGTAGATTTCTGTACCGAATGTACAGGTTCTCCAACGGAAGAAGGAAATATAATCTGCACCATGAGCAACACTCTGCATTGCCCAGAGAGTTAACTGCCCCGGACGTGGTGACGGCGCTTCCATTCTGGTCGTCCATCCATTACCGCCGGACTGCTGTTCCATAATTCCGAAATGCGGGCAGATGGAACGTACTTCTGTCAGATTCTGGGACCACTTACGGTCATTCAGATCCTCACTGTGTAACGGGTCACGATCCAGTCCGTATGCAAAATCCGGATAAGAATCATAGCAGTAAACATCCAGAGATTCTTTCTCCATCTTGTGATTATCAAGATTCCAGAATTTACCGTTTGTTGTAATATAATCTCCCGGTTTCATATATTTTCTGATGATTTCTGCCTGCATCTTGCAGAAATGACGGGCACTTGCAGAAATGAATCTGATGTAATCCAGATGCTGATGTGGATTGATCGCCTGATTCACAACCGGACGCAGAACATAGATCTGATCCCACTCTGTATAAGTCTGATTCCAGAACACGGTTCCCCACGCTTCGTTTAATTTCTCCAGAATTCCGTACTGATTTCTCAGATATTCACGGAATGCTACAGAATCTGCCTCTGAATAGAATTCATTGACTTCACAGTTAATCTCATTATCGATCTGCCATCCTACGATTGCCGGATGTTTCGCATAATGAGCAGCTTCTCTCTCTACAATTCTGGCACAGAGTCTCTGATAAACCGGTGAATTATAATTATAATGACGTCTTCCGCCATGTCTGAGAAGCACACCGTCTTTTGATGCATTTAATACTTCCGGATATTTCTCTGTCAGCCATGCCGGAGGAGTTGCTGTCGGTGTTCCGAAGATTACTTTCATTTCTTTTTCGCTGCAAAGATCCAGAAATTCATCAAAGTAATCATAAGTAAACACGCCTTCTTCCGGCTCCACTTTACTCCATGCAAACTCTGCAATACGAATTACGGAAATACCAGCTTTCTTCATCCTGTCAAGATCATCCGCCCAGAGTTTCTTATCCCAGTGCTCCGGATAATAGCAGGTGCCCATTGTCAATTCATTCCATTTGTAGTTTTGTTTTGCATTCATTATTTTTTGTCCTCCACCCAATGTTAAAGTTTACCCAACTTGTTATTCTCAGGAACCTTCATAACAGGTGTCCTGAATGATACTTCTGTTCCTTTTCCCAATGCACTTGTGATATGAAACTCACAGGCCGGGCCATATAACAAATTTAACCTTCTATATACATTGCTCAGTCCAATACTGCTCTTTTTGCTCTTTTTACTCTTATCACTGTAATTCAGAATGACTTGCTGCAACTGTTCCTCATCCATTCCTTTTCCATTATCTTTCAGAGTAAACTGCAGATATTTTTCTTCGCACAATTTAATATCAATCCACAGAATTCCCTTTTCTATCTGTTCT
Organism: Blautia sp. MSJ-9; assembly: GCF_018919065.1. GTDB lineage: Bacteria > Bacillota > Clostridia > Lachnospirales > Lachnospiraceae > Blautia_A. The sequence continues at coordinate 16,482 of NZ_JAHLQG010000004.1, read as the reverse complement.
TCCAGTCCGTGTACAATACTGTTCTCTATGACAGGCTGGATAATAAAACTTGGAATATAGAAATCCAGTACTTCTTCAGGAATATCATGCCTGATCTCTATTTTGTCCCCAAATCTGTATTTCTGGATAAACAGGTAGTTGTCTACAACGTCCATCTCCTGCTTAACTGTGTAATAATCCTCACGCTTAATACTTGCGCGTAAGAATTTTAACAGAGCAACTGCTGCATCTACATTCTTGCAGTTCTTGGTAACTGCATAGGAAGTATCTACAGAACCAACTGCAACACCTGCATACAGACTTCATGTCATGGGTTCTCTTCAATCTTCGATTCCCAAATGTCTCACAGAATATTACTTGTAAACAGTAACAATCAAATAGCTTCTATAATTATGCTTCTTCTACAATCTTGACATTCCATGGTGAAACTATAATTGTTTCGCCGTCCTGTACCGCATCTCCTGAGAACAGTTCTGTTCCGTCTGTGCCATGATATACCACTTTCTGCTCTTCTGCGGAGTAGTTCAGAATATATCTGACACATTTACCCAGATCATTGGTTCCTTTTCTTACGATCACCGGCCAGTTGTATTCCGGGATTTCTGCTTCTGCGCTGTTAAGTGCTTCTGTGATCACTGCCTTTAAGGTGTTGTCATCTGTCATGCAGCCAATGTAGATGGCAGTTCCCTTTCCATAATGGTTCTTAGTGATTGCTGCGTATTCTTTCCAATTATAATGGTCATAGGATGCAAGTACTTCTGCTTCCTGCGGCATTAATAATTCCATGAATATTTTGGCTTCGGCTTTTTTAGACGCTGCCTTTTCGCTTTCAGCCATTTTACCTGCCGTTTTTATATCTGCTTCTTTTCTATATCCCTCTTCTACAATTTCTTCTCTGACATTGATAATCTTTCCGGACAGGCCTACATTCTTCGGGAAAGTAAACTGCTGATAGTTAATACCGAAACAGTTGCTCAGAATATGTGGCTGCATTTCATGGCTTACTTTAATATTTTCATTAGCAAATGCAGTCTTGAATGTTGCTACCAATGTACCACCGTTTGCTGTATACTGTTTCAGTTTTTCCAGAAGTTCATCCGGTGCTGCGTAGAGTGCCGGAACAAAGATTGCTTTGTACTCATCAAAATTGTCGGATTCCGGCCATACGAAGTCGCATTCGATGTTCATCTTAAACAGTGTATCATAAAGCCAACGAACTACATCGTTGTATCCAATTCCATTATTTCCGGCTGCGGTTGCTTCGATTCCGAACCATTTCAGCGCTGTTAATGCCTCATTACTCACAAGGATTGCTACATCATTTTTCTTTTTCAGATTTACCAGATGACTTCCAAGTTTAGCAAATTCATTTCCAACAATGCAGGCTTCACGGTACGGCGCATTCTCCTGCATATCATGGCTGAGAAGTCCTTTCCAGTATGTTTCGAAAGAATTATGGATGGAATGCCAATGCCAGTACATTACACTGTTTGCACCGTTTGACAGATGACTGTATGCCTGAAGTCTGAGCTGTCCTTTATACGGAATCCATCCCGGATATCCCTGTGCTTCTGTTTCCAGAACCAGATAGTTATCTCTCTTTAAAGAACGAGTCATATCGCCACCAAATGCGATTTCCGCACCGGTCAGGTCATCCTGTGTCGGATGGTAAATATCCACACCTGCTACAGTCAGAGCTTTTGCTGCATGATAATGGTTTACATCCGGCTGCACGCCAAAGGAATATCCACGCCATTCAAAGTCAAAATTATGTGTGATAAACTGATCTTCTCTGCGATATTCATTTACGATATCTGCCTGCCAGCTCAGGAATTCATCTACCAGTGTCCTCTGGAACTTCTCAAATTCTGCACCAAGGCTTCCATTGATAGTTCCTCTTACATCCGGGAAATCTTCCCATGCATTGATGCGGTTACTCCAATAATCCAGACCAAACTCATGATTCATTGCATCCAGATTGTTGTTGAATTTCTTTCTGAGATATTTTACAAACTTCTCCTGAACATTTTTTCCGGCAGTTCCATAATATTTGGTTTCATTATCTACCTGGAAACCAATAACACATTTTCTGTGTGCGGTACATTCCATTAATTTACGTATCACACGTTCTGCATAGAAACGATAAACCGGATGAGTAATATCCATGATCTGACGTGCTCCATAGATTCCTCTGCCCTTGACAGTCTCTGCCAGTACATCCGGATGGGATTTCACCATCCATGTCGGAATCGCATAAGTAGGAGTTCCGATGATTACATTGATCCCTGCTTCCTCCATTGCATCCATTACACGTTCTACATGAGAGAAATCAAATACACCTTCCTGTGGTTCGCAGGTGCTCCATGTGGATTCTGCGATTCTTACTGTATTGATCCCTGCTTTTTTCATCATTGCCACGTCCTGCTGCAGACGGTCATATGGCATATATTCATCGTAATATGCTGCTCCGTAGAGAAGTTTCTTCATATATCATATCCTCCTGTTTTATCTCTGAATGATTTCTCTGTTATTCCCATAATCAAGCTGATATTCGCAATCCTCTTTGCTATTTGATTCGGTTAAATACCAGGTTTAAAAAGTATTTTATTCCTGACTCGATACCATATTAATAAAAATCCACTGATTATTCTATCATTTATTTCAGGTAAATATCATTTATCTTGGTTTTTTTGCTTCTTCTTTCATATTTTTATGTCTATGACAATTACATACAAAATACCCGCTGCAACAGATTTATTCTCTGTCTGCAACGAGTATCTTATAGTTCTTATTTATTATTGTTCTTATCCATTATCCTTTTTATAACCATCTAAAGATCATAAACACTGTGATCACCGCTCCTATAACTGCCGTGATCATATAAATCTTTCTGGATTCCGGGTCGTTTTTTTCTTTTCCCATTTCCCATATTTTTTTCTGTATTTTGCAGGTGTCATTCCTGTCTGCTGGCGGAAGATATTTCCAAAATAACTCTGGGAGCAGAAAGACAGGTAACTGGCGATTTCTTTTACTTCATAGTCTGAATATCGCAACATATTTTCAGCAAGGCGTATTTTCTCTTTGCGGATATACTGCTGAATGGTCATTCCTTCAACCCTGTGAAAAAGATCTGACAGATAGCTGCTGTTTACCCCTATTTTCTGCCCGATCTCACCTATAATGATCTCACTGTGAAGATTCTGATAGATATAATTCTTCGTCCACTCGATCAGCTCATTTTTCTGTTGATTCTTATGAATTTCCGCCACACGCTCCGCAAATTCATATTCTGCCTGGCGCATCATGGAGTCAATTTTGACGGCATTATTCATATCTTCAATTTTCATGATATAACCGTCTACCATGGAAAAAGCCTCTTCCGGTATCATCCCTCCGCTGATGGCTGCGCGGGATGCAAGTGCAATGACACAGATGGCGATATTTTTCGCCTGCCTGATCTGATTTTTCGCAAGCAGTCCAACTTCCCCACGGTACGTTTCGGACAGACTGCGATTGAGCATTTCAACATCTCCATGGCGGATACTATCCCGTTCACGCAGTTCCTGATCATAGGGATTATGCGGAAGTTCCTGCTCCTGACGCTCAAAAATCGTGCTGGAAACCCGCTCTTTTACTTCTCTGAGATCTGTCTCCTGAATTCCATTTTTCTGCCACAGATCATTGAGTGACAATTCTTTTCCGGTCATCATATGATAAAGCATCAGAACGCCGGTGCCGAATACTTTAAGTTCACAGAAGGACAGGCAAAATCCTGTAGCATCTTTGATGTGATGCTGTCTTACCAGATAAAGTTCGGAATCTCTTACATGTTTCTCTGTGCAGACAGGTCCTATTACAATTTTTCTGGTATGTTTCTTGTCCTCATCCCCGTTTTTATCAGTTGTTTCTAACGAAATAACGGCATAAAGAATCGTATCATTTTCGCTCCAAAGCTCCGGATACTCTTTTATCTCACACTTATGAATAAACGCTAGAAACTCCCCATCTGTAAATAACGGATTGCACTGCGCAGCCATATCTCCATAGTAGAACTCTATTCTGCCAGATTCACTGATACATGTGATATTGCTGTGCAAAATACGCACCATCTGTTCACAAATATAGTTTAAATTCATACACTTTTCCCTCAAATATTCTGCTCCAGATATTTCTGCAGGGAAGATACATACATATTTCCCATCTTGCTGAGAATAGAGTTTTTTCTTGTAATATAGCCAATCTCCATATCGCTGTTCTGGTTTTGCTCGTCTCCCTCAAATGGAATTGCAAGATAATCACTGCCGTTTAGTTCTTCGCAGATAATTCCTGAACACAGGGTATAACCGTTTAGTCCTACCATCAGATTCAGCATAGTTGCACGGTCTGAAGCTTTGACGGTTCTGGAATATTCATTCGTAGACAGAATCTCTTCTGCCAGATAAAAGCTGCTCTTGTCACCCTGCTCAAATGACAGACATGGGTATTTTTCCAATTGGTCATAACTGATAGACTTTTCCTTTGCCAGTGGATGATTCTTCCATAAATATACATATGCCTGACAGTCTATAAGATGATGGAATTCCAGATTCGCGGAATGCAGAAGCTTCAGTATCGCCTTGCGGTTGAAATCACTGAGGTAAAGTACGCCAACTTCGCTCTTCATAGTACTGACATCGCTGATCACGTCTGCAGTTTTTGTCTCTCTGATGGCAAATTCATATTCTGACATGTCAAATTCCTGCGCCATATCCACGAATGCCTTTACAGCAAAGGAATAATGCTGAGTGGAAACACCGAATTTTTTCTTATATGAACCACCCTCGCTATATTTCTCAAGAACACTTTCATACTGACCATAGATCTGACGGGCATACATCAGGAATTCGGTTCCGTCATTAGTCAGAGTTACACCGCGGCCGCTGCGGTTGAATATTGTAATGCCAAGTTCCTTTTCCAGCTCCTTCACTGCATTTGTCAAGGATGGCTGAGAAATATATAATGCCTCTGCTGCTTTATTCAATGAACCTGTCTCTGATATTGTAATGATGTAATTCATTTGTGTTAGTGTCATAATTTCAATTTCTCCTTTTGACCGCAAATCTTAAAATATCGTTTGATTTAATCAATTTTCCAGCATCAATTACAACTATCTCTCTGATTCACACTCAAAGCTATCTCTCTGGAAAATCTGCTTTTTTCACAAAATAGTTCTCTTTGATGTAAATACTATTTTCCAGCTTCCGGATGATACATCTGATGTTCTTTCTCCAGTTCTTTATAAAGCTGGATGCAGCTCCAGTTCTGGTTATGCTCTGTCAGAACCGCTTTGTAATCCACAGGTGTTCCTGCTTTCCTTAATGTAAAGAGTACCTGGTCAAATAAATTACCTGTGATCCCAGCAATGACCAGCATTTCTTTTTCCATCTGCTCCTGTGGGATCAGCGCAATTGGAATTTCGGCTCTTGAAATCTCCTTTACTCCCGCCAGATAGCCAACTGGCTGACTGTAGTCCTGCGGCTCTACTGTTTTTAAACGAATCTTGAATGGCAGTAACGCCATCTTTAATTTGCGGAGTTTCTGCTGGTCTTTGAAATTTATTAATAAAATGGTTGGTTTCATCTGAATTTTCCTTTCTGTCTGCTGGTTTTTGATACTTTTTTAACTCTTATATAAAAGGCCCCACCCCTGCTTATTGCTCTTCGCAATTGAAACAGAGAACTTACCTGATTCAATTAAATGCAATTTATCCTCTTATCGTCCATAATATCACAGAAAATCCGCCAGATTCAATACCTGTCATTGTAATTCACACGTTATTGTGGTAAAGTAGTCTCATGCTATTTTTTCCTGAATCTGGAATATTTATCAGGAAAATGAAGGAGGGAACAAATGAAAACTTTCTATTCGTGGTATAAGAAGCATATTACCACCGCTATCTTTATCGGTCTGATCCTTGGTATCTTTACCGGACTGTTTCTGGCAGGTAGATTCGAGCCGGTTCTTACTGTTACAAGTCTGATCGGAAGCATTTACATGAATGCCCTGAACATGATGATCTTTCCACTGGTCTTCTGTTCCATTATCATGGGTATCTCCAGTATCGGTAATGCCCGTACAACCGGTAAAATTACAGCCGGTGCCATGATCTTCTTCCTGTGTACAACTGCTCTTGCCAGTCTTGCAGGACTGATCATTCCACGACTGATCCATCTTGGAGAAGGTGTCAAATTCGAAATGGCTACTTCCGATATCCAGGCAACAGAAATGACCAGTATCCTGGATACTATCAAGAACCTGATCCCGTCAAACCCGGTTGCAGCTTTTGCAAACGGAAACATGCTTCAGGTACTTGTATTTGCAGTAATCGTAGGATTCACACTCATCGCGATCGGTGAAAAGGGCAAAGCACTTCTGAACGTAATCGATTCCTGCAATGAAGTCTGTCTGAAAGTAATCAGCACAGTTATGTACTTTACACCAATCGGTGTATTCTGTACGATCGTTCCGGTTGTAGAAGCTAACGGTACAGAAACCATTATTTCACTGGCAACCCAGCTGATCATCCTATATGCGGCATTCTTCGGATTTGCCCTGATCGTTTACGGCGGTTCCGTGAAATTTATCGGAAAAGAAAGCCCGGTGAAGTTCTTCAAAGCAATGCTTCCTGCAGCTCTGAACGCATTCGGAACCTGCTCCAGTTCAGCAACTATTCCGATCAGCAAACAGCGTATGGAAGATGAAATGGGCGTATCCAACAAGATCACAAGTATCGCCATTCCTCTTGGCGCTACCGTAAACATGGATGCCGTATCTATCCTGATGTCATTTATGATCATGTTCTTCGCCAACGCATGTGGCATTAACGTAAGCATCTCCATGATGATCGTAATCCTTCTGGCAAACGTACTCCTGTCAGTCGGAACCCCTGGAATCCCAGGCGGCGCCATCGCATCTTTCGCAGCACTCGCCACTATGGCAGGCCTGCCGGCAGGTGTTATGGGTGTTTATATCAGTATCAATACTCTCTGCGATATGGGAGCTACCTGCGTTAACGTTATCGGTGATATGGCGGGTTGTGTGGTTTTGAAAGAGAAGATTAAATTAGAAGATTAATCATCAGAAATCTGAAATCTTTCAAATACATATTTCATATGACAATTTAACATCCAGACAAAAAAAGGAAGCAAAATCGAACAGTCATAATTTTGCTTCCTTTTTATTATGTATCAATGTCTTTTCTGCTTACAGATACTGACTGAATTCCACCTTCTCCTTATTCGGTCCTTCAATTGTAAAGAACTTCACTCCTTTCTCCCAGAATGGCAGGAAATGAATGGTATCTTGTGTAGAATTTAAACCAGCTTCATTGATATACTGGAAAATCTCTTCAATGTCTCTTACATCAAGTGCAACATGATCGATCGCGCCATGCTCCATTTTCGCTGCATGGTTCTCATAAGTCTCCACTACCAGAGTTCCAAGCTTCAGGAAAACGACCTTCTCATTCGCTTCCTCATTTACAGTCTCAAATGCTGTTTCAAACCCTAATTTGTGATAAAATTCTACTGTTTTGTCAATGTCATTTGTCGGAATTCCAATGTGCTGTACCCCTGTTGAATAGTTCTTTAAATCCATAGTTTTTTGCCCCTTTCTGCTAATCCTTGTGGCTTTTTATCGCTCATTATATCAGACTATTTTTTAACCTGACTTATCAGTCACTTAATATCTTATTTTTTTACAATATACGCAGAAAATTATCCGCTCGTCAAGAGTAACCGTCGATTCTTTTCACTAACATAGTCACTATCTACTCTGTGCATAATAACACTTTTCACAATGGTACCACTGATGAGCCTGCTCGGAACCATCGAATCCTCAGGGATCACTTCAAACCTGATCTTCATCTGGCTCCAGACCATCTGCCTGAACTCCATCATGGCCTACCCACTGCAGATCCTGGTTGTCGGACCATTCTGCCGCTTCGTATTTCGCCACCTGTTTGCATCTGCAAATCAGGGAAATGAAACTAAAGTAGAACGTGAAATGGAACAGCAGGGATTTGCGGAATAACTCTGCAAAAAAGAGAGGGCGATTTCTCGCCCTCTGACTTTTGATTAAATTCTATTTCTAAGAATTTCTATTTTACATTTATGCACCTTAGTTTCTTTGTTATAACTAATTCCAACGCCTAAAATTTCTCCAGTATATTTAGGTTCTTCTCCTAATTTACCGAGGAACCGTAGAATATATTCTTTATCTTTAATCTGCTGAATAGCTTCTTCCGGTGTATGATTCACTTTTAATTCCAGAATAATACATGTATCTGTTTTATCTACCGGATAAAAAATAAAATCAACATATCCTTTCCCTGATTTATCTTCCCTCTCCACACGATACCTGTCCCTTGCTGCCAGATATGCAAGATTTACAATTGCCGATAATTCAATTTCATTATTATAAGAAAGTATTGGTGTTTCCGTATTATGAACATAAGACAATATTGTCTCCATTGTTTCCGTGTCCCCATAAAGTGTGGCCTCAAGCATACGCTCAGATTCTTTCGCCAATCTATATACATATCCTAATGAAGCTTCCTTCTGGATCATCTCATCAAATTTATCCATCAATTCTTTATTAGGGATATATACCTTTCCGTTATAATAACTCAAAAAACCATAAACTACCATTGCAGACAAAATTTCATCTCTGGTCGTCAGATTCATAGAAGTAGCTGCATATTCCTGAATCTTTGCCTTCACACCCTCTTCTGTTATCATAACAGCAAGATCGTTGCGCACATCAGCAATATTATGTCTCACATAATAAAATATTTCATCATAAGGGCCAGAACTTGTCCAATAGCTACTTAAATTATTATTCTCTAAAGCCATTACAACTGACCTGGGATTATACATTCTCTCTCCATCTTTTGTAAAATACCCATCATACCATTCGCGCAAGCCTTCACGTGATATATTTATAACTTCGTTTCTCTCTTCTCTGATCTTGCTGTATCTGTTATAAAGCATATCAACTTCTGCATCAGAAAAACCAAAAGCATTTCCAAATCTAAATTCTGAAGCCATCGTATACTCTACAAACATATTCAATTCAGAACCACTGGAATACTTTGCAATCGGCAATATTCCCGTCATATATGCCAGCGCAACATACGGCTTATCCTTCAGCAGTCCCTTCAAAAACAGCAGATATGATTGCTTATCGTTCTCTGTAATAAACGGCATATGAAACACCGAATCCCATTCATCAAAAACAAACACAAAACGTTCATTTCTTTCTGCAAAAATCCTCTGCAGATCTTCTCTTACCGAACTTCCCCTTCGAAATGTAATTTCAGAATATTTCTGCTTTAAATCTATCTTCAGAGTCTCTTTTATGGCATCAATATATTCTTTATAACTGGTGCATTCATCATCAACTACACTAAAATCTATATAAATCGTATTATACTGATTCAAATGATTTTTATAATCAGGGAATTCTGCAATCTTCAAGAAATCAAATACATCATCGGCATCTACATCTTTTCCGAAAAAAGCACCGATCATATTTGCCATTACTGTTTTACCAAATCTCCGGGGACGCGTTACACATACATGACGATTTCCAACTTCCACCAATGGAATCAATTCCTTCAGCATCTGCGACTTATCTACAAAGTATGGACTATTCACTTCACTTTTGTACAACGTATATGGTGACATACTATTTAAATAAATTCCCATATGACCAGTTTCCTTTCCCAACAATATCCTTTTATATTCTTCCCTTATATGTAACTACAATTGTAAGCCTTTTCCACTATATAATCAACCGCAGAATTCTCCCTGTCCATCTTTGCATCTTTCGAAACCTACGACCAACAGAAAATCCTCCTCGAAAGCGAAGGCGTAACTATCATCCACACAGACAAAGGCTGGAAAACCGACCTCAGAAAATACCAATGGAAAACCACCCTTGATGATGCTTTGTATTTCGAAAGTATATTTAAACAAAATAACATATAAACAAAGCAAATAAGTTCTCTGCCTATTGTTCTTTACAATTAAAACAGAAAACTTACTTGGTCATACTATCATTATTCCAGTATCTCTCCAGCTTTATAACATTCTGCAATATAATCACGCGACTGATAATAAAAATCTGTATTATAGTCTGATATACTTTTATCTATCCAGGAATGATACACTTCCCATACCCCTTCCATAATCTCCTGATCCTTATAACAATCTTCAATCACCCGTTCGTAAACTTCACCGATTGTCCAATAATCCGGAATACGATACCTACAGTCTCCAACATTATCAAACTCCCCCTCTGGAATCTGACATTCTTCTATAAATTCCGATGCAACCTTCTCGATTGGTTCACAATGAAAAACATCCGCATAGTCATAAATCCTCTCCAATGTTTCTCTCCCCATCAAATCCAGAACCATGCAACGTTTCTGTTTCCGAATACGCCCGATATATTCGATTAAACTACAAGTATAAAATAAATTACTATTATTTTTTGTTCCCATAAACTTCCTCACTTCCCATAAATGTTAATGTATCTAATGCAGAAATCGTATGAAAACTAATCTGATGTGTCGGATGATTAAATTTGACAAGCTCCCAAAATGCAGCCCTTGTTATTTTCCCATCCACAAAAGCCTGTACATAATTAAAAATTGTATCATCAGCCATAGGTCCCTCTACAATATCATACGTATGCGCTCTCCCCGTTCTGCACGCCACAATAAAATCAAGCCATTCATCCGTCATTTTCTCAAATTTCAAATACTTCAATGCCGGATTCGGAATATAATCATAACTGTTCACATATCCCTTTTTCCCATATCTGGTCGCCCACCGCTCCGCCTGTTCCTTATAAACAGTACAATAAAAACCAAAATAAAAATCTTTATTAAAAACCGCTCTTCTCACCTCAGGAAACCTGACAATTTCTCTACTTCCATAAAATAAAATCATCTAATTATACTCTCCCCTTTCTAATATTATATTTCACAATCACTATATGTACTTATGTCATAAGTATATATCATCTCATATCTAAAAACAATTTTATATATCCATAAGATATTCGAAAATTAATCTCTAAAATAAATTTTCCCCTTATAAAATAATCTCACACTACGCACCCACCCCAAGAAGAAATTGGCTTCGCCCAATTTCTTCCAACAAACTCATTTTTCCACCACAGCCAATAGCCAGCGCGAAGCAGCATCCCTTATCACGCTGTGTACGCCCCACACCAACAAACTTCCCCCAAATACTTACAAAAACCTCTTGACTTTCAAAACAAACAGCGTTAAAATTGCTTTAGCTTTTTAAACAGCTAAACCTATAACGCATAAATTCAACGAAGGGAACCAGTAAAAACAGTCCCCCTGTCCCCAGAGAGCTGCAGTCCGGTGAAATGCAGCGACAGACCTGTTTCGAATATCATCCCCGAGAAGGAAAGCCGAACCCTTGAATACAGCCATCACAGATATTGCCATATTCACAGTAAGCTTCCCCGGCCGCCCCCCGTTACAGGAGCCGCGTATATCGGTACGTTGCAGAATCGTACTTGTTTCAAAGGTGAAACAGGGTGGTTACGGAATATTATATGTCCGTCCCTGCGTGGGGCGGACTTTTTTTATATCAAAAATGCCCTGACACACGAGACATACTTTCTTTTCCAGGCTGTCGATCTGAAACCGAAACACTACTTCTGCTTTTTGAAAACAGCAGAATTCACCACAGATGAATCTGCCCTACATTTCGAAAAACAGCAGCAAAAATTTTTGAGAGGAGTAGAGAGCATGAAAATCTACAAAAAAATCATGAACGCACTGGCTGCAGTAGAAAAGATCGTTCTTGTGATCTCCACACTGCTGATCCTGGTGCTGACTGTGGGAAATGTATTTTCCCGTAAAGTCATCCACCGTTCCTGGTCCTTCACAGAAGAACTTGTAGTAGCGGTGTTCGTACTCATCACCCTGCTGGCAGCCGCACTGGCCTGCCGCGAAGGAGAACTGGTCAGCCTGACACTGGTCACAGACCGCCTTCCAAAGAAACTGAAGAAACCGTCCGTAATCCTGATCACGGTCCTGAGCATCATCTTCAGCGTCATCCTTTTCAAATACGGAATGGACAAGGTAATCACTCAGCTTCAGAACGGAAAAAGAACCTTCGTATTAAACTGGCCTGAATGGATCTTCTGGTCCTTCGTGCCCATCGGTGCAGGATGCATGATCCTTCACTTCATTGAATTCTGTCTGGACTTCTGCTGCAAAACCGACAGTGCCAAAAATACCGACAACAGCACAAAAAGTAACATGAACACAATCACAACAGACAAAAAGGAGGCCAAATAAATGATCAGTGCAATCTTATTTATCTCCTTCTTCATATTCCTGATCCTGGGTGTGCCCATCGGAATCTGCCTCGGACTTTCCTCCGTATGCGCGATCCTCTACTCCGGTACATCCCTGACGATCGTAGCAACAAACATGTACTCAGGAATCAGCAAATTCCTGCTCCTGGCAATCCCGTTCTTCGTGCTGTCAGGAAACATCATGGCAAAAGCCGGTATCTCCAAACGACTGATCAAATTCGTTGATACCTGCGTAGGCCACAAAAAAGGCGGTATCGCCATCGTATGTGTTATCGTAGCCTGCTTCTTCGGTGCGATCTCCGGTTCCGGCCCTGCAACTGTTGCAGCCCTTGGTGCCGTACTGATCCCGGCCATGGTAGAACAAGGCGGTTTCTCCGCACCATTCTCCACAGCATTGATGGCTACCTCAAGCTCCATTGCCATTGTCATCCCACCAAGTATCGCCTTCGTTGTATATGCATCCATCACAGGCGTATCCATCGCAGATATGTTCATGGCAGGTATCGTACCTGGACTCCTTATGGGCGTGGCACTGGTAATCGTAGTAATGCTCGAAGCAAAGAAACACAATATCAAACCATCCAGAGAAAGAGCTACCGGAAAAGAACGCTGGGATGCTTTCAAAGATGCTTTCTGGGGATTCCTGATGCCGATCATCATCCTCGGCGGTATCTACGGCGGTATCTTCACACCAACCGAAGCCGCAGCCGTATCCGTTGTATACGGACTTTTCGTAGGTATGGTCATCTACCGCGAAGTTTCTATCCGCGATATGTTTGACATCCTGGTAGACTCTGCTAAGACAACCGGTGGAATCATGCTCATCGTTGCCAGTGCATCATTGTTTTCCTTTGTATGTACTAAATTCGGTATCGCAGAGGCAGCTTCCACATTACTTGGAAACATCGCACATAACCAGTTTACATTCCTGCTGATCGTAAACATCATCTTCCTGATCGCAGGATGCTTCATCGATGCAAACTCCGCTATGTACATCTTCGTTCCGATCATGCTTCCTGTATGTAAAGCACTGGGATACGATGTAGTAGCATTCGGTGTTATGGCAACTGTAAACCTTGCAATCGGACAGGTAACTCCTCCTGTAGGTGTAAACCTCTTCGTAGCAATCAGTATCAAGATCAAAAAAGGTCTGGAAGTTACTCTTCAGGAAATCTCAAAGGCAGTTGTGCCAATGATCGCAGCCTGCGTTGCAGTCCTTCTGATCGTTACATACATCCCGATCACCTCTACCTTCCTTCCGAAGGCTCTTGCAAAAGAAGGATCCTATACAGGTGATCAGTCATCCTCATCCTCAGACACAGCTTCCAAGGACGCAGGAGACGGCAACAACTCATTTGACACAATCGCAGATTACAGTGACCTTGACTGGCCGGAAATGACCTGGAACTTCGCATGCTCCACTACTGAGACAAGTACCTGGGCTGACGGCGGACGTAAGTTCGGTGAACTGATGGAAAAAGCTACAGGCGGCAAAGTCAAAGTCAACATTTACGCTGCTGACCAGCTGACAAACGGTAACCAGTCCGAAGGTATTCAGGCTCTGATGAATGGGGACCCGGTTCAGATCTCCATGCACTCCAACCTGATCTACTCTGCATTTGACCCACGTTTCAACGTTGTTTCTCTTCCATTCGTCTATGATTCTTACGATGATGCAGATGCGAAATTCGACGGCGAAGCTGGTGAGAAGCTGAAGGAAATCCTGGGTGAGTACGGACTCCACTGCATGGGTATCGCAGAAAACGGTTTCCGCGAAATCACAAACAGCAAACATGAGATCAAATCTGTAGACGATATGAAGAACCTGAAGGTTCGTGTAGCAGGCTCCAACCTTCTGATGGAATGCTACAAGAGATGGGGCGCTGATGCCACTAACATGAACTGGTCCGAAACCTACACAGCACTTCAGCAGAACACGGTAGAAGGTCAGGAGAATCCACTTCCTGCTATTGACGCAGCAAGCGTTCAGGAGGTTCAGCCTTACTGCTCCATGTGGGATGCAATTTATGACTGTCTGTTCTTCTGTATCAATCAGAATATCTATGACAGCCTTACACCTGAACAGCAGGCAGTTGTTGACGAAGCAGGACAGAAAGCAGTTGAATATGAGCGTTACATCAACCGTTCCGGAGATGACGAGATCAAAGAACGCTGGGCAAGCCAGAACGGTGTAACAATCACAGAGAAAGAAGACATGGATATCGACTCCTTCAAAGAGGCAGTTGACGGTATCGATGACTGGTTTGTAAACGAACTGAAGAGCCAGGGCTACGATGATGCCCAGGATCTGGTTGATCTTTTCACAAAGGATTCCTTCAACACAGTGGAAGATTACAGTGATCTGGACTGGCCGGAAACAACCTGGAACTTTGCATGCTCCACTACTGAGACAAGTACCTGGGCTGACGGCGGACGTAAGTTCGGTGAACTGATGGAAAAAGCTACAGGCGGCAAAGTCAAAGTCAACATTTACGCTGCTGACCAGCTGACAAACGGCAACCAGTCCGAAGGTATCCAGGCCCTGATGAATGGTGACCCGGTTCAGATCTCCATGCATTCCAACCTGATCTACTCCGCATTTGACCCACGTTTCAACGTCGTATCACTTCCGTTCATCTATGATTCTTATGATGATGCAGATGCGAAGTTTGACGGCGAAGCCGGTGAAAAACTGAAAGAAATCCTCGGTGAATATGGACTCCACTGCATGGGTATCGCAGAAAACGGTTTCCGTGAGCTGACTAACAGCAAACATGAAGTAAAAACTCTTGATGATATGAAGAACCTCAAAGTTCGTGTAGCCGGTTCCAACCTTCTGATGGAATGCTACAAGAGATGGGGCGCTGATGCTACTAACATGAACTGGTCTGAGACTTACACTGCTCTTCAGCAGAACACTGTTGAAGGTGAGGAAAACCCACTTCCGGCTATCGATGCAGCAAGCGTTCAGGAAGTTCAGCCTTACTGCTCTATGTGGGATGCGATTTATGACTGTCTGTTCTTCTGCATCAACGAAGACATCTACAACGACCTGACACCAGAACAGCAGGCAGTTGTTGACGAGTGTGGACAGAAAGCAGTTGAGTACGAACGTTACATCAACCGTTCCAGCGACAACGAGATCAAAGAACGCTGGACATCCAAAAACGGCGTGACATTCACAGAGAAATCTGATATGGATATCGCTTCCTTCAAGGAAGCCGTTGACGGTGTAGACGAATGGTTCGTAAACGAACTCAAAACCCAGGGCTATGAAGATGCTCAGGATCTGGTTGATCTGTTTACCAAATAATCCTAACGGTTACAAAACTCCATAAAAATAAAAAACACAGAGTGGTTAGGTTTTTACTTAACTGCTCTGTGTTTTTTATAATAAATTCATTATGTCATTTAAGATTCGTAATGTTAGAACATGACGTACTTGAGATTTTCTACAGTTCATATTATACTGAATTGGTACAATCGAACAGAATCCGGATGCGAAGTTTCGACCCTTGCCCTCCAGTTTTATGAAAGGAGGAAATGCCCAATGAATACAATGGAAGTCCTTACTTTACTATTAGTAATTTTTACGGCATTGATTTACATAGACCAACATAAAAAGAAATAAGCATCCCACCGCCCAAAGTTGGATGCTTAGCTTCTTCACTTAATAATTATGATACCGAGGGCAACCGGAACTGGCTTCCGATCATCTTCTAAGTAGATTATACAATGGGGCACTTGATTTTTCAAGTGTCCTTTTTATAATGTGAATTAAAAACTTTATCCTCACACGACTGAAGTCGCGTGCTTCCAGACGCTTTAGGCGTCAGACTAAATATCGGCGGATACGCCTGTAACTTAGGCCAGCGCAGTTATGCGCATTTTTCCATGCCAGATATGGCAAGTTCCCACATTGCAGGTAGTCCGCTGTATATCTGCCTGCATTTATGCTGCCTTTAAGATTTCCATTTGTAAATGAAGTTCTTTCAGATCTGCATAAACACATGAGGTTCTACGCTTTACCGGAGGGACTTTTGCCTCCAGCAAAGACCTTTCCGTTACCGGAAGGGG
>NZ_JAHLQG010000054.1 GCF_018919065.1 Blautia sp. MSJ-9 | reverse complement strand
TGTAACATTTCTTTGCATTCTGTATCGATTCCGTTTTTTAAAACCTTTTTTCTGTATTTTGTACACCAGACAAGATGATACTGCAAGGAATAGACATATCCCCTACCATATGAAAGTTTATTTTTATCTATATTAAATATATCTTTTTCCATATAAATATTATACCATATGTATTGGTTTATGTAAACATTTGTTCTGTTGTTTAGTAAAAAAATTTGCGCGTCTAACTCATCACTGAAAGTAACGAGAATGCGACGCGCAGTTATTCAATAAAGGCCAGGCTTCAAAAATATTTGACCGTTTACGTTCCGAAAAAGAATTAATCGTACTAAAGAACAATCAACCATCAGCTATCATTCTGTCTCCTGAAAATAAAATTTCAAGATTTGAGTATACGAGTGGTTTATAAACTGGAATATATAGATGATGTTATGAAAATAATCATCATCTCAGCACGAACAGATGAAGCAGTATACAAAGAAGCTGCCAAAAGACGAGAGAAAAATAAATTCTTAATGTACTCACAGGTGGAGCTACATACACACTTCAGGATGTATCCGGATTTGCATCCTCATTTATCGCATCCGTGGTGAACTTCCTCATCATGGCGTTCATCCTCTTCTGCCTGCTCAAAGCAGTAAACAAAGTCACCTCCCTCGGTGCTAAGAAAGAAGAGCCTGCCGCTCCGACAACTAAGAAATGTCCATTCTGCATGAGTGAAATCGATATTAAAGCAACACGCTGTCCACACTGTACTTCTGAATTACCAGAAAAATAATTTCAAAACATTCAAATAATCGATCCAAAAAGCCAAGGGGTGTCCAGAGGGGACGCGGCTTAAGCGTCCTCTTTGGGAAACTCAAACTTCCGAATTTCGCAATTCTTAATCCCAAACTTCGCAAATTCCTCATTTGTCATATCTGTAAAATAAGATTGGATTGCCCTCGAAATCCCATTATGCGCAACCAGTAGATAAACCTTATCATCTGCCTCTTTCTTAATATCATCGATCAGATTATAAATTCTCTGGCAAAGATGAAGCATGGATTCTCCACCTTCATAAGTATTAGCGAAACTCTCCTTCGCTTTCTTAAACTCCTCCCCATTTCTCGGAGTAGACTCATATTTTCCAAAATTCTGTTCTTTCAGTCTTGGCTCCATTCTTGCCGGAATGCCTGTGATCTCAGATACATGCTTTGCAGTATCAGCCGCACGTACCAGCGGAGAATAAAGAATCTCATCAATATGAATCTCCTGCTTCAGAATCTCCTCACCAAGTTCCTTCGCCTGCTCATGTCCTTTTTCGGTAAGCTCAATATCTGTCGCACCGCAGATCTTATTCTCTACATTCCATACAGTCTGTCCATGTCTCGCAAAATAAAAATATCCCATCGTATCTCATTTCCTTTCCTGTCTGATCTGCTACATTAATACAATTGATGCATCATGTAGCACTATTTCTCTGGTTCACTGCAGATACATTTTATTCTGAACCTGCCTCTTACCAGACATTTTACCAACCCATACTCAGAAACTCAATACTCTGGGATATTCCATTTTTCAATAACGGTATCCGTTTATACCTATACCTTATATGTAATCCTTATTCTCATAGCATTCCAACAATTCTGCTAATTCCTGCAGTTTCATCTTTTTCTTCTATTCTTTCTCCTCTTCCTGTTCTAACAGCCTGAATGACAATTCCAGATAAAAAATCTCCTCCGGATCATCCAGATCAGACTGCAGAAATTCCTTAATTCTGTCCAGTCTGTAGAGAAATGTACTTCTATGAATAAACAGCTCTCTCGCTGCCTGAGTCGCACTCAGATGTTCTTCCAGATACACCCTCAGTGTTTCCATATATTGTGTCTGATTTTCTTCATCATGCTTCTTCAGTTCCAGCAGTCCCTCATGACAGATCATTGATCCCGGCAGTCTCCTGGTGGACTGCTCCAGAATGTATGTTAACGCCACCTGACTGAAATAATGGATCCACAGATAAGGCTTCTTACGACTTCCTACATCCAAAGCTGTCTTCGCCTGCACATACTGTCGGCGCAGATTCATATGTCCCTCCATCACTCTGCTGTATCCAGCTTTCAGATAAGTATCACGAATAAAATAGATCAGTTTACCAGCAATTTCTTCCTGATCCATTCCCAGTCTGGTCAGATTAAAAAATGCCACAATCTCATCCTGATAAAGAAAACTTACTGAATCCTGCAGTTTCTTCTTGATATATCGGCAAATGGCCTTCGTTGAAAGATTCTGCTGGTTCAGATACGTAATCTGCAAAATCAAACACATATATTCATGATTCCCACTCCATCCCAGTTCACTCAGCTCTCTGCTCACCTGCATATAATCCGCAGTCCTGTCCGACAGAATCCTAACAAAAATCTGCTCCATATCCCTGTCTGGATCTTCTTCCTCTGCTTCATGTGCAAGCAGATACTCTAATTTCTCTACCAGAATATCTAACACACAGATAACTCTCGACGTAATCTCCACCCTGCACTCTGTCAGAACCAGCCTGTGAGTTGCTTTCTCATCCACAAACAGATTTCTGTTCATGGAACGGCATCCACTGATATAAGCCGGAAACATCACATATTCATGTGTGTCTGCCATCTCACAGTAAGTTTCATTTTGCAAAAGCGCGTTTACATACTCCATATTCAATCCATCATCTGTGTACAGCCGCGCTCTATGTGGCAGATACTCATTTCCCGCTTCAGCCACGAAAGTAAAATCCAGTCCCATTACAGTCAACGGATTCTGCAGAAATTCTGAAGTCACCTGCAAGAGCCGGTCCATTCCAGCATGCTCTAACATCAGGTCATGGATCTTTCGTTCCCATTCATCAGCTGCATCAAAAATCTCCTGCATGTCATTCATAAATTCTGCGATTTCTTCCAATCTCTCAAGTGCTACCTGAATATAAGCCCCTTTTCCAACTACCGCTTCCTCTTCTTCTCTGTCAGCATCTTTTCGTTTACAGAAAATCCAGAAGATATCTTCCGCCTTCGAACTTACTGGCTCCCACTCATCAGCATCACATCCCTGAATCACATATACATGTCCTGTCCGAAATCCATCTTCTGACTTTTTCCCCTCTTTACTTATTCCACAACGCAAAAAAGGGCGCAGATATCCGTCTGAACCAGATAAATTTCCCTTTTCCTGAATTTCATATTTCTCTTTTATTTTCTCATATAAATAAACTGATGACAGCCGCAAGTCTCCTGTCCTCCTGTTACATAATCTCGACGCTGATTCTGCCAGTCAACATGAGATAATCTGCTTTTATGCTTTTATGCTTTTCATCCATTCATTTGACTCTTTATACATTATAGATTTGACTGAAATCTTCAGCTGTCCCAAGTACTCTCAGTAAACAAACGGTTTTCACACAATAAACGTCTTCGCCACTTCCACAGCTTCAATACAGTTCTCCGTATAGGCATCCGCTCCCATATTCTTAGCCAGCTGCTCAGTCACTGCACCACCGCCAACCATGATCTTAAATTTATGCTTACTGCTGCTTCGCTTCAAAGACTTCACCACCTGCTCCATCTCTGGGATTGAAGTGCTCAAAAGAGAAGAAATACACACGATCGACACATCCGGATTCTGCTTCACTGCACGCAGAAACTGCTTCTCTGAAATATCCACACCCAGATCGATCACCTTAAATCCAGCACTCCGGAACATGATCGCAACCAGATTCTTACCAACGTCATGAAGATCTCCCTCCACCGTTCCAAGGATCACAGTCCCGATATTCCGTCTGCTAAACTGCGCATCCTGTTCCTCAAGCAGTTCAAAACCCTTACGCACACTTCGAGCCGCTGCCAGGATCTTAATAATATCCGCGCCGTTTGTCTTATAGTTCTCGCCCACTGTCCTCATGGCAGGAGTCATTGCCTCCTCCACAATTTTTGCAGAAGAAATATGCTGTTTCAATGCCTCTCTCACTAGCTTCTCCGTATCCCCCGGATGCCCCTCCTCAATTGCTTTTCGTAACTGTTCAAGTATTGTCATATATCAAGCCCGCCCTTAACCATTCTCCTACAAAAAATCCCCCGCCTTACGGCGAAGGATCTTTTTATCCATTCACGCTCACAATTCAATTACTGCAATAACTGCGTTTTCAGTATATATTCTATCATAGCACGCCGTCATTTACAATGTAAAAGCACTTTCATTTTTATCTGCAGAACTTTCTACGTTACTGTTCACTCCGTTCACAGTAACGTAGCCAAAATTCATTCCAGATTGCCTGCGGCAATGGAATTTTGGCTTGTATGTCTCGGGATTTTGGCATATTCATGCCAAAAACCCGAGACATACCTTTTCACTCCAACAGATAACAGCTTGTATAGGCAATTGTACAGTCCCCATAATAGTACTGCAGTCCATTTGCCTGACAAACCTGTGTCACCAGCATTCCATAAGCTTCCATAGAAGAAAAAGCCTGCTTCGGAAATCTGCATGGTGCATCCGGATAAGTACAGACTTTGCACTTCGTGCAACATCCCGCACCAATCGCCAGCATATCCGGATAAAGTTCTCTCAGCTTCTTCTCAAACTCTACAAAATACTCTTTATGTCTGGCCTCTGTTTCCATCATACCCTCACCATCCAAAGCGTCTTCCAGCTCACCAACCGTCTGGACAATAATTCCATATTTATACTGGTGTACTTTTGCTTCACATTCCTCAAGAGAACCGCATCCCGGAGGGCAGCTCCAACACTTGTCATATTTATGGCATGTATCTGCTGCACACATCTGCCGCACTTCCGGCTTTAGCTCAATCGTATCACAGTCCAGCAGTGCTACATACGAAAATCCCTGCTCTATTCCCATCTGCTCTAATTTCTTTATGTCCATAATCTAAGCCCCCTTACTAATCTCTCACATAATCTGAAATCTACCATACTTCTATAACATCTTGCAAAAAGCCTTTTTCAAACATACTCTAGTAAATCTCAAGAATTCCACATTTTCGCTGGCCTATTCATTTGCTTCAAACCCCAGCTCATCAATAAAATAATCCTGAAAATCACCCGAAGCCGCTAATTCCACAAAATCAATCTTTCCTACCAGTTCATCCATCTCCAGCATTTCTCTCTCATTCACAAGCGCAATCTTCGCGCCCTCACCAGCAGCATTTCCCACAGGCTCCACTTTCTTCACAAGCGCCGCTGGAAGCAGCCCAATCTTTCCTGCACTGACCGGATCCATATAGTTGCCAAAAGCACCTGCAATATATACAGAACAAATCTCCTCTTCTGTAATCCCAAGTCGTTTCATAAGCATCTGAATCCCTGCCGCAATCGCAGCTTTCGCAAGCTGAACCTCTCCGATATCTTTCTGCGTCAGATAAACGCCTCTCTCATTCCCTGCCTGCTCCAGCGGCACCAGCATAAACACACCCTGCTTCTCCTGTCCACTGCTCAACGCTCCATTCTCATCCAACATTCCTGCATCCAGAAGCCCTGCCACCAGATCGATCAATCCCGAACCACACAAACCAACCGCCGGTTGATTTCCCACAGTCGTATAATCCCACTTCCCATCCTCATACTTCACATGATCCACAGCACCTGCTGCACCACGCATTCCACACTCAATCTTCGCACCTTCAAAAGCAGGTCCCGCCGCAGTAGAACAAGTTACCAGACGATTCCTGTTTCCCAGAACCATCTCACCATTCGTTCCAATATCTATCATCAGCGAAATCTCGTCTTTCTGATCCTGCCTCAGCGCCAACAGACATCCACAGGTATCCGCTCCCACATAACCCGCAATATCCGGCAGCATAATTAACTCCGCTTTCCTCTGCACATCCAGACCATAATCCCCTGCATTCAGAACCAGCCTCTCACTTACAGCAGGCGTATAAGGCGCATGCACCAGCGAAGCCGGGGAAATCCCCAGAAACAGATGATGCATACAGGTATTTCCCACAATACACACCTGAAAAATATCCTCTCTGGAAATTCCGGCATCCCCGGCCAGAACTCCCAGCATCTCATTAACCGCTTCCCGAATACACCGACTCAACACATCCGTCCCATGCTCCAGCGCATAATTCGCTCTCATGATCACATCCGCTCCATACTGTGCCTGCGGATTCATCCGACTCTCCACTGCCAGCATCCTGCCATCCTCACTATCCAGCAAATACCCCGCAATCGTAGTCGTCCCAATATCAAACGCCGCCAGGCATCTTCGTCCAGCTTGCTTTCTCATTTCCAAAATCCGTCGTCCACTGTAGATCACATACCAGTCATCAGAATCTCTGCGCATCCCATACAACTCTCCCGCCAGCTTCAGATCCACTTCCATCCGCTCCGGCTCAACATCACTATCCATCTCCGCCAATTCATCCAGAAGTCTCTGCCAGTCCGACCGCTTCTCCCCGGGTCTCGCCTTCTCCAGCTCAACCTGCACCATCCGCAGTCCCGGTTCAAACACAACTTCTCTGTTAAATCCATCCGTCAAAATCTTCTCACTGCCAGCCCTGTCCAATGTCTCCACTACACAAGTCTCACCTTCACTGATCCGCACCTGACACGCCTTAACCACTTCACCATTAATCTTAACCAGACACTTCCCACATTTCCCCAGACCACCACAAGGCGCATCTGGCCGCAGTCCAGCCCTGATCTCCGCTTCCAACACCGAGGCCCCATCTTCCATCTCTATCTCAATATTCTCACGAACAAATTTCACCCAAGCCATATAAAAACCTCCCACACTTGCCCAATAATTAATTCCATTCACCTATTTGTTAGCTCACATCCAACAACTGCTTCGCATCTCATTCACCCACTCGCGAAACCAATACCCAGCTCAGAAAAATATTTTATTTCATGTGCATTTGCAGGGGTCTTAGATATTCTTAGCTCTCAGAAATCTGCGTTATGAGCAGACTGTATCACTGTCTGAGCGAAGTTTGCAACGGAGCGAGTTTGAGAAGGCTGCTCATGCCCTTAGCAGATTTCTGAGAGCTTAGAATATCTTAGGCCCCGAAACCGCACATGAAATAAAATATTTTTCTGAGCGTCCCTCTTTCTCCATTATACCACCCGAAAAGAAATTCCAAAATACGCGAAAGGACCACTCCACAGAGCAGTCCCTCCCCATTATATTTTCATGTTATACTTATACCCACAATAATCGTCGCTCAGGTTTAAGCCGCTGCCAGCTTCTTAGCCAGTGAAGCCGCACTAGCCGCATCATCAGAATATCCGTCAGCTCCTATTTCTTCAGCAAATGCCTCAGTGATCGGTGCACCGCCAACCATAACTTTAATATTACCTCTGAAATCAGCCGCATTCAAAGCCTCAACAGTTTCTTTCAGAGCCGGCATAGTAGTTGTCAGCAAAGCAGAAAGTGCAATGATCTTAACATCCGGATTTTCTTTATAGCACTCAATGATCTTAGCCGCCGGAACATCAACTCCAAGGTCAAGAACCTCAAAACCAGCACTCTCGATCATCATAGCAACCAGGTTCTTACCAATATCATGAAGGTCACCTGAAACAGTCGCAATGATAACTTTACCCAGTGCACCAGTAGAACCAGTTGCCAGATGCGGTTTCAGAACTTCAACACCTTTCTTCATGGCACGAGCTGCAACCAGCATCTCCGGAACAAAAATCTCACCATTTTTAAATTTATCACCAACAATAGACATCGCACTGATCATACCATCATTCAGGATTGCAACCGGATCATCACCCTCATCAATCGCTTCCTGAACTGCAGGTCCTACTAATTTCGCTTTTCCTTTTTCTACTAATTCAGCAACTTCATTTATCTTAGACATAATCAAATCCTCCTAACATTTTTCTGAATTTCTATTCTCATATTCTATCTAATGACTTCATTACTGTTCACCAAATCTCCTGCAATACGTTTTGCAGAACATCACCAACAAACAGGAAGCTTATTTTTTCTTTGCTGTACCGATCAAACCCTCTCTGTAAGCCCCGATATATTCCATACAGTAATCATCCAGACCAAGCAGTGCCTCTGTTGCATAAACAAGCCCAAGCATATCCTTATTTGTCGGATCCATGATTCCACTGTCCAGTCCTGCATTCATTGCCAGAACCAGGAAACCATAATTGATCAGTTTACGAACCGGCAGATTAAAGGAAATATTACTGATTGCCGCTGTGATATGAATAGACGGATACTGCTCACGTACACTTGTGATCGTCTCAATATTCGTTGCAATACCATCCTCAGAAGTACAAAGCATCTCAACCAGCGGATCAATATGAATTCTGTTCGGAGCAATTCCATACTCCTTTGCTTTCGCCATGATCTTGTCAAAAACTTTCAGACGGTCTGCTGCACATTTCGGAATACCTGTATTATCACTCAGTAAAGCAATAACCTGCCATCCTTCATTTCCCGGCTCTGCCATAATCGGGAAGATTGTATCAATTTTATGTCCCTCTCCTGATACAGAGTTAAAAATTCCAGGTTTCTTGCAGAATTTGTATGCCTGTGCCAGAACATCCGGACTCGGGCTGTCAATGGAAATCGGAAGATCCGTAACTTCCTGGATACAGTCGATCATCCATTTCAGAGTTTCCACTTCCTCAGCTTCCGGCACAGAAGCACAACAATCAATATAAGTAGCTCCGCTGTCTGCCTGAAGCTTTGCTCTCGCTTTAATAAATTCTGAATCTCTTTTCGCAATCGCTTCTGCAACGATCGGAATAGAGCCATTAATTTTTTCCCCAATAATAATCATTTCTCAAACACCTCCATAGCATCATCTTCTGCCGCACTCAAAATCTCATCTACACATCAAACAGATATTTAACTTCCTGCTTTCCACTGGCAATGAAAAATCAGAACATAATCTGCCACGGAAGTCTTGTAGACTCAGATGCTTTAATACCAAATTTCTCTTCATTCAACTTGTCAATAGAATCGCAGAGAGATTTATAAACTCCCGGATAAACAGAACCAGGACCACCCTGAGCAATACATGGAATAAAGTATTTATTTCCACATTCTTCGCAGACACGACGAACAACTGCATCACAGTTCTCATCTGTCCATCCTTCGAAGTCAACTGCCCGGTTTTCAATACCACCCATAAAACTGATCTTTCCACCATATTTCTTAATCAGTTCCGGCAGATTATTAGTTTCCATACATCCCTGCCATACATCGATTCCCATCTCAATCATAGATGGAACCAGTGTTGCTGCATAACTGTCTGAATGATGGATAACCAGTTCAACACCATGGCTGTGATAATATCCATAAATCTCTTTATATGGTTCAAGTAAGAATTCATCAAACATTGCAGGGCTCATAAATGTGCTGTCCAGTCCACCCCAGTCATCATGATGGAACAATGCATCAGGATGAAGATTAGAGCAGATGCCTTCTGCCAGTTCCAATTCCCACTCGGTAAGATATTTGATCAGATCATGCATTTCATCCGGATTAGTAATGTAATAAACCAGCGCATTACTGATCTCACACAGATGATGGGTCTGCTCAAATAATCCCGGTGCAACGAAAGCCGCCTTAAATGCCTGTTCTCCGTCAACTGCATCATACTGAGCTTTCACCATATCCCACTGATCCTGAGTAAATTTCAGAGACGGGGCATGTACATAATCTTTCCAGTCCTCAATATCCTTAACTACGATTTTATCCGGAGTATGTACCGGAAAAGAACCAGGAACCCCTTTCGGGAAAGTGTTGGTTACGCCCCATGCATTTACTACATTTTCCTGTCCAGGCTGAAGTAGCGGATTCGCAAACATAAACGGATGGAAAAGAAGCTGTACTGCTTCATACTGATTGACAAATCTGTCAGGATTACCGCCTTTTATTACTTCCAACATATTCTGTTTTGGTGTTAACATATGATCTACCTCCTCATATCGTTTCGGAAATACCCCCATATTTCCATATTTATTTAGTTAAAATGTCGTTCTTTATCCTGTTTTCGATGATTTTATTGTATCATTTGTATATTTCAAAAGATATAATCAGATATGCGGAATTTCTATACCTGTATTCCTACAATTTGTATGAATATATATTTTTCCAACAGTTCTCGATTCTAAGTCAGGACAGTCCCCAGCCATTGCTCCTTGTTTCTCAAAATTGAAGCAGAGGCCTTACCTGATTTGAATCAAAGGAATAAAATCATCCACTTCTCTACGCAGCTCTACACTATAACAATTCTCCAAACCCGGAAACTCTTCATCAAAAAATCCCTTGTATGACGAAAAATAATTTACGAACTGGTCTCGATACACTTGTAACCCCGGTCCAAACACGGTATAATTTTAATATCGTAATCGTTCAGTACCTTCGCACCAGACTGCTGAATATTACCCAATATCTACAATTATCTAACAGGCGGTGAACACAATGAAATTTAAAAAACTTTTGCTTCCTCTGCTCTCTGCCAGCCTTCTTGTGGCTCCTGTAACCAGCAGTTATGCAGCTGAAAACAGACCGGAACCAGCACCAGGACAGACTCAGGAACAGACCGCAGAACCAGCGCCGGAACAGGCACAGACTACTTCAGGAGAGGGTACTCTTTCTCCATCTTCCGAGAATTCTGACAGCGTATTTGGTGGAACTTCCACATCTGCAGAACCGGTCACTGATGAAGCACTTCAGACCATCCTGAATCAGGTACAGGGACAGCTTCCAGCTGACAATGGCAGCTGGGCAGTTTTCATCTCTGATCTTCTCAACGAAACAGAGGGAAGCATCAATGACCAGACTATGCAGGCAGCCAGTCTGATCAAACTTTACATCATGGGTGCCATCTATGAAAATTACGACCAGATCATCAGTCAATATGGTAAAGATTCCGTAGATTCCAACCTGTATTCCATGATCACAGTCAGTGACAACGACGCTGCCAACACCCTGACCACTTACCTGGGAGGCGGCGACTCCACTGCAGGCAGACAGGCAGTGGACGGTTTCTGTCAAGCACATGGTTATACAAAAACCCATATGGGACGTATGCTTCTGGCAAGCAATGCTCAGGATGACAATTATACCTCTGTAGGAGACTGCGGACATTTTCTTATGGAAATCTATAAAGAAGAGGAATCCACCTACGCCCATGCCACAGACATGTACAACCTGCTCAAAGCTCAGACGCGCCAGAACAAAATCCCGTCTCAGCTTCCGTCAGGAGTTAAAACTGCCAACAAAACAGGTGAACTTGATAACGTGGAAAATGATGCAGGAATCATCTATGATGCGCCTAATGATCTGGTCATCGTATTTATGTCCCAGAATCTTTCCAGCGCAGGTTCCGCTCAGAACACGATCGGTTCTCTGAGCCGAACAATTTATGATTATTATAATAACGGTACCTCTTCGGAATCCGATGCTCATTAAATATAATGATAACAGGGGCAGTATACTTTTTGACCCTGACATCATATAAAAGAAATAACAATCTATAGATATCAAAAAAGATCTATTCATAACAGAGGGAGGTTTTACTTATGAAGAAAAGAAAAAGTATTGTAATTCCAATGATGCTCGCAGCTGCAGTTGCTGCTGTATCCGTACCAGGCAGTTCTCAGGATGTCATGGCTTCTGACACCTATCAGGTAAGCGTAAGCAAAGGTTATCTGGCCCTGCGTAATGCTATGGCATATGATTCCTCTAATGAAATTGGTGAACTTTATTCCGGTGATACAGTTGAAGTCACAGATTATACTACCAGCGATTACTGGTACGTTTATTCTCCAAAACTTGGCAAGTCCGGATATGTAAATAATAATTATCTGATTTACCTTTCCGGTCAGTCAGCAGCACCTGCATCAGGATCCTACACTGTCCGCGTAAGCAAGGGTTATCTGGCTCTGCGTTCCGCAAAAGCTTACGATTCTTCCAACGAGATTGGTGAGTTATATACCGGCGACACTGTAACTGTTTCTGACAGCAGTGACTCACAATACTGGTATGTTTATTCTCCAAAGCTTGGAAAGTCCGGCTACGTAAATAAAGACTATTTATATTACAATGGCAGCGGAACCAGTACTCAAAGCACTTCCGGCGATACAAGAACTGTCATCGTAAGCAAAGGCTATCTGGCTCTGCGTTCTGCAAAGGCTTATGATTCTTCCAATGAAATCGGAGAATTATACACTGGCGACACTGTAACTGTTTCTGACAGTAGCGACCCTCAGTACTGGTATGTTTATTCTCCAAAACTGAATAAATATGGTTATGTAAACAAAGATTATCTGTCAGGAGGAACTGCCACATATTCCAACACATATCCTACCAAAACAGTCAGTGTTGCTACCGGATATCTGGCTCTGCGTTCCGCAAAAGCTTATGATACTTCCAATGAAATTGGTGAATTGTATTCCGGTGAAACTGTTCAGGTTATTGATTCAACTGATGCACAGTACTGGTATGTTTATTCAACAAAACTTGGCAGATACGGCTATGTAAACAAAGATTACTTATATTAAGAAAGGACTCACCATCTATGAGCCCCAAAAGACAGGTAAACCACAACATCCGTAAACATTTTAACGGTATTATTTACAATATTTCACGCTACGTAGAAATCGCACTCTCTATCGTCATCCTGGTAGTAATTGCATTGGCAGGTGTCCGTCTGATCATGGAAATTGCAGGCACTTCTGTTTCCTCTATGGATACAGAATTCTTCACCAGTTTCCTCTCTCAGGCATTATCTCTGGTAGTCGGTGTCGAGTTTGTAAAAATGCTCTGCCAGCATTCCGCACAGACAGTTGTAGAAGTCTTAATGTTCGCAACAGCCAGACAAATGGTAGTCGAACATCTTGGATCAGTCGAAACCCTGATCGGCGTGCTGAGTATTGCAGTTCTCTTTGCCATCCGCAAATATCTCATGACCGATAATGATGATATGAACTCGCGAAAGCACAAAGAAGAGAGCGAACATTAATATCCTTTTCTTCCCGAAGGACTTTTTCGTGAACACTGCAGAATACTCTCCTGTGGTCAAAAAATAAAGAGACTGCACATCAGATTCTGTCTGTAACTCATTACTCTTACAGACAACCTCTGAATCATGCAGTCTCTTTTTTATCTCCACATACTGATAAGCGGGCGTCTCAAAAAAAGTTATTTTATAAATTTTATATTCTATAGTTAATGGTTATCAGCATGATGGTTTCATCAATAATTTCCACCGAAAAACTTACTGTCTTTCGGCAGCTCATAATCTTTGAAATAAGAACCAAAATCTATCTTCAGATAATCGCAGAGATTTGCAAGCTCAACCATAGTATTATCATTTACCGGTATACCATTCTCCCTGCGTTCTTTCTCTGCCAGAATTTCCTTCTCACCATGAGTATAAATCTGCTCTGCACCTTCTGCTTTTGGACTCTCACGAAGTGTTTTCAGATATTCAGAAAAATGCGCCTTAATATCTTCCGCATTTCCAAAGATTGAAGGATCAATTGCTGCAAATCCATGGCAGATACCTGTCTTATTTTTAAATGTACAACATTTATCAGAAGTAACACCCATAGAAAGAATAGAGCTGAAAATCTCACATAACATTCCGTATCCATATCCTTTGTGGCTTCCACTTACTTCTTTATTTCCGCCAAGTGGCATGATACCGCCGCCTTTCTTTCCTACAATATTCGCAAGCACATCCGGTGCATCTGTACTCTCATGTCCATCTGCACCAAGTGCCCATCCCTCTGGAAGCGGTTTGCCCGATTTATTGTACATTTCCAGTTTTCCTCTGGTCACCACTGTTGTGGAACAGTCAAAAAGGAAAGGATACGGTTCAGCCGGCATTGCTACTGCGATCGGATTAGAACCCAGCATTGCTTTTCGTCCAAAAGTAGGCACCATAATGGCTTCTGAATTGGTACATGCCATACCAAGCAGCCCCTGTTTAGAAGCCATTTCTGCATAATATCCAGCAATACCAAAATGATTGGAATTTCTTACTGAAACAAATCCAACGCCTGTTTTCTTCGCCTTTTCTATGGCTTTCTCCATTGCAAAATAACTGATCAGCTGTCCCATTCCATCATGTCCGTCAATTACTGCCGATACAGGTGTCTCAAATACAATCTCCGGTTCCGCATCCGGATGGATCGTACCTTTCTCAATTCCTTTATCATATCTCACCATTCTCTGCATACCGTGACTCTCAATCCCATACAGATCTGCAGTAAGTAAAACATCTTTGATAATATTGGTCTGTTCCTCATTGAAACCAAACTTACGAAATACATCATGGCAAAAAGTATTTAATGTGTCATAACTCCATTTCACGTAACCCATAACTGTAAAAGCCCTCCTTGAAGTATTACTCATTTTTCTTTTGGTATTACCAATCTTTAAAACTGATTATACCATTCATCTTTCCAGAGTACAATATGCTTTTTTATTTTTTTGGTAACTTATTATTTTTGTAATTACTGTCCCCTTGGTTCTCAGCATACACCTCACAATACCCAAAGCAGGAATCTCTCTGTGCCGGACACAGAAGTAAAAATCCAGATATTTTCTAAAATATGTTGTTATAACAACGCATTTTTCTGGCATGCTGTGATATACTTTATAGCAGAAGGTTAAGTAATCACAGGAGGAATTTAACCATGGAATTTATTAAGAATATTAAACACGAAGAAGTATTCAATCTCGCATCCCAGGTATCTGCACAGGACGGTCAGATCGTGAGCAAAACTCTGGCTCAGAATCCATACGTAAGCCTTACCTTATTCGCATTCTCCAAAGGCGAAGAGATCAGCACCCATGATTCCAAAGGTGATGCTATGGTTTACGTTCTGGAAGGAACAGGTAAATTCACTGTAGGTGGAAAAGAGCACCTGGTAAATGCTGGTGAAACCTTGGTCATGCCTGCTACTATCCCGCACGCTGTATATGCACAGGAAGATTTCAAGATGTTACTTACAGTTGTTTTCCCTGTTGAGAAATAATTAAACTCCTATAACGTTTTTGTTGATAATATTCCGCAGAATATTTTTGTTCCTTGCTTTTATAAAATCTCAGGAATATACTATGAGCAGATAATGAATTGCTAAGGCATTCTCATTGTCTGCTCATATTTTTCAGAAAAGGATAATTAATTATGATTCAGGATATCGCACCACATACTTACCATAACGAATATAAACCATCTGCACCAGATAAGGGCAGCTTTATTCTTGCCTATGAAAAAGGTACCATCCTTCTTCCGAAACAAGAACGTGAAGAAGCAATTACCTTTCCAAGTTTTCAGGAATTAGAGGGAAAAATTGATGACCTTTACAGCAATTATATCTATCTCTTCTCCATTGATGACCAGAGGTTCTACCTGATTCCAAATCTGGACACTTCACTGCTTCCGAATTATGATTTTCAGGATGTACGTGTCCTTCGTACTGCTCATCCACAATATCTTGCATTCGCAGGAATCACCGGGCATCAATTATTTCAATGGTACAGCAAACGCCAGTACTGCGGCTGCTGTGGAAAGCCAATGGTCCACAGCCAGAAAGAACGTATGATGGAATGCCCATCCTGCGGCAATCACGAATACCCGGTTCTGTGCCCTGCTGTTATCGTGGGAATCACAAACGGAGATAAGATTATTCTTTCCAAATATGAAGGACGCAGATTCAAACGTTACGCTCTGATCGCAGGTTTCGCAGAAATTGGAGAAACAATTGAAGAAACTGTACACCGGGAAGTAATGGAAGAAGTCGGATTAAAAGTTAAGAATCTTCGCTATTACAAGAGTCAGCCATGGTCCTTCAGCGGCTCTCTGCTGTTTGGATTCTTCTGCGATGTAGACGGTGACGACACACTCACCGTAGACCACGAAGAACTTTCCATGGCTCAGTGGATAGAACGTGACAAAATTCCGGATCAGGGTAATAATATTAGTTTAACGAAGGAAATGATGATGCTCTTCCGAGATGGTAAGGAACCCAGATAAATATTTTCCCCAATACAACAAAAGGATACATGCATCTCATTTTATTATGCATGTATCCTTTTCGTCTCTATATAAAACTTTTTCACTATATGCTCAAAAGCATTCCTTATTATTCTTCACGCCGCACTCCCGCTGCCAAATCCACGGCTCCTGCGGCTTCCATTACATTCCTGTTCGAATTCTTTCAGTTTCCGTCTTGCATCTGGTGTCAGGTTTGTCGGAACCTCAATCTGTACTGTTGCATATTCATCGCCATGTACAGATGGATTGTTCATTGCAACAATACCCTTACCTCTCAGACGGATCTTAGTTCCGGACTGTGTTCCAGGTTTGATATTACAAAGAACATCTCCATAAATCGTATGAACTTTCGCTTCACCGCCAAATACTGCTGTCGTAAATGGAATATTTACTGTTGTATAAACATCTCTGCCCTCACGTCTGTATCCCGGTTTATCCTGGACATTAACTTTCAGAAGCAGATCACCGGCTTCTCCGCCGCCGATTCCAGGGTGTCCTTTTCCCTTAAGCCTGATAGATTTACCAGATTCAATACCTGCAGGAATATTGACTTCATAATTCTGGACACCACCGTTGCTGCTCTGCAGACGGATAACCTTCTTTCCGCCGAAAGCTGCTTCATCAAAACTTACAGTAACATCTGCATGAAGATCCTCACCCTTACTGCTATAAGAGCCTCCAAATCCTTGACTGTGGAAATCACTTCCGCCACTGCCAAATCCACTGCCGAAACCATTGCTTCCGCTACCAAAACCGCCAAAGCCACTTCCATGGAAACCACCAGTACCGAATCCGCTTCCTCCAAATCCACCGGATGATTTACTCTTCTTAAATCCACCGCCAAAGATGTTCTTCAGAATATCATCCATGTCTTCGCCATTCTCAAAATGGAATTCATGATATCCGTTTCCGTCACTATATGATCCCTGGAAACCGCCGCCAAACGGATTTCCCTGAGCTCCGCCGTAATTGCCGGCGCCTTCTTCAAAAGCAGCATGACCAAACTGATCATACAATTTACGTTTCTTTTCATCACTCAGAACATCATAGGCTTCATTTACTTCCTTAAACCGTTCTGCGGCTGTAGCATTTCCCTCATTACTGTCCGGATGATATTTCTTGGCCAGTTTTCTGTATGCTTTTTTGATTGCTGCTGCATCTGCGTTTCTGCTCACGCCCAGAACTTCATAATAGTCTCTTTTCAATATCATCACCTTCTTTTAAAAACAACGGGAAGCCAAAAGATTGACCTCCCGTTGCTGTAATTTAATCTATTATCCTTCAATGGAGATGCTGTGCTTCTGTTCCACTGCTGGTTTTGCTTCCTTCTTCGGAACGAATAATGTCAGGATACCATGTTTGAATTCTGCTTTGATGTCGTCCTGATGTACTTCTTTACCTACATAGAAGCTACGGCTGCAGACACCTGCATAACGTTCTCTGCGGATATAACGACCGGTTTCTTTTTCCTTCTCGTCTTTATCCAGACCTTTCTCCGCACTGATGGTCAGATAACCATTCTCCAGTGCTGCATGGATTTCATCTTTTGTAAATCCAGGAAGATCTACAACCAGTTCATATCCGTTGCTCATTTCCTTGATATCAGTTTTCATAATGTGGTTTGCTTTATGTCCGTAGAGTTTCTTCTCTGCGTCTTTCATTGCTCTGTCATCATAATAAAATGGGAAATCTCCAAAAAAGTCATCAAATAAATTTTCTCCAAAAATACTAGGCATTAACATAAGTCATATCTCCTTTTCTAATATATTTTATATATGTCAAATCTGTTCGCCAGATTTACTTTCCAAATCTATCTTTACAGGTTTTTTCAACCTTTTATCTTCAATCTTTTAGCGCAAGCTTTTATTTTTATATCTGTTTTTAATCTCTGGCTGACCCTTAACGGGTCAGTCAGAATATTTTTATTCATCAGCCTTCAATGGCAATTGTTTTCTTCTGTTCTACTGCTGGTTTTGCTTCTTTCTTTGGTACAAATAATGTGAGGATACCATGTTTGAATTCTGCTTTAATGTCTTCTTTCTCAACTTCTTTACCTACATAGAAGCTACGGCTGCAGGCACCTGCATAACGTTCCTTACGGATATAACGTCCTGTCTCTTTTTCCTGCTCATCTTTATCCAGACCTTTCTCTGCACTGATAGTCAGATAACCATTCTCCAGGTCAGCCTTTACTTCATCTTTGGTAAATCCCGGAAGATCTACGACCAGTTCATAGCCTTTATCAGTTTCCTTGATATCGGTTTTCATTATATGGCTGGCTCTGCGTCCGTAAAGTTTCTTCTCTGTATCTTTCATTGCTCTGTCATCATAATAAAATGGAAAATCTCCAAAAAAGTCATCAAATAAATTTTCTCCAAAAATACTAGGCATCAACATAAGTCATCTCTCCTTTTCTATACCGTCCATCTACATGTGATGGACTCTCAGTTATGTATCTTTACCTTGTTTCTTTGGAACTTAGGTTATCAGGAATCTCATAGAACTTATTTCTTTGTTCTCTTTTTGTTCCCCTTCCTTTGTTCTAGCTGTAATATAACACTTATTATTAGCACTGTCAAGAGGTGAGTGCTAATTTTTTTGTGAAGAATTTGTGAACTCTACGAGCCATGCAAAATGACAAAAGTTTATACCACAGCAGTCACAGTTTCTGGCAGGTTCATTTTAGACATCTTATTCTCCACATGAAACTTCTCTGCAATATGATTATCTTCTGTTTTTATATATTATTACCATGAATTTGCATTGTTCAGTCTACAATCCCCAATAACCAGTCTCTGGCATTAATACGTCGAATTCCCTCATATTGTTCTTCTGGTTCTTCATCCATTGTTAAGATAATCTTTGGATAATGATCTCGTATCGCCTGTAATGGTCTTAATTCTCTCAAAAGTGTATTTTCATCTCGTACAGTCAGTGCCACCTGGAAATATACTGTTCCCTTTTTATTCTGTGCCACAAAATCCACTTCATATGAATTGATTTTTCCAACATACACATCATATCCTCGACGTAACAATTCCAGATAGACTATATTTTCCAGAACATGTCCTGCATCTGCCTGCCTCGACCCTAAAAGCATATACCTCATTCCAATATCAACTATATAATATTTTTCAAGAGTTTTTAAATATTGTTTTCCCTTTATATTATAACGTTTTGCCTGATATATAATATAACTCTCGCTAAAAGCCTCTAGATATTTTTCCACCGTTTTTGTATCAATTTTTCGCCCTTCTGAAGTCATCGTATCTGCAATTTTTTTTGATGACAATGGATTTCCTATATTATCAAACACAAATCTTAAGACACTCTTAAGCATCATAGTATCTGTGATTTTTTTCCTGTTTATAATATCCTTTACAACAATCGTATTATAGATTCCTTCCAGATAATCTCTGATCTCATCTGGCTGATTTTTTAATTCCAGTGTAAACGGAAATGAACTATTCTGCAAATACTCAGCATATTTGATTCCTCTGTCATTCATACTGCCAGTGCTCTCCATATATTCCTTAAAAGACAACGGCAACATTTCAATCTGAATATATCTTCCTGAAATCATAGTTGCAATCTCACTGGACAACATATATGCATTGGAACCAGTCACATAAATATCTATGTTTTTTTTAATATAAAGACTGTCCAGCACTTTCGGAAAATCTGTTACATTCTGAATTTCATCAAGGAAAATATATGTCATTTTTCCATCAATCAGACGTTCCTTTAAATATTTATATAATTTCCTGTAATCTGTCAGTTCTTCATAATCAAGATCTTCAAAATTAATAGAAATAATCTGTTCTTCCTCAATCCCATGCTCTTTTAAATAATTGCGATAAATTTCCAGAAGCATAGATTTTCCACAACGTCGTACACCTGTAACAATTTTAATCAACTGCTTATCTTTCCAGGCTATCAGTTTTTCTAAATATTCTTTTCTTTCTATAATCATAATAATGCTCCCTTCTTTTTTACTAATTATATTCCAAAAGCAATATAAAAATCAATAGTTTTTGGATTATAATCCCAAAACTATTGATTTTTGTGTTTTTGTAGGAACAAAAGTTTTGCATTTAAACATAAATCAACTCCACCCTCTATCTTTCATCCCCAAACGTTTGTCCAAATTTCTATTCCATTACAGTGTTTTTATGATACGCTTGTTTTATGCAGCATATTACTATTATGTATTTATCAGGGAGGGTTTTACTATGCAGATTAAATTACAATCTGACAATTATCATGTACTTTTAAACACACTTGGTGCCGAATTAAATTCCTATTCCAATCCATCCGGGAATGAATACGTATGGAATTCTGATCCCGCTTACTGGCTTCGATCTTCTCCGCTTCTTTTTCCGACTGTGGGAAATGTCCGCAACGGAGAAACTGTTATCAAGGATCATATATACCAGATGCCCAAACATGGTTTTTGTAAAGAATCTGAATTTGAAGTAACAGAACAGACTGAAAATTCCGTCACTTTTTTACTTAAAGCAAATGAAGAAACATTAAAACATTATCCTTATGATTTTGAACTTTACCTGTCATATCATCTGAATGGCAGTACTCTGTCTATGGACTATAGAGTAATAAACAAAGATTCCGACATTATGTATTATCATATTGGTGCACATCCCGGTTTCATGTGTCCGGTCAATAATGGAGAAAATATTGAAAATTGTATTTTAAGATTTGAAAAAGAAGAGAATTTTATTTCTTATGAATATGATATAAAGAATCTGGAATTTAATTTTAATCACAAAGTATCCCAGAAAGCAGAAGGCAACACACTTCCTCTCACAATTTCCATGTTTGATCAGGATGCTGTTTTCTTTGAACACACGAATTCACACTATGTTTCTTTCGTAAATGCAATTACAGGAAAAGGTGTTTCCGTATATTATCCTGATTTTGAATCCCTTGCAATTTGGACACCGGCCGGAGGAAAGGCTCCGTTTCTCTGTCTGGAGCCATGGAACGGTTCCGGCATTTTTCATCAGGATGATGATATTTTTGCGCATAAGCATGGGATCCTCACACTGGAATCCGGAAAAGAAAAAGCATATCATCTTGAGATTTCTCTGATAGAATAATCTTTTATTCTTCAGTTTTCAGATTCCACATGACCTGTATTGCACCATCCATCACATGGAATTTTTTAAAATAGGCTTCCTCCTTTGGGATCCACATATTCTGAAATTGTTTTGCCTTTTCCGGGCCATTGCGCTTTTTTATATTTTCCATCTGATCTTTGGGAGAAATATTTAAAAATACACGAAGTTGATAAGGGTTCTTAAAATATGGATGCATACTGTAAGAACCCTCTATAATATTGAGTTTTTTATAAGGAACAGGATATCCCTCCAGCAGATTCCATTTCTGGCAGCTGAACGGCTGATAAAAAACAGTCTGCTTCTGAAAGATTGGTCTTAATACCGTTTCCTCAAACCGCTCATAATCCACATTTCCTCCTGTTTCTTTCAGACGCTGTGGCGTACGCTGTTCCATGCGCAGAAAAAAGTCATCCATTCTGAACAGATTACAGTCGAATACCTGCTCCAGATATTCTCCCAATGTAGTTTTCCCACTTCCACACCTGCCATCAATTGCAACGATCAGAGGCTCATCCAGTCCTTCCTTCTCTTTCTGCAATTTTCTGATTGCCTGAACTACCGGTTCAAATCTTTCTTTGCAGCATGCCTTTAATTCCATTCTACTGTTCCTTCCATATTATACAAACGTTCTACCAGGGACGGGATCAGAACAAGCTGAATCAGAATTCCCGGCAACGCATTTATAAATCCTCCCATCAGAAACAGTTCCCAGGTAAAGATCCCTCCTGTAAATGCATATACTGCTGCCGAAACCAGTCCCCATACGATCCGTCCACACAGCATTGCTGCTATGAGTGAAATATACAGGGATTTTATATCTTTTTTCATTTTTTCTGATAAAATTCCTGCCACCAGCCCATAAGTGGCAAGTTCAAACGCCATACAGAAGGCATTCGGAAAAATTGCCGGCATTCCGAACACCACTCCTCTTAAAAGAGGTGTAATAATCCCAATAAGTAAACCATATGGCCATCCGCAGATATATCCACATAATAACACCGGTATGTGCATCGGGCAAAGCATTTTCCCTACTGCCGGTATCTGCATTGTGATAAATGGAAGGATCAGTCCGATCGCAAGAAACAATGCTGCTAAAATTCTTTTTCTTAAAGCTGTATTTTCTTTCATATCCCAAATTCTCTCTTTCAGTATAAAAATGCCAGTGATATAACAAAACATCCCTGTCAGAAACACAAAACAGCTCTGGACAGGGATGCTTATATTATAAATACTATACCCTACTAATTAATGATGCTACATCAACAGCAACATGGATGACGATGTCCATATTCATCCATACAATCCTGTGCAGGATCTTTCATGCAAAGATGTACAGCTGCTTTTTTGAATGTCATTGGCAGTGCCAGAATATTTGGTTCCTGACCAACATATTTCTTCTTGGCATCTTCCAGTGCTTCTTCAAATGTAGCTCTTGTTTTTAAGCCCATTCCTCTTGCATAGCCCGGTTCCTCAGCGCCTACGATATAGATTGCACTGGTATTCATTTCTGCAATATGTCCGCAGGACATCATAGAGAAGCCATGGAATGGATGGAATGCATTCGTATAACGATATTTACGGATATATTCTTCATTCGTAGCAAAATACTCACCAAGGCGGTTCATATCCGGCAGCGTATTCATATGATCATGCTGGAACAGATCATATAATTCTCTTAAATATGGCCAACGCTCATCATGGAAATAACCATTGCATGTAGATGCGCAGATAATTACACAGTTATCACTCATAACTCTCTTGAATCGAAGTACCTGTGCACTTAAAGCCTGCATCATCATGATAGGATTGGTTCCCATTCCATCACCATAGTGGAATTTCTGCGGCATACCAAATACAAGTACATCATATTTCTTCTCTGCCCAGTGTACATAGGTTCTCTTGTCAGCAAGCTTCCAGCTGATCGGCATCATTTCCTTTGCATAGCCTGAGTAAATTGCGATCTGTCTGGACTGTGTATCCAGTACAGCATCACAGCAGAAGAAAGGATGTCCCATTTTTTCTTCCATATGCATACTGATCTCATCAAATTTATTACGCATCAGGCTTCCACC
Source organism: Blautia sp. MSJ-9 (assembly GCF_018919065.1). GTDB lineage: Bacteria > Bacillota > Clostridia > Lachnospirales > Lachnospiraceae > Blautia_A. The sequence goes on along the minus strand of NZ_JAHLQG010000054.1, from coordinate 52,220 downwards.
ATTAACCGGTGTAAAATCATCTCTGTGCATAACAGACGGTACATGATGGCTTGCAATACATTTCCAGTTTGTAATACCAGTTGCACTGTGTTTGTATCCGCCTGAATATCCACCATAAGGATTTCCCTGTACATGACCGATAAGAATCGGAATATCACACTCAAAGACATATTTATTCATGTACACCGGATCGCCTCTGTGAGTGGTTCCAAGATCTACCATATGTTCCTGATCTTCACTGTCATGACTGATGATCTGTCCTGTATGCCAGAATTCATTAAATAATTCTTCTCCAAAGATAGCCTTTGCATCCGCTTCTGTGCTTCTTGGATGAAGTCCGTTAGAAATAATGAAAAGAATATCTTTCTTTTCAACACCGGCAGCATATAATTCTTTCAAAATATATTTAATGCTTAACTTTCTGTGGCTGGTAGCCTGCTCGCCACCTTTTACACGATCCGGAACAACAATAGTAACTGTTTTTCCGGGTCCTGCCAGTTCTGTTAAAGTAGGCATACCGATCGGATGAGCCAGACTTTCCAGATAAGCAGCCTCAAGCTGATCTTCCGGAATATGATCAGGATCCTTTACAGTTTCTCCCGGGATAAAAATATCAGTATTATCCGGCAATTCAGCAGACATGGTTCCCTGTCCATACTCAAAATCAAATTTCATAGTAAATCTCCCTTCATTATACGTACTTAATTTATTATCTGTTATTTACCTTACCCATATAAAGACGAATAATCTCAAGATATTCCTCCGGATAATATCCAATTTCACCCTGAAATCTTGTCAATGCGATCAATCCACCATCTATCTCATCAATGGACGCAAGCATTTCTGCATTGTCCTGCTTCAGACCACCACCATATACGATGTCCATACCATTTGTCTTTTCTTTTACAAATTTCGCGATCTTAGTAATATATTCTTTTCCGGCCGGTGTTTTTCCCGGTCCGATAGACCAGATCGGTTCATATGCGATCACAACCTTTGAAGTGTCTACATCCTTAAGTCCGATCTCAAGCTGTTTTCCAAGAACTTCCTGCCACTGCTCCTGTTCCTCACTTTTCTCACCGATACAGTAAAGAACTTTCATTCCTCTTGCAATCGCACATTTAATTTCCTGATTCAGAAGGCGGTTTACAGCATCTGTATCTGTGACACCTGCCTCTGCGAGGATTCCTGCTTTATCATTTCTCTCTTCACAGTGTCCGATGATCGTAGTCTCACATCCGGCCGCTGCCATAGCCGAAGCCGGTCTGTTTGCAGTAAATGCGCCAAAATTTCCGCCAACTGCAGTATCTGCTCTGAATACACTCTGGCAGCCTATCTGAACAGGACTTCCTTCTGTTTTTGCTGCTGCTGCATTCAGAAGATGTACTTCCGGAAAATACATACCAAATTCCACTTCAGAAGGATCATATGTCTTTAATTCTTCCTGTGTATTCTTTACAATACAGGATGCCCAGTCAGCAACCGGAGCCAGACGGTTTACACCTCCGAATTCCACCGGAACATCAAATCTTTTTAAATTCAGATAAATGTGTTTCATAAAATTCTTACCTTTCTTTTAACAAAATTAACAGACAAATAATCATCATACAATGTGCAGTCTGCCTATAGTCTCTGCAAACAGATTCAGGATAAAAGGAGATAGCTTCCGGCACACATCATAAAAATATATACCACTTTTTTGATCCCTGTCATAGTAAGCCGGCGAAACAAAAACATTCCAACTGCTGTTCCAACTGCCGTTCCTGCCAGTGCCGCTCCAACCAAAGGCAGCATAGCTCCTGATACATGACCCTGAAACACATGGATCAGGAAAACACTGACCGTATTAATTGTAAAAAACATTTGAAGTGTAGCATTATATTTTTCTTTATCATCTGTCACGGACAAAAAATACGCTACCATCGGTGGACCTCCAATATTAAAAAGTCCTCCGCAAAAACCACTGACTGCACCGGCTGCCAATCCGGAAACCAAACCTGCCTTTAAATGAACTTTACTGCTGAAGAAAATAAAATAAACTGCCAGAACAAGAAGAACTGTTCCCATGATCTTTGACAAAACAGCTTCATCCAGAGCCATCAGCGTATTCACCCCCAGAAGGCTGGTTACCGTAGCCATGATCACAGGTGGCAAAAGAAGTTTCCAGTCAATAAATTTCCACAACTTTACTGCAATGTAAATTACCATAAAAAAAGCTGCAATCGCTTCCAGTATGGAAGCTGTGTAAAAAGGCATAAACATTGGCCAGATGGCCATACAGATAATTGCATAGCCAAATCCACTGCTGCTCTGCACACAACTTCCTGCCAAAGCTACCAGTGCTGTTAATATATAGATCAAAGCCCTTTACGATAGCGCTCTGCCATTTCATCCAGACCAGTCATCTCCACCAGCGGTGCTTTTCCATAAGAACCAAATTCTACGATCAGAGTACCGATTGCTTCTTTTACGCCCTTTTCAACAACAGCCATAAGAGCAGCAACATCTTCATCCGGAATAACGCCATACATAACTGTATCCATAATAGGAGTCAGGAATGCACGTGGATCAAACTGTTCTTTCTTTGCCTCCAGAAGGCGATATACCTCACCAATCGACTGGCTTTCTCTTTTTTCAGGATGAGCTGCAAAAAATTCTTTCATATTTCTTGTAACAGCCAGACGGATATCTGTATCTACATTGATCTTTCCAATACCACATGGAATTGCCGCTTTCAGTTCATCAATAGAAATTCCATAGGCATTCTGGATATTTCCACCCAGAGCATTGATCTCATCTACAATATATCTTGGCACTGTTGAAGATCCATGAGATACCAGTACACCAAAAATACCCTCATGCAGCATGCACTCTTTGATGGCAATGGCAATTTCTTTTCTTAATTTAACATTTTTTCCTTTAGAAGCGCCATGCATGGTTCCATAAGAAATAGCCAATGCATCAACACCTGTTTTCTTAAAGAATTCAATAGCCTTTAAAGGATTGGTATAAGTAGATGTAGCAGAAAATACATGATCCTCCACGCCGGCTAAAACTCCCAGTTCACCCTCTACAGAAACACCTCTTTCATGCGCATATTTGACAACTTCACGAGTCAGTTCCACGTTTTCATCAAACGGAAGGCTGGAGCCATCAATCATAACAGATGTATAACCGCCTGCAATTGCTGCTTTACAGGAATCAAAATTCTTACCATGATCCAGGTGAAGAACAACAGGAATCGGAGAATTTTCTGCATATTTCTTTACAGCATCTGCGATATTCTTTGCACCGATTTTTTTATCTTCCAGAGTAGCATTCTGAAAATCTGTTCTTCCACCCATAAATCCATTTGCAAGATCTGCTCCCTGAAGGATTGCTGCAGAACGGAACATTTCATGAACTTCAATTGCTGCTTTTGCCTGTGCTACTGCATTTACATTAAACGCCCCCTGTGCAAAGTGATATTTATCTACAGTTTCTAGTAATGGTCTTAATGGTATTAATGGCATAATCTTCTCTCCCTTATTGTTCTATTTTTCTACCTTTTACAAATGTATCAATGACAGAATATTCTTCATCCAGAATAACCACATCCGCATCTTTTCCGGTATCAAGACTTCCAATCCTGTCATATACATCCAGCATCTTAGCCGGATTGCATGTAAGAAGCGGCAGTATCTCTTCAAGAGATCTTCCTGTAAATTTGATCAGATTCTTAAGTGCACATCCTGTTGTAAGCGTACTTCCCGCTCTGGAATCTCCGTATTTCAGTTTTGCGTCTCCGTCTTTTACGATAACCGGATTAACGCCCAGCATATATTCTCCATCCGGAAGTCCGGCAGCCATGATAGAATCAGTTATGGCGATTACTTTGTCCAGACCTTTCATTTTCAGAAGAAAACGAACGGTTCCCGGATGCAGATGCCGTCCGTCACAGATAGCTTCACAATAGATGTCAGATTCCAGAACAGCCCCCATGATAGCTGGAAAATGCTGATGAAGAAGTTTCATCGCATTAAATGTATGTGTCGCTGCTACAGCCCCCTCATTAATACATTTCCATGAAGTCTCATAATCTGCGCCTGAATGACCGATAGCAACCTTCATACCAAGATCCGTCATTCCCTTAATTGCTTCCGGCACTCCTTTTACTTCCGGCGAAACAGTAATATAGCGAATATTACCGTCTGCTGCCTTCTGATATTCTTTCAGAAGCTCCAGATCCGGAGAAATCAGCAAATGCTCCGGCATTGCTCCTTTATATTCCGGCGCAAGGAATGGTCCCTCAAGATGAATCCCCAGAAGATCTGCACAGTTTTCATGTCCGTTCTTTTGTGCCTCCTGATGCTTCACAGCTTCATTTATTGTTTTCAACGTCTGTTCTTTCGTATCTGTCAATATGGATGAAAGCCATGACGTAGTTCCCTGAGTTGCAAAAAAATGTCCAATTTTTTCAAATCCCTGCTGATCAGCCGCATTTACATCTACCCCTGCACCGCCATGAGTATGTACATCTATAAAACCGGGTACTACATATTTCCCTTTTGCATCATAGACTTCATCTGCGTTTTCATCTTCAGCAGAACTGATCTTTCCCTCTTTCAGAACAAGATCTTCCTCTGAAAAAGTTCCATTCTTATATACTTTTCCATTTATGATCCGAATGCTCATGTTCTTCCTTCTTTCTATTGTCTGTTATCGACTATCTCAGTCAAGTGCTGCAACAAATTCTGTTATCTTCAGGTTAATATCCGGATGTGAAGTAAGAAGAGATACCGGGAAATCAGAAGTTGCTTCCCCATATGCAGCTCTTCGTACTACTGCACGATGCCAGTTTCTGAAACAGCCAAGGCGGATCTTTCCTGCATGAGAGATCTCATTGATTCCGATGGTAACACAATAATGAGGCATATCTTCCAGTGCTCCGTTGAAATCACCGATTGCGTTTGCTGTTCTTGTCTCTTTGGTAATTTCAAGAACACGTGTTTTCTGAGCAAGAAATTCTTCATTTGTAAGGGATGGATCTGCTTCATTAAATGCTACATGACCATTAATTCCAATTCCACCGAAACAGATATCAACGCCCCCCAGTTTTTCAATCAGTTCAGAAATATATTCCGGATGATTCGGATCCGGAAATACTCTCTGATCTTCCGGCATTACCAATTCCGGGCGAACTTTATCATAAACTGTACGTTGCATGAAGCCTCTGAAGCTTAACGGATGATCTTTTGAAATCCATTGTTTCTCATCATCCAGATATTCATCCATGTTAATAAACCATACATTTTTCAGGCTGATATTCTGCTCATTAACCATATCTACAAAATATGGATACTGTCCTACAGGACCTACAGGACAGATAAATACTGTTTTTTCTCCATTTTCGTTATGTTTTCTGATCTCATCCACCATTTCAACTGCCATAGAATGAAATACTTCTGCATTGTCTTCCATAACAATTACTGGAAGCTTCGGTCCATTACCCACTAACTCTTCCTTTGTATAGCTATAATAACTATGTCCCATATTGCTTTACTTCCTTTCATTTATTATCCAGCTCGTTACCTTTATTGTTGTATTTATTATAGTAGATAAAATTTTTTTAATCAACGAATTCCATGCAAATTTGCCTGGAATCTGCGCAAACGTTTTCTAAGAAATAATCATTGCTCTGAGGATTCCGGGACATTCATACTGACGTTTTCCGGCTCCAATCCCTATTTTCTTTATTTCAAATTCCTCCGGAAGCTTATCTTTCGTTCTTATTGCTGCCACAATAGCAGCACCTGTAGGTGTTACAAGTTCCCCCTCAACAGCTGTCACCTTTATACACAAATGATTTTCGCTTATCACATTCGCAACTGCAGGAACAGGAATTGGTAAAATTCCATGCTGACAGCGGACAGTTCCGCAGCCTTCATAAAGTACAGGTACAACTACATCCGTAATATCCAGATTATCCAGACAGACTGCCACAGATACAATATCTACAATGGAATCAACTGCCCCGACTTCATGAAAATGTACCTGCTCCACAGGCACATCATGTGCCTTGCTCTCTGCTTTTGCAAGAATCTCAAATATTCTCAAAGCAATCTTTTTTGCATTGTCAGTCATTGCACTATGTTCTATAATATGTGCAATTTCTTTCACCCCTCTATGTTCATGGTGATGATGACAATGCGCAGATTCTGTCTCATGTGCACATACATGGTCTGCAGCAATATGTTCATGTATATGAATCTCAGACTCTCCCGCAGTATTCTCATTATGACCATGCAGATACTTCATATCATGATCATGATTTTCATGATCTTTATCTAACATAACGTCAAAATCACAGGCTGCAATTCCGGATTTTACCACTTTGCCGGTTTTTATCTGAAACCCTGATACAGGAAGACTTTGCAGTACCCTGTCCAAAACTGCCTTATCCGCCCCCAGATCAAGAAGTGCACCGACAGTCATATCACCACTAATCCCTGAATAGCACTCTAAATACAATGTTTTCCCCATAAATTTAAGCACCTCCACTTTAGTTTTATGTACTCTATCAAAAATTATATAAGTTTTTACTTTTTTATCAATAACTTTGAGTTGATTTTGCATTCAAAGTACGCAAACGTTTTCTTTCTTTTTATTGTTTTTTTTTATAAATTTACTGTATAATTAAAGTCGTTCAGAACCCCCCGACGGGGTTCTGAACGACTTTTTTAAAACAGAAGACTCTGATTTTCTGTTTTGCACATAGTTTTAGAAAATAGTCGTATAAAAGATTGCGGGGAGTTATTATGACATTAAAAGAAATTGCCAGGCAGGCAAATGTCTCTGTTTCTACGGTTTCCAGAGTAATAAACCAGAAAAATACAAAAGCGGCAAGTCCGGAAGTTCAGGAACGTATATGGGAAATCGTACGCAAAAGCGGTTATACTCCCAATGCGACAGCCCGAAGCCTCAAATTAGGACAAAAAGCTCAAATTCAGAATACAACGCCCAAATCCATTGCCTGTATTTATGCAAGAAGTAATTCCGCTGTTTCCGATCCATTCTTCTCACAGATTGCAAAAGCGATTGAACAGGAGGCCTTCAAAAGCAACTATTTTATCCGTCAGTCATTTACAGCCATGGATATTGCAAATCCCGATATGGCACGACAACTTGCTCAATTTCCTGTAGACGGAATCGTAATTCTGGGACGATATGAGAAACAGCTGTTGCGCTTCTTTACTCAAAATTATAAAAATGTGATTTATACAGGTCTGAATCCAATGGGAACCCAATATGACCAGGTAGTTTGTGACGGAAGTGATATTTCCTATAGTGCCCTTTCCTATCTTGTGGAACTCGGACATACGAAAATCGGTTATGTAGGTGAACAGAATAATGAAGTACGTTTCAGCGGTTATAAAGATGCACTTGCTAAACTTGGTCTTCCGTTTTTGCAGAAAAATACCAGTAATGTACATCTTTCTGCAGATGGCGGTTACAAAGGTGCTAATATCCTGATGCACAATAAGGCAGATATCTCTGCAATTTTCTGTGCCAACGATACCACTGCTATCGGAGTCATTCACGCATTAAAAGAAAAAAATTTTCGAATACCGGAAGATATTTCTGTTATCAGCGTAGATGATATAGAGACAGCTCAGTATCTTTCTCCCATGCTGACCACAGTACATATTCCTCTGGAGGAACTTGGAAGAATAACTGCAAAAACCCTGATCGACCGTATTAACGGCGGACATCGCCTTCCCATGCGTATCTCTCTTCCATTTTACATTGCCAAAAGAGACAGTTGCGGAAAACTTAACAGAAGACGTAAGACTTTTGCAAGTCTTCCTCCTCAGTAATAGAAAAGACTCCCGGTATCACTTCTTCCTGCCGGGAGTCTTTTCTTTAATTATTTCAATACAATAGCCTGTGTCAGGTGTCTCGGTGAATCTGCATCCAGATTCTTGCTGTCTGCAATATAATATCCCAGAAGCTGTCCGATAAATCCGATGATCGCACTGTACTGCATATCATTCCAGCCTTTATCCATGGAATATACATAATCAGCGATCTGATCAAAGGTATCTCCCAGTTCTCCGCCAAGAACTGCAACTGTTGCACCGTAACTCTTCATCTGCTCCATAAGTGCTTTGTCACCATCTCTGCAGGCTTTATTGCTTAAGCACACGATCAGTGTATTTTCATCTACAAGACTCATTGGTCCATGACGGTATTCCAGATCATAATATCCTTCAGAATTGCTGAGTCCCATTTCTTTCATCTTATTCATACATTCATTGGCAACACCATAATAAATACCCTGTCCAAGAATAATGTAGAGATTCAGGTTTTTATGCTCATTCATGATTTTTGCAGACAGTTCATCCATTTCTTTCAGAACCTTTTCAGAATATGGAGCATAATCTTTCATTGCAGCAATTTCATCTTTCTTACCACCTATATACATAGCCATGATAACTGCCATATATAACATACTTGTGAAAGAACGGGTCATGATAACACTGTCTTCAGCTGTATCCGGTGAAAGAATGTAATAGTCATTATATTTTTCACTGTCTTTATCACAGGTAATAGCCAGTGTAGTAACCTGAGGATAAGTACGAACTTTATCAATAGCCATTCTTACTTCTGTAGTATAGCTTTTTCTGGTGATCGGAAGGATCAGCACATTTCTTCCTTCTTTTACATAAGTTTCCGGGAAATAATACAGCTCAGAGCATGGAACTCCCTTTGCCGGAATTCCTGTATAAGTGGAAAAAGCTGCTGCTGAAGCCTGTGCCAGGTAAAGAGAAGTTCCACATCCTGTAAAGATCAGCTCATCATATTTTTTCTCATCGAAGAATACCTTGTCCAGAGTTTTGAAAATATCCTCCAGAGTATCATTGACAGCCTGAAAAGAAGCCGGCTGCTGATACATTTCTTTATAAGTCAGTTCACTGTTTTTTTTCATTTATATTTCCTCCTGAATTTAATTTTCCCTTGTGATTTTATTTTAATTGCTTTTATCTTCTCAGGCCTTTCCTTCTGAACCTGCAAGACGGATGATCTTTTTGATGTCTTCTGTCAGAGCATCATTTGCAAGCTGTGACAGTTTCCATGAATGTCCCTGATGATTTGTCTTCAATGCTTCTTCATAATGTTCTACATATTTATAACGGATTTCTGTACCAAAGTTAATTTTCGCAACACCAAGTTTAATAGCTTCTTTGATGATATCTTCTCTCATACCTGTACATCCATGAAGAACAAATGGAATATCTGTAAATTTCCTTACTTCTTCCAGAACTTCCAGTTTGATATCCGGTTCACCCTTATAATATCCATGAGCATTTCCGATTCCAATAGCCAGAGAATCCGGCTGACACAGATTCAGGAACTGACGAACCTGCTCCGGATTTGCTACATTTTTATTCTCCATCTGAGCACCGGCTTCATCTAATCTTAAAAGTTCTCCGATCTCTGCTTCCACAGGAATATCGAAACATTTTGCCACCTTGATCACTTCATTTGTGAGTCTGGCATTTTCTTCAATCGGTTTTGTAGAGCCATCGATCATCAGAGAAGTAAATCCATTCTTTAATGATTTCATGCAGATATCAAAGCTGTCACCATGATCCAGATGGATCGCAATCGGTACACTTACTTTATTTGCACACCATTTACATACTTCTACAAACCAGTCATCTCCGGAATATGCTCCTGTAGCTACATAATGAGCCAGGATCGCAGGTGAATGCATTTCTTCCGCTGCTCTGCAGATTGCCCAGATAATATCATAGTTTCCACCCTGTGTATTCATTGCCGGTACTGCATAATGTTCTCTGCGTGCCTTTTCCAGCATTTCCTTGCTTGTAACTAACATACCTTCACTTCTTTCTCCTGCCTTTACAGCAGGTTTTATTTATTTTTGTTTTTCTCTGTGCTTTCCCGTATAATAAGTCTCGCTGCAAAACTTATTTCTTTATCCAATTTTTCATTTCGAATCAATGCAAGAAGTGCTTCCATTGCAGCTCTTCCCACTTCTTCTTTTTGAATCTCTACAGTTGTAAGAGTCGGACTTACATAATTACTTATAAAATCATTATCAAATCCTATCACCAACAGATCATCCGGCACTTTTTTTCCCATCTTTCGCGCTACAGAAAGCGCTACAGCTGCCAGCTCATCATATCGCGCCACTACTGCATCAATAGAAGAATTTTTTTCCAGCAAAGACCGCAGCTTTTCTTCAAGTTCTTTTATATTCTCACATCCGGAAATCTTCTGTTCCGGTGCAAAAACAATTCCCAGGTCTTTTACCTGATCCAAAAATCCCTTCAAATGAATATCCCTGTCACAAGGTTTTCCCAGTTTATCAAGATAAATAAAATTTCTGCATCCATTTTTTGACAAATGTCGGACACACTCCCTGCTGCCTTCATAAAGTCCCGTGTCCACCAGAACCGTATCCTGAAGTTCGCAGTTAATCTCCCGGTTTAAAAACAGTACCATAGGAATCCCTGACTTTACCAGAAGTTTCAGTTGACTGTCTGTTACACCGGATGCACTGACAAACAGACCATCGAACTGTCTGCTGAGAATATGGCTTACAAATTCATCTTCCTTCTGACTTTCACAAAGAGAAATCATATACCCCTGTCTGTAGGCATCCCGGCTCATCTGGCTTACCATTTCAGAAAAGTAGCCACTGCTCAGTTCTTCTGCAATAAAAAGAATTTGCAGACTGCCCTTTCCGTGAAGAGCCCTGGCAATATTATTAGGCTGATACTGTAACTTTTCCACAGCTTCAAGGACACGCTGTCTTTTTTCTTCTTTTACATAACGATTTTTATTAAGTACATACGAAACAATAGTTTCAGATACCCCTGCCTCTTCTGCGACATCTTTTCTCGTTACTTTCCTTTGTCTGCTTTCCACCGTCTTGTTCCTTTCCGGAGCATTTTCTTTATTTCCGATATACACACGAGTGTATATTTTCTCAAAGATTACACAGACATTGCTGTCTGTGTAATCCTGTAATCTTTATTATTCTTCTGCGCAAGCTTCTTCCATTACATCGAAAAGAACATAATTATCAACTGGTGTTTCTTCACAGTCACCGCTCTCAACAAATGATTTCTGCTGTAGTTCATAATAGCCTTTGACATCATCCATATGATCCCTGATGAATTCACTTGTTGTCCAGTCTGCTACTTCTACCTGATCAAGAAGGGAATTTTTTTCAAGTTTAATCTTGTCAGCAATCCAGCCGCACACTTCATCATCATGGCTGTGGTCTGCACGATAGTCAAATCCTTTGTAAAGAGCTCTTGCAAATCTTACAAGTACGTCATGATTTTCTTCAGCATATTTCGGCATTGCAATCCAGCTTGCAAGAGATACAGTTTGATCAATAAATGTTTTGTTATCTGTCAGCTGTACACCATCATCTCCAAGTTCCTCAAGAACTTTCAAAGAGTTCGGTACCCATGTTGCACACGCATCAACACTGCCAGAAAGCATTGCTGTTACAATGTTTGTTGCATCCATATCCATTGCTGTGATATCATCCATCGTCATACCTCCTTTTGCAAGGGTTTTATTCAGGATATCTTCACTGGATGTTCCAGAGGAATAAGCAATTGTTTTTCCTTTTAATCCTTCAATTGTATCTGTTCCTTTTTCTTTGCTTCCGATTACAGCATCACCATTGGATACATGTGCCAGTGCAAAGATATCAGCCTTACCGTTGATGCAGAGTTTATGAGCTCCCTGTCCGATATATCCTACATCAATAGATCCTGATTCCATAGCCTGAATGATTGTCGGTCCATCGGAGAACTCTGTAAGCTGTACATCAATGTTCTCATCATCAAAATATCCAAGTTCAATTGCAGAGATAAGACCATTTAAGCTTGCATAATCAGGCATATAAGCTACATTTACAGTTACTTTTTCCGGTTCTTCCTCTGTCGCTGCACTTACGCCCATTGCTCCGCCACAAATGACCATAGATGCTGTTACTGCCATTGCTGCTAACTTTTTCCATGTTTTTCTCATTGTCCTACTTCCTTTCTTTTCCGCTTTTTAGGGTAGTATTTAATAGTTTCTCTTTATTCTAAACCGTCCCATACCGGCAACGGCCAAAATTCATTATTTTCTTACTTCCAGATATTCCTGATATACCTGACTCCAGATATGATTTTTCAATTCCATAAATCTCGGGCTCATCTTTGTCTCCTGATCACGTGGATATGGAATATCGATATCTACAATATCTTTAATACGTCCAGGTCTGGCACTCATAACGATAACTCTCTGAGCCAGAATGATTGCCTCATCTACATCATGCGTGATAAAGAAACATGTTTTTCTTTCACTTTCCCATGTTTTCAGAAGTTCTGTCTGCAGCTGGGTTCTTGTCTGGGCATCCAGAGCTCCGAATGGCTCATCCATAAGAAGAACTTCAGGTTTTACAGCATAGGCTCTTGCAATTGCAACACGCTGTTTCATACCACCGGAGAGTTCCTTTGGATAATGATTTACGAAATCTTCAAGCTGTACCATCTTGATATATTTCATTGCAATTTCTTTTGCTTCAGCATCGCTCTTGCCCTGCAGTTTCAAGCCAAACATAACATTTTTCAGAACTGTCAGCCATGGGAACAATGCATACTGCTGGAATACAACGCCTCTCTCTGTACCTGTTCCCTCGATCTTTTTGCCGTCAATGTATACAGCTCCACTGGTTGGAGTATCCAGTCCTGCGATAATATTCAGCAATGTAGATTTACCGCATCCGGAAGGTCCTACCACACAGATAAATTCATTTTCTTTAATATCAAGATTAACTCCGTTTAATGCAGTCATCTCGCCCTTACGGGTCTGATAAATCTTTTTAACGTTATCAATCTTAAGTTTTGTCACTCTCTCTTCTCCTGCCATCCTGTTAACCTTCCTTCTAAGAATTTAATGATTTTTTCCATTACCAGTCCGATGATACCAATGATGATGATATACATCAGCATGCCTGCTGTTTCAAAACTGTTTGCCAGAGAACGGATTCTCATTCCAAGTCCGGCAGTAGCTCCTGTTGTTTCTGCTGCGATCAATGTTGTCAGTGCAACGGAAATACCAAGTCGAACAGCTGTTAAAATAAACGGGGTTGTTGCCGGGAAAATAACTTTTACAAATATATCTCTGTCTTTTGCGCCAAGAACTCTGGCTGCTTTTACTAAAGTATTATCAATGTTTCTTACACCCTGATAGATTGTAACTGTCATGATCAGGAATGTTGCGATCCAGATAACGATGATCTGTGGTTTTCTACCAACACCAGCTGTAATAACTACCAACGGTACATATGCCAGAGGTGGGATGTTACGAATAAACTGAATCCATGGTTCCAGAACTCCTCTGACCGGCAGGTACCATGCCATAAGAAATGCAACCGGTACTGCGGTTATAAAGCCGAGTGCAAATCCGGCCAGGATTGAAATCATTGAACTACAAAAATCCTGTCCCAGTGCCCCATTATCAATCATTCGTTTGGCTGCCTCAAGAATAGCCGGAATAAACGGGAAGCTTCGTGCTGTTTTTGGATTAATGGATAATGCATACCATAACAGGATTGCTGCTGCAAGGGAAATCAGTACCCATGCCCATCCCGGGATAGACTGCATTACTCCTTTTTTCTTTTTTTCCATAGTTACTCTCCTTTCAATGGAACATTTTCATTTTTGTTTTGTATATTTTTCGTTTTAAAGATAATCCTTGAAGTTCAGGAATTCCGGAAGTGGATCTCCGATCAGCGGGCGACACCAGTCAACAAATTCCTGTGTTACATCGTTACCTCTTTCATTTATAAAATTGTCAGGCATCTTCCGTTCATAAAGCATAACTTCTTTGATAGGAACAAGCTTTGTTTTCATCTGATACACCGTTCCCGGGACCCGTTCAAAACCTACCATCACTCCGCTGTTTCCTTCAACAGCACTCCTCAGTGCAACTGTGCCGGCCTGTCTTGCTTCTTCTCTGTCCACCGGTGACTGAAGTGCTACAGAAGCTCTTCCGCAAAGTCCGGGTTTTTCGCTTCTTGCTTTTACGCCAAGTTTCTTAACTACCAGATTCGCAAGATGTGAACTTACATCTCCATAATAAACAGCTCTTTCTGATTTAAAGATCGGAGGAACAATAGATTCTCCATTTGCATCATGAAGTCCCTCACTTACCAGAACTACTACTCCACCCTGCTTTTTCTGAAGTCTGGATACATCCTCAAGAAACTCATCTTCATTAAAGTTTCGTTCCGGCAGATAGATCAGGTGAGGAGCATCTCCCTGTTTCCTTCTTGCAAGTGCGGAAGCTGCTGTGATCCATCCTGCATTTCTTCCCATGGCTTCCATAATACATACATGAATGGGAAGGGATTTTACATCTTCACCAACTTCCTGGGTAGAAGCTGCAATAAATCTTGCCGCACTTCCATATCCTGGTGAGTGATCTGTCATTGCGATATCATTGTCAATCGTTTTTGGAATTCCAACAACTTTGATATCCTGATCCTTACAGACCTCATAAATATGTCCGCATGCATCCATAGTTCCGTTTCCGCCATTCAGAAGAACATATTTAATATCATGTTTTTTAAAGATATCCACCATTTTTTCATAATCTTTTTCATATAGAGGATATCTGGAAGATCCAATTGCCGAAGCAGGTGTATGCAAAAGAAGTTTCAATTTTTCATCATCAAACGAAGTCAAATCTATGAAAGTTTCTGAAAAAATTGCTCCGGTTCCACCAATCGCTCCGTAAACTTTTCCAACCTCCGGATTTCGTTTTGCTTCTTCGATCACACCGTAAAGGGATGCATTGATGACTGCTGTAGGCCCACCTCCATGTACCACTAATACATTTTGTGACATATTCCATTTTCCTTTCTTTGTTCATTGTGCATTTTACAATAAACTTTTTGTTTTTCCTGAATATGTTTTATTTATTTTTACTTTGTATTCTTATCTTAACATATTTTTTCAAAAACAAAAGCACAATTAAAGAAAACGTTATCTGGATATTTTGTATAATTTGTCATGTTATTTTTTGTCTATTTTTTATTATTATTTTATATTATTCTTTATTTTTCCGTCCGTTTTCACTTTTTTTCAAAGATCTGTACCCATTTTACCGGTTTATAAAAGATAAAGAGGTCAAAAAGACTCTGATCTTTTTGACCTCTTTATTTTCTGTTGTTATATACCTGATTAATTTGACTATTTGCAGTCCGTCATTACACAAACGTTTGCTTTATCATATAGTGATTTACGCTTTTTTTACAGCGCTCAAAACCACATTTGCCACACCACACAAAACCATTGCAAGTATAGGATTTATTTTAAATTTACGAAGCAGTACCAACGCGATCACAAAAAATATAATCATTTCCACACATACATTCTGGCGTATAAGATTTACAGTACCATCAATAAAAAATGCAGAAATTAAAATCGTTACCCCTGCTTTGGCGATCATCGATACAACTGCCGGTCTGAGAGATGCCAGTGTTCCCTGAAGTAAGGACATATTCCGATACTTCATATAAACATATGCCAACAAGGTTACAATAATACAGGATGGAAGAATACATCCCAATGTAGCAATTACTGCACCTAAGATTCCCGCTATCTGCATCCCTACAAAGGTGGCAGAGTTTACCGCAATCGGTCCCGGTGTCATTTCAGCGATCGTTATCAGATTCGTAAATTCACTCATGGAAAGCCAGCTGTGCAGATTCACCACCTGTTCCTGTATCAGCGGCATTGCAGCATATCCTCCGCCAAAGCTCAATGCACCGACCTGAAGGAAACTTAAAAAAAGCTGAATATAGATCATTTATCTCTGCCTCCTTTTACTATTGTCCGTACCATTCCAAATACAGCTACCGAAAGTATTATATAGATAATGTTAATATTCAGGAAATAGCTGAGACAGAAGCTGATAATCATTATCACCACATTAACCCAGTCCTTTGACTTTACAACATTTTTCCCCATATCATACACTACAGACATAATAACTGCTCCAACTCCCGCAGTCATTCCTTTTAATAATGCCGCTATATAATAATTGGAACAAAACGCATCATAAAATACAGAAATGACAGATAAGATCACCATAGGAGGAATGATCGCTCCAATGACAGATACCAGCATTCCCGGTATGCCGGCAAGCTTATACCCCACAATAATCGCTCCGTTTACTGCGATTGCTCCAGGCGAAGACTGGGCGATCGCAACCAGATCCAGCATTTCATCTTCTTCGATCCAGTGATAATGATCCACAAATTTTTCTTTCAGCAAAGTAACAATTACATAACCGCCGCCGAAAGTAAATGTGCTGAGATACAGACATGCAAAAAATAATTTTCGTAGTACATATCCTTTACTTTTTGGTTTTTCTTCCATTATGATTCCCCCAATTTCAATACATTCTTATAAGAATCCGAACATTTTCCGAAATTCTTATAGTTTCTGATTTTATCTTATCATGTACTGTAAAAAAATCATTCTTTTTATCAGCAAACGTTTGCCTTATATTTTCTCACATTTTCCATATTATAGCTATTTTTTTCTTCTGAAATCCGCTATACTTATCATTGTAATTACAAATTACCACAACAATACGGCATCTTTATGCCGTCCTAAAAGATTTAGTAACCAGGAAAGGAGATCTCCTATGACACTGAGAGAAATTGCGGCAGAGGCAGGCGTATCGATTTCAACAGTCTCACGCGTGATCAACCAGAATACTAAAAGTCCTGTCAGCAAGGAAGTCCAAGACCGAATATGGGAAATAGCCAAACGTACTAATTATGTCCCAAGGCATTCCAAGAAAAATACTTCCGATTCATCTGACCTGTCTTCCACAGAACAGCTTCATTCCATTGCCTGTCTTTTTGCACGAGTTCCGGATGGAGCCTCAGATTATTTTTTCTCTACATTGGCAAAAAGTATTGAACAGGAGGCGTTTCGTCACAATTATATTTTAAAATATACCTTTTCTGCTTTTGATATCGACGACCCTTTTACTCTAAGATTAATTGCAAGTAATAATATTGACGGCATTGCCGTTTTAGGTCGTTGTGATAAAGAACTTCTGAAATTTCTGAAAAAACATTTTCAGTATGTTGTTTATTCAGGGCTGAATAATCTTGACGCAAAATATGATCAAATTATATGTGATGGAACACAGATCAGTTATGATGTCGTAACCCGTCTTATTGAACAGGGACATACCAAAATCGCTTACATAGGCGAAACTCAAAACGAAAACCGATATGCCGGTTATTGTTCTGCTTTAGCCGATGCCGGCATTTCCGTCAATCAGAAATATATAGCCAATATTGTTCATTCCACGGAAGAAGGATATAAAGGTGTTCATCATCTTCTGAACAATGGCTGTGATGCAACTGCTTTCTTCTGTGCGGATGACATAACAGCAATCGGCGCAATGAAAGCAATCAAAGAACATGGACTTCACATCCCGGAGGACGTATCAGTTGCCAGCATAGATGATATTGATACCGCTCAGTATCTGACCCCTCCATTAACAACCACACATATTCCTCTTGATGAAATGGGACAGATGGCAGCCAAAGTGCTGATTGACCGTATTGAAGGCGGGCATACAAAGCATTTAAAAATATTATTTCCTTATGATATCATGGAACGTAAGAGTACTGCTGCCTTACGTAAAATCCATGACAATCCTCAAAAATAATTTGCTTATAGCAATCCTCGTAAATAATGCATCTTAATCCAATTAATTCTGCAGTGGGTGAACGCAAAAAAGAAGGTGCAAACCACATTTCTATGATTTGCACCTTCTCTTATTCTATGTCAGTAGCCCAATCTCAGAGAAAACTCTTTCAGCAATCAGTCTTATCAGCCTTCATGTGATGGACTCTCAGTTCTGTGACTTACGCCTTTCTCTACTCATATTTTCGTCATCCGGACTTTTAACTCTGCTTATGATAATTTACTGATTGCAACAGACCTTACAGATGGCATCACCTTCCACAGCACTCCACAATGGCTTTTTCCACATCCTCTATCTGGAAAGGTTTTGCCAGATGTGCGGTCATGCCGGCTGCGAGACATCTTTTTGCGTCTTCCTCAAATGCATTTGCAGTCATTGCAATGATCGGAATTGTTTTTGCATCTGGCCGGTCCATGGCACGTATGGCTTTTGTTGCTGCAATGCCATCCATAACAGGCATCATAACATCCATCAATATGGCATCAAAGGTTCCCGGAGGATTACTTTCGAAGTGCTCCACTGCCTGTCTGCCGTTTTTTACAACTGTAACCTTGGCACCGTCATCTGTCAGCAGCATTTCTACGATTTCTGCATTAAGCTCATTATCCTCGGCTGCCAGCAGATGCAATCCACGAATATCATATTTCTCAGCAATTTCCTTATCCTTTTTCTGTTCCCGCGCAATCTCAAAAGGAATAGTAATGACAAACACAGACCCAACTCCCACCTGACTTGTCACTTCAATACTTCCATTCATCTGCTCAATCAATCCCCTGGCAATCGCCATTCCCAGACCGGTTCCCTGATAAACACTCCGGGCATCTGTTTTTTCCTGTGAAAACGGATCAAAAATATGGCTCAGGAACTCCGGACTCATCCCTATACCTGTATCAGAAATCGTCCATCTGTATGTACAGATTCCATCATGTACATCTGCTGCCTCCATTACCGTAGTGATCTTTCCTCCCGGTCGGTTATACTTAATACAGTTTCCATAGATATTCAGAAAAATCTGACGAAGATGCAGTGAGCTTCCATAGACATACGGATAAGGAATATCCTCCTTATTTTTCTCATAAATCCACTGAATATCCCCATCTGCTGCCTTGTGCGTGATAATGCTCTCAATCTCATAGATCAGGTCTTTGAGACAGATATATTCATGTGTCAGAACAATATGACCTTCCTCTATTTTACTCATCTGCAGAACATCATTGATAAGGGAGAGCAAATAATCCGCTGCTATCTTCATCTTTTTATGATTTTCCCGTAGCAGTGCCTTATCCTCAAAATGAGTCTCGTCAATCTTTAACAGACCAATCATACCATTCAGAGGTGTCCTGATATCATGGCTCATACGGCTGAGGAAATTCGTTTTTGCCCTGCTCTCGGCACGCATCTCATTGAAGGCTGCCTGAAGGCGCGCCTGTTCCTGCTCATCCCGTTCATGCCTCTGTGTGGTATCCTGCAACAGAATGATTGCATAGATCATGGGTACCTCAGCAAGGATTTCTGTATCAAACATCACCACTCTGGTCATAAGAACTGTTTTCTGTACCCATCGGATACTTCCATCATCTTCGCGGGCACAATACTCCACGGACATATTTGTTTCTCCGTTTTCAAACCTCTTACGCAGCTTTTCACAATTATCGGTCATACAGTAACCGGCAATTGTTTCCTGGGTGATTTTTTTCTCATATTCCCAACAGTAATCCTGATAAGAACATGGAAGCGGGTAGTCCATAAAAAGCTCCCGGCTCTTCTGTTCTTTTCCATTCAGTACGATTCTTCTTTCCAAAACATCCTTTGTCAGATTTACTGTATAGATCACATCTGACAATTCCAGAAGTGCATCCACATAGCTGTCATTTTCCAGGATAGACTGTTTCAGCTGTTCATAATAAAGCTGCAGCTGCTCTTTTGCCCCTGTCTGGCCTTCAGAAGTCTTTCGGATGGTTTCAAATGCCAGAAGAAAATGATGCAGCTTTTTGTCCTCATCCCAGTCCACCGGAATCAGTGTCAGGCGGTTATATGCCCCCTGTTTTCCGATATTATACTCATATTCCAGCACATCTTCCTTCGTATGCATCTTCTTTTGAAGCTCCGAAATCTGCAGTCCTTCACGGATATCTGCCTGACAGGACTTTTCAATCTGTTCCTCTATGATCTGTTCCACAGCACCGGAATATGCACCATCAGAGGCCAGGAAAAAATTTTCACTGGAACGAATCGCCCGATAGGTATCCATCCTGGCATCACAATACAGACAGTCTGAGAAATTACTGCCATGCTGATTAAGCAGCTTTAACAGCTGATATCCCTGGTGCTTTTCTGCTGCAGCCTCTTCCCTTTTTACATGATTCTTATTGATATACATGTTTTTGTCTGCGCAATTAAACAACTCTCTCATTGTACTTCCGGGAAAATCGCCGGCCAGTGCAAATCCCACCGCATAGCTTAAAGGAGTATCCGGATACACTCTGGATTCCTCTGTCATATCCCTGCGCACCTTTTCAAGACACTGTGTCATCTGTTCCCTGTCCAGTCCATGGGTAACTGCAAGAAATTCATCTCCACCTGCTCTTCCCACAAACTGCTCAGCCGGCATGGAATCCCGCAGGCAGATAGCAAATCTACGGATATAGGCATCACCGGCTTCATGACCTCTGCTGTCATTAATACGCCGGAGATTATTAAGATCAAAACTGCAGACACCGGTATCTGCATCCGGTTCTTCCTCACTCAGTAATTCTTCACATTTATTTTTGTTCGGAAGTCCTGTCGCATCATCCAGATATACTTTTCGCTGCAGCAGACGGTTCATTGCAGCATATTGTATTGCTTTTATGAACTCATATCCAATCAGCAGCATCAGCACAACTATATCTGCTGTGATATATTTTTCAAGCAATGATAAGGACGTGGCTTTTTTCTGCGAATATTTTTCAGCCAGACCTGTTGCTTCATCACAGATCACAAAAAACTTCTCGCTTTCCGGAATAATATCTGTGTTTCTGGCCCCTTTAAATCTCACAAGATGAATTTTCTTATACAGGTCAGAGAATTTATCATCCAGTTCCTGCATTTTATTCTGAAAATCAACATCATCGAGACGCACAAGATTTAATTCATCATTTCCATTTCGCAAACCGTCAATAAAAGTTCTTATCTCATGGATCATCTCATTTTCCTGCTGCGTGGAAAGCTCCAGTTTTATAAGTCTCTGTGTCTCTCCCCTGACTAAACCGGTATAATTTACAATACGGGCCGTTCCCTGAATATCTGAGACAATTCCCATCATTATGATAATAAGGATAGCCAGAATAACTGCCAGAACACCGATACTGATCTGAATAATACTTGATTTCTTTTTCTTATTCTTTATTTCGGACATGGCCTTCCCCCTTTTGTTTTATTTTGGCAAAATACTTTCTGCACTCTATCTATTTTACCGTACTTTTTTCATTATGCCTACCACAAATTTATTACTACGGTAACTATAGCAATTCCATAAAATAATGCAACCACTCTCTAATACTATTCTCTGATTCATAACTCAAGTTAATGACATTGTGTGTGAACAGTAACTAACCAACCAGGATTGTAAACTTTATTTTTATATATAGTTGACATTTCTCGCTTTTATATGTTACAGTGATATCCGTACAAATTTTTTCAGGGAAGGAAGGTATCACTATGAATCCTGATTTTTACGAAAACGAGGGTCATTCTATTTCCAGAGAACAGGCAATTGCTATTTTAAATACTCCGGATGAGAAGCTTGACGAACTGATCGAACGCGCCAAAAGTTTACGTTATAAATATAAAGGAAATCGTGTAAGTATCCATATCCTCACAAATGCACGAAGCGGAAACTGTTCACAGGACTGCGCTTACTGCGCACAGTCCTGCCGCTCTACAGCAGATATTGATAAATACAAATGGGTAGATGAAGATAAGCTGTATCAGGACAATGATTTTGTAAACGATTATCATTTATCCAGACACTGCATTGGTCTGAGCGGTATGAAATTTACAGACAAAGAAATTGAAGAACTTGCACGCAGAATCCACAAGATGAAAGAACATGGAACACATCTCTGCTGCTCTATCGGATTCCTGACAGAAAAACAGGCCAGAATGCTGAAAGAAGCCGGTCTGGACCGAATAAACCATAACCTGAACAGCAGCCGTTCCTATTATCACAATATTTGCAGTACACACACTTTTGAACAGCGTGTACAGAATATCCATATGCTTCAGGGACTGGGATTTGAAATCTGCAGTGGCGGGATCATTGGTATGGGTGAAAGTAAAGAAGATGTGGTTGATATGCTTCTCGAACTGCGCGAAATCCAGCCTGAGGCACTGCCAATCAACTTCCTGCTGCCGATTAAGGGAACTCCGCTTGGAAATGCCGATATCTCCGTTCTGACAACAGAGTATTGCATGAAAGTCCTCTGCCTTGCAAGGCTTCTCGTACCAAAATCTGATATCCGCTGCGCTGCCGGAAGAGAAGTTTACTTCAAAGGTGAAGAAAAAAAATTACTCAGCGTTGTTGATTCCATCTTTGCATCCGGCTATCTGACAGAAGGCGGTCAGGGAATCGAAGATACTTTAAAAACTATCACAGATGCAGGATTTACTTACGAAATTGAATCCGCATGATCGACAAACTTAAAAGGAGAGTTTTTAACATGAACCAGACACAAAGCATTACTGCACCTCGCAGCAAAACCTACGAAATAACCATGACCGCACTGATGGCAGCAGTCACCTGTATTCTTGCCCCACTGTCTATTCCAATCGGCCCGGTTCCAATCTCATTCACCAACCTGGCAATCTACCTGTCCCTGTATCTTCTCGGATGGAAAAAAGGAACCATCAGTTATCTGATTTATCTTCTGCTCGGACTTGTTGGCCTTCCGGTATTCTCCGGCTTCACAGGCGGTCCGGCCAAACTGGCAGGTCCTACAGGCGGATACATCATCGGATTTATCGTAATGGCAGTCATTGCCGGACTGGTAATCGACAACTGCCGCAAACCATGGATCCAGCTTATAGGTATGATTGTCGGAACCATCGTATGCTACCTTTTCGGAACCATATGGTTCTGTCTGGTTGCAGATTACACCTTCAAAGCAGCTCTGGCTGTCTGCGTAATCCCGTTCATCCCGGCAGATCTGGTAAAAATGATCATCGCCATGATCGTCGGACCAATGATAAAGAAAAGAATACGGTAATATTTCTCCAATACACGCACAAAAGGGTACAGGTCATAGATAACCTGCACCCTTTTATTATACCTGTCTTTCGCTTTTTCCTCCTGTCAGCACTTTTCTTCTGGTATGGACAAACCGATATCCCAGATATCCTGATACAGCACCTGCAAGGACTCCGCCAAGAACATCTGTGGGATAATGCACATACAGGTACAATCTTGATATCCCAATCAGGCAGGCAAGAACCAGAACCGGTTTCCACAGCTTCTTTTCTCCTGCCATATATAAAGCAGTTACCGAAGCAAATGCCGCTGCTGTATGTCCTGACGGAAAAGAATAATCATGAAGTCTGGATACCAGAAGCTGCACTCCTGTATTTACATCATAAGGTCTTGTCCTCGCCACCAGATTTTTTAATATTACATTGCAAAGCAATAAATCTATTATCAAAGCGGCCGCCATAACTGCACCTGTTTTTCTCATTTTAGGAATCAGAAGAAATACTATCGTCATCACGATCCATATAATCCCCGCATTTCCCAAACTTGTAATAAACACCATCAATTTGTCCAGAAACGGCGTGTGCAAAGTCTGGAACCAGTCCAGAATATTTAATTCAATGCCCATAACTTTTCTCCCATTCTTTCAGCATATGCCTTATTTTACCCTATTTTTTCCTGTATGCCTACTGAAATTTAAATGTATTTATAGACAGACAAAAAACACCCGGCAAAATTACTTTTCGTAATCTGCCGGGTGTTCTCTTTTTCAGTTTTTTATTTGACTGCTCCGGTAATACCTTCTGCAAACTGTTTCTGTAATACAAAGAATACGATCATTGTAGGAATAGAACAGAACAATACGCCGCACATCAGCATACCATAATCTGTCACATAACCTGTGATCAGGTTGGCGATCAGCATTGGCATGGTCATCGCTTTGTTGTCTGTCATGATTACCTTTGGCCACAGATAAGAGTTCCATGCATTCATAAAGGTAATAACAGCAGCTGCCGCATATGTAGATTTCATTGTAGGAATGAACATCTGGAAGAAAATCCTTACTTCGCTGAGTCCGTCAATACGTGCAGCTTCAATAATATCAACCGGGAATGATCTGGCATTCTGGCGGAACATCATGATCATAAACGGCGTGGAAATAATCGGAAGGATAAAACCTACTGCTGTATTCAGAAGTCCTGCCTTGGAAAACATTTTGAACAACGGAACCATAGTTGCAACCTGCGGAACCATCATAGCCAGAAGCAGGATTGAAAATACTCTGTCTTTCCACTTATCATGGTAAACTTCAAATCCGTAACCTGCAATAGAGCAGACCAGAAGACAGATCACTGTAGTAAGGATTGCATAAAAGAAAGAGTTTCCAAGTGCTCTCCACAGTGGCTGCTGGGCTGTAAGATTACGGAAGTTTTCCATAAAATGACTTCCCGGAATGATTCGTCCACGTGACACATCTGTGGATGTATTAGTTGCGGCTGAGATCATCCAGTATAATGGAAATACTGAAATAAATGACACGATGATCAGAAAAATATAAGTTGGGATCAATCTTCTCTGAATGGCTGATTTGTTTTTCTTAGTCACGTGTATCACCTACTTTCAAATTAATAAATGCAAGTACAGCTACCATAATGAATATGATAAATGACATTGCTGCTGCATATCCAAAGTTTGGTACGTTAATAAAACATGTATTGTAAATATAGTGGGACATTGTGATTGTTGAGTTTGCCGGTCCACCCTTTGTCAGGTTGACAGACTCATCGAACAGCTGCAGTGTACCATTAATTGACATGATGAATGTCATGATAATTGTCGGTTTCAGAAGCGGAACTGTAATCTTCCAGAAAGTCTTCCAGCCATTGGCACCGTCAATCTTGGCTGCTTCATATACAGAATATTCGATATTCTGAAGTCCTGCCAGATAGAACACCATGTTATATCCTGTCCATCTCCAGATCAGCGCAAGGATAATTACAATCTTGGCACTGGCGGAATTTCCCAGGAAATTATAGCCGGTAGATAAGATTCCAAGTTTGATCAGAATACTATTGATCAGACCATCTGTAGCAAACATGGAACGGAAGATCAACGAATAAGATACCAGGGATGTCGCACATGGAAGAAATACACAGGTACGGAAAAATCCCTTAAATTTCAAATCTTTGTTATTCAGAAGCTGTGCCAGAAGAATTGCCAGTATCAGCATGATTGGCACCTGAATGATCAGATACAGGAATGTATTTGCAATAGACTGCTGAAATACCTTGTCTGCCAGAATACGTTTATAGTTGCTGAAGATCGGATCTGCAAATCTCATATTTGCTCCGGCTCCGGTCTGCAGGGAAATGATAAATGCACGTATCATTGGATAAAAGCTCATGATCGCGATCATGATAGTTGCAGGGGCCAGAAACATCCATCCTGCAGCTCTCTGCTTGCCAAGCAGAGACATACCTTTTTTCTTGGAATTCACGTGAACTCCTCCTTTCAAAAAACTCTGTAACTGTTCAGCATTTTGCCGGACAATTACCAACTCTTTGCAGTAAAATGGGGGACTGCTGGCAGTCCCCCGCACTTACCTGTTTTCATTCACTTAATTACTGTCTACAGATTGCTTCACAGTTTCACTGTTCCCGCAATCCTGACATCATCTGATCCTGCGATCAGAATTTATTCAGTCATCTTGAATGCCAGAGTATCCTGAGCTTCCTGAAGAGCATCTTCTACAGATGTACCGTTTACAATATTTACAACTGCTGTGTTGACACATTCTCTTGCTTCATAGTGATACGGTGTTTTTGTGAACTCCGGAATATGAGAAGAGTATTCTACAATTGTTGAGAAGATTGGCTGTCCACCGAAAAATTCATTTGGCTCGTTATAAACCTCAGATTCACCTGCCGGCAGATAACAGGAGATTGCACCTGCTTCCGGAAGGATTGCATCATAGAACTCTGTACTGGAACCAAATGTGCTTGCAAGGAAATCTTCTGCGAGTTCTACATTCTGGCAGTTGGATGTAATATACCAGGAAGATCCACCATTGTTTGCATAGTTTGTGGCTGTATCAACATCATCTACTTTAGGCATTGTTGTAATCTGCCACAGACCCTTCTGGTCTTCTGTAGACATCAGAGTAGCTGTGATCCAGTTACCATTTACGATACCTGCTGCCTCACCGCCTGTAATAGTAGCGATATATTCATCCCAGTTATTTACAAGTTTAACAACGTCATTCTTAACCAGATCTACATAAAGATTGATACATTTCTCTGCCACTTCATTGCCTACGATGTAAGCTTCGCCATCTTCGTTTACGAAGTTAGCTCCGCAGGACTGCATCATCATCATCAGAGTATCGCCGCCTGTAGCTTCACTTGTAAGAAGATATTTGCCTGTTTTTTCATGAACATCTTTACCGATTTCCATGAATTTGGACCATGTGATATCTGTCAGATCATCAATTGTATATCCTGCTTCATCAAGGATATCTGTACGATAGCATGCAATAACAGCACCGTTATCAAACGGAACACCATAGTGTGTATCATCTACCATGGAATAGGACTGTTTCAGTTTACCAAAATCATCCCAGTTAATGTTGATATCTTTCAGATCTGTGAACGCATCCGGATAGCTCTTCAGATATTTCTGATAGCTGTTGTCCTGCATAAGAACGATATCAGGAAGTGTGCTGTAATCGCCTGCATTTGCTGCTGTTGTCAGTTTAGTCTGGCAGTCATCAGAAGATGTCTCTATAATATCTACAGAAAATCCCTCATGATCTTTTGCATACTGATCTGCTGCGATCTGCATGGATTTGATATTGAAGTTCTGATCCCATGCCCATACGGTTAACTTGTTGTCATCATCAGATTTCGCTGAAACAACTGTAGCTGATCCTGCAAAGGATGCTACCATAGCACCGGTCATTAATACTGCGAGTAATTTTTTTCTCATATTTATGTCCTCCTTTATTAAGCTTATTCTTTCTTCCGAATCGCTTGTAAGCTGATTATAGCATCCGATTTTCAGGTATAGTTTGCATAACCGCACACATAATGTGCAATTTCGACCATTTTATGTATTTTGCACTATTAAAAATATTTAAAAATATATTTTTTGTTCACTTTCTCATTTACTATGTTATTTTAATAACAAAAGCCACTTTCATGGACAAAAAAATATATATTTTTGTCTTTAAAAATGGCCTTTGTTCTTATTTCATAAATTTTCCGTTCAATTTTTGTACATATTTTACAGTTTTTAATTCATTTTATGCAAAATAGACTTTTTCAGGATATTGTGTTTTCATCGCATGAAGCAGTTCCTCATTAAGATCAAGAAGCAGTTTTATTTTGTGCCCGTCTTCCCGGATGATCATTGTATAATAAGGAGTATCTTCATCATAAGAGGTATAATCGTATTTTTTCAGCTTCTCCGTTCCACCATTCTTTTTGTACCTTGCAACACTTTCATGCCAGTGCGGTGCCACTGTCTCCAGATTACTCAGTTCCAGTATATGAGCTGTTTTGCGATACTTCTTGCCATAGATCACATCTATTTCAAACTGACCGTTTTCCATCGTGTATTCATAATCCTTCTGACTGAATATATCAAAAACAAAATACAGCCCTGCAAGCAGAAATCCCGGAAGCATAAATGCCTGGGAAATCGTGATTCCCATAACCACAAAAAGCACTGCAAAAACAATCATTACCACACGCAGGACTCCGGACATGCTCTTTTTCTTTCTTGATACCTGCTCCACAATCTTATAGTTCATAACTTTTTACCATCCTTCCTCTGAATGAATATCGAAATCCAAAAGCTGCTGTTCATAATTCTCCGGCCGCTTTCTCCATTCAACCGGCGTCACTCCCATTATCTGTCTGAAGTTCCGGTTAAACGTTGAATTGGTCGTGAAACCACATTTGTGCGCAATATCCGCCACCGGTATATCTGTTTTCTGCAGAAATTCACAGGCAGTATGAATCCGCACAGAATTAATATACTCCAGAGGACTTACCTTCATATGCGATGTAAATACTCTTCTGAAATGAGTTTCACTGATGTGACAGATCTTCGCCAGATCCTCAATCCGAATGTCTTCCATATAATGATAAGAAACAAAATCCAGTACGCGGGTGATCATATTTGTAAGTTTTCCTGTTTCCTCTTCCACCCTGTCTTCCGGTGATGCCCGGTTCAGTCTGGCAATTTCTACAAGTAATGCCGCAAGAACTCCACTGGATTCTTCAATATAAAATTCTTCTCCTTCACGCATGATATTCATGATCTTAAGAATTTTTGCAGCTATGGAAGGAGACTCATTCTCTTTCAGAAATAAAGCCTTAGAATATATTCTCTGGATCATTTTTTCAGCCTTTACCGGATTGTTCAGAAATTTTTTCATAAAACCTTCCACATCTATGAAAAGATACTCCCATTTACTAACCGTACCCAGATCACTGTTAGTCGTATGAGCATAATTGGGCGGAATCACCGTAAATTCTCTTCCCGAAAACCGCATTTCAGCCTCACCAAACGCCATAAATCCATCCCCTTCATAACAGAAACCAATCTCCAGATAATTGTGAAAATGAAGATAATCCACATCATTTCCATAATTCTGAACCCACTTCTGTCCCAGAAGAGCCAGGATCGGACTTCCGGCAGGCATCTGATAATAACGGAATTCCATCTTCGGTTTTCTTCTCTTCTTTGCCATACAGTCACCTCATTTTCTGTTCTGTATTTTCACAATATGATTTTACCAGTTTTTTATATATTTTTCGATATTTTTGTACATTTTCCAACAAAAATATACAAAAACACCTGGCAGACTACTTTTTATAGTCTGTCAGGTGTTCTTCTGATTCCACACTGGATTGCACCTGTCGGACAGGCTTTCTTGCATCTGCCGCAACGGATACATTCCGGGCTGTTGGAGTTTTCCACAGGGTCTACGATCATCTGGCATGCTTTTGCACATTTTCCGCATTTTATACACTTATCTTTATCCACTCTGTACTTATACAGAGAGACAGGATTAAAGATGGAATAAAGTGCTCCCAGGGGACAGATATATTTGCAGAACGGACGGTAGATCAAAATGGAGAGAATGATCGTTATGAGCAAAATCACATTCTTCCATATATACAGCCAGCCCAGTGCACTGCGCATGGATTTATTCAGGAGTACCAGTGGCAGTCCGCCCTCCAGTGTTCCTGCCGGGCAGATAAGCTTACAGAAGTACGGTGCACCCTGTCCCATAATATCCACCAGAAACAATGGAAGCAGAATCACAAATACTGCAAAAATCACATATTTCAGCTTACGAAGCAGTTTGTCGCCTTTGAATGTGCGGATTTTCTTAGGAAATGGAATCTTATTCAGCAGATCCTGAATCAATCCGAAGGGACAGAGAAAACCGCAGATCAGCCTTCCCACCATAGCCCCGATGAAGATAAGAAATCCCACCACATAATAAGCCATTTTGAAATTCCAGCTCCCTATCACCGCCTGAAGGGAACCAATAGGACAGGCGCCAACAGCACCGGGACAGGAATAACAGTTCAGGCCCGGAACACAGGCATTTTTCAATTTGCCTGTGTAAATTTTGCCTGTGACAAAGCCGGTAACATGACTGTTTGTAATGAGCGCCCACAGTGCCTGGATTCCGTGGCGGGGCCACTCATTGATCTTCATATTTTTTGTGTTTTGTTTCTTATTACTTTTGTTATCGCTGTTCTTTTGATTACTCATTTATCCTATTCCTACACATTCCATACAGATATTAATGGCTTTTGTAAACACCACTGCCAGCTCTCCGCGGAAAATCCCATATCCCATAAAGCAAGCTCCCACAAGCATAAGAATCAGCGCCGGCCATTTACTGTTCCATATTTTGCTGGTTTTTAATTTATCCATTTATTTTCCCTCTGTGACACTCTCCAGCTCTTTTTCCACGATCTCTTTCCACTCGTCCAGACTGTGGCTTCCGGAGTAGGTCTCACCTACAATATTTCCGTTTTTGTCAACAAAGAAGGTTTCCGGGAAAGCGGAAATTCCATTGAGACGTCCGTTCATCATTCCGGAATCCGGGATCAGGAATGGATAGGATGCCTTTGTTTTCTCCTGAAGTACCTGAGCCTTTTTCACTGCTTCCTCGTCCTGTTTTCCATCACTGCCTACTGTATCCAGTGTCACGCCTACTACTCCTACTCCTTTATCTTTCATCTCCTGATAAAGCTTCTCCAGATCAGGAATCTCATTGACACATGGAGAACACCAGGTGGTGAAAATATTTACCATAGTCAGATCATATTTGCTGAAAATATCCTGTGTGTAAGTTTTTCCATCAACTCCTGTTGTTTCAAATTTGCCTACATTTGTTCCTTCAGCTGCATCTGTACTGTCAGCAGTATCCTGCGGCTGATCAAATGCAGAAAGCATCTGGAACGGGGTCATTTCTGTAAGTGTTACTTCAATCCCCTCCACGTCCTTTAACAGATCTGCATCCGCATCTTTGTTTGTGCTGAGATAATATTTATATTTGCCGTCACTGCTGGTGCCCAGTTCTTTATGCTCTGTGCAACCGGTAATCGTATCCAGATCTTTCTGGGATTCCTCATCATACATTCCGATCACACCTACTCTGCTGAGACTTTTCAGCCAGTCGTCATATCCGGTGCCCATCTTGTCCACCTCTGCATCCTTCTGCTCGTCTGTCAGGGTACACCAGCTGGCTGTAGCATATGTGACTGCATCTGCATTGTCATTCCATCTCTCATCTGTAAACATGGAAATGTTCTTCTTCTCCATCTGCTCTTTCAGTTCTTTGGAAATCCCTAATTTCATTCCAAGGAATGGATATTCATAAGTATCCTGTGCAGGCTGAGCAATCTCTGACGGTTTGAAGGATCCTGCGATCAGACCTTCGGAAGCTGCCACACTGCCATCTTCTGCTGCCTGAGCATCCTCTCCGTCCATCTGGACTACACCTGCTTCATCTGCAGGCACTGCAAGAGTCTCCCCTGCATGTACAGTTACAATACCTCCCATAGATGTCACACTTAATACACCTGCTGCAAAAATCGCCATTAATTTCATTCTTCTGTTCTTCATTATAAGTAAGCTCCCTTCATTTTTTACTGCTATGATTTTTATATTACATTTAATTAATTTCCTGTGTCTGTCTGCAGATTTGGATTTTGTCCCCACATAACAGGCATCGTTTTATTGATATGCACACATTATAGCATCTGAGAAATAAAATCTGTGTTAAGAAAATAACTTTTTTCAAATTTTATTTCATGGCCAGTCACAGACAAATCTGAAACTTGTTAAAAGAACTTTATAATCGGATATTTTAGAGGATTGCTATAATATGAAACATTTTCTTTTTTTTACACGAATTTTATACTTCGTGTGCTATGATAAAATTGATAACATATCAGAGTCAGAAATTTAACCGAATCAAGTAAGTCTCCTGCGGGGGGTGCGAATATCCGCTTGACTCGTACAAACGCAAAATATCTTCTGGCCTTTTGACTTTGATATTATAAAACTATGAAACCGAAAATTCAAAAAGGAGACTATCATGCACATTTTAATTATAGAAGACGAAGAACAGCTCTGCCGTTCCATGGCAGAGGGGCTCCGCATGGACGGATACGAAACAGATACCTGCTTTGACGGGGAAGAGGGACTGGAATTATGTATGACAGAGAATTACGACCTGATCCTTCTGGATCTGAACCTGCCGGGAATTGACGGTCTGGAAATCCTGCGTCAGTTCCGTACCTTCAATACCAATACTCCTGTTCTCATACTCTCCGCAAGAGTACAGATTCAGGATAAGGTGGAAGGTCTGGATCTGGGAGCCAACGATTACCTTACCAAGCCATTTCATTTTGAGGAGCTGGAAGCCCGAATCCGCAGCCTCACCCGCCGTAAATTTATCCAGGAGGATGTCTGCCTGAGATGCAGCCGCATTACCTTTGACACGCGCACAAGAGAAGCCAGTGTAGATGGCACACCCCTGGCTCTCACCAGAAAAGAAAGCGCACTTCTGGAATACTTTCTGCTTCACCGCAACCGGATCATCAGCCCTGAGGAAATGATCGAGCATCTCTGGGACGGCAGCGTGAACAGCTTCAGTAACTCCATCCGGGTGCACATTTCTTCCTTAAGAAAAAAACTGAGAACTGCTCTTGGATATGATCCTATACAGAATAAGATCGGACAAGGATATATTATGGAGGACTAAATCTATGAAATTTTATTCAGAAAAACTTTCCCCCCGCAGGCTCTCTCTCCAGTGGCGGCTCACATTGCTGATCTCCGGGCTGGTTATCACAGCCTGTGCACTGATGTATTTCTTCATCAGCCGTTCTGCTGTGACCGGTCTGGAAGGGATCTCCGACTATGTAGTTCTGGTCACCCCCGACAATTCAAGCCCGATCTCCATCAATGTAGATCCAAAAATCCTCATCCCTGATCTGGAAAACCAGATCCAGAATACCAAAAACAACTTTCTGTTCCAGAGCATGATCGCCACAGGTATCATTATTCTTCTCAGCAGTATCTGTACCTGGTTTGTCACCAGAAGAGCCCTGACCCCTCTGCGCAAATTCAGCGACAGAATCAGTCAGGTACAGGCACAGAATCTGTCTGAACCGCTGGAAGTCCCACTCTCAGAGGATGAAATCTCACGTCTGACCAGATCCTTTAATGACATGCTTGCCCGTCTGGACAATGCATTCTCTGCACAGAAACAGTTTGTGGCAAGTGCAGCACATGAGCTTCGTACTCCTCTAGCTGTAATGCAGACAAATCTGGAAGTTTTTTATAAGAAGCCGGAACATGCCCCCCGGGAATACGACAGGCTTTTCACCATGCTTCAGGAACAGACCGGACGGCTTTCCCATCTTGCGGAAATCCTGCTGGACATGACAGGCCTTCAGACTGTAGAGCGTTCTGACACTATTTCCCTTGCAGCACTCACAGAAGAAGTTTTCTGCGATCTGGATCCGGTTGCAGACAAGCATCAGATCCGGCTTATTCAGACAGAAGGTGACTGTACTGTTACAGGCAGCTATATCCTTCTGTACCGGGCAGTCTATAATCTGGTTGAAAATGCGATCAAATATAACCGGCCTTCCGGTTCCGTTACTGTAAACATTCATTCTGCAGAATCTGCAGTCCTGGAGGTAACTGACACAGGCATCGGTATCTCCCCTGAAAATCAGGAAAAAATCTTTGATCCCTTCTACCGTGTGGACAAATCCCGCAGCCGCGCCATGGGCGGTGCAGGTCTGGGGCTTGCTCTTGTAAGCGAGATTGCCAGACAGCACAACGGCCAGGTAAAAGTAACCCAGAGCAGCGAAAAAGGCAGCACCATTGCCCTGATACTGCCTGTAACAATCCTCTAAATCAACTGACCACTGATTTTTTCTCTTATTTATTTTTTTCCAGAAGCTGAATCAATTTCTGTGTATCTTCCATAGTAGTAGCCCAGCTTGTGGCAAAGCGGATCACAGAGTGTGTCTCATCATACTTCTCCCAGAATCCGAACTCCACATCCTGGGCTATTTTTTTCATTACATCATTAGACACAATACAGAAGATCTGATTGGTGGGAGTATCCAGAGAAAGCTGATATCCATACTTCTTCAGTGCAGCCTTAATCTGCTCTGCAGCTTCCATTGCAGGTTTGCCGATACGCTGGTACAGCCCGTCCGTAAACAGCTCACCAAACTGGATCCCTGCGATCCGTCCCTTGGCAAGCAGAGCTCCATGCTGCTTGATGATCGTAAAGAAATGAGGAATCCGTCCTTTCTGCGGTATAACCACTGCTTCTCCAAACAATGCTCCGCATTTGGTTCCTCCAATATAAAATACATCGCTAAGTTCTGCCAGATCAGTCAGTGTCACATCATTCTCCTGGCTTGCCAGTGCATAGGCAAGGCGGGCACCATCCACATAAAGGGGAAGATGATTTTCCCGGCAGACTTTGCTGAGAGCTGCTAATTCCTCTCTGGAATACAGGGTACCATATTCTGTTGGCTGGGAAATATATACCATCCCGGGCATTACCATATGCTCATAATTGGCATCATCATAGAAATCCTTCACCAGCTTCTCAACCTGCTGTGCAGAGATTTTTCCATCTTTCTGCGGTACTGTCAGAACCTTATGTCCACCAAATTCAATGGCGCCCGATTCATGAGTTGCAATATGCCCTGTATCCGCAGCCACAACTCCCTGATAGGATTTCAAAAGTGCATCGATTACTGTGGCATTGGTCTGTGTTCCGCCAACCAGCAGGAATACTTCTGCCTCCGGCGCATTGCAGGCTTTTCTGATCTTTTCTTTCGCATCTTCTGTATATGGATCCTGACCATAGCCCACTGTTTTCTCCAGGTTCGTCTCCATCAGCTTTTTCATGATCGCAGGATGTGCACCCTCCATGTAGTCACTGGCAAAATATAAACGTGATTCTGTATTTTCCATTTTTATTGTTATGTCCTTTCTACTGCAATATCTGCGCATTTGACTTTTTTATTCATAGCTTCTGTTCTGTACCGGAACGCTATTCATTCTGTTATTCTATTTTTCTTAGCATTTCTCCCATCTGCTCTTCTGACTTTCACAGATGGAGTTCCATTGACAATTCCCACAGATTTCTTTCCTCTTTCCTGATGCCAGGATTTTCTTTTGTACAATGTCAGTAAATGTCTGAAAATCCATAATCTGTCCATTTTTCAGACTGCAAAGCTCCAACACTACCTTATCATATTTCTCTACCAGCGAAAAAGATGAACAACATCCTTTTTCATTATTGGGACAGGCAGAACAGATCTCATCTGTATCTGCATGAAGCTGTATCTTCGCTCCCTTCTGGAAAATATCCAGCATTTCCTGCATATGTGCTGAAAATCCATCACTGTATCCCTCACCCTTGAAATATGCAAGGCACATTCCATGGTGAGGGCGTAGTGGAATATTTTTTATAAAAGACATCTTTGTGCACTCTTCTCCTTAAATTTTTTATGACATATTGGATACTTTAACACAAAGCGTTTTTATTGACAACCTTTTTTGTTTTATAGTTTACAATCCTTAGCTATCCTCATATTATAAAGAAATGTTCCCAAGGATGCCAGAATAATCAGCACATATCCTGTAAAGCTGTATTTATCCGGAATCTCTCCAAACAGGATAAATCCTAGCATCGTAGCAAAAATAATCTGCGAATAATCAAAGATGGAAATCTTTCCTGCCGGTGCATAAGTATAAGCCGCCGTGATCGTAAACTGTCCGCCTGCTGCAAATAGTCCTGCCATCAGCAATGTTACAAGCTGTTTCATGCTCATAGGTGTAAAGTGAAATACCAGCCACGGTACAACCGACAGACAGGAGAAGAATGAAAAGTAGAACACAATCACCGGGCCTTTCACTCCATGAGTTCCAAGCACACGTACCATCGTATATGCAATTCCTGCTCCCAGTCCACCGCAGACCCCGATCAGCGCCGGAACAAGTGCCGCATTATGAAATCCCGGTTTCACTACAAATAAACATCCGATAAACGCTAACGCCACACATGCAGCCTGAGCTGGTTTGATCTTCTCCTTTAACAGCAGAAAAGAGAATACAATTGCAAAAAACGGTGATAACTTATTCAGAATTGAAGCATCTGCCACCAACAAATGGTCGATTGCATAAAAGTTGCACAGAATTCCCAGTGTACCACACACGCATCTCAATACCAACGGTCCCCAATATTTCTTATCTACTCTCGGCGCTGTACGATTCTTGATCAGAATCACCGCCGCAAACACAGCCGCCACCAGATTCCGGAAGAAACTCTTCTCCACAGACGGCAAATCACCTGCCAGACGTACACTTACATTCATACAAGCAAAGAAAAACGCCGACAGGATGATCATTATCATACCCTTTATGTAATTTTCCTGTTTCATCAGATTTAACCTGCCTTTCTGTCCTGACATTCTGCATATATGATCCATATGTTTTTTCTGGATCAGTTCCATTATTCTATGGAGTTTTTATAATATATGCAGTCTGTCATTTACCTGTTAATCATAACACGGACAGATGATTCGGTACAGATGATTTTTTGTTTATTTCAGAAGCTGATCCAGATGTCTGAAATGCGGATGTGCTTTCCGTTCTTCCTCTGCTCTCTTCGCAAAAGACTTTTCCTGCACACTCTCCTGCGCAGGCATACAACTGCTTCGCACCACCAGCTTACACTCCAGTTCCATTCTGGCTACTGCTTTATGTCATTGGTACAGTAAATTCCCGTAGGATAATCCGGCAGAGCAAGCAGCTTTTCCATCGCCTCATAACCCTGCGCCTCCGTCTGATTTGTCTCAATGACAAAATCCGGATCCAGATCCAGATGGTGTTCCTGTTTTGCAATTTCCTTAATCGACATCTTTCTTCCCCCTGCTTTTCTGTAAATTTTGATCGTCTCTCGTTAATAAACTATTATACACACAGTTTTTATATAAATAAAAGAAAGATATCTGAAAACGTTTGCAGCATATCCCCTTATAGTTAAAAACAATGCAAAAAAGAGCCCACATACACTGTAAATGCGAACTCTTCTTTGCTTTTTTCCCTGTTTTGTGAAAACGTATTCACCTTATCAAATTAAATATTTTCTTTCAAAAACTCCAGCACAATTCCCAGAACTGTGTCATTATCAAATCCCAGGCAGCCATGATTTGCGTCATTTAATTTATAAAATGTCACATCTTTTCCCATCTTTTTCATATAATTATAAAGCTGACAGCTCTGATTAAACGGTACCAGCATATCTCTGCTTCCGTGAATAATCAATGTTGGTGGCGTTGTTTTATCTTCTGACAGATAATTCATAGGAATTGTTTCTGCTGCCAGTTCCAGATTTTCCAGCACATTTTTATGTCCGATCTCATATCCTTCCGGACTGTCCGGATGATAATGGTTCTGAGAACTCTCATAATAATTCATCAGTGAAAACACTGTCGGTCCATAACAGTCAACAATGCAGTTAACTTTTGCAGAATACTCATTATATAAATCTGTATCCGGTGTAGAATCTCCGGTAAAACCTGCCATTAATGCAGTATGTCCACCAGAAGAATCCCCGGCAACAGCCATATGCTCTACATCTATATGATATTCCTCAGCATTCTTTTTCAGGAAACGGATTGCTGTCTTTGCATCCTGCATCTGCGCTGGAAAAGGAGCTACTTCTGACGGACGATACTGGATGATCGCCACTACATATCCTTTTTCCGCAAGACGGATATGTCTTGAAATATTGTTCCACATCCACTGCTCGTGGAAAGCAGATCCCTGAATATAGGCAACACATGGCCATTTTCTTTCTACTTTCTGTTCTTCCTCAGAAGCGCCAAAATGCACTCTTGGCTCCAGGATGATCATTTTCAGAGACATCTTTTCTTGCCCTGTATATGCAAATCCTCTGGAACGTTCCGCATATACAACATCTGTATGAATATCTACATAATATCCCCAGTCATCCTTTAATCCATCAATCACCTTGCAGCCTTCCGGCACTTCATCAGAATGAGGAAACTTCGCCGGATCCGGTGTCGGAATTGGTGCCTGCAGTTCTCTTTCATTCATAATTTTTTTATACTCAAACATCATTTTAACCTCTTTTCATATAGACATACAGACAATCTCGGATCTGTCCATATATCTAATTATACTTTGTTACTGTTCACTGGCAATATCCCGCGAGGTGTTTTTTGTGAGCGAAGGTCACCTACAGGACCTGCCACTGGCAGCTCCCTACGGATGCATGGCAACAGAAAACCCGAGACATACCGCGCGAATTTATGCGATTAGCATAAATTCTGTGCATCGCGAAGCGTGTTGCTGGACACGGAGTGAACAGTAACCATACTTTACATATCAACAGTTTACTGCTTTTTTCTTATTTGTAAAATTAAATCCAGCCAGCACAACAAAAGTAAGAGCGATCAGGATGGCTCCATATATGAATGCCTGATGAGAACTGATTCCTCCTGTCAGCATACCCATTCCTGCCAGAACATATCCAAATGCAAAAGATCCAAGTGAATTCCCTGCAAATCCAAGTGACGCAGCCATTGCAGAATTGCTTTCGTCTGTATCCTCTGTTACAAGGAAATTTATGTATGGCATCCACCAGCAGAATCCAACTTTTAATATGGTAACACCAACGTACCATAATGCAGTTGTACTTGTAAATCCTACGATTACAAATCCAATAATATTTAATACCAGAGAAACAGGTCCGACTTTCATTCCAATTTTGTTTTTTACCATTCCAAAGAACAGACCGCCGATCAGAGATGCGATTCCACCCCAGCTTGCAATTGCAGTTGCTGATACAGTAGAAATTACTCCTGTCTCTGTTGCTGCCAAAGAAAGACAATTATCAATTGCACAATATCCAAGACAGTAAAGTAACTGAAGCACAAAACCAACATATGCTGCTTTTGGTAATTTTGTTTTTACCTTTGTTTTCTGTAGACTGGCATCCCCTTTTTCCTCACGCCCAATATCATTCACAAATGCCGGAATACCAAACAGTACAAGTACAAAAATCGCAGCTGCATAAAGATAAGCACAATATGCAAAATGCCAGTCATACACCATAATCGCTGCCATCGTATATGAAAAAATACTTGCTCCAAGTCCTACACAGGAAGACTGCAATCCCATCAGGGTATTTGCTGTTTTTTCCTCAAAACAGTCTACAACAATAGATGCTGTCAGTGGCTGGATCAGTCCAACCCCAAGGCTTGCGATCACACGGATTGCAATTTTCAACCCCAGTGTAGGCGCAAACATTGGAAAAAATCCACCGATCAGGCACAATGCAATTCCAATCAGACTTAAATTTTTCTTTCCTACTTTCGATGCCATTGCACCGCCAATAATATTTGCAATGATTCCACCAATAACTGGAAACGTTACAAACATCTGCAGATACCACACTGGTGCATTTGGAAATTCCTTTGCCAAATCTCCCAGAAGACATCCCCCTACCGAAACACTGGCTGTCAGAAGTGAAATAGACAGCACAGCAATCTGGAACAATTTCAGTTTTCCTGCTGAAAGTTTCTTTGTTTCTTCCATTTTAATACCTTCCTCCTTTTGAATATGTATATAGTGTATATTTTAAGAGAATGGTATATCAGTGTATTTGTGCTCTTTTTCTTCCAAAATGTGACAAACCTTACTTTATATTCCACTAAAATACAAAAACAGATAATATTATGGCTATATTTTCCCTATAGTCATGCAATATTACCTGTTTATAGTTTCTTATCTTAACTGCCACCGCCAGTAAACGATCAAACATTCGTTACTTAAGCATTTGAATATTTTTGCTTTTTATATTCCAATGGTGTCAACCCATATTTCTTTTTAAATGAACTATAGAACCCCTTTTCATCTGGAAAACCGTTGTCCAGGGCTACTTCTGCCATTTTTTTATCTGTCGTATACAAATCATTTGCTGCCTGAAACAGACGATACTCACTCAGATACTGTTTAAAACTGATATCTGCAAATCTTTTAAACAGACGGCTGAAATGTTCCCGGCTATATCCAAATTCTGAGGCAACACTCTGCGTTGTTATTTCTTCTCTGAAATGCTGCTTAACGTATAATAAAATATCTCTAACCTTCTCCTGACTTTTATCTTTTACTTCCTCTTTATCAGAACTCCTTCTGACAAACTCCGTATACATAAGGATTAACATTCCAAATAAAAGATAGTTCAACTTCAGATAATCTATCGCATCCTGCTCCACAATCTGATGAATTTCTTCACATAGCTCATTCAATTTTATCCTGCTTTCAGGTGTTCCCTCCAGATAGCAAATATGACTGCGTCTCATCGCCGGATACATTTTCCCCAGATATGCTCCATTAAAACCAATTGACAGCACATCCTGTCCTTTCTCGTTAATTTCCGGTTCTATGGAATGCAGTGAACCACTACTAATCAGAAGACATTCACCCGGAGAAACTGTAAATCGTTCTCCTTCTACCACCACAGACAGCTTCTGGTTTCTGCTATATAAAACTTCCGGTCCCAAATGCCAGTGCAGCGGAACTGACTGAATCGGATATTCCGTATGAATCTGAATAAACGCCGGATACTCCTCTGGATAAGGTAACGACTGAAAAAAGTCACTGTAAATAAACTGGCCACTTTGTTTATCATTAAAATTTACACTGCCACTCTGATATAAATCAGAATCTTTTTTCTTCACATCCATCCCTCCACATCACATATCAACAACTTGATCTTTTTCTCAAGCTATAATCTCAAAAATTCTTTTTCCTCATATTCCATCTCATGAATTCCATCACTTTTTTTGCCTGTAAAAATTTTACCACAAATAAAAAAACGTGACAATCATATCACCAATACTTTTAGCAGGATAATTAAGAAAGCATTGCTATTCATTTCATTCTTTGCAATACGTTTTGTGAGATATCATCAGTAAACAGAAACAGAAAAGCTCTACAAGACACGGAGCAAACAATATAACAAATTCCCCCACCAACTACATTTCTGTAGACCAGTGGAGGAATTTTACATACTCTCGTCTCATATATTTTATTTTTATGCGACTTTTATCTTGCGCATCTTCGCCAGCTCTCTTCTCGCAAACACAATTGCCAGCACAAATGCCGCTGCATCTGCAATTGGCCCTGCATACATGACACCGTCAATTCCCATAAATAACGGGAAGATAATGATCAACGGAAGCAGGAAGATTACCTGTCGTGTCAGAGACATGACGATACCAAGCTTTGCCATTCCGATAGAAGTAAAGAATCCGGAAGACATCGGCTGAATTCCATTAGCAAATGTCATAAACATAAAGATCTTCAGATAACGTTCCGCAAACTGGAAATACAGATCACTTCCTGTTCCAAATATGCTCACGATCTGGTGTGGGAACAGCTGGAAGCATGCAAAGAATACAGTAGCAATTACTGTACATGCAGTCACCGAATATCGATATGTCTGTCGAACTCTGTCGTATTTCTGTGCCCCATAATTGAACCCCAAGATTGGCTGACTGCCCTGAGAGATACCAATGCAGATTGCCATAAACACCATATTAACCTTGGAAATAACACCCACACACGCAATCGGAATATCACTTCCATAAACAGAATTTCCGCCATAATAACGCAGGATATTATTCAACACAATCTGCACAACAGCCATTGCGATCTGATTAATGCAGGATGCAAGTCCCAATGAAATAATCGCGCTGAGATATGACATTTTCGGCTTCAACATTGCACCTGACAGATACATTTTCCGGAATTTTGCAAAATACAAAGCAACCAGAAGTCCGGAAACAACCTGCCCGATCACAGTCGCCCATGCAGCACCTTTAATTCCCCATCCGCATCCGAAAATAAACAGTGGATCAAGAATCGTATTAATGATCGCGCCGACCATAATGCAGGTCATAGAATACGTAGGACTTCTGTCTGCTCTGACAAGATGATTTCCACCCACAGATAAAATATAAAACGGAAGCCCTACTGCCGTGATTCCCGTATAATCAACCGCATACGGCATTACATCCGTTGTTGCGCCAAACAATGTCAGAAGTGGCTTCAGAAACACCAGAACAATTACAGCAAGGATCACACCGCTGATCACCAATGATGATAAAGCTGTTCCTGCGATTCCGCTCGCTTTCTTCTCCTGACCGGCTCCCATTTCCAGATTATAATTCGAAGCTCCGCCAATTCCCAGCAACAGCGCCAGTGAAGTAGCAATCGTC
The DNA here is from genome assembly GCF_018919065.1 of Blautia sp. MSJ-9. Classification (GTDB taxonomy): domain Bacteria; phylum Bacillota; class Clostridia; order Lachnospirales; family Lachnospiraceae; genus Blautia_A. The sequence continues at coordinate 10,295 of NZ_JAHLQG010000054.1, read as the reverse complement.
GTAACCGGAAATGCTACATTTGTAGCCGCATTTCCCAGCATACCCACGCCCTGTCCAATAAAAATCTGGTCCACAATATTGTACATTGCACTGACCATCATACTGATAATCGCAGGAATCGCAAATTTCGCGATCAGACTGCCCACTGGCGCTGTGCCAAGTGGATTCTGCGCCTGCGAGTTTATCTCCTGCGTACTTTGGTTATTTTTTCCCAAGTAAAATCCTTCCTCTCTTTACATATTTCGATACATTTTTATCCCTGATAATTCCATAATAAAACATTTCCGGAATAACTTTTATTATTCCCCAGCCCTGTGCCGTATTATTTACTTTAACATCTATTCCCTTTTCCTGCAATGAAAAAAGCATGCAAACTCTTTCTAAATCCAAAGATTGTTCACATGCTTTTTAATCATTTGTTCATAACCAACTTACAACATCTCAATCAACGCAGCAATTCGTGTATTAAGCTGTCCCACATCAGACTGAGAATAATCTGTTTCTACGTGCAGATACGGAATATGTTTCTCTTCTCTTACAAATCTTCCAATTTTACCTGCCTCCACATTATAAGTATGACAGGCCTGCAAAGTCATCTCCACAACAGCTTCCACCTGATACTCATCTATCAGCTCATTCAGCAGTTCAAAGCGATTCGGATTCGGAGTCATAACAGAACATCCAATGCTCAGATAACGTCTTGCAATTGCCTCATAGATATCCGGATCACTCTCATCGATCAGTCTGTCCACACTCTTCGCACCGGAACAGTTTTCAAAAGCAACTACCACACCGCCGTTTTCTTCAATCGCCTTCACTACTTTCATAGTAGCGCCACCCATTGGACATCCAGTGATCAGAATACGATGTTTCCTGCCCTCATTTTTGCCTGCTGCATATTCTTCTTTCACCTTTGCTGTCAACGCATCAATCTCTGCTGGAACTTTAGAACGATCGAATTTGAAAGTAGTTCCATATAATACATTATAGAGATTCTCACCCTTCATCGGTGCCGGATCAAGTTTCATTAATTCATAGAAATCTTTCAGTGCGCGATGTCCCTCATTACTGCTCCATCCCGTAGGCAGCACAAACTTCATTTCCTTATCACCAGTCACAACTGTCTTCGATGCAGTTGACCCAATATCAATTCCAACATAATACAACTTTTCTCACCTCCCCTTTATCCTGACATTTTTCTTACAGATTCTGTTTACTGTAACTTCCATTATACCCTTTTCGGGTGATAATCAAAAATTCAAAAACACAATAAAAACAGGGCATTTATTGACAAATGCAATAAATACCCTGCGTCTGTTCAGCTTAAAATCTCGTATGCTTATTCACATATCTAGCCTTATACTTAGAATAAACAATCGTCTGGTCCTTATACAGTCCATAATATCCGGAAGCCGCATAACTGATAGAAACTGCGATCAGATAAAAGGAAACTCCCTTAAATCCAAACATCTCAAATGCAATGAGAATTGATGTAATCGGGCAATTTGTCACGCCACAGAATACAGCTGCCATTCCGCATGCTGCACAGATAGACGGGGAAAGTCCAAGCCAGTTTCCCATCACACATCCAAATGTCGCACCAATACAAAACGATGGCACAATCTCACCGCCGCGGAATCCGGCGCGCATGGTCAATGCTGTCAGCACCAGTTTCCAAAAGAAATCCAGTGGTCTTGCCTGTCCTGTTTCTACTGCTTTCTCAATCAGTTCCGCACCGGCCCCCATATAATCTGTAGTTCCCAACAGCAGCGTAATTCCAATCACCAGACATGCTCCCACAACCACACGAACATACGGATTCTTAAAATATCTTCCATACGCTCCTGCCACTCCATTCAGCACCATGCAGAACACAATACTGATCACAGCACATCCAACAGCAACAACTCCCATCTTCAGTCCCGTTTCAATGGTCAGTTCCGGAATATCCACCACATGAAAAGCCTCCGGCGTAACTCCCATACCAGCCGCAAATCCAGATGCGATCAATGATGCGATCATACACGGCATCAGCGCCGTATAATACATAACACCAACGCTCACAACTTCCAATGCAAACACAGCCGCTGCCATCGGAGTTCCAAACAGCGCAGAGAATGCCGCACTCATACCACACATAACGATCACATGGCGGTCCTCCTCATCCAGATGGATCCACCGTCCAAGCTGATTCGCAATACTTCCGCCAAGCTGAATCGCCGCACCCTCACGTCCTGCAGAACCGCCTGCCAGATGTGTCAGCGCCGTAGAAATAAAGATCAGCGGTGCAGACAGAATCGGTACATCATCCTGCGATCTCACCGTAGAAAGCACCTGATTCGTACCTCCATCTTCCTTGCCAAATTTCTCATACAGAAACACAATGATCAGACCCATTACAGGCAACAGATAAAACATCCATCCATTCTCTTTCCTGTAATTCGTCACACCTTTCAGTGCAAAAGAAAACAGCGTACTCGCTGCTCCCACAATACCTCCCACAAGCACCGCCAGCATCAGCCACTTCACAAGATTCGTCACATCCCGCTGAATCTCTCCGCTATAATATTGCAATTTCCCTTTCAGCGGACTTTTCTCTTCCGTGCTTCGTTCCTCCGTGCCATTCTCCTGAACTGCACGCTTTTCTTCTTTCTCCATTTCCCCCGTTACCTTTCCTGAATATTTTTAATATGAACTACTATTTTTATTCTAGCATACATTTTCCATATCTTCCAGAAAGATAAAAAAGAGAAATTAGATACAGAGCAAAACCAAAATACAAGAAATATTTTTACGTAATTCCTATAACGTGTTATACTTAACATACAATGCTGAGTTAAAAAATCTGGCTCAGCCCGATACCAGGAGGTTTATCATGAAAGCATACGAACGCTTATTATCTTATGTAAAAGTTTTCACACCAAGCAGTGAAGAAACTGGAACTTCTCCATCCACACAGTACCAGTTTAACCTCGCCAGACAGTTGGTGCAGGAATTAAAGGACCTGGGTGTGGAAGATGCCAGCGTAGATGACCATTGCTATGTCTACGGACATATTCCGGCAACTGAGGGATACGAATCCCGTAAAAAACTGGGTTTTATCGCTCACATGGACACAGTATCTGACTTCTGCGATCATCCGGTTACTCCGGTTGTCACTCCGAATTATGACGGCGGAGAACTTACACTTGGAACCAGTGGAAGAGTACTTTCTCCGAAAATGTTCCCGCACCTGTCTTCATTAAAAGGCAGAACCCTCATCACATCCGATGGAACCACAATCCTTGGTGCAGATGACAAGGCAGGTGTTGCAGAGATCATGACAATGATCGAGCACTTAAATAACGGAACAATTGCCCACGGCCCAATCTCTGTTGCTTTTACTCCGGATGAAGAAATCGGAGGAGGCACTGATTATTTTGATGTAAAGAAATTCAATGCAGACTATGCCTATACTCTTGACGGCGATACAGAAGGTGAAATCCAGTATGAGAACTTTAATGCAGGCCGTGCAGTAGTAGAATTTACCGGTGTAAACGTACACCCGGGTTCTTCCAAGAATACAATGGTAAACGCAGCACTTGTTGCCATGGAATTTAACTCCATGCTCCCATCCGCAGATACCCCAAGAGATACTGAAGAATATGAAGGATTTTTCCATCTTGATGCCATGAACGGCAATGTCTCCACTGCTATGTTAGACTATATTATCCGTGACCACGATGCAGCATCTTTTGACTGCAGGATCAAAACCATGGAACACATCACCAAAATCCTCAATGAAAAGTGGGGCAAAGACACTGTAAAGCTTACCATTACAGAACAGTACCGAAACATGAAAGAAGTTATTGATACCTGCATGGAACTGATCAACTGCGCAACTGCAGCCTGCAAAGAATGTGGAACACCTGCACTTATCACTCCGATCCGCGGCGGTACAGACGGTGCACGCTTAAGTTTCATGGGCGTCCCATGCCCGAACCTTGGAACCGGCGGACACGCTTTCCATGGTCCTTATGAACATATCACTGTGGAAGGAATGGATATTGCTGTTGAAGTGGGATTAAAGATTATTGAGTTATTCTATAAATAATTTCAGCTGAAAAAGTCCAGCAAAAAAACAAGCCTTTCACTGTCTGGTTAAGTAACAGTGAAGGGCTTATTTTAAATTTTGCAAGCCGATTTTCTCTGAGCCTGACTTAAATTGATATTTGCAATTGAAAGAAAGAACTTACCTGTTTTGAATCAAGCGGATATTCGCAATTGAAGCAGGGAGACTTACTTAATTCGGTTAAACTAATGGTATCATTCCGTATAAGTATTCCCATTTTCATCTGTCCAGGTTCCATCACCATTATCACTGAAACCAGTACCATTATCATCTCTGTAATAGTAGTCTCCATTTGTTGTCTGTGTAACAGTAACTGTATTTCCATCAGAAGAAGTCAATGTATGCTGTTCCAAGGTTGTTCCCAGATAATGAGTTGAATCATTTAAAGCAGAATATGTATTTCCATAATCATCTGTATAACTTTCATTTCCGTTATCAGTATATCCAACACCATCATATCCTCTATACTCAACAGAATAATCAGAATACAACACCCTTTCAACTTCAAATGTACTGCCGCCACTTCCTCGTAATGTCAATGATGATGTATTAATAACCGTTTTATTTGTAGTATCATCTCCAGGGGTTCCATTATTATCTGTATCCGAATAACCACCTCCCGAATTATCCGGATCAGGATTCTGACCGTCAGAATTTTCCCCTGTCTCATCAGAAGAATTCACTCCTGTCTGATCCTGATTTCCTTCCTGATCTGCAACATCACCCTGTCCTGAATTCTCTGCCAAACCAGCACTGTTTGAATTCTCCAGTTTATCTCCCTTTCCTGCCAGCTGCTGCTCATCGGAAGTTCCATGTGATGCCACCATATCAACCAATTCTCGCTTCTTAGCATCTTCTCCGGAATCCTGTCCTGATGAATCTCCGTCTTTTTGTGCCTGCTGCTGTGTATTCTGTGCCCCGGAAATTGTTTCTCCTGAAAAGCCAAATGCCAGATTTCCTCCGACTAGCACCATCGCCAAGATCACTCCCGGAAGAACATTTTTCCGAAGTTTCTTCATATTCAGCATATACAGAATCCTGTCTTTAAAAACCATACTGCTGTCATTCAGGCTTGCCGTTACATAAGGCACCTGATTATCTATGGCAACTGTTCTCAACAGAAGTTTCCGATACAGTTTACGTTCTGCCCTGCTGCAGACACGGACAACTTCCGCATCGCAAAGATTCTCGATATCTTTATCAGCCTCCCACAGCATAAACAGCAATGCCGGATTAAACCAGTACACAGATGCACAGATTCTCAGAAGCATCTTATACCACAAATCCCTATGTAAATAATGCGTCAGCTCATGATGATAAACCAGCTTCAATTCTTCCGCAGAATAGCTAACTGCCGGAAGATATAATTTTGTTCTAAATAATCCCGCCAGAAGCGGCGTACTGAGTCCTGCATTCTGCATCAGTTCAGGTCTTCTCCGAATCCCTTTCTGTTCACACACATCCCTATACATTTTCCATTTCATCAGATCATTCACCGGAAGACTCATCCGTTTCAGGCTTCTCATGGAAAAGCAATATGCACATATCTCTGCCAGTAACTTTATAACCGCCCCTGCCAGCCACACGATCATAAAAATCTTTGCAGCCAGCGGTACGATATGTCTTCCAGACAATGATGCAGATGCTGAGTCAGACTGCACTTCATCTTTCAATACTGCACCTGTGAATGCTTTGCCCGTCACAGCCGTATCCTGCATTTTTGAATCTGCAGTACTGCTATCCTCTGAATTTACCTTAGAAGAATTTACATTCGCAGAATCTGCATCTGCCGAAATTATTCTCTTTGCAGTTATCTTTTCATTCCCACTGCTCTCAATCCCCGGCACTTTGAAATTTATAAGGGAAAAATTCGATGGAAACCGCGCAGGAACCAGCAGACTCATTGCAACAGCCAGCCAGACCACATACTTCCATCTCGCTGTAAATCTGTTTTTTAACAAAACAGATAAACCCAGCACAAGAAAAATAACAACTGCGGAAATAATATTAAGCTTCAAAATATGTAATGCAAATTCCGCCATCACTTATTCCTCCTTCTCATCCAACTCCTTCAGAAAATCACTGAGATCCTGTATTTCTTCTGAACTTATCTTCTTTCCCTGATAAAGAGAAGTCACAAACTTCTTAAGAGAATTCCCGTAAAGTTTCTCCAATACACTCTTACTTTCATTTGCCTGATAATCTTCCTGAGATACCAGAGGAGTATACAGATTCATCTTTCCCTGCTTCTCTACAGAAACGAAATTCTTATTCTCTAATCGGGTCAGCAGTGACAAGATCGTAGTCGGAGCCAGCTGTTTCTTCACATTCACCAGCTTCTCAATCTCCGCCCGGGTCATCGGCGGCGTCCCGTTCCATAAAGCCAGCATAATGTCCAACTCTGACTCCGGCAAACGCTGATATGCTTTTTTCAATAAAATCACCTCATTTCTTCTACAATTGTAGGAATAATTTTATTGTAGCAACCACACAATAATCCGTCAATGCTAATTTATCTCTATATAATCATTCCCATTTTCATCTGTCCAGGTTCCGTCTCCATTGTCAGTAAAACCAGTTCCATTATCATCCCGATAATAATAATCTCCATTTGTCGTCTGTGTAACTGTAACCGTATTTCCATCAGAAGACTCCAGTGTATGCTGCTCCAATGTTATTCCCAGGTAATGTGTTGCATCATTTAAAGCCCTATAAGTATTTCCATACTCATCTGTATAACTCTCATCACCATTGTCCGTATATCCTACACCATCATCATCCCGGTAACAATAATCCCCATTTGTTTGCTGAGTAATCGTAAAAGTACTTCCATCCTCTCTCACAAGTGTCAATGTCTCAAGATAAATATTATTGCCACTGTCCTCATCTGTATCCACATTTACCTCATTGGAAGTCTCTGTTTCTCCTGCCTCTGAATTTTGATCTTCATTCTGCTTATCATCCTGATCACTTCCACTATTGTCAGAACCCTCCTGTGTATCTAATGCCGGATTTCCCGGATAGGAAATACTCTCCACCATCTCACGCACCTTACCGATATCATCTACATCTTTCGCAAATCCCTTCACCACATAAAGATCACTGCCAACAGAATAAGCCGTTTCGTAACAAGCCGCATACTGATCACTTGCTTTCGCAAACAATGGGGTATCATCATCTGCATCATACTTATAAACACCAACCCAGTCCTTACCGCTCACAAAATAAGCATATGTTCCCTTCATATCCTTCTGCTCCCAGTCAGAACTCACTGGCTGCGGATCAAACTTCTCACTCCCTCCATCCCTGGCCCATACAGCATTCATTCCAGTCATGGACATGCAAAACACCGATAACGAAGCAACAACCGTAATAAATCTTTTTCTGTTCATAAGAATTCCCCTTTCGTCATTAATTGTAACTCCATTTTTATCCGTTTCTTCTACTTTTGTAGAAGTTAATCATATACTACATCTGTAGAAGATTAGTGTCAAGCTGTTTTTTCTACAAATGTAGTAATATATAAATTTTTTCATTTAAAGACAAACAATCAAAAAAACGTCAAAAAAGACCAGCTGACATCCAGCTGGCCTTCTCTATTTCCTTAATTTAAGTCAAACGGATAAAATCATCCGCTTCGCTCCTTACTTGATTCGGTTAAAAAGCACAAATATTGACATTTTTCTCAGCATCTTCTTTCGCTGCAAAAGGTCCAGGAATCACCTTAGCACCTCTGTGTCCACCAAAGTAATCAGCGTCAAATGTTATCGGTGTTCCATTCGGATTTTCGAAGAATTCTTCCGGCTCAAAAGCTTTTCCTAAAACTTCTGTATTGATCATACGTCCGGAGAAATCTCCAAGAATCTCGTAAATATTTGTATCCAGAATATATTTTCCGTCTTTCTCTGTTAATTCTACCTTCACATTCTCAGAAGAAACGAGTCCATTTTTCTCATGTTTCCATGCCTTTGCACCATTAAGGTAAACATTTCCCTCACTCCATACCGGTAAATGGTCAAAGTGAACCGGCTCCAGTTTCTTCATATCTGCAGGTTTTGTAAAATCAAACTGTGAGATCCATTCATCATAAGTTGGATACTCATCGAACATCCAGGTTCCAACTTTTCTGTTCTCAGAATCAAATCCATCATCAGAATCATGCATTGTGATAAAATCTTCTGAAGGCCATTTCTGAACAAAAATATTGTTATAGAAACGGTCATCTCCATGAAGTATTGTCATAAATCCTCTGACCTCTGTACGATGAGGCATATGATAAGGTGTATAACGCCATCCGGTTCCATCACCTACACAGGTTAAAGCACCGCAGATCAAGTTATGTACCATAGCAACACCCTGAGTAGCAAAACGCAGGCTGGCGTCTGACAGAAGGATATTGTTATCAATAAGAGTCGGTCCATGACCTACTTCAACAAAGATATCCTGGCACATCATACCGCCTTTCAACTGTTTTGCAAATGCCGGTCGCTGATTATCATGAAGCAAGTTCTGAGTGAGTCGTGTACCCTGAGCTTCCCAGTCGCACCAGATTCCCATTGTACAATGATGAATATGATTTCTTCTCATAATAACATCAATTGCAGCATGCATCTTAATTCCGGCAATCTCTGCACCACCCAGTTCCATCATATTGTTGATATGATGAATATGGTTGTCCTCAATAATACTGAATACACCGCCCATACGGCCGATAATACCACCCTGCTCACAGTGATGAATATTGTTTCGACGGATAATGTGGCTTCCTACTTTTTCTTTAAGCCAGCCATGATACTGTCCGCGGCATACTGCATCTCTTTCCATCTGAGTTGGACTCTTCACATATTTATTTGTAAAATAATGATCGTTTTCTGCATCATAATATTTTCCAAGAGAAATACCTGCACATTTGCTGTTAGAAATTTCGCAGTCCTCAATGATCCATCCTTTGCTCCAGTGAGGTCCGATCATACCATCCTGATAAGCTGCAGGCGGAGCCCATGTAGTTGCTGCTTTTGTAACTACGAAATCACTGACTGTGATATATCCCACACCGGTTTTGGACGGCATAAAGCACTCACGGCGTACATTGATCTCTACATTTTCTTTATTTGGATCTGCTCCATGGAAATTCGCATAAATGACTGTCTCGTCTTTCTCCTGATCCTGTTCTGTATACCATTTATAAGTAGACTCTTCCGGAACCCAGCTGCACTCATAAACCTCGGCTTTGATGCATTCTTCCACACTTCCAGCCTCATAAAGAGCACGGTCATTCAAATATACACATCCTGTATGTTTGTCAGCTTTGGCAAAATACCAGTCACCATAAACCATAGTTGTATATGGATTATAGCTGCCAAAAAGACTGTTCGCTACACGGCATACCCATACATCTTCTTTATAAGGAACCCATGTCTGAATACGTTCTGCACCAGTGATAACTGCACCGAGAGGCTCTACGCTCCTGTAAGTAATTCTCGCATCTTCTGTACCGGCATGAATCGGATCTACATATTCCCGGTAAACTCCAGGCGCTACCAGAACTTCATCCCCCGGCTGTGCAATTTTTGCCGCATCATTGATATGACGAAATGGCATCTGCTCTGTACCATTTCCGTCATGACCAGCTTTTCCATTTACATAAATCTTCATGAAAAACCCTCCCATATATGTTTTTAAATAAATTAGATTCTATAAACTTTGCTACTAATTTTAAAGTGCTTTTTTCTGCAATACAATATATTTTTAATCCCACTTTCTATAATTTTCTGTAATGCAATTATATAATTTTCTACATTCTTCTAACGGCAGGATTTCTTCGCATATTTGCAGTCAATATAACAGACTTTCTTTTATTTTTGCGCACAAAAAAACCAGCTAACTACTAGCTGGTTTCTACTATATCTTCAAAACTACATACATGCTGACATTTCCCTGAGATCATTACTTCCTGCGATTCTTGGTCAAGCCCTCACCCGATTAGTAACAGTCAGCTCCATGCATTACTGCACTTCCACCTCTGCCCTATCTACCTCGTCGTCTTCAAGGGGGTTTACTTCTTTCGAATGGGATATCTCATCTTAAGGGGGGCTTCACGCTTAGATGCCTTCAGCGTTTATCCCTTCCGGGCTTGGCTACTCGGCCGTAGACTTGGCAGTCTAACCGATGCACCAGCGGCCCG
>NZ_JAHLQG010000039.1 GCF_018919065.1 Blautia sp. MSJ-9 | reverse complement strand
CGGGCCGCTGGTGCATCGGTTAGACTGCCAAGTCTACGGCCGAGTAGCCAAGCCCGGAAGGGATAAACGCTGAAGGCATCTAAGCGTGAAGCCCCCCTTAAGATGAGATATCCCATTCGAAAGAAGTAAACCCCCTTGAAGACGACGAGGTAGATAGGGCAGAGGTGGAAGTGCAGTAATGCATGGAGCTGACTGTTACTAATCGGGTGAGGGCTTGACCAAGAATCGCAGGAAGTAATGAATCTCAAGGAAATGTCAACATGTATGTAGTTTTGAAGGTGCAAACCTTTATTCCTCCTTAGCTCAGTCGGTAGAGCATGCGGCTGTTAACCGCAGTGTCGTTGGTTCGAGTCCAACAGGGGGAGTTTTCGGAAACATGAAGTCCGATATCAAACAAAATTTTCTACCAGGCTCCATGGTCAAGCGGTTAAGACACCGCCCTTTCACGGCGGTAACAGGGGTTCAAATCCCCTTGGAGTCACTATGTAAGATTTCTTACATGAATAAAAGTTAATATGGTGCCATAGCCAAGTGGTAAGGCAAAGGTCTGCAACACCTCTATCCCCGGTTCAAATCCGGGTGGCACCTCTATTAAACCTCAGATAATAAAAATATCTGAGGTATTTTTTTGTTTATTTTTGCTTAAATAAATCTGTGGACGACCTTCAGGGAAAGAAAGCTTCTGTCTATGACAGGAATAACATTCCCGATTTATATTGGTGCGATGATCGCAGCGGCGTTTATCCGCAATATCGGGGAATATTCCGGAAAATTTACAATTGACTACGATGCGGCAGTTCTTTCCTCTGGTGTATGCGGTTTGGTATGGGAGCAACACCGAACGCTATGGCGAATATGCAGGTAATCTGTGAGAAGTATGCACCATCTGTAAAAGCTTACCTGTTATTAGTAATTTTCAATACCTGATTTTTTTATGTCATGTAAAAATTATGGTGACGAAGTAACCAGCTGCAGGCGGAGAATCCTACCTGCAGGTTTTTTTCTTATTATAAGAAATTTTCTGTTATATAAAATGAAATATTATTTGATCAGAAGTGCACGAATATTTTTAATTGAATTAGGAGACTTTCGTGAGTCGGTTAAACTTTGGCGGTTTCTGATCTGATAAATGTTCTCCGATCAGTTTCTCCATCCAGACCATATTATACCAGCGGTTAAATTTATAGCCGCATTTGTAGAATTCGCCGACAAGACGGTAACCCATATGAGCGTGGAATTCTACGCTGTTTTTATCCAGATGTTCATCTTCTTCCGGAGGGTAGGCAATGCAGGCGTTCATATTTAAAATTCCCTGCTCACGAAGCGTGCTCTCCAATGCATCGTGCAGTTTACGGCCGATACCACGATGTTTAATGTTCTGGTCAACATAGATAGAAGTTTCTACAGCCCAGTCATAGGCAGGTCTGTCGTGGAAGGGACTGGCATAGGCATATCCAAGTATATTTCCACCCTCTTCAGCGATAAGATAGGGATATTTTTCCAGGGTATGCGCAATGCGTGAGGCAAATTCTTCTACAGAAGGAACAGCGTATTCGAAGGTAATTGCGGTGTTTATTACATAAGGAGCATAAATATTCAGGAGTGCCTGTGCATCAGCGGGATTGGCCATACGAATGGTGATGGAAGTGTTAGTTTTCATAAGTGTGTTGTCCTTTCCTGTCATTGTTTAACCGAAACTGCGAAGCAGTTATTCGGTTATGAGTGAGTAGCGAAGCGGATGACTGCGCTACAATTGAGTTGATAAAAGTATTTTCAGAAAAAACTTGACTTAAAGTTAAGTTCATACTGTATGATAAAAGAGGAGATTCGGCAGGCTATTATCTGACCTGATAGAATAAACCTTAAATTTTAAAGACAGTATAGTACTGTCCGTATAAAGAGTCAATATTATAAATGGTGGCAGTCCTGCAAGCTATGCTTTGCGTTTTGCCGCTGGATTTGAGGATGTGTTGATGGTTCTTTCAGGAATGAGTACTCTGGATCAGATGGAAGATAATATCAGTTTTATGAAGGAGTTTAAGCATCTGAACGAGAAAGAACTGGAAGCAGTACATCAGGTTGCTGACATTTTTCATCAGAAACATATGATCCCATGTACAGCTTGTCGCTATTGTGTTGCAGGATGTCCGAAGCATATTTCTATTCCGGATCTTTTCTCCTGTATGAATGCGAAGATGGTATTCCATGACTGGAATGCAGATTATTATTACAATATGGTACATACAGCCAGAAACGGAAAGGCATCTGAGTGTGTGAAATGTGGTAAATGTGAGAAAGTATGTCCACAGCATCTGAAGATCAGAGAGATTCTTGAGGATGTGGCAAAAGAATTTGAGAAGCCACAGTCGGCGGCAGAATAGAAGTATGAAAGTAAAAACTCCTTCCGAGTAAAAGCCGGGAGGAGTTTTATTTGTGAAAAAACCAGGTTTATTCGTCAAATTCTGCAGTTACAATAAAGCCGCGAGGGGTGTGCTCAATGTTTCGCACAATCCCTTTTCTGGATTTGATACGCTGGGAGTTTGGATAACAGCCGGACATGGCGACTGCAGGCTCAATGATATAGCTGTAGTTCATGAAAGACTGATATTCAGATATTTCGATTTCATCTCCGATTTCGATTAATCCCTGGCGTTCCATTTTAAATTTTTCCTGACGCATAAAATACCTTCTTTCTATTTAATGTAATAAGTATGTTACTGTTCACATGCCACTATCCCGCGAGGCGTTTGGGCATGAATATGCCAAAATCCCGAGACATACGGCGCGAATTTATGCGATTAGCATAAATTCTGTGCATCGCGAAGCGTGTTACTGAGCACGGAGTGAACAGTAACCAGTAACATAAGTATAACACAGATAACTTTCCATAGACAAAATGTTTAGGATTCTATATAATATATTATAGGATTTGGTTACTGTTCATTCCGTTCTCAGTAACAGATTTGCTACATTAAAGCGGCGGAAAGCATCCTGTAAAGGATGGGGCATGAATATACATATTAAAAAAAGTACTTGAATATGTAGGATTCTGCATATATAATAAATTTGATTTATAATGCTTACAGATAAATGCCAGAGTTTCGGAAAAGAGCAGAAGTCTGGCGTTTATTTTTTTCAAAAATTGTATAGTGTAGAAGAGAAAAGGTTACTGAAAATAGAATGAACAATAATGAAAATGAGTGATACAGGAAGGAGGGATTGAAGTGCGGACGATAGTTATTTGCGATGATGTTGAAATTGAGAGACTCCTTCTGAAAGAAATATTATGCCAGTACTTTGAGGAAATAAATGAAGAAGTTTCAATTATAGAGTATGCGTCAGGCGAGACGTTGGTAGCCGATGTAGAAGAAGGCTATCTGGATATGGAACTTCTGTTCCTCGACATTTATATGAAGAAACTTAATGGAATGGAAACTGCCAGAAAGCTGCGTCAGCTGCAGTGTAAGGTGCCGCTTATTTTCCTTACAGCTTCCCCAGACTACGCGATAGAGAGTTACGAAGTACAGGCATCAGGATATCTACTGAAACCATTTTCAGAAGAGAAACTGATGAAACTTCTAAACATGATCCTTAAGACAGATATGAAAAGAAGAGTTGCGATCAAGAGCAGAAGGCAGTACCGTTATCCGTATACAGATGATATCATGTATATTGAGAGCAACAAACATAATGTGATACTGCATCTGGCAGATGGATCAGAGATCGTAACTGTAGATAAGCTGGTAGAGATTGAGAAAAGGATTAATGAGAAGCGTTTCCTACACTGCCATCAGAGTTATCTGGTAAATATGGATTATGTTGGGGATGTTCAGGATGATTTTGTTATGAAAGACGGAACAATTGTCCCAATACGTGTCCGTGGGCGAAAGGATATGCTGGATGTGTATTATAACTATTTTGTGAATCATTTTATGGATCAGTAGAGAAGATGATAGAGTGATTCATCGACAATTTTGCAAAATAAATTGAAGAATTTGCATAAAACATAAGAATAAATAAAAAACTGATATAATACATATCAAGGTACAGCTGATGCAGAAAGAGCAGATGAGCCGGGTACGAGGAAGGTAAAAAACGGCATTATTTGTTTGATTAGTCTGTATACCTAACCTATTATCAAAAATGTGTGAAAAGTGTGTGTTTAAAAGTGTGTGTTAATGTGTGAAAAATCCCCACTGGAATTCAATGTTTCCTCGGCATTGTGTTTCCAGTGGGGATTTGTGGTTTTTGTATAGTTTATTCAGAAGCCTGATCTTCAGAAGAATCGCTTTCCAGGTCAGAACTTTGATCCGCTGAATTAGAAGAATCGCCTTTCTGAGCAGAACTTTGATCATCTGAAGGGGAAGAATCGTTATTCTGATCAGCAGATTGATCGGCAGTATCTGTTGTGACAGAACTCTGATTATCGGAAGTAGTGGCATTATCAGTATTCTGCTCAGAAGATTCATTTGACAGAGCAAGCTCAAGAGAGGTATCTGCGAAGAATGTGTTTGCATTATACAGATACAGGATTTCCTGAACGTTTTCAACCTGGATCAGCTGTTCCAGATCGCCGTAGTAATAACGTGGATCGACCATTACGATCTTGCGGTAATGCTGGGCAAGGAATGGAACAAAACTGTTGGCATAAGAATCTTTGAGCACGAGCAGAGTGTTATCGGTTTCTGTAGGCGTGCTGATCTTCACCTGAGCATGATTTCCACCAAAAAACAGAGCATATTTATCTCTGGTGTCAAGCTTATCCGTGTCATAGAAGCTGGCACTTTTTTTCTGTTCGTCTACGTAGTTGATAACGGACGCAAGTACATTCTCACCTGTTGGAAGAAATACGTCGATCTCATCCTTTTCACCGGAACGGAAGCCGCTTTTGGCAGATAAGGTTCCCTGAAAAGAACGGGTGACAGGGGCTTTGTCATAAGTATCTGCAGAAGTATCAATTTCCATTGCTTTCGCTGCCTGCAGATAAGCATAATAGGCGCCCTGGGTAGTCCAGTGATGGTCTGTGTGATAATAGAGATCTTCCATTTTGTGATCTTTAAAGGTGTCGCGGACATCAATAAAAGTCACGCCTGCCTGCGTCAGGGAATCTGACAGATTGTTTAACCAGGAGTTCTGATCCTGTACAGGGGCAAAAGCAGGAAGTTTATTGCTTAAAATATTGACAGAGTTTGGTGCGATCAGTGCATACTGTTTCATGTCAGAATGTCTCTGTGCAAAGTCGGTCATTGCCTTTACTGTAGCATCATATTGAGCCTGGTCAGGTGTCTTGAATTCTTCCATCAGATATCCGGATTTTCCAAGGTATACACCGTTGGCTTCAACTTTTCCCATGAGACGGTCGGTTCCGGCTTTCAGTGTGATCCACAGGTCACGGAGTGGAAACTGATCATTTTCGTAAGTTTCAAATTGTTTTTCATATCCTCCGGAAGCAATCTGACCGGCATTTAGATGAGGCCGGGAGGAAAGGACACGGTTCTCTTTTTCGGAGAACCCTCTGTCCGGAAGTACAATACTTATCAGGAGCACGACCACTGGGAGAAACAGAAAGATAAGTCCCATTCTGTGGAAAAATAACCGATAATTTCTTAATGATTTTTTCATACTGTTTTCCTTCTAAAATTTCGCATATAAAAATGGTGTGTAGGAATTGTAAACCATGTAAGCAACGGATAATGCAAACAAAATAAGATTTACAACTAATGCAGCTGCAGGTCTGCGTTTAATAAGACGTCTGAAGTACAGATAAGGAGTTGGACGGCATGCTAAGATACTGATCAAAAGAAGGATAAAACCTGTCTTGAGATAGTAAAGTGCGGTGCTGTCTATAAAGCTGGAAGCTCCGATTCCGAACATAGCCCCCAGATAATGACCAAGGGCGCCAAAATCAGTCTGACTGAAGAATGCCCATCCGATCATGACAACAAGCATGGTATAGACTGTGCGAAGCCATGACGGCATACGTTCCAGAACTCCCTGGAGTACAAATTTCTCGAGTAAAAGAAAGAAACCATAGTAAACACCCCACAGTACGAAGTTCCAGCTTGCACCGTGCCACAGACCTGTAAGTGCCCATACAATAAGAATATTGCGTACATGTTTCAGAGTGGATACACGGTTACCGCCAAGCGGGATATAAATATAATCCCGGAACCAGCTTCCCAGGGAAATATGCCAGCGTCTCCAGAATTCAGAAACACTGGTGGAAATATATGGATAATCAAAGTTCTTATTAAAGTCAAATCCCAGCATTTTTCCAAGACCAATAGCCATATCTGAATAACCGCTGAAGTCAAAATAAAGCTGCATGGTATAGGCAAGAATACCGATCCAGGCAGTAAATACAGACATTTGGGAATGTCCGCAGATTCCGGCGTACAGGGCAGAGAGGTTATCTGCCAGAAGAACTTTCTTGGCAAGACCTTTGACAAAAAGCTCTGCACCAAGACCAAATCTGGAGACATTCAGGGAACGATGTGTTAACTGTTCCTCAATATCTGCATAACGGATGATCGGTCCTGCAGAAGTGTAAGGAAACATGGTGCTGTATACTGCAAAAGTAAGAAAGTTTCTCTGTGCATTGATCTTGCTTAAATAAATATCAAACAGATAGGACAGATTACGGAATGTGTAGAAAGAAAGTCCTATCGGGAGAGAAAGTTCCGGGTGAGGAATGTGGATACCTGTGATTCCTCCGATCGTATTAAGTAGGAAACCATAATATTTAAAAAATACAAGGATGAACAAATTTACAACAATGGAAAAAATCAGATTGATCTTTTGCTTTCGGTCATCATAATATAAACGTTCCAGTTCTGTACCCATATAATAGTTAAAGACACTGGAAAACAACATAAGGATCACGTAGACAGGTTCTCCCCATGCGTAGAAGACCAGACTGCCAAGAAACAGCAGCAGGTTGCGAAGCTTTCCCGGAACCAGATAATAAATCAGCATGAAAACCGGAAGAAAGCAGAATATAAAAAAGATACTGTTAAATACCATATGAAAAATTCTCCAATCTGGATGTTATATCAGGGAAAGAAAGGCGCTGCGCCAGTTCTGAGCATCAGCTCCGCACATGTAATATACGTAATTTCCCTTTTTGCCAACAACTGCATTGTTTAAAAGTGCCATCTGATCTGTGCCGTATCCCTCAAATACCTGTTTCTGACTGGAAAGATGAGAATTGGCACTTTCAAGCAGAGTGGCTGCCTGTGTATTGTCTCTTGCTTTCATGATACAGATCTCCTCAACAGCCATAGGTGAAGCAGCCTTGTAAAAGAAATATCCATCAATACTGCGGTCATCAGTCTGATAGTAGTGTTTCAGATCTGTACGGTTTTCCTGATTCAGTGAAGTAATGGATGAATCCTGCTCCATACTCTGTGCGATACTTTCAATAGGTACATTTCTGGCACTGTCAGAGGTATAAAGGACTGTAAGATACGCTGCCAGAAAAATGACAAGACCACCCTTAATTATAATATGAAGATATTTTTTCATGCCTGTAACCCCGCTGTCTGTGCCATGTGAGTCAGCCATTTTGGATAGTAATCCTGAATTACATGTTCACCATCTGGTTCATACAGATTCTCGGAACTGCTTTCTACAATAGCTGTATTGTCAATATAGGTACATCCCATTTCCTGGCAGAGACTGATAAGTCCGTCGTTGTAGTCGGAATAATAGCCAAGATCTGGAGTCTGTGCGATCGCCTCATCTGTAATAGGCAGAATGCAGTTGATATAGATCGGAACATCTGGCAGTGCAGTCTGAATTTTCTTTAACTGTGTGCGGTAGGCATCAATAAATGATGTAGCATCAGATCCATATATTTCAAGGTCATTGGAACCAAAAGCCATGAATACATGAGTTGGGTTCAGACTGATGGCAGTGCTGATCTGATCATCAGCAGCGCCTACATTTAAGCCTCGTTTACTGACTACGACATCTGTATCCAGATAACCGTATTCTACAATTGATTCTGTAATAGAATCACCGATGATGACACTGCCTGCGAATACCTGTCGGATTTCTACATCGCTCAGCACGGTCGTAACAGAACCATCTGAAGCTGCCTCGGAGTCTGAAGAACTGCCGGATGCCTGTTTCAGTTCCTGAAGCTCTTGTTCTGTCTGGGAAATATCAGAATTCTCCAAAGCCTGAAGACGGGCAACTGTTTCCTGACAGACAGAATCATCCCCGCGCCCACGTGTGCCCAGAAATATGAGAGCACCGGCGAGTATCACACCAGCAGGGATCAGAAATAAAACTTTATTCGTTGGTTGTTTTTTCAAAGTAAATCCTTCCCAGAGCCATAGGCTCTTGTGGGGAAAATCCCCATTTTATGACATATTTCGAATCCATTATAATACCACTGGAAAAAACTTCAAGCGAAATTTCACAAAATTTACACAAAGTCGTTCAGTTGTATGTGGACGGAGAGAAAGAAAGGGGGTATACTGAAACAATAACGGGGAATTTATACAGTCAGGAGGAATGGTTTGTGGGAAAAAAAGTTTCAGGTTTTTTAAAGAGTGAGATCATTTCGTCGATTTTTTATCTGGCGTTTGGTCTGTGTCTGATCCTGATTCCGGATCAGACAGTGAACATCATTTGTAAGGTTATATTTGGTCTGGTAATGATCGCAGCAGGGATTTATCATATTGTAATTTATACAGCTGAGAAACAGAAAGCAACAATTCTGGATTTGTTTACCGGTGTGATCGTTATGGTGCTGGGAATATTTCTTTTCTTTACGCCACAGATCGTGATTAAGCTTCTTCCTTATTTATTAGGTGCTTTTGTACTGGTTGACAGCATCTGGAAAATTAAGGGAAGTTACAGATTAAAGAAAGCGGAGCGCGGCCGTTGGAAAGTGATTCTTATTGGATGTCTGATCTTCATTGCGCTTGGGGTTTCCATGCTGTTTTATTCTTTCTTGAGTGTGAAGAAGATGATCTTGTTTTCAGGAATCATTCTGACGGCAAATGGTGTGGTTGATATTGTATTTCTGATCATGCTCCGTACTGGAATGAAAAAAGCGGAGAAACTTCGCATTGTCAGAGATAAGGAAGAGGCAGAGAAGAGTTCTGGTAAACTGGCAGAGACATCTGTTGTGAATACAGAAGAAGCAGATTATGTGGAGGTAGAAGAGAATATAGCGCCAGAACCGGAAAAAGTACAGGAATCAGTGCCGGAGTCGGAAGAGCAGAATGCAGATGCGGATACAGGATTTGAAAAAGCATTTCAGACTGCGAAAGTGAATTTGTCCAAGGAAACAGTTCAGACTGCAGATGCAGAGGCTATTCTGGAAGTTAAGAAGGATAAAACAGAAGAAAATGTGGAGAGTCCGGGAAGAGAAATCAGGGAAATGTTGAAAAATCATGATGAACCACTGGAAGAATGGAAGGATTGAGTGAAGCATGCAGAAACAGACATCAATTGTGCTCATGAATTTTTCCGGGATTTATAGGGAAGAAGAATTCTGGAAAAACAGACAGGTGTCCTGGATCGAGGTTCAGGACATATGTGGAACAAACTGCTATTGTGATGATGAAGCAATCGCAGAGATCAATAAAAGAACAGAAAGCCATTCGGTTGCCGGAATCCACTTTATCGATTCCGGCAATTATCACTATATGACAAGGCTTTGGATGGCAAGGATGGAGAAACCGTTCTGTCTGCTGGTCTATGACAATCATACAGATATGCAGCTGCCGGCATTTGGCGGTATTCTGTCCTGTGGAGGATGGATTGCTGCGGCATTGGAGGAAGTGGAGAAGCTGGAACATGTAATCCTTATTGGTCCGGATGAAGCTGCGTATGAACAGGTGGATGAGACGCTGAAGAGAAAAGTAACATTTCTTTCCAGGGAGAAGCTTCAGGGAATGAATGATGAGGAGATAAACAGTTTTCTCAAAGCTTCGGTCTGTGAAGCGTGTAACTGGACACGAGGTGAAGGTATATACGCAGATTTTGAAAAATCTTTGCCATTATATATATCTATTGACAAGGATGTGCTATGTACAGAAGATGCACAGATGACATGGAGTCAGGGAGATATGCATTTGACTACGTTGTTGTCAGGGATACAGACTGTGATTGAATGTGCAAAAGAGAATGGCAGAAGTATTGCAGGTGTGGACATCTGTGGAGAAGCGGATGCAGAGGCGGCACATGAGAATGAGTCCAACGATTTTGCAAATGAAAAATTGCTGGAAGTTTTTGATGGTTTGTTTGGAAAGTGAAATGGCCTGGATATCAAAATACCACCGCCGCAGGCGATTTTCAATGAAGTTTGATTTGTAACTGTGAAGGCATTGAACAGTTACAAGTATTTTAAGATTAGAGAGGACTTGAAACATGCATAATGAGTTACTGCATATAGGACCACTGACGGTTTATGGTTATGGCTTTATGATCGCCATGGGCGTGCTGGCGGCCTGGTTTGTAGCGGAGCAGAGAGCACGGAAGCTGAATCTTGCATATGAACATATTTTTTATCTGGTAGTGTGGTGTGCAATCGGTGGATTTGCTTCTGCAAAGATTCTGTTCTGGATCACAAACTGGCAGGAATTTCTACAGAATCCGCGGCAGTTGATCAGTTCAGATGGTTTTGTTGTTTATGGCGGGATCATAGGAGGAATTTTGGCAGGATGGTTGTACTGCAGGATAAAGAAGCTGAAATTTCTGGAGTATTTTGATCTGATGATGCCATCTATCGCACTGGCGCAGGGATTTGGAAGAATTGGATGTTTCCTTGCGGGATGCTGTTACGGAAAGGAGACTTCCGGGGCACTGGCGGTTACGTTTACAAATTCAGATTTTGCACAAAATAATGTGGCATTGATTCCGACGCAGATTTACTCCAGTATTCTGGATTTCCTTCATTTTCTGCTGCTACTTTATGTGGCAAAGCATAAAAAGGCAGATGGACAGGTGGCGGCCTGCTATCTGATTTTCTATAGTATAGGAAGATTTGTAATTGAATTCTTCAGAGGAGATATTGAGAGAGGAAGCGTCGGCGTATTGTCGACTTCACAGTTTATCAGTATTTTTACTGCCGTGGCAGGAGCCGTATTATTGTTGTCTGTTATGAGAAAACAGAAAAACAACAGATAAAGTACAGACAGGTATAAGAAAATATGAGTTGGGAAGAAAGATGACTTGCAACTGTTCAGTACTTTTACAGCTGGTAGACTGTGGAATAGTTACGATAAATCATAAAAAGGAGATCTGGCACATATCATATATAAAAAATTCAGGAGGACAGAAATGTTCGGACCTGACGATTTTGAGATGCAGATACAGCAGGAAGAAATCCCCGGCATTCATACTGAGCCGTTCATACCACCGGCACAGGATGAACAGTACGGGGATTTTATTGTAAAGCATGGACAGAATATGGGGGAAGATTATGAAGACAGAGCAGATGCGGAATTTCTTCCTGTCAATGAGATGTTTGGAATTTTATATGTCCCGCTGAATGAGATCGGCCCGTTGGAAATCAATTCCTACAGTTATGCATCGTTGCCAAAGTGCTATACATTTATGGACGTAGATGCTCTGAATGCCTCAGGAATCACGAGGTTACATAATCATCCTTATCTGAATCAGCAGGGAGAGGGAACAGTGATTGCAGTTATTGATTCTGGAATTGACTATGTGAATCCAATCTTTCGCAGTGGAGATGTGAGCAGAATCGCGTATATCTGGGACCAGACGATACCAGGGAATGAAGATGAACGGGTGCCTTATGGAAAAGTTTTTACAAGAGAAGAAATTAACCAGGCATTTACAGCTGAGAATCCGCGGGAAATCGTGCCGTCTGTAGATGAGAATGGACATGGCACAGCTATGGCGGGGCTGGCAGCAGGAAATTTCATACCTTCGGAAAATTTCTCCGGGGCTGCTCCGAAAGCTACGATCATTGTAGTGAAATTAAAGACAGCAAAATCTTACTTGCGGAAGTTTTATCAGTATCCGCCGCAGGCAGAGGTATTTCAGGAGAACGATATTATGCTTGGAGTTTCTTATGCGGTAAGGACAGCGAAAGCTATGGGAATGCCAGTTTCTGTCTGTCTGGGACTGGGCACTAGTCAGGGGGCGCATATTGGAGATAGTGAACTGAGTAGATATGTAGACTATATTAATGAAGATTCTCAGGTATCGGTATCAGTGGCAGCAGGAAATGAGGGAGCAGCACAGCACCATTACACAGCAGAACTAAGTGGTGTGAGGAATCAGGATACTGTGGAACTGCGTATTGCAGAGGGAGAACAGGGATTTTCTATGGAATGCTGGGGAGATCCACCGGATGATTATATGGTATCTGTGCAGTCCCCGGCAGGGGAGACATTGTATGTGAGTAGTTCACTTGGAGCAGGGACACAAGAATTGAGTTTTATTTTTGTAGAGACGAAAATACTGGTCAATTATGTGAGGATGGAGCGGCTGACAGGAAAGCAGCTGGTCTATTTTCGGTTCTTTCATCCTGCCGCCGGGATTTGGAAGATAAATGTCAGTAAAAAGGAAGGACCAGGCAGTAGATTTCACATGTGGCTTCCGGTGCAGGGATTGATCTCTACGGAGACTTATTTCCTGGAATCTACACCGTATACCACAGTCACAGCACCCGGAGATTCTACCAGAAGTATTACTGCGACTGCCTATCAGTATAGGGATAATAGTCTGTATTTTCAGGCGGGGCGTGGCTTTACTCCGAATAATCAGGTGACACCGGATCTGGCGGCACCGGGGGTAGATTTGATCATTCCATTGCCAGGAGGCGCATTTGGAAAGGCTTCAGGGAGCAGTCTGGCAGCTGCGATCACTGCAGGGGCAGCAGCGCTGGTGCTGGAATGGGCAATTGTAAGAGGAAATATTCCATATGCTTCAGGGAATGCAGTGAAATTTTATCTGCAGAAAGGGGCAGTCAGAGAAGAACAGATGGAGTATCCGAATCCGGCATGGGGATATGGAAGACTGGATCTGTATCATACATTTGAGGTTATCAGTTAGGAGATTATTTTCGGAAAAAAGGAATGTGCAGGGGAAGGAAGAAGTTTGTCAAAATAGTAACCAAATTTGCGGGATAAATCTTGTATAGTTTCAGCCAAAAATTGTTAGGCAGTCTAATTGTTTTTTAGGAAGAAAAATGTTACAATATACAAAAGAAATTGGGAGGCAATTATGAAGAGAGGCAGTATTTTTGAAATTGACGGAATCCCCCGCATGAGTGAGGCATTACCACTTGCCATGCAGCACGTCGTAGCCATGATCGTAGGATGTGTAACACCGGCGATCATTGTTTCCGGAGCAGTCCCGGGCGGACTTTCCAGAGAGGACCAGGTTATTCTGATTCAGTCAGCACTGGTCATTGCAGCACTTGCAACTTTGCTTCAGCTGTTTCCGATTGGCGGAAAGGCGAAATTTGCAATTGGCTCAGGCTTGCCTATTATCATGGGTGTCAGCTTTGCTTATGTGCCAAGTATGCAGGCGATAGCGGAATCGTACGGCATAGCAGCGATCATGGGCGCGGAGATCGTTGGTGGTATCGTAGCAGTTGTCATGGGTTTGCTGGTCAAGAAGATTCGAGTATTCTTCCCACCGCTGATCACGGGAACAGTCGTATTTACCATTGGTCTTTCCCTGTATCCGACAGCCATTAACTATATGGCGGGCGGTACCAGCAATCCGAATTATGGTTCCTGGCAGAACTGGGCGATCGCATTTTTTACTCTGATCGTGGTTACGGCACTGAACCATTTTGGAAAGGGAATCTGGAAACTGGCTTCTATCCTGATCGGTATCATCGTAGGATATCTGGTTTCTATTCCATTTGGAATGGTAGATTTCTCAAGCATTGGCGAGGCAGGTGTCTGTCAGCTTCCGTCTCTGATGCATTTCGGAGTACAGTTTGAGCCGTCTTCCTGCGTGGCACTTGGAATCCTGTTTGCGATTAACTCTATTCAGGCGATCGGTGATTATTCAGCGACTACTATTGGAGCTATGGACAGAACTCCTAAGGACGAGGAACTTCAGAGAGGTATCGTCGGATATGGTATTTCTAACGTAGTAGGTGCATTTCTCGGAGGACTTCCGACAGCTACATACAGCCAGAACGTAGGTATCGTTACAACCACAAAGGTTATCAACCGCTGGGTACTGGGGCTTGCAGCAGCAATCCTTGGCGTAGCTGGTCTGGTTCCGAAGTTCTCAGCAATCCTGACAACCATTCCTCAGTGCGTACTGGGCGGTGCGACAGTATCTGTATTTGCATCTATCGCAATGACAGGTATGAAGCTGGTTGCTTCTGCTGAGATGGATTATCGTAACTCATCAATCGTAGGACTTGCAGCAGCACTGGGAATGGGTGTATCTCAGGCAACAGCGGCACTTGCAAGCTTCCCGACATGGGTAACAACAATTTTTGGAAAATCACCGGTTGTTCTTGCAACGATCATTGCAGTACTTCTGAATGTAATTCTTCCGAAAACACGGGACGAGAAGAAAGAAGAGGCAAAAAAAAAGATTGAAATAGAGCATAAGCTGGAAGAGGATCATAAAGAATTCGGGGCATAAAGAGCGAAAACTTATAAATATCTTTTTGAGTCAAAGATAAAAACTAAATATGGAAAAATAAAGGTGTGTTTCTGCAGGGGGATGTGGAAGCACACCTTTTATGTTATAGCAAATTACCTGGAATGTTTGATAATTTTTTCTTATTTTAACTAAACTGCGGAACAGTTATTTGGTTATGAGCAAGTAGTGAAGCGGATGATTTTATCCGCTTCACTAAAAATAGGTTTTGTAGAAAACCACATAAATGGTAGATGAAAAATATAAATATTTATCAACAAATGAATGCTTTGCGGAGACTTTTGCGGAAAATATCAGAAATATTCAAAAAATTTACCGTATTTGATTTTTATGTGTTATAATAACACTATCTAATGGTATTCAAAAAATTAAATGACACAGGAGGTCTCTCATGTCCAGAAAGAATCTGATCGTCGGCCAGTCCGGCGGCCCTACAGCAGTTATTAACAGCAGTCTTTACGGAGTTGTATCAGAAGGAAGGCGACATCCGGATGCGATTGAACATATTTATGGAATGATAAACGGAATCGAAGGATTCCTGAAGGAAACAATCCTTGATTTCGCAGAAGTACTACCGGGGGAGAAGCTTGATGGTCTGAAGAGCACTCCAGGAGCATATCTCGGTTCCTGCCGCTATAAGCTGCCGGAATCACTGGAGGATCCGGTTTATCCGAAGCTTTTTAAGAAATTTGAGGAAATGAACATTGGCTGGTTCTTCTATATTGGTGGAAATGATTCCATGGATACAGTAAGCAAACTTTCCAGATATGCAGAGAAGATTGGAAGTGATATCCGTGTCATAGGAGAACCGAAGACGATTGACAATGATCTTGTTCATACAGATCATACACCGGGATTTGGAAGTGCAGCCAGATACGTGGCATCTACAGTCCGTGAAATTACGATAGATGCAAATGTTTATGAGAAGAAATCCGTAACTATCATAGAGATTATGGGACGTCATGCGGGATGGCTTACGGCTGCATCTGCTCTTGCGCGTAAATATACCGGTGATAATCCTCTTCTCATTTATCTGCCGGAAACAGCTTTTGACCAGGAAGCTTTTCTCAGGGCAGTAGAGAGAGCTTTTGAGAAAAACTGCAATGTTATTGTGTGTGTATCCGAAGGTATTCATGATGCACAGGGTACATTTATCTGCGAATATGACAATTCTGTAGGTACAGACACTTTTGGTCACAAGATGCTGGCGGGTTGTGGAAAATATCTGGAAAATCTTGTCCGTAACCGTCTTGGCGTTAAAGCCCGCTCTGTAGAGCTTAATGTCAGCCAGCGCTGTTCTGCATCTATGATGTCAGCTACAGACCAACAGGAAGCTGTCAAAGCCGGCGAATTTGGCGTGCAGGCAGCGTTAGATGGGGTGACTGGAAAGATGATCTCATTCATCCGTAAAGAAGCACAGGATGATTCTTATATTATGGAATGCGGTCTGGAAGATGTCAACGATATCTGTAATGAAGAGAAAACAGTTCCGTTAAACTGGATTACTTCAGACGGTTCTGATGTTACAGAAGATTTTATCCGCTATGCCCGTCCGCTGGTTCAGGGAACTGTAGAAATCTCTTACGGTGAAGATGGACTTCCGGCATTTGTGTATCGGAAATAAAATTAGATATAGATAAGAATACGGGAAGATTTTCGGTGTGAGCTAAATATACACCTGGATTTCTTCCCGTATTCTTATGTTCAGGTAATATTTCGCATTTGTAAAAAGTCACAAATTTGTATGAAAAATTATGGGATAAAGACTATTGACTAAACACTACTAAAAATGGGATAATGTTTTTAGATGTTTACTCGTACATCGAATATTAAATAACCGTCATATTGATCTGGCTGATCTTTCATATGCCGTGTTGTCGTCAATCACCGTAGCCACCGTTACGTCTCATTCCTTCACTTGGCATATGAGAAAATCGTCCTGCGTCAATATAGCAGATGCTTAATTTTCGCTGTACTGGAGATTGGGGGATTATCGAGAGTAAAAAGTATATTGGAGGAGGCATAATGAATATAAGAGAGCTGGCAGCTGAAATTGGTGTATCACCTGCCACAGTGTCTATTGTTCTGAATGATAGACCAGGTGTCAGTGATGAAACCAGGAAGAGAATAAAAGAAGCCATAGAGGAAGCCGGTTATGTGCCGGCAGTGAGAAAGAAGAAAACAACGCATCAGATCCTGTTGCTGAAATGTGTTCTGGGAGAAGGTTTGCTTACTGAGGAGAATCAGGGATTCGTAGGAATGATCGTGGATGCATCTATGCAGACGCTGACGGAGAAAGGGTACTCTCCGACGCTTATGAGAGTACAGCTGGGGTCCGAGAGTGTTTTGGAGAATATTGAATTCAGTAAGTATGAGGGAGTAATTGTAATAGCAACGGAAATCAGAAAAGAGCAGTTCAGAATGCTGGAAAAGATCCCTATTCCTTTTGTATGTGTAGACAATATGATGCCTGGGATGGAGTACAGCTGTGTGGGAATCGATAATGAAGAGAATGTGCGTATTGCACTGGAGTACGCTGCTGAGTGCGGATATAAACGTATCGGATATCTGAAGAGCAGTTATGATGCTCAGAACTTTGAGGATCGTGCACGGGCTTTTTATCATTTTGCAGAGATGTATCATCTGGAAGTGAGAGAGGAAGATGAAATTGCGCTGAACAGTTCTATGATGAAAGCGTACGAAGAAATGAAGGCATATCTTGACAGTCACGATAAGGGCAATTTGCCGCCGTGTTTCTTCGCTGATAATGATATTATTGCACTGGGAGCGATGAAAGCGTTCAGGCACAGAGATTTTGAGATACCGGAGGATGTTGCGATTGTGGGATTTGATGATATTCCATATTCCGCAGTGTGCTCACCGAGCCTGACTACGGTTCAGGTTTCGAGACAGCTGATAGGGAAAGTTGCAGCAGGTCAGTTAATTGAACGGATGCAGGATGAGAAGTACAGAAAGGTAAAAACCAGAATTTCCGGTGATCTGATCGTGCGCACCTCTATGAAAAAATGATGAATGGAAATATTCATTTAACCCTGAGTATAGTGGTGCCTGCGTAGTATACAGGTGATGGATAAAATATTTCTGAATGATTGGAATAAAAGATGACTAAACAAAACAATAATGTTTAGCCATCTTTTTTGCTGTGTGGAAATACTGAAGGTGTTAAAAATGCACAAAAAACATGAACTAAACTATTTTAAAATGACGAAAACATAAAAAGATATTGACAATACCATATGATTAGTATACAATAAGCTCAACAAAAAGAAAAACAAGTAACTATGTATACTAAACAAAAGGAGGGTTTTATCATGAATTTAAAGAAAGTTATTTGTATCTGTACAGCAGCGGCAACAATTGCATCTCTTGGTACCTGTGCCAGTGTAATGGCAGCGGACGGAAAGGATTACAAGATTGCAGTTGTACCGAAGATGACCAACATTGCATGGTTCCAGAGAATGGAAGATGGTGTTAATGAGTATAATGATGAAAATGGTACAGACGTTTTCTATGGCGGATCTGCAGAAGGTGCTGATCAGGCTTCTTATGTAGAGTCTCTTCTGGCAGAAGACTGGGATGCAATCTGTGTAGTTCCATTTGACTCTGAATCCCTTGCACCTGTACTTGAGAAAGCAAAAGAACAGGGTATTAAAGTAATTACTCATGAAGCAGCATCTATGGATGAAAGTGTTCGTGATTATGATATTGAAGCATTCCAGAATGCAGACTATGGCGCAAACTTCATGGAACAGCTTGGAGATCTTACAGGCGGTAAAGGTAAATATGTTCAGTTTGTAGGTTCCCTTACATCTGTTTCCCACAATGAATGGTGCGATGCAGCAGATAAAGTTGCAGAAGATAAATTCCCGGATATGGAGAAACTTGGACGTTATGAGACTGGTGATGATACAACATCATCTTACAACCAGACAAAAGAGCTCCTGACAGCTAACCCGGATATCACAGCTATCGAAGGTTCCGCTTCTACAGACGTTGTAGGTGCTGCACAGGCAGTTGAGGAACTTGGACTTGCTGGTAAAGTTCAGATCGTCGGAACATCCATGACATCTATCGCAAGACAGTATGTTGAAGACGGAACAATCGCTTCCTTCTCTGTATGGGATCCGGCAGATGCAGGTAAAGCAATGATTGAAATGGCTAAGGCAGCTCTTGATGGAACAGTAGAAGATGGCATGAATCTGAATGTACCTGGATATGAGAAAATCTCCGAGCAGGATGGTATTTATTACGGAGATGCCCGTATTGACGTAACAAAAGACAATATGGACGATTATGATTTCTAATTACAAGTAAAAGCTGATCTAAAGAGGAAATTCATATGGCTGCCAAACTATATGAATTTTCTCTTTTTTACCGGCTGGACTATTTGAATGGGGAACGAGATTATGGCAAACGAAATATTTTTGAAATTGGAAGGCATCAAAAAGTCTTTCGGCGGTGTTCATGCCCTGAAAGGCGTAGACCTGGAAATCCGTAAAGGAGAAATTCATTGTCTGGCCGGTGAAAATGGTTGTGGTAAATCGACTTTGATCAAATCTATATCCGGCGTTCATGAGATTGATGAAGGTGCTATCTGGATTGACGGCGAGAAGATGGGTAAATTTAAACCAATTGATGCCATCAATAAAGGAATTCAGGTTATTTATCAGGACTTTGCAGTATTTCCTAATCTGACAGTTGCAGAGAATATTGCATTAAACTGTGAAGTAAAGAACGGAAAGAAAACGGTAAACTGGAAGGAAATCCATGAACTTGCTGCCAAAGCAATGGAACAGGTTGGCGCAAAGATGGATCCGGATATGCCGGTAGAATTACTTCCTGTAGCAGGTAAACAGATGGTTGCGATCTGTCGAGCTATTATTAATGATGCGAAGCTTCTGATTCTGGACGAACCGACAACTGCACTGACAGCCAGAGAAGTAGAGAAACTGTGGAATGTAGTGCGTGGTCTGAAAGCAAAAGGAATTGCAGTTATGATCGTTAATCATAAACTGGATGAGATTTATGAAATTGCAGACAGACTGACGATCCTCAGAAACGGTGCTTTTGTTTCTACTGGTACGATCAATGAATATGACAGTGCAAGATTTACCAGAGACATGACGGGACATGAGGTAAGTTCAGAGAAATATACTCCGGCAGAGAGTGATGAAGAAGTTCTCAGAGTTGAGAATCTTACATTAAAAGGTGCTTTTGAAGATGTAAGTTTCACAATGAAAAAAGGAGATATTTTTGGAATTACCGGTCTTCTTGGATCAGGACGAAGTGAAATCGGAGAGGCGATATTCGGAATCACTCCTCCGGACAGTGGAAATATTATTCTTAACGGAAAATCTGTTACGATTCATTCTGTTGCAGATGCCATTGCAAATAAGATTGCGTATGTGCCTGAGGATCGTCTGACAGAGGGACTGTTTATCGAGAAGTCTATCGAAAAGAATATGATGGCAAGTTCGCTGAGAAAATACTTCAAAGGTATGAAACTGGATGAGAAAGCAATGCGTGAAGCGTCAGATAACCTTGTAAAGGAATTAGGCGTTGTAACACCGTCTTCTCAGGTTCCGGTCCGTACACTTTCAGGTGGAAATGCTCAGAAAGTAGTAATTGCAAAATGGCTGAATACGCATCCGAAACTCTTTATCCTTAACGGACCTACCGTCGGAGTTGATATCGGTGCAAAGACAGAAATTCATGAATTGCTCAGGGGACTGGCAGCCCAGGGTATGGCTATCGTGATCATTTCTGATGATCTGTCAGAGCTGATCACCAATTGTAACAAAATCATGGTCATGAAAAATGGTAAAGCCAGCGGTATCACAGATAATAACATTGATAATATTAAGCTGTAACCGTATGTTAATGCAAGGAGAAAGATTATGAAGACTAAAAATAAAAAAATGCGGCTGACCAGCACAAAGATGATCCTGATCTATATCATCATAGCGTACTGCATTATAGTCAGTCTCCGACAGCCGGCGTTCTTCAGTCCGGCAACGCTGATCACACTCTGCCGCGCAGGAATTTTTACAATGTGTTTTGCATTATGCGAGATGATCGTTATTATTGCGGGTGGTATTGATGTATCCTTCCCGGCTATTGGATGTGTTGCCATGTATGTGCCGATGTATGTAATGAACCGTGTATGGAAGATCGATAATGCATTCTTTGCATTTGCATTTGCAATGTTGATCGGATTATTATTCGGTTTGTTCAATGCAGTACTGGTAAGTATCCTTGAGCTTCCGCCACTGATCGCAACTCTGGCAACAAGCTCTATTGCAGCAGGTGGTGTGGTAACTCTTCTCGGAACGCGAGAATTTACAACTCTTCCGGACAGTCTGCAGGCAATTTATAATTTTAACATTATTAACTATACTGCTCCGAGTACAGGATTTTCTTATCCGCTGAATGTTTTGATCCTGGTTCCGGTTATTGCATGTATCTTAATTGCATATATGCTGAAAAAGACAATGCTTGGCCGTGGGCTTTATGCAATCGGCGGTGACAAAAATGCAGCCAGAGTAGCTGGTTTCAATGTACGTAAACTTCAGTTTTTTGCTTATGTTTTTTCAGGATGTTTTGCTGGTCTTACAGCAATGATGTATACAGTACTGATGCATTCTGCAACAACATCTGCTCTTATGGGCGATGAAATGATCGTAATCGCAGCCTGCGTTATCGGTGGTGTACGTATCACCGGCGGCTATGGAGATGTTTCAGGTGTTGTTCTTGGTGTTGTTCTTATCACACTAGTGCAGAACTCACTGAATATGATGGGAATTTCTACATCCTGGCAGCGTTTCGTTGTAGGTCTTGTAATTCTGATCGGAACAATTCTTACATCCTGGCAGACGAAGCGTTCATACGAAATTGCAAAGAGGGAGGGAATATAAGATGAGCACAGAGAAGAAAAAAATACAGATCGATCCTCATATTAAAGCCCTGCTTGGTATGATGGCGTTTGTACTTATTTTGATGGCAATTCTTAAAGGTGATACCTACTTCACTATCCCTAACTTAAGGTCAATGTTTTTCCAGTTCCCTGAATATGGAATTCTTACCTTTGGTATGATGATGTGTATGATCGCAGGAGGAATTGACCTGTCCTTAGTTGGTATTATGAACCTGGCAGGTGTTGTCTGCGCCCTGATCATCAAGAACATGGGCGGAAGTACCGGTTCTATTGTTATAGGAATTATCGCAGCACTTGTAGTTGGTGCAGCATGCGGTGCATTTAATGGATTTATCATTGGAAGTCTGAATATTCCGGCTATGCTGGTTACACTTTGCGGACTGGAACTTTATTCCGGACTTGCACTGGCGATCACAGGCGGACCGGCAATCAACAGTCTTCCAGATGCTTTTAAGAATATTGCAAATGGCTCTATTGGTGCCATTCCGATCGTAATCTTTATCTTTATTGCGGTTGTACTTATTATTACATTTATTATGAAATGTACAGTGTTCGGACATGAGATTTATTATCTTGGAACCAATGCACAGGCTTCCAAATATTCAGGAATCAATAATCTTAAAGTTACGATTATGACTTATATGTGCTCTGGTATTCTGGGAGGTATTGCAGGTGTAGTAATTACTTCTCATTTAAACTCAGCAAAATCCTCTAATGGTTCTTCCTATACAACATTAAGTCTTCTGATCGCAGTACTTGGAGGAATCAATCCAGATGGCGGTGAAGGCAAAGTTGGCGGTGTACTGTTATCCATCGTATTACTGCAGCTGGTTGCCAATGCATTTACAATTATGAGAGCACCGGATACTACAAGAACGCTGGTAAATGGATGTCTGCTGGTATTGGCTCTGATTATTGATAAGGTTACTGTTACAAGAAGAGCAAGACGCAGCTGAAATAAAACTATATCGCTCATCTGGCAGCAGATAGGACTGTACAGGTGAAAAGTCATAATGAAGTTGGAAAAATTATACATAAAGACAGAAAGGACTTGATCTATCATGAAAAAAATTATTAATGCTCCTGAAACTTACACAGATGATATGCTTCGCGGAATTTATTCAGCAAACCCGATGGTTAAATATGTAGAAGATGATTTACGCTGCTATTGCATAGCAGAGAAGAAACCTGGAAAAGTTGCTATTATCACAGGTGGAGGAACAGGTCATTTACCATTATTCCTTGGATACGTAGGTGATGGTCTTCTGGATGGATGCGGTGTAGGCGGTGTGTTCCAGTCTCCATCTTCTGAACAGATCTACAATGTAGCAAAAGAAGTGGATGCAGGAGCAGGTGTCCTTTTCCTGTATGGTAACTATACTGGTGATATTATGAACTTTGATATGGCAGCAGAAATGCTGGAGATGGATGACATTGAGGCACGCAGCATCGTCGGTGCTGATGATGTAAACTCAAATGCAGATCCGGACACCAGAAGAGGTGTGGCAGGTATCTTCTTTATGTATAAATGTGCCGGTGCAAAGGCTGCAAAGATGGGAACTCTGGATGAAGTTCTTGCAGCAGCACAGAAAGCAAAAGACAATACACGTACAGTAGGTTTCGCTCTTACACCTTGTATCATTCCGGAGATCGGACATCCGAACTTCACTCTTGGTGAAAATGAAATGGCTATGGGTATGGGAATTCACGGCGAGCCAGGAATCTGGAATGGACCGATCAAGACAGCTGCTGAACTGGCAGAAGAATCCCTGGATACTATTTTCAAAGATATGCCGGTTGAAGAAGGGGAAGAGGTTTGTGTACTGATTAATGGTCTGGGAGCAACAAGCCTTGAAGAATTATATATTCTGTCAGGTAATGTACGTGAGATCCTTGATAAAAAGAAAATTAAAGTTTTCAGAACTTTTGTAGGTGAATATGCAACAAGTATGGAGATGGCCGGAGCTTCTATCAGTATCTGCAAGATGGCAGACGAAGAAATGAAAGAACAGATCAATATGCCGGTACATACACCGTTCTATACACAGATTTAAGAAGGAGCTGAGCATCATGAGTAAAACAGAAATCACAATCGAAGAACTGCCAGTGCTTTTTGAAAGCGTTGCTGACATTTTTGCAAAAGAAAAAGAACATTTATGTGAGATGGACGCACAGATGGGTGATGGAGATCTCGGTCTGACAATGAGCAAAGGATATGGCGCATTACCGGATCTGATCAGAGAAAATACTGCACCGGATGACATCGGAAAAACTCTGATGAAAGCCGGAATGAAGATGGCAGGTCTTGTTCCTTCAACAATGGGAACTTTAATGGCAAGTGGAATCATGGCAGGTGGTAAATCTATTGCAGGAAAGAGTGTGATGGGACCTGCTGAGATGGCAGATTTTATCAGTAATTTTGCCACAGGACTTGCAAAGAGAGGCAAATGCCAGGCAGGAGACAGAACAATCTATGATGCGCTTCTTCCGGCAGGAGAAGCTGCTGTTGAGGCAGCACAGAAGGGTGCAGGACTTGCAGAAGTTGTAAATGCAGCTCTTGATGGAGCTAAGAAAGGTGTGGAAAACACCAAAGATATGGTTCCGAAATTTGGAAAAGCCGCTGTATTTGCAGCGAAAGCAAAAGGAACAGAAGATCAGGGTGCAGTAGCAGGAAAAGACCTGATCGAAGGTCTTGCGAAATATTTTCAGGATTAATTGAAGATTGAACTTAAATAAGAAACGTCTCGGGAAGAGCTGGCAGCAGTTGTTTTCGGGGCGTTTTGTTTGTTTTAAGTTCGTGGCAAAAAGAGCAGGGTCTTTAAAAAAAGGCATTTTTGTGCTATATTGAGAATAGTTACGGAAAGATAAAAACTATCCGGATTTGAGAAAGGAAGCAGAAGCATGCAGGACAGAAAGCTGGAAGGGGCACTGGAGATTTATTTTGATAATGTGCCCGATAAAGAATCAAAAGAATTCCAGGAAGCAGAGAAATATCTGAGACTCAGAATACGTCCGGCAATGGAGTTTCTGATAGAGAAAGAAGACATAGAACGGATGGAGAGACTGGAAGCATGCGGCTGGTTTTCAGGAAGGGAACTGGAAGCGTTTATTAAATATGCACAGGAGAAAGCAAAGTTGCGTTCACTGGTATGGCTTCTTCATCTCAAAGATAAAAAATACGGATATCAGAAGAAGGACTTTTCTTTATGACTATGAGTGATGCAAACAGTCAGGAACTTCTGGGAAAGAAGATTCTTCAGAATTGCAGAAATGAACTGTATCTGGATTTTCCTTATCTGGACGGGGCGTTTGCAAGTCTGGAATATGAGTCGGACAACAGCCTGAGCTCCATTGGGACGGATGGAGAAAAGATTTATTTTAATCCAGTTTTTCTTTTAAAAAAATATATAGAAGATCCTTTTGCTGTAAAACGGGGATATTTGCATATACTGTTACATTGTCTGTATCTTCATATTTTTATGAAATCAGATAGAGATTTAAGTGAATGGGACAGGGAATGCGATTTTTTTGTGGAGAATCTGATCGACAAAGCTATTCGGGAGAGTGGAAGTCATAGTTTGAAGAAAAGAAGTCTGATTTGTACAGATACGACAGATAATAGTTTTGATGACCATACAGTCTGGAAACGAAGCACAGGACAAGCATCCGGCGGCAGGAGAACAAAAGAGAAGTGGGAACGTATTCTTGCCTATACGTCGCAGAATAAAACCGGAACTCAAAGCAGAGCAGGGACCCTGACAACGAGCCGTCAGGAAGAACTGGATGAGATTTACCGGAGCAGATATGATTACCGGAAATTTCTGAAGCAGTTTTGCAGACTGCGTGAGGAAGTAGAACTGGATACAGAAAGCTTTGACTATATTTTTTATCGTTTTGGAATGGAACATTACGGAAATATTCCGTTGATAGAGCCTCTGGAATATAAAGAAGTAAACCGGCTGGAAGAACTGGTGATCGCTATTGATACCTCGGGATCATGTTCAAAGGAAACGGTGCAGAGATTCCTTGGAGAAACTTATTCGATTTTAAGTGAGAAAGAGAATTTTTTCAGCAGAATGAAAGTATATATTGTTCAGTGTGACTGTTTCATTCAGAAAGTGGATGTGATCCATTCTGAAGAAGAGTGGAAAGAATACAGCCGGAACGTAACGATACAGGGGCGGGGCGGTACAGATTTCCGACCGGTCTTTGAACTGATCCGGCAGGAAAAAGAGCGAAAAGAGCTGAAAAATCTCAAAGCACTGATCTATTTTACAGATGGTGACGGGATTTATCCGAGACAGAAGCCAGATTATGAAACTGCGTTTGTATTTCTGGAACGTACGGACAAAATGAAACTGGTGCCGGCCTGGGCGAAATGCCTGATAACGAAAGTGAAATAGAATGTCTGGTTTTTTGGTTTATCTCCTGATGATAGTGACAAAACAAGGTGGAGATTGGCTGAAAGAAGAGAAACGGCCAGTAATAATTGACAGGAGCAGAGAAATGAATATACAGGAAGCAAAAAAAGAAATCTGCAACACACTTCGTGCGTACCTGGCGAAGGATGAAGATGGATATTATATTTATCCGCTGGTTCGTCAGAGGCCGATTTTAATGATCGGTCCACCTGGGATCGGCAAGACGGCTATTATGGAGCAGGCAGCAGTAGAATGCGGTGTAGGACTGGTATCGTACACGATTACGCATCATACCCGTCAGAGTGCCATTGGCCTGCCGGAGATCGTGAAGCGAAATTATGGCGGAAAGGGAATGATGGTGACAGACTATACGATGAGTGAGATCGTAGCGTCTGTTTATGACTGCATGGAGAAAACAGGAAAGAAAGAGGGAATCCTGTTTATCGATGAGATCAACTGTGTGTCAGAAACCCTGGCACCTGCCATGCTTGCACTTCTCCAGAATAAAACCTTTGGAAGTCATAAGATTCCGGAAGGCTGGGTTCTGGTGGCAGCAGGAAATCCGCCGGAGTATAATAAATCGGTCAGAGAATTTGACATAGTTACTTTGGATCGTGTCCGCAAACTGGAGATTGAGCCGGACTGTGATACATGGCTGAAATATGCCGGACAGCAGAATGTACATCAGGCAGTTATTTCTTATCTTTCCATGAAAAAGGAACGATTCTATGCCGTGGAGAATACAGTGGACGGAAAATTCTTTGTGACTGCCAGAGGATGGGAAGACCTTTCCAGGCTGATACAGAGTTATGAGAGACTGAGAATTGAGATTAACGAGGAACTGGTGGGAGAATTTTTGCAGAAAGAAGAAACTGCCAGAGATTTTGCCGGATTTTACCAGTTGTATACGAAATATGGAGAGGATTATCAGATTCCTGCGATCCTGGAAGGAAAACTGAGTACGGATACCCTGAAACAGAAACAACAAATGGCAGCAGGAGGTGCTTTCGAAGAGCGTTTTGCTGTTGTAAATCTGATCCAGGGCACACTCAGGGAAACAGCAGGAGAATATGAACGGGCAGACCAGCAGATTACGGTACTGCATGAACTTCTAATCCATCTGAAGAATCAGGTAAAGAAAATTTCTCAGGATGAAAAAAGCAGAATGCAGCTTATTGACAGTGTTTCAGGAGGGATATCTGTACTTGAGGAATTTGCGCAGGAGCAGGAGAACAGTCTGCAGGTTAAGATAAAAATGGAACTTATTTCAGGCAGGGAGCAGAAAATCCAGGAAACAGCGATTCGCAGATTAAGAGAATATATTCTGACTGCGAAGAAAGAACATCTGAGATCTGCGGAAAGCGGATTTAAGCGGATCTGCAAATGTTTTGAAGAAGAGGTTATCCATAGAGAAAATCTGATAGAAAGACTACAGAAAGAATTGCAGAATGCTTTTTCTTTTATTAAAGAAAGCTTTGGAGAGGAACAGGAGATGCTGCTCTTTGTGACCGGGATCACTGCAGATCCTGATCTGATTACATTTATTGCTGAGAATGGATGTCCGGCCTATTTTCAGTACAGTGGAATGCTCTTATATAATAAAGAAGAAAAAGATTTGCGGAAAGCGTGCCTGGAGGCGGTACAGAAAATCTGAAGGGAATGAAAAACTACATAGACAGGCCAGCAGCCGGGTATAATGAGCTATCATAGACAGCGGCTGGGAGCTGATGTCTGTATGATAGAAGCAATCAGACAGTATCTGATACATAGCAGCAGAAAGATTGCTGCGGAAATGGAGGAAGAATGTCAGAGAAACAGCCTAAAAAAAAGAAAACGGCAGGAGACATTGTACTGACGGTTGTCCTTGTGGCGGCAATCTGTGTATTCTGTTATGCAGGATATAATCTGTTTCATATTTATACAGAATACAAGAAGGGAACAGATGAGTACAATTCCATTACACAGATGGCAGTGACAGAGCGTGATCCGGACCAGGAGGCGGCAGGACCGTCCGCCGGGGAACTGAAAGCACCGATGGATATTGATTTTGCATCTCTTAAGAGTGTGAATGATGATGTGGTAGGATGGATCTATGTAGAGGCAGTGCCGGATATCAATTATCCAATCGTACATGGAACAGATAATGAAACTTATCTTCACAGAACTTATGAGAAGAATTATAACTTTGCAGGAACAATTTTCGTAGATTACGAGAACAAGGGAGATTTCAGTGACTGCAATACCATCGTATATGGACACAATATGAAAAATGGTTCCATGTTTGCACAGCTGAAGAAGTTTTCTCAGAATGACGAAACCTATAAAAAGAGCAAATATTTCTGGATCTTCACACCGGAGAAAAATTACAGATATGAGATCATTTCGGCATATACAACAGGCGTAAACAGTGATACCTATACTTTGTTTAAAGGTCCGGGAGAAGAATTCGAGAAATATCTGGAGAAGATTAAGGGCTATTCCGAGATTAAAACAGATGCGGAAGGGCTGAATATGAAGGATAAGATCATCACTCTGTCTACCTGCACAGGAAACGAGGCAACCCGTTACGTAGTTCAGGGAAAACGTGTGGACACTCTTGATGTGGAACAATAGTTTTGGCAATATATTTATGTTGGTAGAAATTGTGTAACAGTGTTTCGGAAAAACTAAAGGAGGAACAGAAAATGGCAGGAGAGGTTGAGAAGTTACAGGAACTTGTGGACAAATATGACAATATTGTTTTCTTCGGTGGTGCCGGTGTTTCTACGGAGAGCGGAATTCCGGATTTCAGAAGCCAGGATGGTCTTTATCATCAGAAATATGACTATCCGCCAGAAACAATCTTAAGCCATACATTCTTTATGAGAAAGCCGGAGGAATTTTTCAAATTTTACAGAGACAAGATGCTCTGCGATACTGCAAAACCAAATGCAGCACATCTGAAGCTGGCAGAGCTGGAGCAGGCAGGCAAACTGAAAGCAGTTATCACTCAGAACATTGATAATCTGCATCAGATGGCAGGCAGCAAAAAGGTTCTGGAACTTCACGGAAGTGTACATCGTAATTACTGCATGAAGTGTCACAGATTTTACGATTTTGCCCATATGAAGGCATCCACAGGCGTACCGAGATGTGAATGTGGTGGAATTATCAAGCCGGATGTGGTATTGTATGAGGAAGGTCTGGACAACCAGACGATCAATGAATCCGTGAAAGCGATCTCAGAGGCACAGGTGCTGATCATCGGGGGAACCTCTCTGGCAGTTTACCCGGCAGCCGGACTGATTGATTATTTCCGTGGAGAACATCTTGTAGTGATCAATAAATCTCCGACACCAAGAGACAGATACGCAGACCTCCTGATCCAGGAACCAATCGGACAGATATTTTCACAGATTCACTGCTGAGAATGAAATAAAAAAAAGAGGAGTAAGAAATATGGGACTTCCCTATGAAGTTGGCGATACCGTTACATTAAAGAAAGTCCATCCCTGCGGCAGTAGAGATTGGGAAATCTTAAGAGTAGGTGCAGATTTCCGGCTGAAATGCACAGGATGCGGTCATCAGATCATGGTACCGCGCAAGATGGTGGAAAAAAATACAAAAAATTTGATAAAAAAAGAAAAATAGTACTTTACAGACACCGAAAACTATGTTCCTGTTTTTGACAGTTTGATGGAATAAGATGCCAGGAATCCTTGTAAAATCAAGGTTTCTGGCATTTTTTCTTTTTAGGAGCGTGTTTGAAAAATCATTCCCGCAATCTGCATGCCCCACTTTGCGGTATATTTTGCCCAAATTCAGTTATCGTAGCCTGCTACGACACCCTCATCCGAACAAAATCTCCTACAAATTGTGACGCACATCTTACAGAAAGCCTTTTTCAAACACGCTCGAAGGGATGATAATGTAGCTTCATAAGAAGTGCTAACAATAATGCGTGCTGCAATATAAAGTGAATCCTGCCATATTGTAAATAAAATTTTTTTCTAAAGAAGAGGTAAGAGAACATTTGGGAAAAATAGCTGGAAGCTTTCTGAGCGATTGAAGGGGTGAAGCTATAGTTCTTTTTTTGAGTATTATTTATAAAGCAAAAAAATTTTGGAAAAAACGCAACCAGAAGAAAAAAAGTACGAACTATTATATAAGAGGTAATGATAATGTGCATCAAAAATTGTACGAGGAGGAATTCATGGAAGATATAGAAATTGTAGAATTATTCTGGAGCAGAGATGAAAAAGCTTTAAAAGAAGTAGATAAAAAATATAATCATTTTTGTTTTAATACAGCATGGAAAATATTGGAAAATAGAGAAGATTCAGAAGAATGTGTAAATGATACATGGTTTCGTGCATGGAAAAGTATTCCACCTGTAAAACCCTCTATATTATCTGCTTTTTTAGGAAGGATTACCCGAAATTTCGCTATTGACAATTTAAGGAAAAAATATGCTGCTAAAAGGACTGATCTTCATATGGAAAACAAGAATACAGAGATTATGTGGGAGGTTGAATTACTGAATGGTTGGGTAGCCAATTCTTTGGAAAAACATATAGAAGAAAAAGAGCTTATTCAACTGATTAATTCTTTTTTAGGAAAACTGAGTGAAAAAGACAGAGATATTTTTATCCATAGATACTGGCATATGGATTCTGTTGCGGATATAGCTGCTCGACATAAAGTATCTAAGAACTCAATAAAATCTAATTTATTTCGCACAAGAAACAAATTGAAAAAATTATTAGAAAGAGAGGGGTATTTTATATGAACAAAGATAAATTTTTATTTTTAGAGTTATTCGGTGAAATAGACAGTTTATATATTGATAAATCATTTGAGCCATGGCATGAGAAGAAAATTTTATTATTGTACAAATACCGTACTAAGATTGCTTGTGCTATTTTGGTGGCAGTTTTAGTTGGAGGATGCGTTTATCACACGGAAGTAAAAGCAGCATTGGAGAAAGTAGCTATATTGATTAGTGGAATGCTGGGAATAGAGGAGGATATTTCTTCATTTACAGATAAGAAAAATATCTCTGTTACACATAATGGTTTGACATTGACGATAGAGGAAGTTATTTTAGATAAAAACCAATTGTATATTTTAATTTCTAAAAAATTTGAATCAGATAAAAAGAAAACAGATACAGAATTATTAGAGAATGTAAAGATAAACGGTACTAAATTAAATATATTAAAAGAATATATTACAAATACTACACTTGACGAGTCGGCTCATAAATATGTGTTGAGCTATTATTTGAACGATGACATTTTGAATGATGATAATTTGGAAATTGAAGCGATATTTACAATAAAAAAAGCTGATGAAGGTGGCGAGATTGGCAAATATCAATTCAAATTTAATACATCTTATGAAGAATTAGAAAAAGAAACTAGTAGAATTCCAATGAATCAAAGTATTATGGTATCAGAGAATGTGGAATTAAAGTTATCAATGTTGACCTTAAATAGTGTCGAAAGTAGTATTGTGGCGAATTGCAAGGATTTGCCATTAGGAAACGAATATTATCTTAAAGGAAAAGATAATTGCGGGAATCAAGTAGTTTACCGCCTGTTTTCATATGAAAATCCTGATATTGTTTTTGTAAAAGAGATAGATAGCCATATTTCTCCGAATGCTACAAAATTGGAATTGCAGCTGTATCAGCATAATTTGGGTGAATTGAATAGTATTTCAGAAGAAGGAGAGTTTATTGCTGAAGATTATATAGATGAGAATGGTTCTGAAATGGAACCAGTTGGAGATAGCTTTGTGGTAAATATTAAGAAGGCAAATACAGAAAAAGAGGTTAAATATACGAAGCCTTAAAAATGAAATATTCATATCAAGGAGGTTGTACAAAATGAAAAAACTATTAAAAAAGATTATATTGATGACGATGGTACTATCTATGATCTGTGGTGCGTTCCCTGTATATGCAGCAGAGAATGCTGACATGAGGAAATTCAAAGAAACTATAAAAGGGGATATATTCAAATTTAGTACGGATGTCGAAATCTATGGGAATGATAACATGCAAATAGTTGACCGATATACGGAAGAACTGGATGATGAATATTATCTTGAAGTGGAAGACACTACAGATACGCCTGTTATTGTTGCATATACAACGGTACATAGAGTTGAAAAAGCACGCCACTATTATGTTAAACGTAAATCAGATAATAAGGTTATGGTACAATTTTCACTTCATGGCATATTTAAATATGACGGGAAAACAAGTGCATGTACGGATACCAAATTAAATGTATACAATAATGATCCGAACATCTTCAATGTATTACAGGGAAAACATTATAACGAGGGAAGATGGGCAAAGGCAGAGTGTATTGTACTCAATAAGAGAACGGGAACAAGATTTGGTGGAACTTTTAAAATTGGTGTAAAGCCGGATGGCTCTGTTGTAACACCGCCTATGACAAAAATATAATAGAGAATTCTCAAAACTGCTGTAAAGTCCATAAATATTGGACTTACAGTAGTTTTTTATTGAGCACTATACTAGAGCGTGTTTGAAAAATCATTCCCGCAATCTGCATGCCCCACTTTGCAGTATATTTTGCGAATTCAGTTATCGTAGCCTGCTACGACACCCTCATCCGAACAAAATCTCCTACAAATTGTGACGCACATCTTACAGAAAGCCTTTTTCAAACACGCTCTAACACATAAAATTTGATAAAAAAACCTAAAAAAAGAAAAATAACACTTTACAGACACCAAAAACTATGTTAGAATCAACACTCGTGATATATTTTATATCCTTGCTCTTTGACAGGCAAAGGGCCAACAGACCATAAGGAGGTAAAGCAAGACATGAACAAGTACGAGTTAGCATTAGTTGTTAGTGCAAAAGTTGAAGACGAAGTACGTGATGCAGTTGTTGAGAAAGCAAAAGGATACATCACACGTTACAATGGCACTATCACAGAAGTAGAAGAATGGGGTAAGAAGAAATTAGCTTACGAAATTCAGAAAATGCATGAAGGCTTCTACTATTTCATTCAGTTTGAAGCAGACGCACAGTGCCCAGCGGAAGTTGAAAGACACGTTCGTATCATGGACAATGTATTAAGATACTTAGTCGTAAGAAAAGACGCATAATCTTATACAGAGTGGATTTTAGAAAGTACCATTAATTGATCCGTTCAACCATTCAAAGCAGAAACGAAGAGGTAGTTACATGAACAAAGTAATTTTAATGGGACGCTTAACAAGAGATCCTGAGGTAAGATATTCCGCAGGAGAGAATGCATTGGCAATTGCCAGATACACATTGGCAGTAGACAGAAGATTCCGTCGTGATGGTGAGGCAACCGCAGACTTCATCAACTGTGTATCCTTTGGACGTACAGCAGAGTTTGCAGAGAAGTATTACCGTCAGGGACTTAAGATCGTTGTTTCAGGACGTATCCAGACAGGCAGCTACACCAACCGTGACGGCCAGAAGGTCTACACAACAGAGGTTGTAGTTGAGGAACAGGAGTTTGCTGAGAGCAAGTCAGCCAGCGATAATTATGCGGCATCCCATCCTCAGACATCCGCACCTGCACCATCCATGCCAGCTCCGGGAGCAGCCAGTGCAGACGGTTTCATGAACATTCCAGATGGAATTGATGAAGAGTTACCGTTTTAATTAAGGCTTATTACAAACTGATAGAATAAGATAGGAGGAAAGCAATCATGGCTTACAATAGAGGCGAAAGACCAGACTCTCCAATGAAGAGAAGAGGCGGTCGCAGAAGAAAAAAAGTTTGCGTATTCTGTGGTAAAGAGAATAACGAAATCGACTACAAGGATGTAGCAAAATTAAGAAAATATGTTTCTGAAAGAGGAAAAATCCTCCCAAGAAGAATCACAGGAAACTGTGCAAAACATCAGAGAGCACTGACAGTTGCTATCAAGAGAGCACGTCATATGTCTATGATGCCATACATCCAGGACTAATTCTGAAGATGATAAATGCTGTTCCGCATTATGCGGAGCAGCATTTTTTGCGTCGTTAGACTTTATTTTATTACAAAATAAATCGGTGGTGAGCAAATTTACTGGCACAGC
Organism: Blautia sp. MSJ-9; assembly: GCF_018919065.1. GTDB lineage: Bacteria > Bacillota > Clostridia > Lachnospirales > Lachnospiraceae > Blautia_A. The sequence continues at coordinate 43,663 of NZ_JAHLQG010000039.1, read as the reverse complement.
CAGTAAACAGCGGAGAAAATAATTGTGTTGGGGCACATCTATAGGAGGCGTAGTATTATTAGCCTTCGAAGCCGTGCCCCAACACAATTATTTTTTTCGCGTCCCTCTACTTACTATGGTAAATCCCCAACAAATCTGTTATAATACAACCCAAAGGGCGTTTTATCCCCCCTGTACCAAAACAACAGAAGTAAAGAACGGAAAGAAAGACATGAGTGATAAACTGAAACTAAAAGGGCACATGAAAGCATTTATGAGGTGGCCTTTGATTCTCTCAGCTTTGTTGATCGTACTTAACATCCTGGTATATTTTACCAGCGTAAAGGCGGGTATCATTGTATCTGCTGGAATCCTCATTTACGTAGGAATCGCAGTAGTTGTACTTCGATGCCACAGACCATTCATCGTAAATGAACTGATAGCCTTTGCTAACCAATACGATTCACTTGAGAAGAGAATCCTTGAGGAACTGGCTTTGCCCTATGCCATCATGGATATGAATGGCAGAATGATCTGGTCAAACAAAGTTTTTGCAGAGCTGACAGGAAGAGACCAGTTTTATAAGAAGAATATTAACACGATTTTTTCTGATGTAACAGCAGATAAACTGCCGGTTGCAGGAAAGAAAGAAATCAGCGAAATCAGTACCCAGTTCGGAGAGAGAATCTACCGCATATCCATGCAGCGCGTAGAACTTGGCGAGATCATAGCAGGCAGTGAAATCTTTGAAGATATAGACAAGAATGTCAGTCTGATTGCCATGTATATGTATGACAATACAGAACTGAAAGAGTATATCAAAAAGAACGAAGATGATAAGCTTGTCGTAGCACTGGCTTATCTGGATAATTACGAAGAGGCACTGGAGAGTGTAGAAGACGTAAGACGTTCTCTTTTGATCGCGCTGATCGACCGAAAGATCACGAAATATTTTTCTAATTTCGATGGTCTTGTAAAGAAGCTTGAGAAGGATAAATATTTCCTTATCATGCGCCAGAGTTCACTGGAAGCTCTCAAAGAGCAGAGATTCCACATTCTGGACGAAGTCAAGACCGTTAATATCGGAAATGAAATGGCGATCACCTTAAGTATCGGTGTCGGACTTAACGCTGCTACTTATATCCAGAATTATGAGTATTCCCGAATCGCTATTGAAATGGCACTTGGACGCGGCGGCGACCAGGTTGTCATCAAGAATGGAAATAACATTACCTATTATGGCGGCAAGACCCAGCAGATGGAGAAGACCACCCGTGTCAAAGCCCGTGTCAAAGCTCAGGCTCTGAAGGAATTTATGAGTACCAAGGATCGTGTCGTAGTCATGGGACATAAGATCACAGATGTGGATGCGCTGGGTGCCGGAATCGGTATCTATCGTGCCGGTAAAACTCTTGGAAAACCAGTTCATATCGTAGTAAATGATCCGACTAAATCTATCAGACCGCTGATCGCAGAATATAAGAACAATCCGGATTATGAACCGTCCATGTTTGTTGACAGCCAGCAGGCAAAGGATCTGGTAGATAATAATACAGTAGTAGTTGTTGTTGATACCAACAGACCGAGCTATACAGAATGTGAAGATCTGCTGTACATGACTAAGACAGTTGTTGTCCTGGATCACCACAGACGCGGCAGCGAAGTTATTGAGAATGCTGTACTTTCTTATGTAGAGCCGTATGCATCCTCAGCCTGTGAGATGGTAGCAGAGATCCTGCAGTATTTCTCAGATGATCTGCGCATCCGCAATATTGAGGCAGACTGCCTGTATGCAGGTATTATGATCGATACGAATAACTTTACAACACGTGCAGGTGTACGTACTTTTGAAGCCGCTGCATTCTTAAGAAGAAGCGGAGCAGACGTGACCAGAGTACGTAAGCTTTTAAGAGATGATCTGAAGTCTTATCAGGCACGTGCGGAGGCAGTGAGAACAGCACACATTTACAGAGAATGTTTTGCTATTTCCAGATGCCCGAGTGAAAATCTGGACAGCCCTACAGTGGTAGGTGCCCAGGCAGCCAACGAACTTCTGAATATTGCAGGAGTAAAGGCATCCTTTGTACTGACTCAGTACAATAATGAAGTTTATGTCAGTGCCCGTGCCATTGATGAGATCAATGTACAGGTAATGATGGAAAAGATGGGCGGAGGCGGACATATGAATATCGCCGGTGCCCAGGTAAAAGCTTCTCCGGATGAAGTAGAGAGAATGCTCAAAGACATCATAGATCAGGAATATCAGGAGGAAAACAAGAAATGAAAGTAATCTTACTTGAAGACGTAAAAGCACTTGGAAAAAAAGGACAGATTGTAAACGTAAGCGACGGATATGCAAGAAATATGATCCTTCCTAAGAAACTGGGTCTGGAAGCTACCCCTAAGAACTTAAATGATCTGAAACTTCAGAAAGCAAACGAAGAGAAAGTTGCTAAAGAAGTATACGAAGCAGCACAGGCATTTGCCAAAGATCTTGAAACAAAAGAAATCATCCTTACTTTGAAAACAGGAGAAGGTGGAAGAACATTTGGTTCTGTTTCTTCTAAGGAAATTTCTGAAGCTGCAAAGAAACAGTTAAATCTTGACATTGATAAAAAGAAACTTCAGCTTCCTGAGCCAATCCGTGTACTGGGCGTTACTCAGGTGCCGGTTAAATTACATCCTAAGGTAACAGGAACTCTTAAAGTATGGGTAAAAGAAGCCTGAGATCTTCCAGGAGGGATAAACAATGGAAGAAGCGCTGATTAAGAGAATACTGCCTCATAGCATAGATGCTGAGCAGTCAGTAATCGGGGCAATGCTTATGGATAGAGAGGCAATCCTTATAGCATCAGAAATAATTACAGGTGATGATTTCTATCAGAAGCAATATGGGATTATATTTGATGCAATGGTTGAGTTGTTCAATGAGGGAAAACCGGTTGATGTCATAACTCTTCAGAACAGACTAAAGGAAAAAGAACTTCCGCCGGATATTAGCAGTATGGAATATGTGCGTGATCTGATCGAACATGTTCCGACCTCTGCCAACGTAAAGGAATATGCAATTATCGTAAGTGAGAAAGCTGTTCTCAGGAGATTGATAAGAGTAAACGAGGAGATTGCTAATACCTGTTATCTGGAGAAAGAGAGCACAGAAGTAATTCTGGACGAAGCAGAGAAGAAACTGTTTGATATTCTTCAGAGACGCGGACACGAAGAATTTATACCGATCCAGCAGATTGTTCTTGAAGCCATCAACAATATCGAGAAAGCGTCCAAGCTGAAAGGTTCTGTAACAGGTATTCCTACCGGATTTATTGATCTGGATTATAAGACTTCAGGTATGCATCCATCAGATCTGGTGCTGATCGCGGCACGTCCGTCTATGGGAAAAACTGCTTTTGTACTGAATATCGCAAATTATATGGCATGCCGTAAGCAGGTACCTGTACTGATCTTCAGTCTGGAAATGTCAAAAGTCCAGCTGGTTAACCGACTGATCGCTATGGAAGCACATGTAGACTCCCAGAATATGCGAACTGGTAATCTGAAAGATGATGACTGGACAAAGCTGGTAGAAGCTGCGAATACGATTGGTAATGCGCCTCTGTTTATCGAGGATACACCGGGAATTTCTGTTACAGAAATGCGTTCTATATGCCGTAAATATAAACTGGAGCATAATCTCGGGATCATCATGATCGACTACCTTCAGTTGATGAGTGGTGGTGGAAAGAGAAGCGATTCCCGTCAGCAGGAGATTTCAGAGATTTCCCGTTCGCTTAAGGCACTGGCCAGAGAACTGAGTGTTCCAGTAATTGCCCTGTCGCAGCTTAGCCGTGCAGTAGAACAGCGTCCAGATCACAGACCGATGCTGTCTGACCTTCGAGAATCAGGAGCTATCGAGCAGGATGCCGATGTGGTAATGTTCCTTTACAGGGATGATTATTATCATAAGGATACAGAGAAGAAGGATATTGCCGAGGTTATCATAGCCAAACAGAGAAATGGTCCGATCGGTACCGTAGAACTTGTATGGCTGCCGAGGTATACACAGTTTGTAAATATGAAGAAATAAAGTAACAGTAAAGGGATTGAACAGTTACTAAAGAAAGATGTCAACAGGACGACTGTAAAGGCGAATGCCGGAATCAGCCGTTCTGTTTTCACGTTTCAGGAGATTTTTCAGAAGAGTTTGTCAATGGAATTTTCTTGCATTCCATTGTCTGCATTTCTATAATAGAGAGTAAGAGACTTGTTGCTGTTTATACGAAATAGAAAGAGCTTACGGGATTTTTGCATGTGTATGCACATCTTGTTTGATAGCGGCGTGTGGACAGTAACGCAGAAGTTCTATGGACAGGAGGGGTAGCATGGAGCAGCGGTACACTGTGACACAGGCAGCAGATATCCTTGGAGTAAGGGCTTCGGTTCTCCGTTATTGGGAGGAGGAGCTTGAGCTGAGGATAGGCAGGAATGAGCAGGGACATCGTTACTACACTGGAAATGATATTACGCTTCTGGCTAATATCAAAGAACTTAAGAAAAGAGGACTTGCCTTACGTGCGATCAAAGAACTGATTCCAAGGATTTCGCGGACTGCACCGGGAAGTACAGAGAGTAAGGTGAGACTCCTTGAAGATGAAGAACCTGAGAGGGAGAAGCTTCTTGAATTCCAGAAAATCCTGGAGCGTCTGATCGCTCAGGAACTACATATGAAAAAAGAAGGAGAAGACCAGTGTCGTGATCTGGATGAAGCAATCCGTAATCGTCAGCTTGCAAGAAAAGAAGCAGCTGTGACATTAGAGAGAAACAGTAAAAAGAATAAAAAACTCAGGAAGAGACATTTTTGAAGATTACAATAATAACACGCAATTCATTTAGTGATAATAATATACAAATTACAATAATAGAGAAAAAAATAGCTCCATTTCCGCCGAAACAGAAATGGAGCTGTTTTTATATCCGTAAATTATTCTGCTGGATGAATAGCTTCTGTTGGACAGGCTTCTGCGCATGTTCCACAGTCTAAGCAAGCGTCAGCGTCGATTACGAAATGCTCATCTCCCTGAGAGATAGCTTCTGCTGGACATTCGCTTTCGCAAGTTCCACAGCTTACACATTCGTCTGAAATTACATATGCCATAATTATAATCCTCCTTATTATAATAACGTTTTAGTACCTCTTTGGGTTCTACGAACATTTTAATATATCTTTGTCGGAATTACAAGTATAAAATCAGATACATTAATAAAATAATATCGAGTTAGAACACACTTACTTTATTTGCACTGACAATAGTCTGTTAATATACAAAAAAAATAAGAGTATCAAAAAAATAGTACGATTTTTTTGAATTTATTGACAATTTCCGAATAGAAAGGTATAGTAAAGATACTTGCAAAGAGGCATAACAAACAGGGTTGTGCCTCTTTTATTCCGTAACAGGAGTGAGCGTGTTTGAAAAATCATTCCCGCAATCTGCACGCCCCACTTTGCGGTATATTTTGCCCGAATTCGGTTGTCGTAGCCCGCTACGACGCCCTCATCCGAACAAAATCTCCCACAAATTGTGACGCACATCTTGCAGAAAGCCTTTTTCAAACATGCTCTAGAGCGTAGAAAGAATGGAGGAAAGAAGAATGAGAAAAGCATTAGCAATTGGACTTGCAGCAGTAATGGCAGTTTCTATGAGTGCACCCGTATTTGCCAGTGACGACAGCGAAGGTGGTGCAGGGATCGCGAAAGAAGATCTGAAGATTGGTGCAATCTATATCGGTGATGAGAATGAAGGCTATACTGCAGCTCATATGGCAGGAATCGACGAAATGGTAGAGAACCTTGGACTTGACGATTCACAGGTTATTGAGAAAACTCTGATCGGCGAAGATGAGGGATGTTACGATGCAGCAGCAGACCTTGCAGACCAGGGATGCCAGATTATTTTTGCAAACAGCTTCGGACATGAGACTTATATCCTCGAAGCAGCAGGAGAATATCCGGACGTACAGTTCTGTCATGCAACAGGAACTCAGGCAGCATCCAGCGGACTTTCCAATATGCATAACTACTTTACAAATATCTACGAAGCACGTTATGTATCTGGTGTGGTAGCTGGTCTGAAACTGAATGAGATGATCGCAGACGGCACAGTAAAAGAAGATGCATGCAAGATCGGTTATGTAGGTGCATTCCCATATGCAGAGGTTATTTCCGGTTATACTTCTTTCTACCTTGGTGCAAAGAGTGTATGCCCATCCGTAACAATGGAAGTGAAATATACAAACAGCTGGGCAAGCTTCGACCTTGAGAAAGAATGCGCAGATGCTCTGATCTCTGACGGATGTGTACTGATCAGCCAGCATGCAGATACAACAGGTGCTCCTACAGCTTGTGAAGCAGCAGGCGTTCCTTGTGTAGGTTATAACATTGATATGACATCTGTTGCTCCTAACACAGCACTTACTTCCGCATCTATGGACTGGGGTGTATATTACACATATGCAGTACAGTGCATGATCGATGGTACAACAATTGACACTGACTGGTGTAAAGGATTTGCAGAAGGCGCAGACAAGATCACACCTCTCAATGACAAAGTTGTAGCAGAAGGCACAGAAGATAAAGTAAAAGAAGTAGAAGATGCGCTCAGCGATGGTTCTCTTCATGTATTTGATACTTCTACATTTACAGTAGACGGCAAAGAACTTGATACATATGAGAAAGACGGACAGGAATATGTTTCTGACGGATATTTCCATGAATCAGAATATGGTTCAGCACCGGCATTTGATGTAGCAATCGATGGAATTACATCTATCACAGAATAAGCAATGAAACGGGCGGGGCTGCTTGTCGGCAGCCCTGCTTTTTTCATATCGTACGTGTATCATACGCGCAAAGGAAGTCTCCTGACGGGAGGTTTCTTTTGCTGTATTATGGAAGACTTTCGGCGTAATAACAGTTGCTCCATAATTCACAAGTATGAGCAGATGCATTAGCAGATGTAATTGCGTTCAGAGAAAAGGAGGGAATAATAGTGGGAGAAAACTACGCACTTGAACTTAGAGATATTTCCAAGCGGTTTGGTTCGGTCCAGGCAAATGACCATGTAAATCTCACACTGAGAAAATCAGAGATTCTTGCAATCCTGGGGGAAAACGGAAGCGGCAAGACTACTCTGATGAATATGATCTATGGAATTTATTATCCGGATGAAGGACATATTTTTGTAAATGGGAATGAAGTAACCATCCGCTCACCAAAAGATTCCTATGAACTGGGAATCGGTATGGTACATCAGCATTTTAAACTGGTAGATATACTGACAGCAGCAGAGAATATCATTCTGGGTCTTCCGGGCAAAGGAAAGCTGGATATGAAGAAGATTACAGAGGATATCCAGAAACTGGTAGATAAATATGGATTTGAACTGGATCTGTCACAGAAGATCTATGAAATGTCCGTATCCCAGAAACAGACCGTAGAGATCGTAAAGATGCTGTACCGCGGAGCAAGGATCCTGATCCTGGATGAGCCGACTGCAGTTCTGACACCTCAGGAAGCCGACCGTTTATTTGACATCCTGAGAAACATGCGCAAAGACGGATGTTCCATTATGATCATCACCCATAAACTGCAGGAGGTTTTGGCGTTGTCTGACCGTGTTGCAATCCTCAGAAAAGGTAAATACATAGATACCGTGGAAACTGCACAGGCAAATGTACAGAGTCTGTCAGAGATGATGGTAGGAAACAGAGTAGACCTGAACATTGACCGCCCGGAACTAAAAGATGTGAAGAAAAGACTGGTGGTCAAAGGCCTGAACTGCAAGAATAAAGATGATGTAAAAACACTGGATGATATTGACCTTGATGTTAATACAGGTGAAATCCTTGGTATTGCCGGTATTTCAGGAAGCGGCCAGAAAGAATTCCTGGAAGCCATCGCAGGCCTGCAGGAGATAGAGAGCGGTTCCATCAGCCTGCTGGACGACAACGGAAAAGGAATGGAACTTGCAGGAATGGATTCCATTTCCATTAATAAAGCAGGAATCAGTCTTGCCTTTGTACCGGAAGACCGTATCGGTATGGGACTTGTGGGTGACATGGATATGACAGATAATATGATGCTCAGAAGTTACCGCAACGGAAAAGGCCCGTTCCTGGATCGAAAAGGCCCGAAAGCTCTGGCTCTGAAAATCAAAGAGCAGCTTGAAGTTATGACCCCGAGTATTTCCGCACCTGTCCGTCAGATGTCTGGAGGAAATGTCCAGAAAGTTCTGGTAGGAAGAGAGATTGCCCAGAATCCGAAGGTGCTTCTGGTCGCATTCCCTACCCGAGGTGTGGATATCAATACTTCTCATGTAATCTACAAACTTCTGAATGAACAGAAGAAAAAGGGAGTTGCAGTAGTCTGCGTAATCGAGGATCTGGATGTCGTTCTCGAACTTTGTGACAGGATTGCAGTATTCTGCGGCGGAAAGATCAGCGGGATTGCAGACGGAAGAACTGCAACAAAAGAAGAAATCGGCCTTCTTATGACGAAACATGAAAAAGGAGGGACACAGGCATGAAGAAAGAACCTTTCTTACAGGTAAGTAAAAGAAGAAATAAAGCCGGATGGCAGGAGCGTCTTCTGATTCGTTTTATAGCTCTGATACTGGCACTGATCGTATGCGGTGCGGTGATCGTGGCACTGGTGAAGATGAATCCTGTTGATGTATACAAGGCAATCTGGGATGGCGCCATGGGCTCAGAACGCCGTCTCTGGCAGACAATACGAGATACCATGGTTCTGTTGTGCATCTCCATTGGTCTGGCACCTGCATTTAAAATGAAATTCTGGAACATTGGTGCTGAGGGACAGATCCTGATCGGTGGTGCATGTTCCGCAGCGGTTATGATCTACGCAGGAGACAAAATGCCGACAGGTCTGCTTCTGATTGTGATGTTTGTGGCGAGTGCAGTCGGCGGAATGATCTGGGGAATGATCCCTGCGGTCTTTAAGGCACGCTGGAATACCAATGAAACACTGTTTACTCTGATGCTGAACTACGTTGCCATGCAGGTGGTTACCTACTGCATCGTATTCTGGGAAAACCCAAAAGGATCTAATACAGTTGGTATTATCAATCAGGCAACAAAAGCCGGATGGCTCCCGGAACTGTTTGGTCAGAAATACGGCTGGAATGTAGTGATTGTTCTGATCCTGACAGTGGGAATGTTCATTTACCTGAAATACTGCAAACAGGGTTATGAGATCGCAGTTGTAGGCGAGAGTGAAAACACTGCCAGATACGCAGGTATCCAGGTAAGAAAAGTCATTGTCCGTACAATGGCAATCTCCGGTGCGATCTGCGGTATCGCAGGTTTCGTTATTGTCAGCGGTGCCAGCCATACAATTTCCACTGCAACTGCAGGCGGTCGTGGCTTTACTGCGATCATTGTTGCATGGCTTTCCAAGTTTAATACATTTATCATGGTTGCAGTTTCCTTTGGTATCGTGTTTATGGATCAGGGTGCTGTACAGATCGCAACACAGTATGGACTGAATGAGAATGCTTCCGATGTTCTTCTGGGAATTATCCTGTTTTTCCTCATCGGAGCGGAATTCTTTATTAACTACAGAGTAAAGCGTGCAAAGAAATAGGAGGTAGATGCAATGAGTGTACTGATCATTTTTATTCAAAAAGCAATTGTCCAGGGCATCTGTATTCTGTACGGTGCGCTTGGTGAAATTATGACAGAGAAATCCGGTAACCTGAACCTGGGTATTCCGGGAATTATGTATATGGGCGGTATTTCCGGTCTGATGGGAGCCTTCCTTTATGAAAAAGACAATCCGAATCCCAATGCCCTTGTAGGTGTTCTGATATCGTTCTTATGTGCATTTGCATGTGCAGCGATCGGCGGACTGATCTATAGTATCCTGACTATCACACTTCGTGTAAATCAGAATGTAACAGGTCTTGCGCTGACAATCTTTGGTACAGGTTTTGGTAACTTCTTCGGTGGTTCCATCTCCAAGCTTGCAGGCGGTGTTGGTCAGATTTCCGTAAAAGTAACAGGGAGTGCCTATACGGCAAAAATTCCGGGATTATCGAAGATTCCGGTTATTGGAGGAATTTTGTTTAACTATGGATTCCTGACATATCTCTGCATCATTGCAGCAGTTGTGTTATCCTATTTCCTCTTTAAAACAAGAGCGGGATTAAGCCTCCGTGCCATCGGTGAGAATCCGGGAACTGCAGATGCTGCAGGTATCAATGTTATCAAGTACAAATATCTGTCAACCTGTATCGGTGCTGGTCTGGCAGGACTTGGCGGACTTTATTTCGTAATGGAATATTCGGGCGGAACCTGGACAGACAATGGATTCGGAGACAGAGGATGGCTTGCAGTTGCACTGGTAATCTTCGCGCTTTGGAAACCACTGAATGCCATCTGGGGAGCATTTCTGTTTGGAGCTCTTTACATCCTGTATCTGTATATTCCGGGACTTGGCCGAAGCATGCAGGAAGTATTTAAGGCACTGCCATATGTGGTAACCATTATCGTACTTGTATTTACAAGCTTCCGAAAGAAGAAAGAACATCAGCCGCCGGCTGCGCTGGGACTTCCGTATTTCAGGGAAGAAAGATGATAAAATCTGATAATAAAAATCAGAGATTGCTGTTGATTCCAGAGTAAAATAGTATTATAATATCAGAAGCTATATAAAGCTGAGCAGAAAGTGCCATATGCGGATGTTGTGCAGAATGAATGCAGGGCAGAAAATATGGAAACGATAAATGCTGAGTAAAATTAAGGAGGAAATTTACAATGGCTAAAGTATCAAAAGATATGCTGATCGGTCAGCTTCTTCAGATTGACGCAAATATCGCACCAATTCTTATGAGAGCAGGAATGCATTGCCTTGGATGCCCATCTTCTCAGATGGAATCTCTGGAAGAGGCTGCTATGGTTCACGGACTGGACGCAGACGTTCTTGTTAACCAGATCAACGATTTTCTTGGTGAATAATCAGTCAGCACAAAACTGACATATAAATGGGAGGTTCTGAATATATCGGAACCTCCCATTTTTGGCTGCTGAAGCGTTCTCCATAGATTTGAAGTTCTGAAGACAGAATTTACTCCTTTTAAATATAAAAAGAGCATTTCTGCTCTTTTGGTATTACAGAAATGCTCATTGTGATTATAATTGTACCAGCTGCTGCAGTGCAGAAACTGAGATCAGTTCACCGTGCTCTTTCAGATAAGCTTCACCGGAAACAGTGAATGCCTTTCCGCGACCATATTCGGTGAGAATATTGCATACTTTATTAAATTCTTCAGGTGAGAGAGAAGACTGGTGGATGACCAGTTTGTAAATTTCATCAGCAGGATCTTTGTACAGAGTATTGGAACCTGCAAAATAACCATTCAGTCCATGAGCTGCATCGATCACATCGTCCAGTGTTTCAAATTCGTAAAGCCGGATAAGATTTACATCAGGAACCTGAGTTGTATTATCCTTATCTGCCGGAGCAGTAGTTCTGGAAGAGGTTTTCTCTTTAGCCTGTGCACTCTTTACTTTAGCTTCATAAAGCTTCTGGAAAATATCGATGATATTGTCTGCGCCGTCAAGCTGGACAGTGTCTGTCTTCTCATTACCCTTAAACGGAGCGAATTTGGAGAAGCGTGTGTCGAGTTCTTCCGGATCCTCTACTTTTGTGATGATCAGGATGATGCTCTCAGTGCTGACCGGAATCGCTTCAATCATTAATGGGATATTATCTGCTTCAAAACCAAACTGTATCTGGGCCTGCTGCATCATATCGCGGAAAAGTTTCTTGGCTTTATCTGTGCCATATGCTAATTCACTGATACGGATCTGATGACTTTCAAGATCTTCTCTTGTCAAAGTGCAGCGTATCTGGTTGTCGTTGATTTTTTCTATTTTCATGTTGTCACATCCTATCTAAATAACGTTGCAGAATTGCCGGATTATTAAAATCCTTCTGCTGTATAATATGTGCTGCAGAAAGCTTTTCTGCAAATATAATTTTATACACTATATTATATAACAGGAAACTGCAAAATGTAAAGATAAGGAATCTTCCTAAATATTAAATTTTTGGAAACAAAAACGAAAAAAACACATAAATGAATAAAAGTCCTTGCATCAAAACAGAAAACAGGTATAATAATAGGCAGAAGAAGCAATGGACCTGCGGTTCCTATAAGAGAGTCAGAACATTAACCTATAAGATTATTTTTTCTAAACCTTGCTGTCGATCATTCATGCGGCGTTCCTGCCGTGGCAGTACACAGGTAAATTTCCCAGGATAAATAAGTACAGCAGGGATATTGTTTTTTCAACAGCCGATAAGGTGCTTTCTAAAATCATGATTTTTCAGAGAAAGGAGGTAAGCTTACGGAAAATATATCACGTGCAAAAAAGAAAGCCCTGCGTAAACCACTGGAAAATGAACTTAAAAGTTACTGTGATCAGGGGATTTCCCTGTATCTCGACGGTATGATCAGTAACCCAAAATCAATTGCAAAAGCCTGTCAGATTGCAGAGGGCGGTGGTTATATGCGGGATTACGTGGAGGATGAAAAAGGACGAATCGCTCGTGTAGATTTCGATTTCGTCAAAGAGAAATAACAAAAGAAAATAGCAGAAAGCACAAAAGATAAAGGCTGCCTGAAAAAAGTTATGGTACAGTCCCCCGATGTTCATAATGTCTCTGCATAGTTCCTGTTTACACACCACTATTCTGTGAAGTGTATTACATGAGAACGAAGTAAACAGGAAACATTCAGGCAGCATGCCTTGAAATAAAAAATTTATCCTGCAAGATTGTTTCAAGAATCAGCTTGTCGGCACAATCTAAATATAAAAAAAATATGAAAAGCAATACAATTGTAATCATTTATGGTATACTTAGACCGAACGGCAACAATTTTACCGAAAGGAAGAATAATATGGACAAAAAGTATAAACCGATAGTTGCAGTTGTGGTTCTGGTCTTGCTGGTAGCTGTGATCGGAATTGTCAGCCATGTCGTAATGAAATATGTTCCTTCCACAGAGAAAATGGACTTAAATGAATATTACGGACAGGTGGCAGACGGGGAGATTGCACTGATTCTTGGAACAGAGAAGCTGGAAGACCGCGGTCTTATCGACGGAGACAGAGTTTATTTACCTCTGGATGTGGTAAATACATATCTGAATCAGAGATATTACTGGGATTCAGCAGATCAGAAAGTACTTTATGCCACACCTTCTGAACTTACTTCTGTATCGGCAGCTTCCGAAGCAGGTGATCAGGTATGGCTGAAAGATGGTACCGTATATCTGAATCTTTCCTATATACAGCAGTATACGGATATAGACGCATATATTTCTAAAGAACCATACAGGGTTTCCATTCAGTATAACTTCGATAATATTAAGACAGTAGAAGTCAAGAAGAATACAAGTATCCGTTACCGCGGAGGAATTAAGTCTAAAATCATTACTTCTGTAAAGAAGGGAACGCAGCTTCGTCTGATTGAGGAGTTGGACAACTGGGATCAGGTAGCGACAGATAATGGATATATTGGTTATATAGATAAGAAGAAAGTTGGAAAAGCTTCAGAGACAACTTTCGAGAGGAATTTTGAAGGAGAGCAGTATTCATATCTGACAATGGATGAGAAAGTCAATATGGTATGGCATCAGGTGACTTCCACAGATGCAAATGCATATTTTGCAGATGCAACTGCGAATATGACAGGTGTAAATGTAATTTCACCGACTTGGTTTTATCTGACAGATACATCCGGAAATATTGCAAGTATTGCCAGCGCAGATTATGTAGCTCAGGCACATGAAAAAGGACTTAAAGTATGGGGGCTCATTGACAACTTTACACAGGATGTGAGCACAACAGAAACTCTTTCCAGCACAGCGGCACGACAGAACATTATCAGTCAGCTGATCCAGGCTGCTACAGGCGTGGGAATGGATGGCATCAATGTGGACTTTGAATCTCTCAGTGAAGATGTGGGGATTCATTTTCTGGAATTCCTGAGAGAGCTTTCCATAGAGTGCCATAAGAACAATCTGGTTCTCTCTGTAGATAATCCGGTTCCGGAAGACTTTACCAGTCATTATGACCGTGCAGAGCAGGGCAGAGTTGTGGACTATGTAATTATTATGGGATATGATGAGCACTATGTAGGTTCCGATGCGGGTTCTGTGGCATCTCTTCCCTGGGTAGAGCAGGGTGTACAGGATACACTGGCAGAGGTTCCGGCAGAGCGTGTGATCAATGCAGTACCGTTTTATACCAGGCTTTGGAGAACAACTGGCGGAAATGTGACCAGTGAAGCCATTGGTATGGATCAGGCACAGCAGGTAATCGCTGAGAATAATGTAGAAACTTACTGGGATAAGACAACATCCCAGAATTATGGAACTTATGATATTGATAATTCGACCTATCAGATCTGGCTGGAAGATTCCCAGTCTATTGCAGAGAAAGTGAAGCTTGTGTCCAAATACAATCTTGCAGGAGTTTCTGCATGGAAGCTTGGATTCGAGAACAGCGGAATCTGGCAGGTAATTTCGGATAATCTGAACTAATCAATATAACAGAATATTATTTGTAACTATTCAGCAGTTCACTGTGAAGGTACTGAACAGTTACTATTGTTTTGAAAATGGAATAAACTAGAAATAACTGTGTGAGATTTTCATACAGGCTCTAAAAACACCTTCTGAGACATATATTAAGTATAGCAGTCCGGGGAAAGAGATATTTCCCGGGAACTATAAATATGTCCGGAGGTGTTTTTTATATGAATTATATGAAAAGGTATGGAATGGAGTTTCTGATGGCGTGTCTGTTGCTTGTGAGTTTCCTGATTCTGTCGAAGCAGGCGGCACAGGTAGCAGGAACAATGAGCACGGCAGACAATTCCAGAACAGTTCTGGTGGATGTGGGGCACGGCGGAGCTGATCCCGGGATGATAGGAGTGGGAGGGTTGGAGGAAAAAGGAATCAACCTGCAGATCGCAGTAAAGCTGAAGGCGATTCTTGAAGAAAAAGGATATACAGTGGTTATGACGCGCGAGGAGGATAAGGGCCTTTACGATGAGGACAGTAGAAACCAGAAAGCGCAGGATATGCAGCGAAGAATTGCTATAATCAAGGAATGCAGACCGGTATTATGTGTAAGTATTCATCAGAACAGTTATCAGGATTCTGAAGTTTATGGACCGCAGGTATTTTATTATGAAGATTCAGCGCAGGGCAAAGAACTGGCAGAACTGATCCAGAAAGAATTAAATACAGGACTGGAAGTGGCACGTCCGAGAGTGGCAAAAGGAAATAAAACGTATTATCTGTTGAAGAGAAGTGAAAGTGTGCTGAATATTGTGGAATGCGGTTTTCTGACTAATCCCAAAGAAGCAGAACTTCTTCAGACAGAAGAATATCAGAAAAAGGTGGCAGAAGCGGTAGCTAAGGGGATTGACGCATATCTGAAAGAATAAATGCGGTTTCAGAGTATGTATGTAGAAATATGGCGTAAACGACAATGGGGCAGAAATAATTCGGACGACAAAATGTTTAATTTATGTGAACATGCTTTTAATAAGTAGAGTTTTTTGCTATACTGATAGCGATTTAACAAAATCAGGTAAGCCCCCTGCTTCAATTGCGAAAAGCAATAGGCAGTGGGTGGGGACTTGCTTGTAGCAGGAGGAGTGCGAGCTCCTTCTGATAAACTGCGGAGCAGTTATTTGGTTATGAGCAAGTAGCGAAGCGGATGATTTTATCCGTTTGACAATATTTAAGGTAGAAAGAGCACAGGGAGAGATTATGCTTGGAATTATTTATCTGATCCTGGCAGGAATGTTAGGATATGAAGTGTCGAAGATGCTGACGGAAGAAAGGAGAAGTGTACCTGGCGTTAATCGGATCTGGCTGATACTTCCGGCTTCATTTGGTGCAGGAATCCTTTTATTGACATGGACAGTGTACATTATTTCCTGGTTTTTCAGTGTAGTTGGCAAAGTTACGAATCCATTGTTATACGGAAATGCGATTGCCATGACGGGGACAGCATTGCTTCTGATATTGACAGCAGTACGAAGCCATAAGAGGACAGCGGCGGGGAGCGAAGAAAGTAAGAAGATAAGAATCAAAACGACAGAGAAGCTGATAAGCAATAAAAAAACTTTTAAGAGAGAAGCGATTCTGTTTGGATTGCTGGCAGTGTTTATTACATATATGATGTTCTACGTCTTTTATATAAAAGACGGTATTCTATATTCCGGACTGACTGTATATGGAGATTATGCACCGCATACGGCAATGATGCGTTCTTTTTCCTTTGGAAATAATTTCCCCACACAGTATCCGCATTATGGCGGGGCAGATGTGAAATATCACTTTATGTTTCAGTTTCTGTCCGGAAATCTGGAATATCTTGGATTACGGATGGATTTCGCTTACAATATTGTAAGTGTTGCTTCGCTTCTAGGATTTCTCATGCTGCTGTATCAGCTTGCATTGAGGATTACGGGAAAAATGTGCGGTGGAGTGGTAACGCTTTTTCTGTTTTTCTTCAGAAGCGGAATGGCATTTTTCCGATTTGCATGGGAGCATATTCAGGCAGGTGATCTGCTGGAAACTTTAAGTGAAAATACGACTTTTATTGGATATACCGCCAATGAAAACTGGGGATTGTGGAATTTTAATGTTTATCTGAATCAGAGACATCTGGCGTTTGGACTTCTGCTGGTGACATTGGCATTGTATCTGTTTATGGATTGGCTGGAAGCAGGGACTGCCCATAAGGAAAAAGGTTTCCTCTGGATGAAGAATCGTATTTTTTCAAAAGAGGGCTGGAAGAGCAGAAATCTGGAGCAGGCGTTGCTTATGGGATTGTTTCTTGGCTTATGTGCATTCTGGAACGGAGCAGCAGTAATCGGCGGACTGCTGATCCTATGCGGATTTGCAGTTTTTTCGGACGGAAAAATTGATTATGCTGTTACAGCGGCTGTTACGATTTTCTTTTCCTGGCTTCAGACGAAGATTTTCATTTCAGGAAGTGCGATGAGTCCGCAGATTTATCTTGGATTTCTGGCAGAAGAGAAGACAGTCTTGGGAGTCATCAAGTATCTGTTCTGGATGAGCGGGATCTTTTTTCTTGGTCTGGCAGTGCTGGTGTGGTTTATGAGGAGACGGGAACGAACGATCCTGATGGGATTTCTTTTTCCAACGATCTTCGCATTTGTACTTTTAATGACACCGGATATTAATGTAAATCATAAATATATTATGATTTCTTATGCATTTCTGGCAATTTTCTGGGCATGGTCGGTATGCAGTCTGTGGAGCGGATCTCTCCGGTCTGACACAATGGAAATTGCAGTCATAGGTGCTGAAACAACAGGAGAGCAGAGAATAGATGCAAAGAAGTTAAATAAATCAGGTAAGTCTAAGGCATTAAGAATTACGGGAAAGATACTGGCTGTAGTATTAGCTTTATGTCTGAGTATAACCGGTATTTATGATTTTGTGGTAATCATAAAGGACAATGGATCGGGCAGACGTGTGACTGTAAATATGAACAGTGATCTGACGAAATGGCTGGCAGAGAATCTGGAGAAAAATGATTTGCTGCTGACTCCGGAGTACAGCATGAATGAAGTGACAATGTCTGGGGCGATGCTCTATTGCGGCTGGCCGTATTATGCATGGTCGGCAGGATACGACACGAACTACAGGGCAGCGCAGGCGGTGACTATTTATACCACAACGGACAGCGAAGAACTGAAAAACGTAGTGAAACAGGAGAAGATCACACATATCTTGTTCGAAGAAGGTTCTGAGTTTGAACAGCAGCAGTGTGTGGAGGATATGATTGCTGCCACGTATGAGAAAGTGTACGAGACAGAAGACGGACGGATACGGATTTATAAGACTTCTGAGTAATTCGGATGCTTATATTATGTTACAGGAAATTACTCTGTAATGTTCCTATAACAATAAAGCGTTCTGGGCAGAAATTTTTCTTGTATCTGATTTAGAATTGGATTGCAGATATTTGGTGAGTCAGGTAAGTGATAAGTTACAGAAACAGGGAAAGCGTGAGTAAAATTAAAATGAATAAGTGGTAAGAGGAGGAGATACGGATGAAAAAATGGGCACCGCGAGTGCTTCTTGCAGCAGTCCTCACAGGGCTGTCTGCATTTTTATTAAAAGGAGATGTCTGGACATTCTGGACCTGGTGGCTGCTGGCGTTCCTGATGGGAATGGTTGCCATGCCTGTAACAGGAAGATTGTTTGCAGGATTTGAAGACAAAGGCTGGATGTTCTCGAAAGTTCTGGCGATTACAGTGACAGGCTTTCTCACCTGGCTGCTTGTGTCAGTGAAGATTCTGTCTTTTACAGCTGTGACATGTATCGGGGTATCACTGGCGTGTGCGGTTGTATGTGGAGTTCTGTATCATATCCAGATGAAGAAGGGAATTGACTGCATTCCCAATGGAAAGGGAGAGCTGATCTACTGGGAAGAGATTTTGTTCTTTGCATTTTTCCTGATGTGGACTTATTTCGCAGGATTCCGTCCGCAGGCTTACGGAACTGAGAAGTTTATGGATTATGGGTTCATGGAAGCTATGATGCGAAGCACGACACTCCCGGCAAGAGATCTGTGGTATTCCGAAGGCACGATCAACTATTATTATGGCGGTCAGTATTTCGCAGTATTTCTTACGAAGCTGACGGGAAGTAAAGTGGAGCTTACTTATAATCTAATGCGTACTTTTGTGGCGGCATTTGCATTTATACTGCCGTTTTCACTGGTTCATCAGATGTCTGTGGACAGGCTTAAGGGAAGTCTGACAGGAAAGAAACGTTGTGTACCGGCTGTATCTGGGATTATTGCAGGACTTTCCGTATCAATTGCGGGAAATATGCATTATGTGGTTTACAGCAAGATCATTCCATGGATCCAGAAACTGCAGGGAAAAGAAGTGGACAGCTACTGGTTCCCGGATGCGACACGCTATATCGGTTACAATCCGGATGTGCCGGACAAGACGATCCATGAATTTCCGTGCTATTCTTTTGTATTGGGAGATCTTCATGCGCATGTAGTCAATGTGATGTTTGTGATGTTTCTGGTGGGACTTCTCTATGCCTGGATGCGAAGCGTGCGGATGAGAGAAGCAATGATCAGGAAGCCGGGACGAAAAGAGTTCTGGAAAAAACAGTTACTGATCCCGCATATCCTGCTGGCAGCAGTGATGATCGGCATGTTCCGGTTTACGAATTTCTGGGATTTTATTATTTATTTCGTGGTAACCGGTGGAGTGGTGCTGTTTACTAATATTGTGCAGTTTGATGGTAAGGTGAAGAAGATTCTGGCAGTGACTGTGGTTCAGGCAGTGGAGATCATTGTAATCTCCTATGTTGTTTCTCTGCCGTTTACTTTACAGTTTGACAGTATGTTTAAGGGCGTAGGAATCGCGCAGAATCATTCTATGATCCATCAGCTGTTGATCCTGTGGGGACTGCCGGTGGTTCTGACAGTTCCGCTGATCATCTGCATTATCTGGGAGAAGCTTTGCGGCGGTGCGAACAGAAGTCTATATAAACTGATGAAAGCGATTTCTGTACCGGATCTCTTTGCAATTATTATGGGACTCTGTGCCATCGGGCTGATCGCGATTCCGGAGTTTGTTTATGTGAGAGATATTTACGAGAATGGAAATGCCAGAGCGAATACCATGTTTAAGCTGACTTATCAGGCGTATATGTTGTTTGGGATGACGATGGGATATGGTATTTTCCGTATGCTGGTGACAGCGAAGAAGAAAGTGTTTAAGGTGGTGTCAGTGATCGGGCTGGTGCTGCTTTGCTGGACATTTGGATATTTCGGAAACAGTGTACATGCCTGGTTTGGCAAGGTATGGGATCCGTCCGAATATAAAGGACTGAATGCGACATCGTTCCTGTCAAATGATTTCGCGGAGGATGTAGCTGGTATTAAATGGCTGAAGAAGAAAGTGAAAGGTTCGCCGGTCGTACTTGAAGCGAATGGAGACAGCTATAGTGGATATGAACGTGTTTCCGCTATGACAGGGCTGCCGACTGTGCTGGGATGGTATGTGCATGAGTGGCTGTGGAGAGATGATACTGCGGATCTGAATGAGAAGAGTGCGGATATTGAGGATATTTATACCTCTTTGGATCAGGAGTATGTGAAGGAACTGCTGGAAGAGTATGATGTTTCTTATATTTTTGTCGGATCGAAGGAGAGGGAGAAATATGGGGATGCATTGAATGAGGATGTGCTGAAGGCGTTTGGTGAAGTGGTGTTCCAGGATGAGGAGTATAGTACTTATATTCTTAAAGTTAATAAGTAAGAGGGCGAAAAATGGCGGCAGTTTGTGTCGCCATTTTTTGCATTTTTGTAAAGAACGTCGGAGGTAATCTTTTGCAGTCAAGAGGGACGCGTAAAAAAATATTTCATTTCCTGTGCGGTTTCGGGCATTAAGATATTCTAAGCCGCCAAAAATCTGCTAAAGGCATGAGAAATCAGAGCCAAACTCGCCTACGGCTCAGACAGTGTCTCTGATTTCTCATAACGCAGATTTTGCCGGCTAAGAATATCTAAGTACCCTGCAAATGCACAGGAAATGAAATATTTTTTTACGCTGGTTATTGACTGGAATGGTTTTGGGGAAATAATTATCAGGTGAAAAAGTAAAATTTACAGATATGAATTACGATTGTATTATAATAATGTATGTGTAATATAAAAGAAAAATATGTTTCTACAGTGGAAAAATGAAAAGATGACACTGTATAAGTAGTAGGAGTAAATGAGGAGTGTGAATATTCACATGACAGAAAGGGAGAGTTTTGAAATGAGTAAACAAAGAATTCAGGTTAGACATTATAGCAAAAAAATGGTGATCATGATGTTGACAGGGGCGATTTGCTGTAGTTCATTTTTTTGTGAAGCTGCTTTTGCGAAAACCAGCAAAGTAAGGGTTTACGATGTGGAAAAAGGAACCACAAGCTTCACATCTTTTACATATTCGGATAGTAAGAAGGATGAATCACTGGCTCCGTCGGAGGGAACAGGAGCGATTTCATCTGCTTCTCAGAAGGCAGTTATTTTTCATCAGGCAGATGGGACTACGATAACAAGAAAAGCAGACAGTAATGGAAAAGTGACACTTCCTGCAATAAAGAACCAGATCGGATATACTTTTCTTGGATGGAGCACGAAGCCGGATCAGACTCATAATCCGCAGTATCAGGCGGGACAGGTGATACGGGTAAAGAAGAAAACTCATTTATATGCAGTTATGTATAACTGGAAACAGGAGCCGGATATGCAGGTCGGTAATCTGGCAGGTCAATTGTCGGAGTATTCCGGAGTTATTTTTGTGGGAGATTCCAGAACATATTTTTTGCAGAAGGCTCTTCTTCAGGAATATGGAAAGGATGCAGTTTCAAAAGTATCATTTGTGTGTAAGTCAGGAGAGGGCCTGAATTGGTTTGAAACAGCGGGGGAGAGACTGTTGGGAAGTGAAATTGCCCGTCTGCAGTCAGATTCAGATAAGCCTGTAGCAGTTATTTTTAATCTTGGTGTGAATGATCTTTCGAATCACAATTCCGGGAATGGGGTTGATTATAAAGGTGAGGTAAATGCATATCTTGCGTGTATGAACACTCTTGCAGAGGAACTTGAAAGTAACTGCAGATTGTTTTATATGTCTGTAAACCCGGTAAATACAGCAATGAAACCAACCCGAAAAGAAGCACAGTTACGTTATTTTAATGACAGATTACAGAGTGGATTAAATAACGGATTTCAATGGATAGATACCTATAAGTATCTGATGGAAAACGGTTACAGTACATACAATGAATTTAAGGGAAATATAGATGATGGCGTTCACTATTCTACACGTACCTATAAAAGAATTTATAAATATTGTATGAATGCGATCAGAAGTTAGAAAAACAGTGGTAAGCATGGATTATGAAGTCCATGGTTACCACTGTTTTTACGTTACAGTCTGGATACATTCGTGCTTAACATTAGAAAGTTCAAAAATATAATCAATTGGAATTCCGAGTAATTTACGTAATTCTTTAATACGGTTCATTTTTAGTCTTTCTGGTCAATATTATACAAGTTATAGTTGTATAAAACAGAAGTTGGTAATATGCTTTTTATAAGTTAATTTAAGTTGAAAGGATTGAGAAAATGCAGTATTATACACTATAAAAAGAAGTACAAATATATATGGAAATAGAATATTTGGATTTACTTTTTGTATTGATATCTATAAATTGAAAATATAGATGACTTACAAAAATGAAGAAAATTAAATGTTACTGTTCACACGTTACTGTGAACGGAGTGAACAGTAACAATTAAATAGCATAGATTTCACCGAATCAAGCAATTATTCGGTTATGAACAAGTAGCGGAGCGGATTGAGAATATCCGTTTGATTGGAGAAAATGGTTATGCAGGTTATTATATGTGATGATGAATTTAGTACATGTGTACAACTGGAAAATTATATTGAAAAATATTCTCAGGAGCATTTTATAAAAGCAGATATAGATGTGTTTTATGATGGTGAATCGTTATGTGAATATCTGAAAAGTTCATCTTCTGTAGATTTATTGTTTTTGGATATTGAATTACCGAAATGTAATGGTGTAGAGGTTGGAAAATATATAAGAGAAAAATTGGAAAATGAAGAAACTGAGATTATTTATATATCATCTAAGACAAATTATGCTATGAAACTTTTTCAATGCAGACCGATGGATTTTCTTGTAAAACCCATTACTTTTCCAATGGTAGAGAGAACTTTAGGTATAGTGATGAAGAGAAAACTTGTGAACAGAAAAAAAATAACGGTTAAGATAGACAGAGAAAATCGTGTTTTTTTTATAAAAGATATTTTATATTTCAGAAGTGAGAACAAGACTGTTTATATGGTCATGCAGTCAGGAGAAACATTTAAATTTTCTGCTAAATTGGATGATATAGAATCTGAGATTTCAAATAAAATGTTTTTAAGAATACATAAATCATATCTGATTAATCACGTTTATGTACAATGTTACGGAACTGATTGGGTTAAGATGATAAATGGTGATATAGTCAGTATATCGAAGCCATATAGGGGAAGTGTAAAGCAAAAACTGATGCAGTTAGAACTGGGATAGAAAAAGATTATAAAATGGGAGGAAAAATGCAGGAAATTATACTTGGGGTAATGGCGAATATTTTGAGAACATATGCCATTTACCGCTTTATGGAAGTGATGAATCCTTTAAAAACAGTTTCGCGACGTTTGAAGATATTGATGTATTCTGGTTTTGTAGTCCTCACAAGTGGGGGATATTATCTGTTTCATAATCAGATAATTAATATTATGACAAATTTGACGGGATTAATGTTGATACTTTTAATATATAAGGAAAGCTTAGAAAAAAAAATAGTATTTGCTATTGGAATTTATTCGATTAATGTAGTGATTGAAAGCTTGGTTTTTTCTGCAACCGGGTTATATAAAGATTATGATGAAATGACTCGTTCCATAAAAGAATGCATCACCAGTTTGGGAATATATTTTTGTGTGTTTCTGTTAGAGAGAACTTGTTTTAAGAAAGAACGACAGTTTCCAATAAGGACATCTCTCTGGATTATGATGTTATCTGTACCAGCATTTAGTATAATAGAAGTATTTTGTATGTGGCAGGCAAATTATAATAATAAGCGACTTATTAGTATGGAAATTATTGGTATTTTGATCACTAATATTGCAATATTTTATCTGTATGATGCACTACAGGATTATTATGAACAGAAATCAGAGAAAGAAAAATTTCATTCTTTAATGGAAGGTTACAGGAATCAAATTGAAGTTATGCAGGAATCATGGAGAAAGATTAGAAGTTTGAGACATGATTTGAAACATCATATCTTTGAATTGAAATATCTGGCAGCACACGAAGATATAAATAAAATTCTGATATATCTGGATAATATGGAGAAGCAGATAGTAAATGAGGACGAATATATATGTTCTGGTATTAGTGAGGTAGACAGTACATTGAATTACTTATTGCATTATGCGAGGCAAAATCTAGATGATGTGCGAGCGAAAGTAGCATTACCTGAAGAATTAGATATTCATGGATTTACATTGAATGTAATATTGGGAAATTTGCTTGATAATGCGATTCATGCGGCAAAACAGTCCGAAAAAAAGTATCTGAGTATATTTATACGGGAAAAACAGGGGATATTGTATATACAAGTAGAAAATAGTTACAGTGGTGTTTTGCGAATGGAAAAAAACAAACTATTATCAACCAAAGAAAATGTGGATAGACACGGAATTGGATTAGGCAATGTGGAAAAAATTGTAAAAGAGAAAGAAGGAGATATAAATATAAACTGGGATGGAGAAATATTTTGTGTGAAAGTAATGTTATTGGTAGAAAAGCTGAAATCTGCTGAAATTATATAATGAAATAACAAAAACAGATGGTAAAAGCCATCTGTTTTTTGCGTATGACGGGCATACCGTCAGTCTGTGGTGAAAGTCCACTTACTTACTCGACTGAGAGGGGAGAAAAAAATTTCCCCTACTCGATTATTATAGATTAGTTTCGCCAAATTTAGGGCTATTTTCGCCATGTTCTAAATTTACAAGGTGAAACGTAGTATAATTTGAAAAGCAGAAAGGAGATAAATATTATGGTAAAAAAATTGTTTTTTGTAATGTTGACAGGAATGATTTGTTTCAGCTCGTGTTTTTGTCAAACAGCTTTTGCGAAAACCAGCAAAGTAAGGGTTTACGATGTGGAAAAAGGAACCACAAGCTTCACATCTTTTACATATTCGGATAATAAAAAGGATGAATCACTGGTACCGTCGGAGGGAACAGGAGCGATTTCATCTGCTTCTCAGAAGGTGGTTATTTTCCATCAGGCAGATGGGTCTACGATAATAAGAAAAGCAGACAGTAATGGAAAAGTGACACTTCCTGCAATAAAGAACGAGACCGGATATACTTTTCTTGGATGGAGCACGAAGCCGGATCAGACTCAGAATCCGCAGTATCAGGCGGGACAGGTGATACAGGTAAGGAAGAAAACCCATTTATATGCAGTTATGTATAACTGGCAACAGGAGCCGGATATTCAGGTCAATAATCTGGCAGCTCAGCTGTCGGAGTATTCCGGAATTATTTTTGTGGGAGATTCCAGAACGTATTTTATGCAGAAAACTCTTCTTCAGGAATATGGAAAGGATGCAGTTGCAAAAGTATCATTTGTGTGTAAGACAGGGGAGGGACTGAGCTGGTTTGAAACAGCAGGAGAGAGAGTAATGAGAAGTGAAATTGCCCGTCTGCAGTCAGATTCAGATAAGCCCGTAGCAGTTATTTTTAATCTTGGTGTGAATGATCTTTCGAGTCATAATTCCGGAAATGGGGTTGATTATAAAGGCGAGGCAAATGCATATCTTGCGCGTATGAACACTCTTGCAGAGGAACTTGAAAGTGACTGCAGATTGTTTTATATGTCTGTGAATCCGGTAAATACAGCAATGAAACCAACTCGAAAAGAAGCGCAGTTACGTTACTTTAATGACAGATTGCAGAGCAGGTTAAATAAGAGATTTCAATGGATAGATACCTATAAATATCTGATGAAGAATGGTTACAGTACATACAATGAGTTTAAGGGAAATATAGATGACGGCGTTCACTATTCTACACGTACCTATAAAAGAATCTATAAATATTGTATGAATGCGATCAGATAATGCTTTTTGATTTATACACAAATTATAATCTTGTTTCAGGTAAGCAGTATAAGCAGAAGTTAAGGCCACAGAACTCACAAAAGAAAGGGTATATGTATTGCTTGATAAATTAAGAGATTGATGTACGAGCTGACAGGAGAAATATTTTCTGTCAGCTTGTTATTTGTTTGGTTGGATAATGGAGAATATCTGTTTGCCAAAGAAGAAACATTTGACGAATTTTTATCTCTGTTGTATCATGAACATACAAAACGAAAATAAAGTAAGAGGAATATTGTTATATAAAATACAGAACAGATAAGAAAGCAGGAATTTAATGAGAGCAGAAGTTGTATCCATGACAGCGGATAATCTTGATATGGAGGCTATCCGGCGTGGTGGAGATATTTTGAAACAGGGTGGTCTGGTTGCGTTTCCTACGGAGACTGTTTATGGTCTTGGTGGAGATGCGTTGAATCCGCAGGCTTCTATGAAAATTTATGCGGCGAAGGGCAGACCTTCGGATAATCCGCTGATCGTGCATATTGCAGAGTTTGATAAGCTGGCTCCGATTGTAGCGGAGGTTCCGGAGAAGGCGAAGATTTTGGCAGAGAAGTACTGGCCGGGTCCGCTGACTATGATTCTTCCGAAGTCGGATCTTGTACCACAGGAAACTACGGGTGGTCTGGACAGTGTGGCGGTTCGGTTTCCGAGTGACAGGATTGCACAGGAGCTGATCAAGGCTGCCGGCGGCTATGTGGCAGCACCCAGTGCGAATACTTCAGGCAGACCCAGTCCGACTACTGCACAGCATGTAGAGGAGGATCTTGGCGAGGCGATTGAGATGATTATTGACGGAGGCCAGGTGGGAATCGGTCTTGAGTCTACGATCGTTGATTTTACTGAGGATGTGCCGGTGGTTTTGCGTCCGGGTTATATTTCTCTGGAGATGCTTCAAGAGACTCTGGGAGATGTAAGGATGGACAAGGGGCTGATTGCGGCTGACAGCAAGGTGCGTCCGAAAGCGCCGGGTATGAAATATCGCCATTATGCACCGAAGGCAGATCTGGCAATTGTTGAGGGACCAGAGGAAGCTGTTGTGAAGAAGATTAATGAGCTGGCTGCGGAAGCGAAAGCACACGGCGAGCAGGTCGGAATTATTGCAACGGACGAGACAAAGGACAGATATCCCGAAGGTCTGGTAGTCAGCATCGGAAGTCGGAAAGAAGAGGAAACAATCGCCCATCATTTATATGAAGTGCTTCGTGATTTTGACCAGAGTGCGGTCAGGTCTATTTATTCAGAAGCGTTTTATACACCAAGAATGGGACAGGCCATTATGAACCGTCTGCTGAAAGCAGCGGGACATAAGATCATACAGGTGGTATGATATAATCAGGTAGTGAAGCAGATATATGCCTGATTATATAATCTTATCAGCAGTAATGGCCAGATGGATAATGAAGATTCACTTAAATAGTCTGCTGAAGAGGTAAAGAAATTAATTTCAGGAGGAAGATTAATGATAGCTTTAGGATGTGATCATGGTGGATATGAACTGAAACAGGAGATCAAGAAGTATCTGGATGAGAAAGGAATTGAATATAAAGATTATGGATGTGACAGTCTGGATTCCGTAGATTATCCGATATATGCAAAGAAGGTTGCACATGCAATTCTTGACGGCGAATGTGAGAAGGGAATCCTGATCTGCGGAACAGGTATCGGAATTTCCATTACAGCAAATAAGATTAAGGGAATCAGAGCTGCAGTCTGCACAGATTGTTTTACAGCAGAGGCTACAAGACTTCACAATGATGCTAATATCCTTGCACTTGGCGGAAGAGTGGTAGGACCTGGGCTGGCATTGAAGATTGTGGATACATTTTTGAATACACCGTTTTCCAATGATGAGAGACATATCAGAAGAATTAATCAGATAGAGACTGAATAAGCCATAAAATAAGAAAACTGATAAAACAGCCAGAGCCTGCATGATTATAGTAATTCTCTCACATGTATGATGAATGGGAATTGCTGTAGAGTAAAGTGTGAAGTTCTGGCTGTGTCAGTTATAAGCAGACAATGGTTACTGTTCGCTCCGTTCACAGTAACGGACAATGTGATGCTTTTATGAAGCAGGTGAATGGTGAAGTATGTGAAGGGGAGGTTTGGAAAATGGATGTAAATCATAAACGCACAGATTATTTATCATGGGATGAATATTTTATGGGAGTTGCCATGATGTCAGGGATGCGTTCCAAGGATCCGAATTCTCAGGTAGGTGCCTGTATTGTAAGTGAGGATAATAAAATCCTGTCCATGGGCTATAATGGTTTTCCAAAGGGCTGTTCAGATGATGAATTTCCATGGGCGAGAGAGGGTGACAGTCTTCATACGAAATATTTTTATGTGACACACAGTGAGCTGAATGCGATCCTTAATTACAGAGGAGGAAGTCTGGAAGGTGCAAAGCTTTATGTCTCCCTTTTTCCATGTAATGAATGTGCCAAGGCAATTATTCAGGCAGGTATTAAGACGATTGTCTATGACTGCGATAAATATGCAGACACGCCGGCAGTGATCGCTTCCAAGAGAATGCTGGATGCAGCCGGGGTTCGTTATTATAAATACAACCGGACCGGACGTAAGATTACAATCGAAGTGTGATTTTGGCTACGTTACTGAGAACGGAGTGAACAGTAAACAGATTTTACTCTTGACACATCAATTTATTTCAAATAAAATATAACCAAATGCGAAATATATACAGCGATGAAGAGAATAGTACATAAGGAGCAATCCCAGAGAAGAGTCCCGGAGAACAGCCGGTTGGCTGTGAAACAGTGGTGGAAGGATTCTGTGCGTGAATTATGGAACCGGCCTCGGAGCTCCGTACAATTGAAGTACGGCGTTTTTCCTGCGTTATCGGAAGAAGAGCGAGCAATGTGCAGGCATTTGGGCACAGTGCTAATTAGGGTGGTACCGCCGAAGCCTTTCGGTCCCTTGTGAGGGATGCTGGGCTTCTTTTTTCGTTTATGAAAAAAGAAGAGTATGCATTCCGCCGCGACTATATCCTGACACAGTAAAAGCCAGAAAAGTATATTAGTATTTCTGAATTTTGTTCAGGATCAACACAATCACATAAAAAGGAGAAACAATCATGGCAAACAACAAGAAACTGGTAGAAGCCATCACATCCATGGAAGACGATTTTGCCCAGTGGTATACCGACGTTGTAAAGAAAGCTGAACTTTGCGGATATACCAGCGTTAAAGGCTGCATGGCGATTAAACCTGCAGGATATGCGATCTGGGAGAATATCCAGCATGAACTGGACAGAAGATTCAAAGAAACAGGCGTACAGAACGTATACATGCCTATCTTTATCCCGGAATCTCTTCTCCAGAAAGAGAAAGATCACGTAGAAGGATTTGCACCTGAGGTTGCATGGGTAACTCACGGTGGTCTGGATCCGCTGCAGGAGCGTCTGTGCGTACGTCCGACATCTGAGACATTATTCTGCGATTTCTATGCAAAAGAGATCCAGTCTCACAGAGATCTGCCGAAAGTATACAATCAGTGGTGTTCTGTAGTACGTTGGGAAAAGACAACACGTCCATTCCTTCGTTCCCGTGAGTTCTTATGGCAGGAAGGTCATACTGCTCATGCAACAGCTGAGGAAGCAGAAGCACGTACTATTCAGATGTTGAACTTGTATGCAGACTTCTGCGAAGAAGTACTTGCTATCCCAGTTATCAAGGGACAGAAGACTGACAAGGAGAAATTCTCCGGTGCAGAAGCTACTTATACAATTGAGTCTCTGATGCATGATGGAAAAGCCCTTCAGTCCGGTACAAGCCATAACTTTGGCGATGGATTTGCAAGAGCATTTGGCATCCAGTATACAGATAAAGAGAATAAACTTCAGTATGTACATCAGACATCCTGGGGAATGACAACACGTATGATCGGTGCCATCATCATGGTACACGGTGACAACAGCGGTCTGGTACTGCCTCCGAGAATCGCTCCGACACAGGCAGTGATCATCCCGATCCAGCAGAGAAAAGAAGGCGTTCTTGAGAAAGCAGACGAGATGTTTGCAGCATTAAAAGCAGCAGGAGTCCGCGTAAAAGTAGACGACACAGACAAGAGTCCGGGATTCAAATTCGCAGAGCAGGAAATGCGTGGTATTCCGATCCGTATCGAGTGTGGCCCGAAGGATATCGAGAATGGCCAGGCTGTAATCTGCCGTCGTGATACAAGAGAGAAATACACAGTTACATTTGATGAGCTTGTAGAGAAAGTACAGGAGATCCTGGAAACAATCCAGAAGGATATGCTGGAGCGTGCGCGTGCACACAGAGATGCTCATACTTATGTTGCTACAAACTACGAAGAATTCAAAGACACTATCGTCAACAAACCAGGTTTCGTAAAAGCTATGTGGTGCGGCGACCGTGCATGTGAAGACAAGATCAAAGAAGATGTTCAGGCTACATCCAGATGTATGCCGTTTGAGCAGGAACACTTAAGTGATGTTTGCGTATGCTGTGGAAAACCGGCTAAGAAGATGGTTTACTGGGGAAGAGCATATTAATTTAGAAGAATGCTGTAACTGAGAAGATAATGAACAGTTACAAAACAGCAATAGAGAAAACCGGCAGCAGATTATATCTGAATGCCGGTTTTCAGAATTTATAAAAAAGTCTTTCAGACAGGACTGTGTTGGTGTATAGTAAGAATATGCTGTCAGAGAAAATCCAGCGCAGGTATAAACAACTATACACGGATTTCTGGCTAAAAGAAAAGATAATAATTTAAACAGATAAGGATGGTCATATGATTCTGGAAATACCGAAAAATGCTGAGACAATTTTGCACATACTGGAGAATGCAGGCTATGAAGCTTATGTAGTAGGCGGCTGTGTCCGCGACTCTATCCTGGGGCGTACCCCGGATGACTGGGATATCACTACTTCTGCGAAACCGGAGCAGGTTAAGGAACTGTTTCACAGGACTGTAGATACAGGTCTGCAGCACGGAACCGTGACTGTTCTTATGGAGAAAGAAGGCTATGAGGTTACGACCTACCGTGTAGACGGCGAATACGAAGATGGCAGACATCCAAAAGAAGTAACCTTTACGGCAAGTCTTGAAGAAGATTTAAAGCGCCGTGACTTTACGATTAACGCTATGGCATACAATCCGTCCAGAGGACTTGTTGATCTCTTTGGCGGAATGGAGGACATCGATAGAAAGATCATCCGCTGTGTGGGCGATCCGCTGGAGCGTTTTACAGAGGATGCACTTCGCATTATGCGTGCAGTCCGCTTCAGTGCACAGCTTGGTTTTAGCATTGAAGCGGAAACACGTAAGGCACTGAAAGTCCTGGCGCCGAATCTGAAACATGTCAGCGCAGAACGTATTCAGGTGGAACTTGTGAAACTTCTCATGTCTCCGCATCCGGATTATCTCAGAGTCGCTTATGAAGCAGGGATCACAGCAGAGTTTCTGCCAGAGTTTGATGCCTGCATGGAAACGCCACAGAATACTCCTCATCACTGCTATACAGTCGGAGAGCATATCCTGCACAGTCTTGACTATGTGCGTGCAGACCGTGTTCTGCGGATCACCATGCTGCTCCATGATATCGGCAAACCTGTTGTGCGTAAGACAGATGAAAACGGCAGAGATCATTTCAAAACCCATGGAGAGGCTGGGGAAAAGATGGCAGGTCAGATCCTGCGCAGACTGAAATTCGACAACGATACCATCCGCAAAGTAACCCGCCTGGTGAAGTGGCATGATGACAGACCGGAGGGAACAACGAAATCTGTCCGCCGTGCAGTGAACCGCATCGGTGAAGAGCTTTTTCCATATTATCTGGAAGTGCAGCAGGCAGATATGCTGGCGCAGAGCGAGTACAGACGTGCTGAGAAACAGGAGCGTCTGGACAAGGTAAAAGAAGCCTATGAGGTGATCCTGAACGAGCACCAGTGTGTATCTCTGAAAACCCTGGCAATCACAGGCAAAGATTTGATCCAGGCCGGATATAAGCCGGGGCGTGAGATTGGGGAGACATTGAACCGTTTACTGGAAGAGGTACTTGCTGATCCGCAGAAAAATCAGAAAGAAATATTATTAGGTATGCTGGATAAGAAATAAAACAGTTTACATTTCTGGCAATAAAAATCCGAGGGTATATCCCCCGGATTTTTTTCATATGTATAGAAAGTATCAAAATAAGAGGGGGATATGTCATTGTATGATTACGGACTAAGCACTCTGGCTCAGTATGAGCTGACAGCAGACCGTTCTGCAAGGACAAGGGGGGCCCTGCTTTGTTATACCTCGCAGGGACTTTTGATTTTGAGGGAATTTCACGGTTCGGAAAAAAAGCTGAAAAAACAGCAGGAACTGCTGCTTCATCTAAAAGAATGCGGGATGAATACCGATTATTTTCTACAGAATACACAGGAAAGTCTGGTCAGCAAGGATAAAGACCAGATGGCTTTTACACTGCAGCACTGGTACGAAGGAAGAGAATGCGACACCAAATCCAGAGATGATATCATAAAGAGTGTCCGGACGCTGGCAAGGTTACATATTTTAATGAAAATGGAACCTGTGGAGGAATACAGGGAACGCTCCCTGCGGGATGAATACCTCCGGCATAATCAGGAACTTCGCAAGATCCGCAAATTCATCCGGAAAAAAGGTGCGTCCAGTGTATTCGAGAAAGATTATCTGGCAAGTGTGGAGTGGTTTTTACAGAGAGCGCAGTATGCGGTAGAGCTTCTGGACGAGACAGAATACGACAGTCTCAGAGAGAAGGTATGGCGTGAGGGACAGGTCTGTCACGGAGAATACAACCAGCATAATGTTCTGATGTTGAAAGGGGAAGATGAAACTGCAGCAGTGACAAATTTCGGGCACTGGAACTTTGACATTCAGATGGCAGATTTGTACCGTTTTATGAGAAAAATCCTAGAAAAGTATAACTGGAATTTAAATCTGGCGCAGGAAATGCTCCGGGAATATCACAGGATCCGTCCCATTTCAAAAGCTGAATGGCAGAACCTGAGAGTACGCTTTACTTATCCCGAAAAATACTGGAAACTGGCAAATTATTACTATTCGCACAAAAAGGTGTGGATTTCTGAGAAAAATGTGGAAAAGCTTCAGAATCTCATCCGACAGAGAGAAAACTGGAAGGATTTTGCACAAAAGTGTTTTGAGGTTTATCCTGCTGATTTTTGAAAAATATAGCACATGTTAAAAGGGGCATATTTCGGGTTACTGAGAACGGAGTGAACAGTAACTATTTCGGGCATCCGGAACTGCCCGAATCTTTTGAAAAACCTTGACAATATAGGGAAAAAGGTATATATATAGAAGATAGAGCTCTGTCGCTTTTGGCAGATGCCACCAAACAAGAAAGAGATCATTAGAGGAGGAAACACCATGAATAAAACAGAATTAGTAGCAGCTATGGCGAAAGAGACGAACTTATCCAAGAAGGACGTAGAAGATGTTCTGAAATCTTTCGTTGATGTCGTTTCTAAAGAACTGAAAAATGGCGGAAAGATCCAGTTAGTTGGATTTGGTACATTTGAAGTAAGCGAAAGAGCTGCTAGAGAGGGAAGAAATCCTCAGACTGGTGAAACAATGAAGATCGAAGCTTCTAAAGCACCGAAATTCAAAGCTGGAAAAGCTTTAAAAGATATGGTTAACGGTAAATAATAATTAAGACGATAACCGGGGGGACGAAAGTTCCCCCTTTTTGATACTCCAGAATTGCGTGAGCGTTAGCGGAGCAATTCGTGAGTATCTGATACAGGAGCAGAATTATGAGATTAGATAAGTATTTGAAAGTGTCGCGCCTGATCAAGCGCCGTACGGTAGCAAATGAAGCCTGTGATGCAGGAAGAGTCCTTGTAAACGACAAACCTGCCAAGGCATCCGTACAGGTCAAGACAGGAGACACCATCGAAATCCAGTTCGGAAGCAAGAACGTCAAAGTCGAAGTACTGGATGTAAAAGAGACCGTAAAAAAAGAAGACGTAGAGAGTATGTATAAATACCTTTAACAGTCAATGCTATACTGGTAATTCTATTTTAAGCCTGACGGACATAAAATACTGATAAGTGAGAAATCCGGGAGGCGGCTATGGATAATACACACAGCCTGATGCTGGAGAACCGTCAGGGCGGCAGAATTACCGGAGTAAAGGATGTCAAATCCTTTGATGAAAAAGAAATCCTGCTTTTTACACAGGCAGGTAAACTTGTAATAAAA
This sequence comes from Blautia sp. MSJ-9, assembly GCF_018919065.1. Classification (GTDB taxonomy): domain Bacteria; phylum Bacillota; class Clostridia; order Lachnospirales; family Lachnospiraceae; genus Blautia_A. The sequence goes on along the minus strand of NZ_JAHLQG010000039.1, from coordinate 9,528 downwards.
GGAGAACAGCTTCATGTGAAGCAGCTCGATCTGGAAAAAGGAGAAGTAGATCTGGAAGGAAAAGTGGACAGTCTTACCTATCTGTCAAAGAATACAGATAACAGAGATGAATCTTTTCTAAAAAGGATGTTTCGTTAAGAGATGAGTACATTTATTCATCATGAATTACTTCTTCTGGTACGGACCGTAGCTGCAGGAGCGGTTCTCCTTTTGTGTTATGATCTTCTGATCGCCCTGAGAAACGTCCTTGCACATTCGGAGAAAGCAGCAGGGATTGAAGATCTTCTCTACTGGCTGTGTTGTGCATTTTTTATCTTTTCGGAGATTTACAGGACAAATGAAGGAATTTTGCGCTTTTTTATGATTCTGGGTTTCCTGCTGGGAGCATACGTTTGTCACAGAATACTTGGCGGTATTTTTGTAAAATGCTGCACGAGACTTATGGAGATTCCTGTAATAATTATTAAATTTTTGATAAAATGGTTGCTATTTCCGGTCAAAAGATGTAAACTTCTGAAATATAAAGTGTATAAGTGCGCTAAGAAAGAAAGGCTGGCAAATTGGGTAATTCTAAGAAAAAAAAGAAGAGAAGAAAAGTAGGTTATGAATCTCTTGGAATGCTTGCGATTGCGCTGGTTGTTTTAGTCCTTCTGGGAGGACTTATGCTTAAAAGTAATGACCTTCAGGAACGCCTCACAGGATACGATGCTAAAGCCGCCACACTTGAGCAGCAGATAGAAGATGAGCAGAACCGCACAGAAGAGATTGATAAATTAAAGAAATATATGGAAACAGACGAATATGCTGAGGAAGTTGCCAGAGAGAAACTGGGACTTGTAAAGGATAATGAGACTGTTTTTAAGAAACAGCAATAAAAACGTCGAAAACTTTTACGATTTTTTCGTCTGAGTTTGACAGATATTTCAGAGCCCTTTCCATATAATACCTCTGATAAGAATGATAAGGGGAATATCAAGGGGAGGGGAGAATATGCAGGAATGGATGATTGCCATGCTCGTTATCAGCATCATGCTGATCATACGGGACATGGCAAAAACTATTTTAGCGGAAAATCTGCCGGATACAGAAGAACTGCTCTCTTTGCAGGAAAGTCATCCGCAGAAAGAACGGGTGGAGAAATACGCGGCATCTTTTCAGAAACTGGCAGATACTTTTTATGGAATGCCGTACCGTAAAGATTACCTGAGCAGCAGGCAGATCGAGCGGATCATCGAGGATACGAATGCGAAAGTATGCAGCAGATGTTATCAGCGGGAAATCTGCTGGGGAGAACATGCACAGGAGCTTTGTAAGGGAGTAGAGACACTGGTACGTTCTATGGAGATCGGAAATGAAGAGGATATTCGAAGTATCCGCGGTGACTGGACAGGCATATGTCCCCGTTCGGTTCAGTATTATGAAGCAGTTACCGAGAATTATCAGCGGGAGAAACAGAATCTGATGTGGGATAACCGCATGATCGAGAATAGACTTGCAGTTGCACAGCAGCTGATGGAAGTTTCAAAGATCATGGAAAATGTAGCAAGTGATCTGTATGATCTGGAAAGAGGAACACCCCAGTTTGAGGAAGATTTGCGAAAAAGTCTGCGCAAGTGCCATGTGATCCTGCGTCAGGCTTGGGTAATGGACAAGGTAAAAGGGCGCAGGCAGGTATTTCTTACCATGCGTGCCAGAAGCGGGCAGTGCATTTCTATGACAGAAATCTCGCAGTTGCTTTCCGGGGTCTGCGGCAGTCTGATGGTACCTGTAAATGGAAGCCGTTGTATTGTAAATGGGGAATATCATACGGTGCATTTTATCGAAGATGTAAGCTATCAGATCCTTTACGGAGTTGCCAGACTGACAAGGGAAGAAGAAAAGGTTTCCGGTGATAATTATGTATGCAGGCAGGAAGATGGCGGCAGATTTGTTATGTGCCTTTCAGATGGCATGGGATCCGGGATGGAGGCATGCAGGGAGAGTGAAACAGTTGTAGAACTGTTGGAACAGTTCATGGAATCGGGGTTTTCCCAGGAAACAGCAGCGAAGATGGTTAATTCCGCGCTGGTGCTGAAAGATCAGGAAGGAATGTTCTCCACGGTGGATATCTGTGCTGTGGATCTGTATACAGGAATCTGTAATTTTCTGAAAGCAGGTGCTGCATCGACTTTTATCAAAAGAGATCATTGGGTAGAATCCATCACTTCTGAGAGCCTGGCGGCAGGACTTGTACAGCAGATTGACTTCGAAACAGCATCCAGAAAACTTTATCACGGAGATTATCTGATCATGATGACAGACGGAGTCTTGGATGCACTTCCAAGTCAGAAGGAGGAAGAGACCATGAAGGAGATCATCATGGATGTCCATGAGGAAGCGCCGAAAGACTTTGGCAGGGGAATTCTGGAGAGGGTGCTGGGATACAGCGATTATCATGCACGGGATGATATGACGGTGCTGGTGGCAGGCGTGTGGAAGAAATAATAGAAAAAAGGATAAACGATAGAAGATGAAGAAAGAAGTTCTTGCTTACATAAAGCAAAACAGAATGATCGTGGAGAAAGATGTAATCCTTGCGGGTGTATCCGGAGGTAGTGATTCCATGGCAATGCTGCATCTGCTGAAGGAATTGCAGCAGGAATTGGGTTTTGCGCTGCGGGTTGTGCATGTACATCACGGAATACGTGGAAAGGAAGCTGATAGAGACAGCAGCTTTGTGGAAAACATCTGCCGGGAATGGCAGATCCCATGCAGAGTCTATCATTATGATGTGCCGAAACTGAGCAGGGAATGGAAAATGGGCGAAGAAGAGACCGGAAGAATTGTCAGGAAAGAGGCTTTTCACAGAGAAATCAGTGCCTGTGGGAAAGAGCAGGAAGACTGCAGGAAGAAATGTAATATAGTGAATAAGCAGGAATCCCATATGGCAGATAAAGGGCAGAACGACAGCGGAAACTCAGAAAATGTCATAAAGATAGCACTGGCACATAATCAGGAGGATCTTGCTGAGACTATGATCCACAACCTGTGCAGAGGAACTGGTCTGCGCGGACTTTGTACCATGCGTCCTGTGGATGGAGAGATTATTCGCCCGATTTTATGTTTAAGCAGGGAAAAAATTGCCGATTATTTAAAAGAACAGCATATTTCCCATATCCAGGACAGTACGAATCTGTCTGATGAATATACCAGAAACCGTATCCGCCATCATATTCTGCCGATACTGGAGCGGCAGATAAATACAAAAGCTGCGGCACATATGGCAGAAACAGCAGCCAGAATCTCACAGGCGGAGGAGTATCTGACACAGCAGAGCAGTCAGATACTGGAAGAATTTCAGACAGATACCGGCTATTATTTTACGGAGAAATTTTTTGCGCAGCCTCAGATCATTCAGATTTATGCACTTCAGCAGGCGATGGAGAGTCTGGCAGGTAAACGGAAAGACCTGACAGCAGTTCATTATGAGAAAGTGCTGGCACTTCATGAGATGCAGACAGGAAAAAGAATCAGTCTGCCATATAACATGGAAGCCAGAAGAGTTTATAAAGGTGTGCGGCTTTCTCTTCGAAAAGAGGAACAATCATCTGATATGAATGACTGGAGAACGGTGTCAGGCCAGAATAATATAAAAAAGGCGGATATCAAGTCAGTGGAGACAGCTTGTAAAGATGATACAGCAGCTATGAAGTGGGAAGTCTGTATTCCTGGAACTGTCACCAGTCCTCTGGGTACTTTTTCGGCAGAAATATTTTCCTATGAAGGTCAGAAGATTGAAGAAAAAAAGTATACGAAATGGCTTGATTATGATAGAATAATAGGGAATCCGTGTATTCGAACCAGACAGACAGGGGATTACATGGTCATCAACGCACAGGGAAACACAAAGAAACTGAACCGCTGTATGATCGATGAGAAGATCCCGTCAGAGAAGCGGGACGAGATTCCGCTGATCGCATGCGGAAATGAGATTCTCTGGATGGTGGGAAGCAGGATGAATGAGAGGTATAAAATTAACCCCCAAACTAGGAAGGTGTTAGTATTAAATTACCAAGGAGGACACGAAAATGAGTGAGAAAATCAAAGTTTTACTCAGCGAAGAGGAAGTAGATTCCCGTATTAAACAGATCGCAGCAAAGATCAGCAAGGATTATGCAGGTAAAGAGATTCATTTAATCTGTGTATTAAAGGGTGGTGTGTTCTTTACATGTGAACTTGCCAAGAGAATCACAGTACCGGTTTCACTTGACTTTATGTCTGTATCCAGCTATGGCGATGATACCAAATCCAGCGGAGTTGTAAAAATCGTCAAAGACCTTGACCAGCCACTGGAAGGTAAAGACGTTCTGATCGTAGAGGATATCATTGACTCTGGAAGGACTTTAAGCTATCTGATCGAGATCCTTAAGAAGAGAAATCCGAACAGCATCCGTCTGTGTACATTACTGGACAAACCGGAACGCAGAGTCAAAGATGTCAAAGTTGATTACTGCTGCTTCAATATTCCAGATGAGTTCGTAGTAGGCTATGGTCTGGACTATGCACAGAAATACAGGAATCTTCCATTCATCGGAGTAGTAGAACTGGGGGAAGACTGAAAGGAGATTTAACTAAGTGAATAAACAGCCAAGCAGAATTGGTCTGTATCTGGTGCTGATCATTGCTCTGGTAGCCGGATATTTTTATCTGAATAATCAGGTGGTTTCTCAGAGCAGTTACACACAGAAGCAGCTGGAGCAGGCTCTTGAAGACAACAAGGTGGTTGATGCAACGATTCAGCAGAACAGAGAGGTTCCGACAGGTGCTGTGATCGTAGACACAACAGATGACGGACAGAGAAAAGTCTATGTAACAGATGTCAACCAGGCAATTGAACTGCTGAACAAGTATAATATTGATGTTACAACTCAGAATGTACCAGGAGATAATGTATTTCTCACAACTCTGCTCCCGGTTCTTCTCACAGGTGCACTTGTGATCTTCCTGATCATGATGATGAACCGTCAGATGGCCGGTGGAGGCGGCGGTGGAAATGCCAAGATGATGAATTTCGGTAAGAGCCGTGCGAGAATGACAACTCCGGATGACAATAAGAAAGTTACTTTTGACAATGTAGCAGGTCTGCAGGAGGAGAAGGAAGATCTGGTAGAGGTTGTTGATTTCCTGAAATCCCCGCAGAAATATACAAAAGTCGGTGCGAGAATCCCGAAGGGTGTGATCCTTGTAGGCCCTCCAGGAACAGGTAAGACACTTCTGGCAAAAGCAGTAGCCGGAGAAGCGGGAGTTCCGTTCTTCTCTATTTCCGGTTCTGACTTTGTAGAAATGTTTGTCGGTGTAGGTGCATCCCGTGTGCGTGACCTTTTCGAAGAAGGCAAGCGTCATGCACCGTGTATTATCTTCATCGATGAGATCGATGCAGTTGCCAGACAGCGTGGAACAGGTATGGGCGGCGGCCATGATGAGAGAGAACAGACACTGAACCAGCTTCTTGTAGAAATGGATGGTTTTGGTGTGAATGAAGGAATCATCGTAATGGCGGCTACAAACCGTGTGGATATCCTGGATCCGGCGATCCTTCGTCCGGGACGTTTTGACCGTAAGGTTGCAGTTGGACGTCCGGATGTCAAAGGCAGAGAAGAGATTCTTCGTGTTCATGCGAAGGATAAACCTTTGGGAGAGGATGTAGATCTGGCTCAGATCGCAAGAACAACCGCAGGATTTACAGGTGCAGACCTGGAGAACCTTCTGAACGAAGCTGCCATTGAAGCTGCAAGACAGGGAAGAGGATTCATTCTTCAGTCTGATATTAAGGGTGCTTTTATCAAAGTTGGTATCGGTGCTGAGAAGAAGAGTAAAGTGATCTCTGAGAAAGAGAAGAAGATCACAGCTTACCATGAATCCGGACATGCGATCCTGTTCCATGTACTTCCGGATATGGATCCTGTTTACACGATTTCCATCATCCCGACAGGAATGGGGGCAGCAGGTTACACTATGCCGCTTCCGGATAATGATGAGATGTTTAATACCAAAGGGAAAATGCTTCAGGATATTATGACTCTGTTGGGTGGACGTATCGCAGAGGAGATTATCTTCGGGGACATTACTACCGGTGCATCCAATGATATCAAACGTGCAACTGCGACTGCAAGAAGCATGGTGATGAAATATGGTATGTCTGATAAACTGGGACTGATCTGCTACGGTGATGACGATGATGAAGTATTTATCGGAAGAGATCTGGCCCACACCAGAAGTTACAGCGAAGATGTAGCCAAGGCGATCGACGAGGAAATCCGCCGTATCATCGGAGAATGCCACGATCAGGCCAAGAAAATTATTCTGGAACATGAGGACGTTCTGCACAAGTGCGCAGCACTTCTTCTTGAGAAGGAAAAGGTGCACAGAGACGAGTTTGAAGCACTTTTTACAACAGAAAATCCAGAAACAGAAAATACTGATATATAATATAAACAAAAAAGTGTGCCAAATTTTGTGAAGTTTGTGCACACTTTTTCCTTGCCCCATGCTATTATATATATCGTAAAAACCCCCCAATACATTATATAGTTTTTGCTACACCCCATAAGAAGAAATACCTTCTCCAAAAAAGCCAGCTTATCCCGCTGGCTTTTTTACTTTGTATAAAAAACGGCGGAAGATTGAGCAGAATCACTGAATCTCTGCGCAAATTTGGGACAATCAGATGGTTGTCATCTTACCTGTTTTAAGATAAAATAAATAAGATGATAAATGACAGAGAGGATTGACGGAAATGGAACATGGAAAAGCAGATATAAGAAAAAAAATGCAATATATCTTAAACATGCGTCCTGTATTTAATAAAGAGGCGCTTTTCAGTGACGGAACAGAATTTTACAGAAACCCGGCAGAGCCAAAGGCAGGGGATACGGTAACGATCAAATTCCGTACACAGAGGAACAATGTAGATTCTGTATACCTTGTAAGCGGAGAACGGCGCATACAGATGCAGATATGTGATACAGAAAATGGATTCGATTATTATTCTGCCCAGGTAACCATTGGAGAGGACATTTTCCGTTATTATTTTGAGATACAGTATGGCTGGGTAACCTGCTATTATAACAACCTCGGAGTCTGTACCAAGCATGAAGGCAGAATGGACTTCGAGATTTATCCGGGATTTGATACGCCGAAGTGGGCGAAGGGTGCAGTCATGTACCAGATTTACGTGGATCGTTTCCTGAACGGAGATCCGACCAATGACGTAGTGACCGGAGAATACCATTATATTGGAGATAAGAGTGTACAGGTAGAACAGTGGAACAAGATTCCGGCAGTAATGGGCGTACGTGAATTTTACGGCGGTGACCTGCAGGGCATTATGAACAAGCTGGATTATCTGCAGGATCTGGGTGTGGAGGTTATTTACCTGAACCCGATTTTTGTTTCCCCGAGTAACCATAAATATGACTGTCAGGACTATGACTATGTAGATCCACATTACGGCAGGATCGTAGAGGACTGTAATGAGGGAATTCTTCTGGGAGATGACAGCGATAATTCTCATGCATGGAAATATATCAAACGTGTCACAGACAAGAAGAACCTGGAAGCCAGCAATGAACTGTTTGCCAAATTGACAGCAGAGATCCACAGAAGAGGAATGAAGATCATTCTGGATGGTGTATTTAACCATTGCGGCTCTTTTAATAAATGGATGGACAGAGAACGCATTTATGAGAACCAGGAAGGATATCCGAAAGGGGCTTATATTTCTGCAGACAGTCCATACAGAAACTTCTTCTCCTTTAATGATCCGAATAAATGGCCATACAATCCGACTTATGATGGATGGTGGACACATGACACATTACCGAAGCTGAATTATGAAGGTTCTCAGGAACTTTATGACTATATTCTCCGTGTAGGTCAGAAATGGGTATCTGCACCATACAATGTAGATGGATGGAGACTTGACGTGGCAGCAGACCTGGGACACAGCAATGAATTTAACCATAAATTCTGGAAAGATTTCCGTAAGGCAGTGAAAGCAGCGAACCCGAATGCGATCATTCTTGCAGAACATTACGGCAATCCAGAAGGATGGCTCCGGGGCGATGAGTGGGATACAGTTATGAACTACGATGCGTTCATGGAACCACTGACCTGGTTCCTGACTGGTATGGAGAAGCATAGCGATGAGTACAGAGAGGATCTTCTGGGCAACAGCGATGCTTTTATCGGTGCAATGAAGAATCACATGCGTGCTCTTCATATGTCCGCGCTTCAGACTGCAATGAATGAGTTATCCAATCATGACCATTCCAGATTCCTGACCAGAACCAACCATAGAGTAGGAAGGATTTCCTACGCAGGTGCAGAAGCAGCATCTGAGGGAGTAAATCCGGCAGTTATGCGTGAAGCCGTAGCCATCCAGATGACATGGCCGGGTGCACCGACGGTATATTATGGAGATGAGGCCGGACTTTGCGGATTTACAGACCCGGATAACAGACGTACGTATCCGTGGGGACGTGAAGATTATCAGATGATCGACTTCCACAGAGTCATGATCCGCATCCACAAGAGCTACGAAGTCCTGAAAACAGGGTCTCTGGGCTTCCTCTGGAACGACTATCAGGGACTCTGCTATGCAAGATTCTCACAGAAAGAGCAGATGATCGTGATCATTAATAACAGAGCCGAGAGCCGTGAAGTAGAAATCCAGCTATGGCAGTCTGGAATCAGCCGACTGGCAGATACAAAACTTGAACGGATCGTCATGACTTCTGCCGAAGGCTTCACCGAAGAACCAGCCGAATACATCGCCTCCGCTGGAATACTCAAACTTACAATGCCGGCATTTGGCGTGGTGGTTTTACATCATAAAAATTAATTGAAAATTGGCATTAAAAAGAACAGGGATTAAGATTTTGCTCTTAGTTTCTGTTCTTTTTTGTACAAACAAGTTATTTGTTTGATTACAATATGTATCAGGCGGTATTGATGGAACAAAAAAAGACCCAGACATCCGTCTGAGTCTTAAGTGGATGGAGAAGGATTCGAACCTTCGAAAGCGTTGCTAACAGATTTACAGTCTGCCCCCTTTGGCCACTCGGGAATCCATCCTTGAACCGGAACTTATTATATATGAAACAGAACCAGATTGCAAGAACTTTTTTCAAAAAATCTGAAAAAATTAAAAGATTTCTCATGCAGCAGGGAGTTTTTCATAAATCCATGTAATTTTGTTTGTCATTTTTTTAGCAAAATAGTAGACGAAAAAGCAGAAATCTGGTAATATAACCATATCTGGATATAGATGTAATTCCATATCAAAGATTGATTAGAGTAGCTGCGAAAGAACGTAGCAGTTACTACAGATTAGGAGGAATTTATCATGTTAGTAAGTGCAACAGAAATGCCCGTCTTTAGGATTTAGCACTATCATTTTTTGCAGTACCAAAAATTCGACCACTACTCAAACCAGCATATTTGCTGGCTTTTTTTCTTTTTAAAAAACTTGACAAAATATTTTTTACC
>NZ_JAHLQG010000024.1 GCF_018919065.1 Blautia sp. MSJ-9 | reverse complement strand
AAGAAAGAGTCAGCAAAGCTATCCACATAACTTTGCTGACCTGGAAATATTTCCACAGAAATAAAAATATAAATTTCGTCATTTTTTACAATGGCCTATGCATACCTCTGAACAGTAACAATAGCAGCGCGTGAACAGTACCTGAGGAATTACGAAAGGACTGGGACATGGAAAAAGGTGTTTTTTACAGAGCCAAAACGTGCTATAATGATAAAAGAGTCTGACTGCAGAAGAAGCCGTCAGACAGAAATGATGAAGAGACAGAGGAGATCATTTTATATGAAATTAATCTCATGGAATGTAAATGGAATCCGTGCCTGCATTGGCAAAGGATTTGTGGAGAGTTTCAATGACCTTGATGCGGATATTTTCTGCCTGCAGGAGACGAAATGCCAGCAGGGACAGGTGGATCTGGAACTTCCGGGATATTACCAGTACTGGAATTATGCTAACAGACGCGGATATTCAGGAACTGCTGTTTTTACAAAGAAAGAGCCATTGTCTGTGACTTACGGAATTGGAATTGAGGAGCATGACAAAGAGGGCCGTGTGATCACACTGGAATTTGAGAACTTTTATCTGGTGACTGTATATACACCAAACTCTCAGAGTGAACTGCGCAGACTGGAATACCGCATGCACTGGGAGGAGGATTTCCTCGCATATCTGCTGAAATTGCAGGAGAACAAGCCGGTGATCTGTTGCGGTGACATGAATGTGGCACATCAGGAGATCGATCTGAAGAATCCGAAAACAAACCGTAAGAATGCCGGATTTACAGATGAAGAACGTGCATGCTTTACGAAAGTGCTTGAGAGCGGATTTATCGATACTTTCCGCTACTTTTACCCGGATGTGGAAGGCAGATATTCCTGGTGGTCTTACAGATTCAAGGCCAGAGAGAAGAATGCCGGATGGAGAATTGACTATTTTATCACTTCTCCGCAGCTGAAAGATAAACTTGAGGGTGCAGATATCCATTCTGATATCATGGGATCCGATCACTGTCCGGTAGAACTTCAGATTGCATTAGACTGATTAAAAATATGGAGGAGACAAAGAGATGGCTGAGCGCAGAAAGATGAAAACAGAAAAGGGGCTGGCGCTGATACCTGGTGCAAATAAACTTTCGAATGGATACAATTTTGCAGTAGAGGTACCGGAAGGCAGCAGTGCATCTCTGGTTCTCTATAAGAAGAGAGCAAGAAAACCTTTTGCGGAGATTCCTTTCACAGAAGAGGAGAGGACAGGAAATATGTACGCATTATCCATTCCGGATTTCAGATCTGAGGATTATGAGTATAATTTCATGGTGGATGGAAGGGTATATACAGATCCCTGCGCATACAGAATTATGGGAAGAGAGCGTTTTGGTGCGGCAGCAGACAGTGATCCTCACAAAGTAAGATGTGGATTTTTGAAGAATGAGGTTTTTGACTGGGAAAATGACAGAAATCCGCGGATTCCCTATCATGAGATGATTCTTTATAAACTGCATGTAAGAGGCTATACAAAGGTAAACCGCAGTATCAGAGGGGTGAAGGGAACATTCCAGGCACTGGAAGAAATGATCCCGTACTGGAAGGAACTGGGAATCAATACAATTGAACTGATGCCGGCTTATGAATTTATGGAGAGTGGTATCACCAGTGATCCGGCAGCAGCGGGGATGGTTTCTGAGAAGCGTACAGAAGGCCGTGTGAATTTCTGGGGTTATATACCGGGCTATTATTTTGCACCGAAGAGATCTTACTGTGCGACAGACGATCCGGAGAAGGAATTTAAGACATTGATCAGAAAGCTTCATCAGGCAGGGATCGCCTGTATTATGGAAATGTACTTTCCAAAAGAGAGCAATCCTGTAGTGACACTGCGTGCACTGCAGTTCTGGAAACTTTATTATCATGTAGATGGATTCCATGTTCTCGGAGAGGGCGTTCCGACAGGACTGCTGATGCATGATGCAATTCTGAGCGATACGAAGCTGATGTTTCATGACTTCAATGAAGATCAGATTATCAGAAAGAAGAATCCGGCAGGAAAGTGTATTGCACAGTATAATCCGGGATTTCTGCAGGATATGCGCTGTTTCTTAAAGAGTGATGAGGATATGGTAGGCACTGCTGCATACAGGACAAGAAGAAATCCAGGTGCATATGCGGTGATCAATTATATGGCATGTCAGGACGGATTTACGCTGAATGATATGGTAACTTATAATTACAGACATAATGAGGCAAATCAGGAGAATAATCAGGATGGAAGCAGCTACAATTATTCCTGGAACTGCGGTGTGGAAGGCCCGAGCAGGAAGATACAGATCCGTCAGATGAGAGAACGTCAGCTGCGAAATGCATTTCTTATGGTGCTGCTTGGTCAGGGTGTTCCAATGATCTACGGTGGAGATGAGATCTGTAATTCCCAGAATGGAAACAATAATGCCTACTGTCAGGATAATCAGGTAGGATGGATTGACTGGAAAGGTCTGAAGAAGAATGAGAAAATGTTTCAGTTTGTAAAACAGGCGATCGCTTTTCGCAGGGAGCATCCGATCCTTCATGTGCCGGATGAGATGAGAGGTGTGGATTATAAGACTAAAGGCCTGCCGGATGTTTCCCTTCATGGAGAACGGGCATGGTATTTAAATGCAGAAAATACTTCCAGACTGCTGGGGATCATGTATTATGGTGCCTATGCACAGAAAGCTGACGGCAGTGAGGATGAGTCTGTTTATATCGCGTATAATTTCCACTGGGAAACCAGGGAGTTTGCCCTGCCGAATCTGGGACATAAGCACTGGAAGAAAGTAATCGACACCAGTGCAGTAAAAGAGAATGGATTTCTGGATGAAAGTGAAGAGAAATACAGTAAGAAACTGGAAATCGGACCGCGTACCATTGTGGTACTGCTGGCAGTAGAGGAGGAGAAGGAAGATGCATCCGTGGCTGCACTTTAAGACAATAACCAGACATAAGCTGCTTGTTATGCATTACTGCTTCCGGGCAGGTTTATATAAACAGGGACTGCTTCATGACCTGTCAAAATATGCGCCTGTGGAGTTTCTTGTAGGATGTAAATATTATCAGGGTGACAGAAGCCCGAATAATGCAGAGCGTGAGGAGACAGGGTTGTCGAAATCCTGGCTTCATCACAAAGGCAGAAATAAGCATCATTTTGAGTATTGGGTAGATTATGTGCCTGGTGATGAACATATCATCAATGGTGTGCCGATGCCGAGGAAATATATCGCAGAGATGGTAATGGACAGGATCAGTGCATCCAGAAATTATCTTGGAGACAAATATGATCAGCATCAGCCGCTGCAGTATTATCTGAAAGGTAAGGAGAAACTGTGGTTTATCCATCCCAAAACAAAGAGAGACCTGGAGGGGCTTCTGCGGATCCTGGATGACCGTGGAGAAGAAGTTCTGATCTCTTATATTAAGAATGTTTATCTGAAAAAAGACAAAACCAGATTCAGAGCCTTAAGAAAAAACAGGAACAGATAAATTTCTGATTGACAGGACAGCGGATTTTGGTGTAAAAATATAGTTCAGGCAAAAAAATACCAAAATTTGGGAAATACACTTGCGTGATGACAAGGTAATGTGGTAAAGTAACCGGGTACAGTAGAAGTACGCGGTTACTTTTTTGCCGTGCAGAAAATAACTGTATCATATTTCTGCGAAGTAAATATGTAACAGAAATAGGGAAAGTTCTTTTATATCTGTTATATGAAAATGCTCCGGGCAGATCCGGAGTGTATTTTAAGAATAAAAAGGAGGAGTAAATTTGAGTGGTACAACAATGATCATATTGTCCGCATTTGTAGTCTATCTGTTATTTATGATAGTCATCGGTGTGGTCTATATGAAGAAAACAAACAGCTCAGAGGATTATTTCCTGGGCGGACGTGGACTGAATGCATGGGTAGCGGCTCTGTCTGCACAGGCATCAGATATGAGTGGATGGCTTCTGATGGGACTTCCGGGAGCGATTTATTCTCTGGGAACCGGACAGATCTGGATTGCAGTAGGATTATTTATCGGAACTGTATTAAACTGGGTCTGTATTTCACACAGACTTCGTAAATATACGATCGCAGCGAACAATTCCCTTACGATCCCTGCATATTTCGAGAACAGATTTCAGGATAAGAAGAGAATCCTGTTACTGCTTTCCTCTATTGTGATCGTGATCTTTTTCCTGGTATATACAGCTTCAGCACTGGCAGCAGGCGGAAAGCTTTTCAATACCGTATTCGGGATTGATTATCATATCGCACTGGCAATCGGAGCAGCAGTTATCCTCTGTTATACATTCATGGGTGGATTTATGGCTGTATGTGTAACAGACTTTGTACAGGGAACACTGATGCTGATCGGTCTTCTGATCGTTCCGCTGGTTGCTTACTTTACATTAAGCGGAAACCTGACTGATCTTCTGACACAGAGTGGTGCCCCAGGCGGAGCAGCAGCTTTCCTGAATCCTTTTGAGAATGGAGAACGTCCATATACATTTATTGAAATCTTTTCTCAGCTTGCATGGGGACTTGGATATTGCGGCATGCCTCATATCCTGACCCGTTTTATGGCTGTAAAGAATGAGCAGGAGTTAAAGAAATCCAGTGTGATCGCGATCGTATGGGATATTCTTTCTCTGACAGCAGCATGTTTCATCGGTATTGTGGGACGTGCATATCTGCTTCCGGCTGTACTGGGAGAAGAGGGGGCATCTTCTGCAGAGAGTGTATTTATCGAGATGATCAACAAACTGTTTTCCACAGATCTGGCACTGCCGTTTGTCGGAGGTATTTTCCTCTGTGGTATTCTGGCGGCGATCATGTCCACTGCAGATTCACAGCTTCTGGTAACTGCCTCTGCGGCTTCTGAGGATTTATATCATCAGTTTATCAAGAAAGATGCGGATTCCAAAGAAATCCTGACAGTTGCCAGATTTACTGTTATTGCAGTTTCTGTTGTTGCATTTGTTATTGCATGGAATCCGAACAGCAGTATCATGGGACTGGTATCTAATGCATGGGCTGGCCTTGGTTCAGCATTTGGTCCGACTGTAGTGATGTCTCTGTTCTGGAGAAGAACAAATCTGGCAGGTGCAGTTGCAGGTATTGTTTCCGGTGGTCTTACCGTTATCATCTGGGATTACATACCGCTTATTTCGGGACAGACACTTGGTTCTTATACAGGACTTTATTCACAGGCAGTAGGATTTGTGGTCAGTCTTGTTATGATCGTGATCTTCAGTCTTGCTACCAAGGCACCGTCCAAAGAGATCACAGATGTGTTCGATGAGGTTGCAGGAAGAAAATAGAATAGAAAGACTATCCATTTTCGGATGAATTTGTTATAATGGCAGTAGCGCAAAAAAAGCGTTACTGCTTTTTTTATCAAATTGCGGAGCAGTTATTTGGTTATGAGCAAGTAGCGAAGCGAATGATTTTATCCGTTTGAATGAATCGTGCAGATGAAATTATTTACATGATTCGGATCAGGGAAGACCCGAGGGGAAAGAGAGTAGTTTCTCTTAAAATTTATAAGAAGAAGGTGTCGGACATGAAGAAATATGATTATCTGATAGTTGGAGCAGGCCTTTTTGGAGCAGTATTTGCACATGAGGCTACAAGACGGGGAAAAACATGCCTTGTGATTGACAAAAGAGACCACATCGGCGGAAATATTTACACAGAAGAAGTAGAGGGAATTCAGGTGCACAGATATGGTGCGCATATTTTCCATACTTCCAGAAAACAGGTATGGGATTATATTAACCAGTTTGCGGAATTCAATCATTTCGTAAACTCACCGATCGCGGTTTATAAAGATGAATTATATAATCTGCCGTTTAATATGAATACTTTCCACCAGCTCTGGGGAGTACGTACTCCGGCAGAAGCAAAGGCGAAAATCCAGGAACAGATCGCAAGAATGCACATCACACATCCGAAGAATCTGGAAGAGCAGGCACTTGCACTGGTTGGTCAGGATGTATATGAGAAACTGGTAGAAGGATATACAAGGAAACAGTGGGGCAGAGAGTGCAAAGATCTGCCGGCATTTATCATAAAAAGACTGCCTTTGCGTTATACTTATGATAACAACTACTTTAAGGATCCTTATCAGGGAATCCCGAAGGGTGGCTATACACGTATTGTAAAGAAACTTCTCGAAGGTGTACAGGTATGCCTGAATACTGATTTCTTTGCAAACAGAGAGGAACTGACTGCGCAGGCTGATAAAGTACTCTTTACAGGTATGATCGATCAGTTCTATGACTATTGTTACGGAGAACTGGAGTACAGATCCTTAAGATTTGAGACAGAAGTGCTGGATATGGGCAACTATCAGGGAAATGCAGTTGTAAACTATACAGATTATGAAGTTCCGTATACAAGAATTATCGAGCATAAGCATTTTGAATTCGGTACTCAGCCGAAGACCGTGATCACCAGAGAGTATCCGGCTGCATGGGAGAAGGGAAAAGAACCGTATTATCCGGTAAATGATCCGAAGAACAGTGAACTGTTTGATAAATATGAACGCCGTGCATTAGAGGAGAAGAATGTGATCTTCGGCGGAAGACTTGGTATGTATCGTTATATGGATATGGATCAGGTAATTGAGGAAGCACTGGCGCTTGCTGAGACAGAACTTACCTATGAAGAACCGTAAGTTCATTAATAACCTGAGAGGAAAAGAATATGACAGATACACCAACAATTGCTCTTTATTACAGAGAGTATGAGCCAATGAAAAGAAAAATGTTCCTTGATCAGTCCATTGCGGACGGAGAGGATGATGAGGCAAATGCAGTTCGAAAGGAATTATGGGAACTGCGTTATGGCGGACCGGCAGAAAAAGGAGCTGAAACACGTGCAGACGGATACCTGGCTCTCTGGATGGCATTGGAATATAATAAAGATGCAGCCGGAAGACTTTTTGGCGCAAAGAGTGCGCGAAAAGAAATCGAGAAGAACCTGAAGAAACTGAAATTCAAAGAGATTCAGGAGAAGAGTGAACTTCACAGAGAACTGCTTTACAGAGAATGCTGCCATATGGTGAAAACTTATATGGAACTGTGTGAGAAAGATAAAACTTATAATTCCACTTTATGCGGAATTGTGCCGCTGGGTGAGAAGAATGCCAAGAACAAGCTTCAGAATGATGTATATGAGACTGCAGTTGTGCTTCCGGGCAATATCAATATGAAGGAAGAACTGGATATTATCACCAGAGCAGCAAGGGAAGCTTATGAGGCTCATTTTCCGGGAGAGGGCGGATTATAGAATACGCCAATAATTAATTTGGAGGCATACATGAACAAAGAGAATTTGACAGCTTATGAAGTTGTGACAGAAGAGGAACTGACAGATATTCATTCCAGGGGATGGCTCCTGCGCCATAAGAAAACAGGTGCCAGAGTCATGCTGATCGAGAATGATGATGAGAACAAAGTATTTAATATCGCATTCCGTACACCGCCTAAGGACAGTACAGGTGTTGCGCATATCCTGGAGCACAGCGTACTCTGCGGATCCAGGGAATTTCCACTTAAAGATCCTTTTGTGGAATTGGTAAAAGGATCTCTGAACACATTTCTGAATGCAATGACTTATCCGGACAAAACCTGCTACCCTGTAGCAAGCTGCAATGATCAGGATTTCCAGAATCTGATGCATGTTTATCTGGATGCGGTATTCTATCCGAATATCTATAAAAGAGAAGAGATTTTCCGTCAGGAAGGCTGGAACTATCATCTGGAACAGCCGGAAGGACCACTGAAATACAATGGTGTTGTATATAACGAGATGAAGGGAGCATTCTCTTCGCCGGATGAAGTTCTGGAACGTGAGATCATGAATCACCTTTTCCCTGATACTACTTATGGATGTGAATCAGGTGGTGATCCGAAGAACATTCCGGATCTGACTTATGAGAATTTCCTGAATTTCCACAGAACTTACTATCATCCATCCAACAGCTACATTTACCTGTATGGAAATATGGATATGGAAGAGAAACTGGCATTCCTGGATGAGCATTATCTGTCCAATTTCGAGCATCTGGATGTAGATTCTGCTATTGAAGAGCAGAAAGCATTTGCAGCATGCCAGGATGTGGAGCTGGAGTATCCGGTTGCTGAGAACGAGAGCGAAGAAGATAATACTTATCTTTCCTACAATATGGTTGCCGGAAATGCTGCAGACAGCCAGATGGCAATGGCATTTGAGGTGTTGGACTACGCACTGTTAAGTGCACCGGGAGCACCGTTGAAGCAGGCACTTCTGGATGCAAAAGTGGGTAAGGATGTCTATGGCTCTTATGATGACGGCATTCTCCAGCCATATTTTACAGTGATCGCAAAGGGTTCCAATCCGGACAAAAAAGAAGAATTTGTATCTGTGATCAGACAGGTGCTAGGAGATATCGTTGAGAACGGAATTGATAAGAAGGCAGTGGAAGCAGGAATTAATTATTTTGAATTCCGTTACCGTGAAGCAGACTTCTCCTCTTATCCAAAGGGACTGATGTATGGTCTGGATATCCTGGGAGACTGGCTGTATGAGAAGGGAAATCCTTTTGCACAGGTACAGCAGCTTACAGTATTTGAGAATCTGAAGAAGGCAGTCAATGAGGGATATTTCGAGGAACTGATACGCAAATATCTTCTTGAGAACCCGCATGGCTGTGTTCTGACGCTTCTGCCGAAGAAAGGTCTGGCAGCCCAGCGTGAGAAAGAACTGGAAGAGAAACTGGAAGCTTACAGAAGCAGCCTTTCAGAGGAAGAATTAAATGCAATGGTTGAGAAGACCAGAGCACTGGAAGCATATCAGGAGGCAGAAGAAGATCCTGAAGCACTGGAGTGCATCCCGATGCTGAAGAGAAGTGACATTAAGAAAGAAGCCGGAAAGTTTGTAAATGAGGAATTATCCGTAGATGACAGTCTGTTTCTTTATCATGATGTATGCACAAACGGCATCGGATATGTGGACATGATGTTTAAGACAGACAGCATTGCACCGGAGCAGATCCCGTATCTGGGACTTTTGAAGTCCGTACTTGGATATGTAGATACAAAGGATTACACATACGGCGAGCTGTTTAATGAGATCAATGCCAATACAGGTGGTATCAACTGCGGTGTAGAGGTATTTGACAGAGCAGATTCAACGGAAGAATTTCAGGCAATGTTTTCTGTAAGAGGAAAAGCGCTTTACCCAAAGATGGAATTCCTGTTCCATATGATCCAGGAAATCCTGAATACTTCTAAACTGGAAGATACCAAGCGTCTCTATGAGATCATTGCTTCTGTGAAATCACGTGCACAGGTCAGCCTGACAGGTGCCGGACATTCTACTGCTGTATTGAGAGCAACTGCTTATTCTTCTCCTATGGCAGCATTCCAGGATGAGATGGCTGGAATCGGATATTATCAGTTTATCGAAAAACTTGAGAAAGATTTTGACCAGAGAAAAGACGAGATCGTAGAGGAACTTCGCAGACTGATGAAAGAAATCTTCCGTCCGGAGAACTTTATGATCAGCTATACAGGAGAGAGAGAGTCTCTGGAAGCGGTTGAGAAGTTTGCTGCAGAAGTAAAAGCAGCACTCTGCACAGAACCTGTAGAGAAATATCAGGATAAACTGATCTGCACAAAGAAGAATGAAGGATTCAAGACTTCAGGACAGGTACAGTATGTGGCACAGACAGGTAACTTTAAGAAGAAAGGTCTGGAATATACAGGTGCACTTGAGATCCTGAAGGTTATCTTAAGCTATGACTATCTGTGGATCAATCTTCGCGTAAAGGGCGGCGCATATGGCTGCATGAGCGGATTTAAGAGAAATGGTGAGAGCTATCTGGTGTCTTATCGTGATCCGCATCTGAAACGTACTCTGGATGTATATAAAGGAATTCCGGATTATGTGAGAAACTTCCAGGCTGATGAGCGTGATATGACGAAATATATTATCGGAACCATCAGTGGCAAGGATGTGCCGAAGACCCCTCAGATGAAAGGGGCTGTTTCCAGAAATGCATATTTCTGCGGTGTGACAGAAGAGATGCTCCAGAAGGAACGTGATCAGATCCTTAACGCATCTGTAGAAGATATCCATGCACTGGCTGAGATCATCGAAGCAATCCTGGCAGCAGATCAGATCTGCGTGGTGGGAAGTGAGAGCAAGGTATCTGAAGCTTCTGATCTACTGATGGAAGTGAAATCACTGATCAACGGCTAAAAGTATAAAATATAAGGAAAAAGATAGAATGAACGAGAATTTTAAATCCGGATTTGTAGCGATCATTGGACGTCCGAATGTTGGTAAATCAACTCTGATGAACCATTTGATCGGTCAGAAAATCGCTATCACATCCAAGAAACCACAGACAACCAGAAACCGTATCCAGACAGTTTATACCTGTGATGAGGGACAGATCGTATTCCTTGATACCCCTGGTATCCATAAGGCAAAGAATAAGCTGGGCGAATATATGGTTCAGGTGGCTGAGAGAACTTTAAAAGAAGTAGATGCTATTATGTGGCTGGTAGAGCCAAGTACCTTTATCGGTGCAGGAGAGCGTCATATTGCGGAACAGCTTCAGAATATCGGTGTGCCGGTCATTCTGATCATTAATAAGATCGATACAGTTTCAAAGGAAGAAATCCTTCCTGCGATTGATACTTACCGCAAGGTATGTGATTTCGCAGAGATCATTCCGTGCTCTGCTCTGAGAGGACAGAATACAGAGGATATTATTGGATGTATCTTAAAATATCTGCCGTACGGTCCGATGTTCTATGATGAAGATACAGTTACAGACCAGCCGCAGCGTCAGATTGTGGCAGAGGTGATCCGCGAGAAGGCACTTCATGCACTGGATGCGGAAATTCCGCACGGTATTGCTGTTGCCATCGACCAGATGAAAACACGTCCGGGCAAGAAACCAATCGTAGATATTGATGCAACGATCATTTGCGAGAGAGAGTCTCATAAGGGAATCATCATCGGTAAACAAGGAGCCATGCTGAAGAAAATCGGCAGCAACGCCAGATATGAGATCGAACGTATGCTGGAATCAAAAGTCAATCTGAAACTCTGGGTCAAAGTAAAGAAAGATTGGAGAGATAGCGACTTCCTTATCAAGAACTTCGGTTACGATAAAAAAGAAATCTGATAATACGGAAATCTGATCAGACGATAAAGCTAATGGTAAAGTTACGTGCAAATTTTGATATAAGACAATAAATTATCTGCCGGCAGTCTGGGCCATTGCAGATATTATAGCAATCCTTAAAATGAGAAAACAATAGTCAGGAAGCAGATGGAATGAGTGATTTAATAACTGTGCAGGGAGTGGTACTCTCTGCCATGCCTGTAGGAGAATATGATAAACGGATCGTCCTTCTTACCAGAGAACGGGGAAAGATTTCAGCCTTTGCAAAAGGGGCACGCCGGCCAAACAGCCCGTTTCTGGCAGTAGCGAATCCCTTTGTATTCGGAATCTTTACCCTTTATGAAGGGCGTTCCAGCTATAATCTGAACCAGGCATCCATTACTCATCATTTTGTGGAACTGGCCAGTGAACAGCCGGGTATCTATTACGGATATTATTTTCTGGAACTGGCAGATTATTTCGGACAGGAAGGAACAGATGAGAAGGAAGCCATGAACCTTCTGTATGTAACGGTGAAGGCATTGCTGAATCCTCATATTGAGGACAGACTGGTGCGGTGTATTTTTGAACTTCGCATGATGGCAGCACAGGGACTGTGCCCTTCTCTGTTTAACTGTGTGTGCTGTGAAAGACAGCCGGTGGAGGGGGAGGAACTTTTCTTTTCCCAGCAGAATCATGGAATACTGGATAAGCATTGCCTTGGGCAGGTAAATGACGCAAAGAGAATTTCTGCGCCTGCCCTGTATGCCATGCAGTACATAGTAACGGCGTCTCTTGGCAAGCTGTATACCTTTGCTGTAACAGAAGAAGTTCTCTATGAACTGGAACGTTATATCCACACGTATGTGGCTACAAACACAGAAAAACGGTTTAAAAGTCTGGAAATTCTGGAAATAATGAGCTGAGATACCTTGAAAAAGGAAAGAGTTACAGGTATAATGGCTTTAGTTGTAGCTATTCATTGTGTTAACCGAACTAATTAAGGATTTGGATCTGACTGCAGAGACCTGTCAGATCTGATAAAATGAGTAGTTACGTTGGCGGTTATTGTTTGTATATTAGACGATAGCTGTGTACCTATTTTATAAAAAAGAACGAGGAGAATTGTGATGGAAAAAACAATGGACAAAATCATAGCTCTGGCAAAAGCAAGAGGATTTGTTTATCCGGGCTCTGAGATTTACG
This sequence comes from Blautia sp. MSJ-9, assembly GCF_018919065.1. GTDB lineage: Bacteria > Bacillota > Clostridia > Lachnospirales > Lachnospiraceae > Blautia_A. The sequence continues at coordinate 66,724 of NZ_JAHLQG010000024.1, read as the reverse complement.
GAGGTCTTGCAAACACATGGGATTATGGTAATCTCGGTGTAGAATTAAAGAATAATGTAAAACGTGCATGGTGGCAGAAATTTATTCAGGAATCTCCATACAACGTAGGTGTTGACTGTGCGATCCTGATGAATCCGCAGACATGGGTAGCATCCGGACATCTGGGAAGCTTCTCTGACCCGCTGATGGACTGTAAGGAATGTCACGAACGTTTCCGTGCAGATAAGATCATCGAAGATTTCAGCCAGGAGAACGGTATTGAACTTGAGAGCTCTGTAGACGGATGGTCTCAGGAAGAGATGATGAACTTCATTAAAGATCACAATGTACCATGCCCGACATGCGGCAAACATAACTTTACAGATATCCGCCAGTTCAACCTGATGTTCAAGACATTCCAGGGTGTAACAGAGGATGCTAAGAACACAGTATATTTAAGACCTGAAACAGCACAGGGTATTTTCGTAAACTTCAAGAATGTTCAGAGAACATCCCGTAAGAAAATCCCGTTTGGTATCGGTCAGATCGGTAAATCCTTCCGTAACGAGATCACACCGGGTAACTTCACATTCCGTACACGTGAATTCGAGCAGATGGAACTTGAATTCTTCTGCGAACCGGATACAGACCTTGAGTGGTTTGCATACTGGAAGAGCTTCTGCCTGAACTGGTTACATTCTCTTGGTCTTAAGGATGAAGAAGTTCGTTACCGTGACCATGATGCAGAAGAGTTAAGCTTCTACAGCAAGGCTACTACAGACGTAGAGTTCCTCTTCCCATTCGGATGGGGCGAGCTGTGGGGAATCGCTGACAGAACAGACTATGACCTGACACAGCATCAGAACGTATCCGGACAGGATCTGACATACTTTGATGATGAGAAGAAACAGAAATATATCCCATATGTAATCGAGCCGTCACTGGGAGCTGACCGTGTGGTACTTGCATTCCTGTGTAGCGCATATGATGAGGAAGTTCTGGATGCAGAGAAGAATGACGTTCGTACAGTTCTTCATTTCCATCCGGCACTTGCACCTGTTAAGATCGGTGTGCTTCCTCTTTCCAAGAAACTTAATGAGGGCGCAGAGAAGATTTATCAGCAGTTAAGCAAGAAATATAACTGTGAATATGATGACCGTGGAAACATCGGTAAACGTTACAGAAGACAGGATGAGATCGGTACTCCGTTCTGCGTAACATACGATTTCGAGTCTGAGAACGATGGAGCAGTTACTATCCGTGACCGTGACACAATGGAGCAGGTTCGTGTGAAGATTGATGAACTGGATGCATATTTTGCAGATAAGTTTACATTCTAAATCAGTCAGAAATGTCTGGAAAATAAAATAAGATATTAAAACATAAGACAAAGGTGTCGTTGAATCATTAAAATAATGGTTAACGGCATCTTTGTCTTTTTTACTGAGTGAAGATGGAAGACATCCACCTGACTTAAAAGGAGTTATTGCTCTGCAGATGAAATTCCCATCTGTCTGTAATAACTCCCAATGTTTATGTATGATATCAGTCTTTTTGTGCTTTCTGGCGGGCGAGTTTTTCGATAATATCGATGCAGGCATCATATCCCAGAGTTCCGGTATCCAGGCAGAGATCATAATCATGGTAACTGCCAAGATCGTGTTTGGTATAGGTTTTGAAATAGGTTTCGCGCATATCGTCAATCTTGTTCAGATACTTGCGTGGATCTTCTTTGCCGTTTAATCCTAACTTCTCGATGTGTGTAGTACGGGTATCAACATCTGCATGAAGAAAAACATTCAGACTTGGGATACCTGCCTCACGCAGGATCAGGTTGGAACAGCGTCCGATCAAAATGCAGTCCTGCTGTGCGAGGTGAAGAACCAGTTCTTTCTGTGCACGGAAAATGGCATCATGGGAACTGGAATAGTTCATGGAATTACCCAGGAAATTATCCAGAATTTTTGCACTGCGGCTTAAAGTTTCGCCTTCACGTTCAATATCTTCCTCAGAATATCCGCTTCTGGCAGCAGTTTCTTTTACGAAATCTTTGTCATAATAAGGGATGCCGAGATGTTCTGAGAGTACTTTTCCAACACTGTGTCCGCCGGCACCGAATTCACGGCTGATTGTGATGATCGGATATATTCGTTTAGCCATAGTAATTACCTCCATATGGGTGTGTTTTTTCTTTATTTTATTGTAACGTTTTTTATAACAATCTTCAATAAATATTTTCATTTTTGGTGAAATATGATATAATTTTTAAGATGTATATAAAATTCATAGTAATCCTCGGGATTAAATGCATTATTTTTGAGAATTGCTAGAGGAGAAGGAGATGAATCTATGAGAAAAAAAGAGCTTTTCGGAAGTAAAAGAAAAGCAGGCCGGATCGTTGGCCTGGTTGTATCCCTGGCTCTTGCAGTCAGCCTTCTGAGCGGATGTGGACAGGGTAAGACCCGACTGACATTTGGTACAGGCGGTACTGCAGGTACTTATTATTCTTACGGCGGCGTACTTGCCCAGTATATTACGAATAATACAGATACCAAGGTTACAGCTGTTTCCACAGGTGGATCGAAAGCCAATCTGCAGTCCGTGCAGGATGGAGATTTCCAGCTTGGATTTGTACAGTCTGACGTAATGGCCTATGCATGGAACGGCGTAAGAGCTTTCGAGCAGGATGGAGCAACCCATGATTTCAGAACCCTGGGCGGTCTTTATGCAGAGACGGTGCAGTTGTTTACCATGGATCCTGACATCAAGACAGTAGCAGATCTGAAAGGCAAGAGCGTATCCATCGGTGCAGGAAACTCAGGTGTATATTTCAATGCATTGGATGTCTTAAATGCAGGCGGTATTACTCTGGATGATATTCATCCGCAGTATCTTTCCTTTGAGGACAGTAAAGAATCATTAAAGGATGGAAAAATTGACGCAGCGTTTGCTGTTGCGGGGGCGCCTACAACAGCGATCACAGAGCTTGCAACGACCAACGGGGTATATCTGATCAATATTGACGGAGAGGTCCGTGATACGATTCTGAACAGTTGTCCGTATTATACCACCTATCAGATTCCGGCAGGTACTTATCCGGGACAGGACGAACCGGTGGAGACCATTACTGTTAAGGCGACGATCGTTGTATCTGAGAGCCTGGATGATGATATTGTCTACGATATGACTGCTGCTATCTTTGATCATGCAGATGAGATTGCATCCGAGAATGCAAAGGGAGCCGAACTTTCCCTGGAAAATGCCACTACAGGTATGACAATACCGTTCCATGAAGGCGCTGCACGTTACTATGCAGAGCACGGAATCACAGTTGACACGAAAGGGGAATAGCCGGTATGAAAGAAAATAAGAGTAAAAAAGTAAATACATCCCCGGCAGGACAGACAGATGCTGTCAGTGAAGCAGATGTAGATGCGGTTATGAAGAAATATGACCGTGAGTCAAATGTCCGTGTATGGACCGGAAAATATAAACTGGCTGTCCGCGGAATTCTGATTGCATTTTCATTATGGTGTATTTATGTAACACTTTTTGCAACATTCCTGGAAGAAATCCGACTGACTTCTTTCCTTGGACTGATCGTTCTGATCGGATTTCTGACTTATCCTGCAAAAAAGGGTGATATCAGAGAGAACTATATGCCGATCGGCGATATTATTTTTATGCTGCTTGGCACAGGAGCGTTTCTGTATTTCACTTTTAATGCAAATAAGATCATTAATCAGGGTACCAGATTTGAAACTTATCAGATCATTATCGGTATTGTTGGTATTCTGGCACTGGTTGAGCTTACCAGACGATGCGTTGGTCTTCCAATTCTGATCGTAGCAGGATTTTTCCTGATCTATGCATTAGCTGTAGGACTTACCAATCCGGCATTCTTTGGCAGAGTGAAATTCCTGGTGCGTAACCTCTTCTATACAAAAGAAGGTATTTTCTCCACACCGGTGAATGTATGCTCCAAGTATATTGTAGTGTTTATTATCTTTGGTGCGTTCCTTGAGAGAACAGGAATCTCCAATTTCTTTATCCAGCTTGCAAACTGCGTAGCCGGAAAATATGCAGGTGGTCCTGCAAAAGTAGCAGTTATCAGTTCTGCACTCTGCGGAATGGTTTCCGGTTCTTCTGTAGGTAATACAGTTACCACAGGTTCCGTTACCATCCCTATGATGAAAGAAACAGGATATAAACCAGAGTTTGCCGGTGCTGTTGAGGCTGCTTCCTCTACTGGTGGACAGATCATGCCTCCGATCATGGGAGCTGCAGCATTCCTGATGGCTGACTTTGTAGGTGTTCCGTATTCACAGATTATTGTCAGAGCGATTCTGCCGGCATTGCTGTATTTTGCTGGAATCTTTATCGCAGTACATCTGGAAGCCAAGAAACTTGGACTTTCCGGTATTCCGAAAGAAGAACTTCCTGTATTCAAGATCCTGATCCGTAAGATTTACCTGTTATTACCTCTGGTTATGCTGGTTGTCTGGGTATCTGGAAACTATATGACTATGCAGAAAGCTGCAAGTTATGCGATTATTCTTTCTATCGTGGTAAGTCTGTTTGACAAAGAGAACAGGATCAGTGTTACAAAGTGCCTGGACGCTCTGGAAGCAGGCGGAAGAGGCGTTATTTCCGTAGCAGTAGCCTGCGGTGTTGCAGGTATTATTTCCGGTTCCATCACTATGACTGGTCTTGCAAATGACCTGATCAACGGAATCATCGGTGTTGCAAACGGAAGACTGATCATTGCACTGTTCCTTACAATGCTTTGCTGCATCGTACTTGGTATGGGTGTTCCGACAACTGCGAACTACTGTATCATGGCAGCAACCTGTGCGCCGATTCTGGTTCGTATGGGAGTGCCGATCCTGGCAGCTCACTTCTTTGTATTTTATTTTGGTATTGTAGCAGATATTACACCGCCGGTAGCACTTGCTGCTTATGCAGGTTCTGCAATCGCAAAATCGAACCCAATGAAGACTGCATTTACAGCTTCGAAATTGGCTATCGCGGTATTCATTGTGCCGTATGTATTCTGCTTCAATCCGTCCATGCTTCTGATCGATACCACTGCTGTCAGTGTAGTTCAGATTTTTATCACTTCACTAATCGGCGTATTTGGTCTGTCAGCATCACTGGAAGGTTTTCTGTTTGTGAAGATGCCTGCAATTGTCCGCGTTATGTTGGCTGTAGGAGGACTGATGCTTATCAATCCAACGCTTATGACGGATATTTTGGGACTGCTTCTGATCGTTGCCGGATGTGCATGGCAGAAAATGCAGCAGAATAAAACGAAGGTAGTGGTCTGACAGATAAAGTCCTGATTGTTTGTTCTGCAGTGGGCTGGAAGGATAGTTTCGTAAGATAGGGGGAAATATGCATAAAAAAATATCAATTGAACAGTCAAAAATATCAGACGGCATTAATTTTGTTGAGAATGGTCTTACAGAATTAAAAATTGCAAAAAAGCAAAGAATCAAGACAATGCTTGTGGCAGAGGAAGCGCTGGTTAAACTGACTGAACACGCAGAGAGTCAAGATGATCAGATTGGTATCAGTTTAAATAAAAATCTGAACAGGATTTATGTCAATATGACTCTCAGGGGACAGGAATTTCAACTGATACAGGGATATACAGTTGAGGAGGTACTGAACCGGGAGAATGATGATCAGCAGTCTTCGCAGGAAGAAGAGGGAATGATCAGAGATATCCTTCTGAGATCTAATAAAGACCAGCTGCGCTATAAGAATAAGAATCATACAAATATGGTGGAGATCATGGTACAGAAAAATCCACATGCAATGGCAATACAGACAATGTTTGCCCTGGCAGCAGCCATTGTGGTGGGAATGCTTATGAAGACCTTTGTACCTGATACAGTTAATACTGCATTAAATGATAATATCTTTTCATCTATCAGTACCATGTTTCTGAATGCATTAAAAATGATCGTAGGTCCTGTGGTATTCTTTTCCATTGTCAGCAGTATTTCTCAGTTTGGAGATCTGAAGGAGGTTGGCAGGATCGGTGGTAAGATTATGGGATTTTATATGCTTACGACTCTACTGGCTATTCTTTCCTCAACTGGTATTTTTTATGTTTTTCAGCCCGGAGATCCGAGGCTTGCATCAAAGCTGACTGCAGATGTGTCAGCAATTGCATCTTCGGATGTCAGTATCTCTATTAAGGATACTATTGTTAATATTATTCCTTCGAATTTTGTGAAACCTTTTCTGGAATCCAATATGCTGCAGCTGATTTTTCTTGCAATCCTGATCGGGATCGCACTTGGAAAGATCGGAGATTATTCCAAAATATTGAAGGATATATTTGAAGCCTGTAATTCACTTTTCCTGAAGATTACGGTTATTCTGGTTCAGTTTATACCGATTGCAACATTTGCATCTGTTTTAACAGTTATATTAAAGACAGGACCGGATGTATTACTGTCAATGCTGGCAATGTTGGGAACTTTTACAGTTGGTATTATTGTAATGCTGGGAATTTACTGTCTGCTGATCCTTTTGATCGGACATCTGACTCCTGTACCATTTATAAAGAAATACAGCCCTACTATGCTGCAGGTGTTTGGACTGGCATCCAGTAATGCTGCGATCATAGTAAATATGGATGCCTGTGAACATAAGCTTGGCATTCCAAAGAAAATCTATTCTCTGTCAATTCCTTTAGGTGCAACAGTGAATATGGATGGAACCTGTATATATCTTGTAATATTCGGCATGACACTGGCAAGGATCTTTGGTGTGGAGATCAGTGGAGGAATGCTGTTGTCCATGTTTTTCTCTGTTCTGGTCCTGTCGGTGGGAGCGCCGGGAGTGCCGGGAGCAGGGCTTGTGTGTCTGTCAGTATTGCTGACTCAGATGCAGGTGCCTTTGGCTGGAATTGGTCTGGTCATGGGAATGGATTCGCTTCTGGGTATGATGCGTGCCATGAGCAATAGTCTTGGTGATGTGGCAGCATCCCTGATCGTTGCAAAATCAGAGAAAATACTGGATATGGAAAAATATATGGAGCGCAGCAGAGAAGAAGAATAGCAGAAGAAAACAGAAAAAGAGTATAAAAAAATACAGCTGACAATCGGTATAATATATGCCGGCTGCCAGCTGATTTTTTATGTTATAGGAAATTACTCCGTCTTGTTAGAAATCCAGTTCCTTGAGATAACGTCCCAGTGCATCCTGCCAGGTGGGGAGTGGTGTGAAACCATTGGCTGTCAGTTTGCTCTTATCCAGGCGGCTGTTAAACGGTCTGGCTGCTTTGGAAGCGCCATACTCTGCAGTTGTGACGGAGTTGACTGTCATGTTTTCCGGGAGATATTCCGGGTGTCCCATGGCAGCGGCCTGACGGAAGATTTCTTTTGTGAAATCATACCAGCTGATATATCCGCCCTCATTGGTTGCATGATAATAACCGTATTTTTCAGTTTCAATCATATCTACCAGAAGTCTTGCCAGGTCATAGGTATAAGTAGGTGTACCGATCTGGTCATTGACTACGGAGAGAGTATCATGAGTTTTTCCGAGGTTGATCATGGTTTTGATAAAGTTCTTGCCGTTTTTGCCGAATACCCATGCAATACGGACGATAAAGAACTTATCAACTGTGCCGGATACGGCAAGTTCACCGTCCAGCTTTGTCTGTCCATAGACATTTAATGGTTTATAGTCTTTGCAGTCCGGCTCCCATGGAGTGGTTCCCTGACCATCGAACACATAGTCAGTGGACAGATACAGCATCTTGATGTCAAGCTCTTTGCACACATCAGCAATATTCTGGGTTCCGGTTACATTTACAAGGCGGACTTTCGGCTGATTTTCCTCATCTTCGGCAGCGTCTACAGCTGTCCATGCAGCGCAGTGGATCACTGCATCAACCTTTGCTTCTTTGATGACTTTTTCTACAGAAGCTTTATCAGTGATATCCATCTGTACATAAGGCATTGTGGTAACTGCAGTACCGTCAGCAATTCCGCTGTAGGAAGGAGCGATATCGCTTCCTACACCTTCATAGCTGCGTTTCGCAAGTTCATTCATAACATCATGTCCGAGCTGACCGCCTACACCTGTTACAAAAACTTTCATAATTTATGCCTCCCCGCGGTGTGCGTACATTTTTTCATAGTAGTTCTGGTATTCACCGGAGATGATAGTTTCCCACCATTCTTTGTTCTCGAGATACCATTTGATAGTCTTCTTGATACCGTCTGCGAATTTAGTTTCCGGTAACCATCCCAGTTCGTTGTGAATCTTAGTCGGGTCAATCGCATAACGCATATCGTGTCCTTTACGGTCTGCTACGTATGTGATCAGGCTTTCCGGTTTGCCGAGTTCTTTACAGATGATCTTAACGATATCAATGTTTGTCATTTCATTGTGTCCGCCTACATTGTAAACTTCTCCTACACGTCCTTTGTGGATGATCAGGTCGATGGCACGGCAGTGGTCTTCTACATAGAGCCAGTCACGAACATTTTCGCCTGTTCCGTATACTGGAAGTGGTTTGTCATTTAATGCGTTGGCGATCATTAACGGAATCAGTTTTTCCGGGAAATGATATGGTCCGTAGTTGTTGGAGCAGCGGCTGATGGATACAGGCAGTCCGTAAGTTCTGTGGTAAGCAAGTACCAGAAGGTCTGCAGAAGCTTTGGAAGAGCTGTAAGGGCTGCTGGTGTGGATCGGAGTTTCCTCTGTGAAGAACAGGTCAGGTCTGTCTAGTGGCAGATCTCCGTATACTTCGTCAGTGGATACCTGATGGTAACGTTTGATTCCGTATTTACGGCATGCGTCCATGAGGACAGCAGTACCAATAATGTTAGTAGTAAGGAAAACTTCCGGGTTTTCAATGGAACGGTCTACGTGGCTTTCTGCTGCGAAGTTTACAACCATGTCAGGATGTTCTTCTTCGAAGAGTTTGTAAACAGCTTCGCGGTCTGTGATGCTTTCCTTAACAAAACGGAAATTCGGGTTGTCCATAACAGGAGCAAGAGTGGAAAGGTTTCCTGCATATGTCAGGCAGTCCAGACAGATGATACGATAGTCCGGGTATTTCTTTAACATGTGAAAAATAAAGTTGCTTCCGATAAATCCGGCACCGCCGGTTACGATAATATTCATTGTGATTCTCCTTTAATTTTATAAATAATATAAGTATTCTGCTGTAATCTGTCATAGAAGGAACTGATGACAGATTACAGAGAGAAAGTATTAGGGGCGAATGATTTAAATTCTGTTTAACAGAAACAATTTCGGCAGAATCAGAAGGATGGTTCTGATTCAATTAGTGAAGTACATCCAGGTATTTGCCATCCAGTACATCTTTCAGATACTGGCCATACTGGTTCTTTTTCAGTACTTCATAAACTTTCAGCACATCCTCTTTTGTGATCCATCCATTGAGATATGCGATCTCTTCCAGGCATCCAATCTTGCGGTGCTGGTGGCTTTCCATAGTTTTTACGAAGTTTGTGGCTTCTACGAGGCTCTCATGTGTGCCGGTATCCAGCCATGTGAATCCCTGACCGAGAAGTTCAACGTTTAATTCGTTTTTTTCCAGATAAATGCGGTTGAGGTCTGTGATCTCAAGCTCGCCTCTGGCACTTGGTTTCAGATTCTTTGCATATTCTACAACACGGTTGTCATAGAAATATAATCCTGTTACACAGTAATTGCTCTTCGGATGTTCCGGTTTCTCTTCAATAGAGATGGCTTTGCCTTCTTTGTCAAATTCCACAATGCCGAATCTCTCCGGATCATCTACATAGTATCCGAATACAGTAGCGCCTTCGCCTGATTCTGCATTCTGTACAGCAGCCTGAAGTCTCTTCTTCAGACCATGTCCTGCGAAAATGTTATCGCCAAGAACCATGGCAACTGTGTCATTACCGATAAATTCCTCGCCAATGATAAAGGCCTGTGCAAGTCCATCCGGGCTTGGCTGTACGGCGTAGGTGAGATGAACACCAAACTGATGTCCGTCACCCAGAAGTTCTTCGAAACGTGGGGTATCCTGTGGAGTAGAGATGATCAGGATATCACGGATCCCTGCGTTCATCAGTACAGACATTGGATAGTAGATCATTGGTTTATCATAGATTGGCAGAAGCTGCTTGGATGTTACCATGGTGAGCGGGTAGAGGCGTGTGCCGGAACCGCCTGCTAAAATAATACCTTTCATTTGTATTCTCCTTTTTCATTTGTCAGTACGTAGTTAGGGTGATATTTCGTCAGTTATCTGTGTAAATGATAAGTGGAATATCAGACTGTTACGATACTGGCTGGTTCAACGGGTTTCTGGATTGTCAGGCTGATTTACGATATATTCCTGACTTTGGTAATTGTATTATAAAAGGTGACCTAAGGTCACCTTCAAGTGCTTTTTACAAAAAAGTTAAAATTTGGTTATTTTTCACAAAGAAAAATGCCTGCATCTTTTGTAATGAAGAAGCCATCCTTTGTTTTTCGTGATACGAATCCACGGAAATCCTTATATCTGTCCAGAAGATACTGATTCTGGTTTCCATGGCAGGAAAGAATATAGGAGATCAGCGGTTCTGCATCCGGGACAAGAAGGGAGTCCTTATAGGATTCCCAGGAAATATGGGAAAAATACGGATTCAGTATCGCAGCTCCGTTTTCTCTGCCGAAACGTTCATACAGTCTGTCAGCAGAGAGGACAATGCGGTCGTCGAAATTCTGTACCAGCTGACTGACTTCCTGCATATGTCTGCTTCCGTAAGTACTGCATACAAGCCTGCCGCCTGGGACAAGCACCCTGCGGATCTCATTGCATACAGCAGGAATATTCTCGCAGTAAAACAGTACATGGTTGGCGATCACCAGATCAAAGTAGCAGTCTTCATGAGGAATTTCTGCGCAGTCAAATACCTCAAAAGAGAAACGGCTGTCCTTTCGCCCGATGGCACGTCTGGCATCACGGAGCATTCCCGAAGACAGATCGGAAAGTGTAACCGAAATATCCTGGGGAAGGAACTGGATATTCTGTGCCCACAGAGCTCCGTCGCCACATCCTAATTCCAGAATCCGCATACCGGGCTGAATGTGGCACTGTTCATAAATCCATGGAAACCATCCCTGCTTATTCTGGGAGTAGAGACTGTGGAGATTGATACGGGAAGAAATATTGGATGCATTCTGGTACTGATTCTTCATGCTCTTTTCCATGCCGGTCAGATGGATCAGGTCAAGCATCTGATTCCAGTCAATGGCATGTTGGGAGCGGATTGCTTCTGTAGTATCCTGGATTGCTTTTTCTACCAGCTGCATCTGCTCGATGCGGTCACGCACCAGTTTCAGCTGAATGTTCAGAGAGTTCTCCATGAAATGATAATCCGAATCATCAATGGTCATCTCCCGGATATCGTCCAGAGAGAATCCCAGATATTTCAGAAGCAGGATCTGGGAAAGTCTGGCGAAATCCTCATCTGTGTAGAAACGTGCCCCGGATTCTGTCACATAGGAGGGTTTGAGGATATTCTGTTTATCATAATAACGGATGGTCCGGAGCGTTACATGAGCCATCCGTGCAAATTCTCCGGAAGAGTAGTAGCCGTCTTTTTTCATGTGAAAACCTTCTTTTAAAAAAAATAGTGCTGTTAACAAATGCGTACTATAACAGATAAATAGTTTACATTTGCTGATTTCCAATCTGGGTAAAGTATAACACAGTTTACTGTCAGCCTACAAGCATCAGGCTCTGCCAGTGCATGAAATGGGGAGTTTTGGATTTTTTTGAAGGATACTAATGCTTGTCTTTTAACTGTAGATATGATATGTTAAATAAGAACCAAAAGCAGCATATTTCTATGCTGGAAACAGATTTTCCATACGAATCATAATCTGGCAGTTCTGCCACAATTTTTCCAAAATACAATAAATATAAGAGAGAACAATATGTAAGGTGCAGGAACAGGAGGAGCCTGATGATCAATTTATTCGATTTTACTTACTGCGGTGATTATAACCGTCAGATCCAGAATCTGGCAAGGATGGTGCCGGAGAAGTGGAGTTTTTCGGATACAGAAGATAACGGAATCCTGAAAGGATATCTGGAGCATACATTTAAACGTCTTTATGAAGAACAGAAGGTGTGGGAGAGAAAGAATTATGCCATATTTAATACAGGACTCTTTAATTACTATTATCAGCCGATCTATGCGTACTTTATTCCCAATCTGGTTCCGGACAGGCAGCCGTGGTTTCTGGATGGATTTTACACAGAATATTATTTATTAAAAGAAGGAATCACCAGTCTGCCGGAAAAAGCAAGCTATGTAGAGAATCCGTCAGATCTTGTATTTGACACGAAGCTTCCGGTCATCCCACAGTATGATCACATATTCGGAGATGAAGAGAATGCAGCGCGTCTGCCAAAAGAAGTGCGGGAAAGCAGCATGCGTCTGCAGCTGTTTGACGGGGCACTGAAGCAGACCAGACGGATGCTGGAGGCAGATTATAAGACTGCGATCCCGCAGTATTACAATCATTCTATCCAGTTACTGATCCCTATCTGTCTGAGACACCCGGGCAGGCCGGATCTGGCACTGGCATGTATGAAGACACCCGATGGAAGCAAATATCTGGGCCGGACCTGCCTGACATTGCGGATGGCGTATCACAATGCCAGACTTCTTGCCAGAGTAGATAAAAGCTGGCTTCTGGGTGCTCCATCTGCCTGAGATGGACTACAGGAAAGATAGACGTTACTGGGCACGGAAGGAACAGTAACAGATTGACACAGAGGATAAGCTTTGCTATATTGACACGCAGAAGATAAAGGCAGGTGATAAGATGAGGAACAAAAGTCTGGATGTGGCAAAAGCAATAGCAGCATTTCTGGTAGTCTGTATTCATGTAAGCTTTCCAGGAGAGACAGGTCAGATCATAAAAGTATTTGCCAGATGTGCAGTGCCATTTTTCTTTATGGTATCCGGATATTTCTGCTATTATGAAAACAATAATGCTGCAGTTAAGATACCCTTTAAGATCATACATATCCTGAAACTCTTTGCAGTATCTATCCTGTTTTATTTTGGCTGGGAATATCTGATGAAAGTTTCAGGCGGAGGGAATGCGGCAGAGTGGATAAAAGAACTTACGGATATAGAGCATCTGAAGGAATTTGTTTTTTATAACAGTACTTCACCTGTCAGGGCACATCTGTGGTTTTTGCCTGCACTTATTTACTGTTATGCGGTTGATTTCTGTATCGAAAAGCTGCATATCAGAAAGGCGGCGTACTGCTGCATTCCGATATTATCTGTGGTACTTTTGTGGAGAGCAGAGTTCTGCAGATTTGCAGGTGGATTTTACCATACGATGGAATACAGAAACTTTTTGTTTACAGGTATGAGTTTTTATCTTATGGGGCAGATGATCCACGAGAAGCAGGATAAACTGGAACAGAGACTGTCAGAGAGTATAGAACGAAAGTTTGTTGCAGGGATTGTGTCAGGGATCATACTCAGTGTTCTGGAATACTGTCTGCAGGGAGCCAGAGAGATTTATCTGGGAAACTGTATTACGGTCATCTGTCTGTTTATCTGGCTTATATTATATGGAAGGAAAAAAACATTTCCGCAGGTGCTGGCAGAAGCAGGACAGAAGTATGCGTTTCCCGTTTATCTGATTCATCCTGCAGTGGCTGATGCTGCGAAAAGAATCTCTGGCTGCACAGGAATCAGCAGAATTGGATGCTGGCTCTGGTTGCGACCATTGTGTGTATATGGAATGACATTACTGATCATTTACTGTATTTTCAGAGTAAATATCTATGTCAAAAGCTGTTCACACCATGAGAAATGTGGTATAGTATTCAGTAAATCTTATGACAGAAAAACAAAACTACACTGAGTTTTGACATCTGTGCAGATGCCTGAAGAATCATAAGAAAATCAGCTGAAAAAGGCACAAAGGAGAAGAAATGACAGAAAAAAATCAGGACACGAACCAGAGGGAGAAGAGAGTGGAACAGACAGAACAGCACGATGAGAGTGTGCTTAATCCGGAGATCAAGAATGAGACGGATCTGTCAAAGAAGGAAAGACGCCTGATTGAGAAAGAGAAGTTAAAGGGAATGGGATTCGGAAAGAAGCTGGAATATATCTGGATGTATTATAAACCGGCTATTTTCGGAGTGATCGCAGCGATCGCACTCGCATTTGCAGCAAAGGACTATTATGAAAATGCTAAAATACAGACAGTAATGGCAGTATCTGTAGTCAATTCTCTGGCAGGCGATACAGATACACTTGAACAGGAGATTAAGGATGTTCTTGGCTGCAGTGATGACAAATACAGCAGGGTTGAGATAGGAGTTAACCTTACTACAGATTCTGAGCAGAAGGAATTTGATTATACTGCACAGATGGCATATGTGACACAGGTTCAGACAGGATCCATTGATGTGATGGTTATGCCGGAATCTCTGTATCAGACGTTGAATGAAAATCAGCCGTTTGCAGATTTGGAAGAACTTCTGGGAGAGGATACCTTTCAATCCTTTGGGGAACAGACAGATAAGACACATATTTCCATTACAGACAGTAAACTTGCCGAAGAGTTGGGAGTCGCTTATGAACCGATGTGTATTGTGATCCCATATTCATCAAAGAATCAGGAGAATGCAGTAAAGTGGGTACAGACACTGACAGACCAGAACTGATTGGTACTATCGTTACTGTTCACACAACACTATTCCGCGAGGTGTTTTGGCATGAATATGCCAAAATCCCGAGACATACAAGCCAAAATTCCATTGCCGCAGGCAATCTGGAATGAATTTTGGCTACGTTACTGTAAACGGAGTGAACAGTAACGTACTATCTACACGCCCGGCGAGGTGTTTTAACAAATACTTGACAGATATCAGCAATTTATGGTATGTTTATCATGCCAAAACTGGTGTGGATTTTTCAGTCTTGTGAGAAACATGAACTTTTTTCGCCACACAATTGTCGTACATTTATGTACTGATAATTGTGTGGTATTTTTTTGCCACGGAAATGGCAGTACGAAAGAAAAAAGAAAGGGGAAAAGAATGAATAACACTTTTATGAAAGAAAAACCGGTATTTCCACTGCTGATATCTATGGCTATGCCAATGGTCCTGTCCATGCTTGTGAATTCATTGTACAATATTGTGGACAGTTTCTTTGTGGCAAAGATCAGCGAGCAGGCAATGACGGCATTGTCTCTGGTATACCCGGTGCAGAACTTTATCAATGCAGTTGCGATTGGTTTTGGTGTAGGAATTAATGCACAGATATCCTTCCATCTGGGAGCAAAGAATATCGGAAAGGCAAATACAGCAGCTACTCATGGTATGCTTTTTAATATTATTCATGGAATTATCTTTACAGCAATCTGCATTCCATTCATGCCTGTATTCCTTAAGATGTTTACAAAGGAACAGGATGTGATCTCACTTGGAGTACAGTATTCAACGATCGCATTTGCGTTTTCTACAGTGATCATGATCAGCCTATCCTTTGAAAAGATTTTCCAGGCAGTAGGCATGATGAAACTTACGATGCTCAGTCTGCTGGTGGGCTGTATTTCCAACATTATCCTGGATCCGCTTCTTATTTTTGGAGTTGGATTTTTCCCGAAAATGGGGATCAGAGGTGCAGCACTTGCGACCGGACTTGGACAGGTATTTAATGTTCTGGTGTATCTGATCGCATATAAGAAATGTGAGATACCGGTCAGAGTCAGCAGAAAGTATATGAAAGCTGACAGAAATCTGGATGGAAAATTATATATGGTAGGTATTCCGGCAATCCTGAATATTGCGCTTCCTTCCGTACTGATCTCATTCCTGAATCAGATCCTGTCTGCATTCTCCGGAAGTTATGTAGTAGTATTGGGAATCTATTACAAACTGCAGACTTTTCTGTATCTGCCGGCAAGTGGTATTGTACAGGGAATGCGTCCTCTGATGGGATACAATTATGGGGCAGGTGAGACAAAACGTGTGAAAAAGATCTTCGGTATTTCTCTCTGTCTGAATGGTATGATCATGCTGGCGGGAACGATCCTCTGCCTTGCAGCATCAGCATCGCTGATGGGAATGTTTACTGAGAATCCGGAGACTGTAAAGATTGGTACAACAGCACTGAGAATCATCTGTGTTGGATTTATCCCGTCTGCAATTTCTGTTACGGTCTGCGGAGCATTAGAAGGACTGGGCAAAGGTACCCAGTCTCTGGTGATTTCTTTATTAAGATATATTGTTGTAATCATTCCGGCAGCTTACCTGTTATGCCATTTTGCAGGAGCAGGCGCTGTATGGAATGCATTTTGGATTTGTGAACTTACAACAGCAGTGGTAGTAGGGATCGGGATAAAATATTACTGGAACCGTTTGCTGCAGTAGGGAATTGCGATAGGGCAGTTAAGCCAGATCTGTATTTGACTGACAGCGTTTCTCCAGATGACGGTTGATAAGGAGAAGGAACACAATTGTGGAGAGTACAGAACAAACTCCGTCAGCTACAGGTTCCGCGAAAAAAGCAGCTTTTGCTCCGAAAAAAACAGGCAGAACTGCTGCGCTGAGCACAAATAGCGATTTCCTGGTAACGGAAAGTGCAAGTCCTGTTTTCGGTCTTTCCAGAGCAGTAAGACCATCTACGAAAACATACTGAAAGCTCAGCGGGATGATCATCAGTGTATAGGTCTGAATTGCCCAGACAGAGAAGCGGATATATTGTGGATCCGTTGTAAATAACAGAACAAAATACCGCGGTACAAGCCGGGAGAGAAGGAGCATGATGGTGGTAAATATAAGCATTACCCCCAGAATGTTCCTTTCTGCGTCTTTGACTCTGTCCGCACGTTTTGCACCGTAATTGTAACTGAGGATCGCCTGTGTGCCTCCGCTGATACCAATCATCGGTGAAGTGATCAGAAGCATATAGCTCTGGGCGATGGTAGCGCAGGTGATCAGCATGTCACCCTGGGAGGCGCCGCCGTATTTCTGAAGGACCGTATTCATGATGATCAGGATCAGACTGTCAGTGGCAAGGATCAGAAAGGGAGAAAATCCCAGAGAAATGATCTTGCCCATGATCTTCAGGTCATATTGTCCGAAGGTGATCTTTACAGGTACTTTTTTTCCAAACAGGAAAGTCATGGCAAAGATGCAGGAAAGTACCTGTGAAATGACGGTTGCAATTGCAGCGCCGGCGATCCCCATATGAAATCCAAAGATAAACACAGGATCCAGCAGGATATTGCAGCCTGCACCGATGAGAACCGTAAACATTCCCACGAGCGGAAAACCCTGACAGTTGATAAAGTAGTTCAGTCCTGTAGCCATCAGTGCAAAGAAAGTTCCTGTTGTGTAAATGGTTAGGTAAGTATTGGCAAATGGAAAAGTAGCTGCACTTGCTCCAAACCACATCAGAAGCTTGTCTTTTAACAGAAGAAAGCTGACAGTCAGCAGAACAGAGAAAATACTGAGCATAAGAAAGGAATTTGCCAGTACTTGTTCTGCTTTTTTGGTGTTCTTTTCGCCCAGGCGGATGCCCATGGTGATGGAACCGCCGATTCCTACCAGGGTGCCGAAAGACGTAAGAAGTGTAATGATAGGACCGCATATACCTGCACCTGCAAGGGCAAGCGTGCCGTTACCGGCAATATGTCCGATATACATTCTGTCAATGATACTGTAAAGGACATTGACAAACTGCGCGGTCATAGAAGGAATGGCAAGCTGCAGCACCAGAGTGCGTATTGGAGCCTTGCCAAGATCTGCTGTTGTATTCATTTTTATTTCCTCATCCGTTCGAAAGGGACTGTCGCGCTTTTTCGCGGCAGCCCCTTTCTGTTATTAAATGTTATTGTTTTGTTACTGTTCACAGAGCGAACAGTAACACTGTTTTATATAACAGTAATAATGGGTGTCAGATATGCTCTGCCATATCTGACGTATAAGTTATAATTAAATTTATTTCTGCCTGTTCTACAATCAGAATATAACGTTCTACGTAACGCAACGTATTCCGGATATTCAGATCAGGCTGCATCTTTTTCCTCAGGACTGTAATCAGAAACTCCATATTCAACGGTTCCTTCATTTGTATCCTGATCTGTAGCACTTCCACCACTGAGAACATAAGTGATGACCTCGTCCGGAACGCCAGCTTTGGACAAGTTGTCCATAAGAGTGGTGAAGTCAAGTGTGGCAGCATAGGAATTCATATCATCGTCATTGGTTATGTCATAAACGTCTCCAAGAGCTGTCAGATCCGGGATATCAACAGATTCTCCTGCACCGGAAGTAATTGTGAAGCTTCCGAGAGTGCTGCCTGCACTTTCAACGGACAGTGCAACAGAACCGGAATCTTTTGCTGAATTTAAGTCTAATACAAGCGCGAAGTTCTCAAACATGGAAAGCGAAGAATCTCCGTCTTCTGAAGAATCAGCAGGGAAAGTGATGGTATAGTTACCATTTAAGTAACCTTCTTTTGCAGATTCTGTGTCGTAATCTTTTACCTCAATAATGGCTGCGGCTGTGTCGTCCTGAGAAATTTCATAGGTTCCGTTTAATTTACCGTCATTAATCTGACCGGATCCGGACAGGGAGAGTGTGCCGGAATCATCTGTTTCAATGGAGAGAAGGTAACCAAAGTCTGAGCCGTCTTTCGTCATCTGCCAGTTCAGGACAGGAGTTATTTCATCGCCCTCCTGAAATTCAATCTCACGTCCTGCAATTCTGTCGGTCTCATCAACCCAGATTCTGGTGTTGAGATGAGAATCATCGGAATTACTGGTATCTGCATCTTTCAGAGAATCAAGGCCGTCTTCTACAGCTTTGGTGAAGTTTTCGTACAGATCTTCATTGCTGGAAAGTTTGTCTGTCCAGGTATTGAGGATGTTCTCAATATCACTGTCTGATTTTGCTTCTTCCAGGATTGCGGTTGCAGTTTTGACGGCATCTTCTGCTGAAACCTGTGCTTCGTATACAGTACAGTCCTGGCTGATCTCACCGGTTGTAAGAGTTTCCTGACTGCTTTCGCCTTCTGTAATGTTATCGAAGAGCATAGAGCCGTATTTATTCAGAAGTGTTTCTACCACAGATGCTTCCGGCAATGTTGCCGCCAGATCAGACATCATGGAAACACTCAGGTTGATACTGTCTGAATAAGCTGTGGCAAAATGATCAGTCGGAATATTTACGTCTGTATCGCCAGGGGCTAACTCTTCGATATCACTTTCAATGCTGGCAGCCTGCTGGTCCGCGGCTTCTGCCAGATTGGTCTTGAAATATTTATCAGAGAGTTCTGGAATGCGCATATAAATATTCTGGGTGTCCGGATCCATATAATATTCTAAAGTACAGATTTCGCTGTCGTTAAGAAGGAGCTTCATGAGCACTCCCTCTTTTCCCTCTGTAAAAGAAATATCATTGGAAAGTGTGACATTGTCCAGCCAGGAGACATCAAATGGTGCGATAAATCCCAGAAGTGAGCGGCCGGAATCTTCAAATTTCAGAATCATATCACTCTGCATTCCGGACATCAGAGACTGGCTTTCCTCTATAGATGTAGCGTAAGAAGATACCATTTCTGTGACCTTTTTTGCCCATGCATCTTTTTCGATGGAAGCGTAGCTGTCTGCTGCAAATGCTGTAGATGGAATTGCAGCGGTACCAAGAAGTGCCGCAGCACAGATTGCGGTTGTTTTTCTGAACCATTTCTTTGTTTTCATAAGAGCCTCCTTATGTTCTATTATGAATCTTATGTGGTGGTATTGAATTTCAGGACATTCATTTTCTGCTCTGAAAAACAGGCCTGTCATTATTCCCTGAAAGACATTACAGACTGAAATAACAATCTATATCAATTTTACCAGATATAAATGGAAAAAGCTACAAATTTTCGACAATATGGAAAAAGATGTCGATATTTTCGAAAATTATTTACATACACTGGCTCAGACGGTGAATGATTTCCTTTATATCAGCCACTTCAATGGAAGAATAATTCATAATATATACATTCTCCGGCGCTTCATCCGAAACGTGATAGTAACCGGACAGGGGGGAAAGTTTTATGCTGTGAGCACCTGCAGACTGGATCAGTTTCGACTCTGTCAGAGAAGTATGAACTTCCATAAGGAAATGCACACCTGCTTCTTCTCCGGAAATGGTAACAAGATCATTCAATCGGCTGTTCCTGATGGCTTTGATCAGAGAATCACGTTTGGAATGATAGTAATTTCTTAGTCGATTGATATGTTTCTCGAAATAACCTTCCTGAATGAACTTTGCCAGTGTGTACTGTTCAAAGTTTGAGACAGTACAGGAGTAAAAAGAAAGTTTTTTATAAAATTCATCCAGCAGATGCCCGGGAAGTACCATATAACTGATACGGACAGTAGAGGAAAGGGTCTTTGTAAATGTATTCATATAAATAACTTTATCCGAGACATCAATGCTCTGTAGTGTCGGGATTGGCTGACCGCTCAGCCGAAGCTCGCTGTCGTAATCATCTTCGATGATATAGCGGTTTTCTCCTCTGGAAGCCCATCCGAGAAGCTCATAGCGTCTGCTGATCGGCATAACGATACCTGTAGGATAATGATGAGAAGGGGAGATATGAAGAATATCTGCTTTTTTTTCTTCCAGTTTAGAAACTTTTACCCCGTCGCCGTCCATATCGATGTATTCGCAGGGAACCTGCCAGCTTTTATAAATCTGAGGGATTTTTCTGTATCCTGGATTTTCTACAGCATAGACTTTATCTTTGCCGAAAAGCTGGATCAGAAGTCCGTAGAGGTATTCCGTACCGGCACCTACGATGATCTGCTCCGGCAGGACAGTCATGCCGCGGAATTCTTTCAGATATGTGGCAATGGCCTCGCGGAGAAAAAGGATTCCGCCGCATGGAGGGTTGGTCATTAATTGCATCTGATTCTCGTTTAATACTTCACGAACCATCTTTGTCCAGATCGTGAATGGAAAAAGCTCGGACTGTGTCTGATTACTGGAAAAATCAGCCAGGTATCCGGAGTCTCCGCTTGTGAGTGGAACCATTTCTTTTGTGATATTTTTCTTTTCGATCTCTATGGCTTTCTTGAAATCAGTGACATAGAAGCCTCTTTTCGGCATGGAATAAATATAACCTTCTGCAATTAACTGCTCATAGGCATTTTCTACAGTGATCACGCTTATACCCAGATTTTTTGCGAAAGAGCGTTTGGACGGTAATTTCTCTCCGGGCTTGATATTTCCCTGTAATATGTCGTTTTTGATGCATTTATATAAATATTCGTAAAGGGAATCTGACCCTGTATTTGTAAAATTATAGGTAATCATTTGTGATAGTTTCTCCAATCTGACCTTACTGAATATATCTGAATTGACGATTTAAATATATTCACTTCTGCATTATACTCTGTCCAAGCTGATTCGTACAGAAGAGATTTAATATTTCATTGCAATTGTTTGAAATCGTTACTGTTCGTCGACAATATTTCTCAAGATATTTTTGATGAGTGAATGTTAATGAAAACCGGAGATGTAGATGACAAGTATAACTTGTTGATAATATTCCGGGATGATGAGGGTGAACAGATTTGGAGAAACGATATCAGAAATCAAATATAACACAGGAGGAATTTCACATGGAAAACAGATATGAATTAAACAAACAGCTTGCACAGATGTTAAAAGGCGGTGTCATCATGGATGTTACCACACCGGAGCAGGCAAAGATCGCAGAGGCAGCAGGTGCATGTGCAGTTATGGCATTGGAGCGTATCCCGGCAGATATCCGTGCAGCAGGCGGTGTTTCCAGAATGAGTGATCCAAAGATGATCCAGGGAATCCAGAATGCAGTTTCCATCCCAGTCATGGCAAAATGCAGAATCGGTCATTTCGTAGAGGCGCAGGTGCTGGAAGCCATCGAGATCGACTATATTGATGAGAGTGAAGTATTATCTCCTGCAGATGATGTTTATCATATTAATAAAAGAAACTTCAAAGTTCCGTTTGTATGCGGTGCAAAAGACCTTGGAGAGGCACTGAGAAGAATCAATGAAGGTGCTTCCATGATCCGTACAAAAGGAGAACCAGGAACCGGAGATATCGTGCAGGCAGTACGCCATATGCGTAAAATGAACAGTGCCATCGCACAGCTTACAAGCATGAGAGAAGATGAACTCTTCGAAGCTGCAAAACAGTTTCAGGTACCATATGAACTGGTTGAATATGTACATAAGAACGGCAAACTTCCGGTAGTAAACTTCGCAGCAGGCGGTGTTGCAACTCCTGCAGACGCAGCTCTGATGATGCAGCTTGGCGCAGAGGGTGTATTCGTTGGTTCCGGCATCTTCAAATCCGGTAATCCGGCAAAGAGAGCTAATGCAATCGTAAAAGCAGTTACGAACTATACAGATGCGAAGATGATCGCAGAGTTATCCGAAGATCTTGGAGAGGCCATGGTTGGTATCAATGAAAGCGAGATCCAGCTTCTGATGGCAGAAAGAGGCAAATAATGACAATTGCAGTTTTAGCAGTGCAGGGTGCCTTTATCGAACATGAGAAGAAACTTGAGAAACTGGGCGCATCCTGTATTGAACTCAGAAAAGCAGAAGATCTGGAACAGCATTACGATGGTCTGGTACTTCCGGGAGGAGAAAGCACAGTACAGGGAAAACTCCTCAAAGAACTTGGAATGTATGACACCATCAAATCTCAGATAGAAGCAGGAATGCCGGTTTTGGCAACCTGTGCAGGACTGATCCTGTTGGCAGACAATCTTGAAGGCGGAGAACCAGGTCACTTACAGACCATGCCAGTAACCGTGAAGCGTAATGCCTATGGAAGACAGCTCGGCAGCTTCCATACAGAAGCTGATCTGGAAGGAATTGGAGAAGTCCCAATGACATTCATCCGCGCCCCGTATGTAGCAGAAGCAGGAGACGGCGTACAGGTACTTGCAACAGTAGAAGACAGAATCGTAGCCGTAAAATATAAAAACCAGCTCGCCCTCGCATTCCACCCGGAACTGGACGAGAATGATGAGATACATAAGGCGTTTCTGGCGATGTGTGAAAAATAAAGCATACTTGACAAAATTCGCTGGTTCATAGATAATGCCTGTATACAAATACCTGTAGAGGTACTGGGAGGTGTTAACTTGAAACAGTGTATGGATTCTGACAATCTGCACAGACGATTAAGAAAGATCATCGGACAGGTGCAGGCGATTGACCGTATGATTGACGAAGATGTTCCGTGTGAGGATATCCTTTCACAGATAAACGCAGCGAAATCAGCATTGCATAAAGCAGGACAGGTGGTCTTGGAAGGGCATATTCAGCATTGTGTGCGTGATGGAATCGAGCATGGAGATGCGGATAAGACTATCGCAAACTTTACAAAGGCAGTGGAACGATTTGCAAATATGAAATAATGTTGAGGACCAGAAATATATTTTTTATCATCTGGTGATCAGAGACAAGAGAAAACCCGGAAATTCAGAAGTACCCAGTCAAATGGAACTTCATGATTTTCCGGGCTTATTTTTTGTGGTAAAAATTTTCTCCGGACATTGAATCCATTTCCGAAACCGTTTCGTTATAAAAGATAGCGGTTAAGAAATTAACAACTATCTACGGGCACGCTTTTCAACAAGTCCGAGGAGTCCATACAGGATAATAGCGATGATGCACAGGATGATAATGGACATCAGCACCCAGGTAAGCTTAAAAGTCTGACTGGAATAGATGATCAGATATCCAAGTCCTTTTCTGGCACCGATAAATTCTCCTATGATGACACCGACCAGGCAAAGACCGATATTAACTTTCATAACACTGAGCAGCAGTGGCACAGAGGACGGAAGAATAATCTTCATAAGTTTCTCTTTCTTCCCGCCGCCCAGCGTCTCGATCAGTTTCAGTTTCTCCGGGTCTGCTTCGCCGAAACCTGTATACAGATTCAGGATCGAACCAAAGATAGCAACTGACATACCGCAGACAATAATTGTCCGTTCATTGGCACCAAGCCATACGATAAGTAAAGGCGCCAGTGCAGATTTCGGCAGACTGTTCAATACCACGAGGTAAGGCTCTGTGATTTTTGCAAGTCTGGGACAGGTCCACAGCAGAACTGCCATCCCTGTACCCAGAACAACAACGAACAGAAAACTGACCAGTGTTTCCGTGATCGTCACAGAAAGGTGGGGAAAAATAGAGCCATCGCTGCACATACTGCAGAAACTGTGCCAGATCATTCCCGGACTGCTGAAGATAAAAGAATCGATCAGCCCGGTTCTGGCAGAGATTTCCCACAACACCAGAAAGAGAAGAAGAATAAAAATCCGAAGAAAAGTAACCAGCTTCTTTTCTCTTTTCTGATGACGGAGATACTGTTGTTGATGATAGGAAGCTTCAGGCATCATGATTCAGTTCCCTCCAGATAAGATTAAAATAAGATTTAAAGTCAGGGGCATTTCTGGAATCCATCGGAGTACGGTTTTCCAGATCAAAATGGATCGGCACGATCTTACAAATAATGGCAGGCCGGGGTGAAAGAATGATAACCCGGTCTGCCATGCTGATCGCTTCCGCAATATCATGAGTGACAAGGATTGCAGTTTTTTTCTCTTGACGCAGGATCCTTCCGATGTCGTCACTGACATTGAGACGGGTCTGGTAGTCAAGTGCAGAGAACGGTTCATCCAGCAGAAGAAGTTCCGGCTTTAATGCCAGAGTACGGATCAGGGCAGCTCTCTGGCGCATTCCTCCAGATAATTCAGACGGATGTGCAGAACGGAATTTGTCCAAACCGTAATCTGAGAGAAGCTGATCTACATAAGCAAGTTTTTCGGCAGTGAGTTCCTTACGGATCTCCAGACCGAGAAGAACATTTTTATAAATTGTCCGCCACTCCAGCAGATGATCCTTTTGTAACATATATCCGATACGGCAGTCGCCGGAAGTCACCGGCGTGCCATCCAGAAGAATCTGCCCCTGTTCCGGCCGGATCAGACCGCAGATCAGGTTCAGAAGCGTAGACTTTCCACAGCCGGATGGCCCGACAATAGCGAGAAATTCACCTGGCATCAGCTGAAAGGATATATGAGAAAGGGCAGGGGTTTCCCCTGATAAACTGTGGTAGGAGAGACAGACATCTGTAATTTCCAGCAGTGGTTTCATACAGATACCTCCATATATATTCGATGAATATTTGTTAATGTCCATATGTCGCTGTAAAATTCCATTGCCCAGGCAATTAAGAATGAAAGCGCAGAGAGAATATTAACGAATATTTTCATAATTTATGATATGCAGAAATGCCAGGGTATGATATAATAGATAAACTATAGTATTTTTGTCGCGATGTCAGGACACCCGGACATACAGGAATCAGGTATAGAAATCAGACGAATGCTGTAAAAAACTGTATAAGAAAGTGTAAGCAAATGAGAAACAAAAAGAAAGCGATATTTAACACCGTCTTTCTGATCCTTGTATTTTCCCTTACTGTATATATGGTATTTAAGGGCGAGGATCTGGGAGAGATTATTCATACAGTACGGCAGGCAGATCCGGTTTACTTACTGATCAGTATCGTCTGCGTGGTACTGTTCATACTTGGCGAGTCCGTGATCATTTTCTATATGATGAGGACTCTCGGGGCAAAAGTAAAAATGGGACATTGTGCCCTGTATTCCTTCGTAGGATTCTTTTTCAGCTGCATCACTCCGTCTGCATCCGGTGGACAGCCTATGCAGATCTATTTTATGAAAAAGGACAAACTTCCGATTCCTGTCACTACGCTGGTCCTGATGATCGTCACCATTACTTATAAAGCGGTCCTGGTGGTGATCGGAATTGTGATCTGGATTTTTGGCAGAGGTTTTCTGGAGGGATACCTCGGGCAGTACATGTGGGTATTTTACCTGGGTGTAGGCCTGAATATTTTCTGCGTCACTTTTATGATGATCCTTGTATTTGCACCGGGACTGGCGAAATGGATCATGGTAAAAGGCCTGAAGCTTATCGAGCATTTCCGCTTTCTTAAACCAAAGAAAACCAGACTTGAGAAGTTGGAAGCATCTATGGATCAGTATCATGAGACGGCAGCTTTCTGGGCGAGTCACAAGCTGGTGATCCTGAAAGTGTTCCTGATCACTATGGTGCAGAGGATTTTGTTATTTACAGTTACATACTGGGTATACCGTTCGCTGGGATTTCATGGATATTCCATCATAACCCTTACGATCCTGCAGTCTGTCATATCTGTCTCTGTTGATATGCTGCCTTTACCCGGAGGAATGGGAATCAGTGAATCTCTTTATCTGGTGATGTTTGCACCGGTTTTCGGAGAATCATTGCTCCCTGCAATGTTACTCAGCAGAGGAATTTCCTATTATGCGCAGATGCTCATCAGTGCAGTGATGACCTGCGTGGCATATCTTACAATAGGAAGAAAAGAACAAGAAGGTTAGGGGAGAAGTTATGTTTTTAGGAATTTATGATTACACGGTGGTATTGACTTATATAAGCCTGGGAATTTCGGTATTTGGAATTACCAGGGCGCTGGAAGGAAATTTCAGAATTGCGATTTTCTGTCTGGCACTTTCCGGATTATGCGACATGTTTGATGGAAAAATTGCCAGAACAAAGAAGAACCGTACGGATGATGAGAAGAACTTCGGAATCCAGATTGATTCTCTTTGTGATGTAGTCTGCTTTGGTATTTTTCCGGCAATGATCTGTTACTGTCTGGGTGTGAATACACCTGCAGGAGTTGCAGCGCTGATTTTTTACAGTGTGGCATCAGTCATCCGCCTTGCTTATTTTAATGTTTCAGAAGCAAAGAGACAGAATGAGACTTCTGAGAACAGACAGTATTATCAGGGTCTGCCGATCACATCCATGGCGATCATTCTGCCGTTCCTTTATCTGATGAGAAGATATTGCGGACTGTATTTCCTGATCGTGATACATATTGCAGTGATCATCGTAGGACTGCTTTTTATCCTGGACATCAAGGTGAAAAAACCGCAGAATCCGGTACGTATCCTGCTGGTTGCAGTCGTGGCACTTGCACTTGCGAAGATGTTCCGTTTGATATAAAATAAATACAACTGTTGACTGACCGCAGCGGTCCCGAGAAACAGGGATGCTGCGGTCATACTTTTATAAACAGGAAATTCCATGGGAATTACCTGTACTGAACTTTTACATGGAGGGACGATACAAATGAAGTATATTGACAGAAAAGGAAATATCACGATTGAAGAGAATGAGCAGGACAAATTTCTGCGGCATTTATATAACGACAGGGGTGGCAGACTCTGCCTGAAACTCCTGATCCGACCTTTCGTGTCAAAAGCAGCAGGAGTCCTGCTTAACACCAGACTCTCTGCCAGATTTGTACCGGATTTTGTAAAGAACAACAGGATCGACCTGAGCATTTACGAAAAGCGGAATTTCTCTTCATGGAATGATTTCTTCATAAGGCGCATCCGAAAAGAAGAACGCCCGATCGATATGCGTGAAAACGTCCTGATCAGCCCCTGCGACGGAAAACTCTCCGTACACAGGATCAGCTCAGATTCCCGCTTCAGCATTAAAGATACAGAATATACAGTAGGCCAGCTTCTGAAGAATGAAGCACTTGCTGAGAGATATACAGGTGGCTATGCATTGATCTTTCGACTTACAGTGGACGACTATCATCATTACTGCTATGTAGCAGACGGCAGAAAATCCGCAAACATAACCCTGCCCGGCGTTTTCCACACAGTAAATCCTGCAGCAAACGACGTATACCCAATCTACAAAGAAAATGCCAGAGAATATATCCTGCTGAAAACAAAGCAATTTGGCACAATCCTCATGATGGAGGTAGGTGCCATGATGGTAGGAAAAATCAAAAACCTCCATAAAAATCCTGCTGATGTAAAAAAAGGCCAGGAAAAAGGCAACTTTGAATTTGGTGGTTCCACAGTAATTCTCCTCATCCAGCCGGGAAAAGTCCGCATTGACTATGACCTGATCGAGAACACGGAAGAGGGATATGAGACCATTGTAAAAATGGGCGAACGCATTGGAGAGTGCAGAAAATCGAAAAAAGCACATTATTACGAAGAAGCAATGGAGAATGCCTGAATTGGATTTGCATCTTATAAAAGATGATAATAAAAAAGCATTTGTGAAGATACAGAAAGGATGTAACAACACGATTGAATAAACGAAACTATCAAAAAGAACTGGAAAAACTTATAGACCAGGAACAAAAGGACAATAAAGTTCCAAGTCTGTTCCTCCACAGTTGCTGCGCACCCTGTAGCAGCTACGTACTGGAATACCTGTCAAAATATTTCAACATCACAGTATTCTACTACAACCCAAACATCTACCCGGAAGAAGAATACCAAAAACGAGTCCACGAAATTACCAGACTGGTAAATTCCATGGAATTTGAACATCCTGTCAAACTGGTGGAGGGCCACTACAATCCACAGGAATTCTTCCAGATGGCAAAAGGCCTCGAAGATGTACCCGAAGGCGGTGAACGCTGTTTCAAATGCTACCGTCTGCGTATGGAAGAAGCTGCAAAACTGGCAGAAGAAGGCGGCTATGACTATTTCACAACAACCCTCTCTATCAGCCCATTGAAAAATGCGGCCAAGATCAACGAAATCGGAGAAGAACTGGCGCAGATCTACCATGTCCAGCACCTCCCATCCGACTTTAAGAAAAAGAATGGATACAAACGTTCCATCGAACTCTCCCACGAATACGACCTCTACCGCCAGAACTACTGCGGATGCGTTTATTCCAGAAGAGAAGCGGAGAACAGGAATCCCAACTAACCACTTTGCAATCCTGGAAAAATATGATACACTAACACGTAAAAGTAAAAAAAATAAAAAGAAACGAGGAATAACACAATGGCACAGCTTTGGGGCGGACGTTTCACAAAAGAAACAGACAAACTTGTATATAACTTCAACGCATCAATCTCTTTTGACCAGAAATTCTACGAACAGGATATCAGAGGCAGCAAAGCACACGTAGCAATGCTCGCCAAACAGGGAATCCTGACAGCAGAAGAAAAAAACCAGATCGAAGCAGGTCTTGACGGAATCCTTGCAGACGTAAAATCCGGCAAACTTGAGATCACATCTGAATATGAAGATATCCACAGCTTCGTAGAAGCAAACCTCATCGACAGAATCGGTGACGCAGGCAAGAAACTTCATACAGGAAGAAGCCGTAACGACCAGGTAGCTCTTGATATGAAACTCTATGTAAGAGATGAAATCGACGAAACAGACGAACTGGTAAAGAAACTTCTCGAAGCACTTCAGAAAATTATGGAAGAGAATGTCCACACATACATGCCGGGCTTCACCCATCTTCAGAAAGCCCAGCCAGTCACCCTTGCTCACCATGTAGGTGCATACTTTGAAATGTTCGTACGTGACAGAAGCAGACTTGCAGATATCCGCAAGAGAATGAACACCTGTCCTCTGGGAGCAGGTGCTCTGGCAGGAACCACTTATCCGCTTGACAGAGAATACACAGCTAAACTTCTCGGCTTCGACGGACCGACCAGAAACAGCATGGATTCTGTATCAGACAGAGACTATGTAATTGAACTTCTGTCCGCATTCTCCACAATTATGATGCACATGAGCCGTTTCTGCGAAGAGATCATCATGTGGAATTCCAACGAATACCGCTTCGTAGAAATCGATGATGCATACAGCACAGGCAGCAGTATCATGCCACAGAAAAAGAACCCGGATATCGCAGAACTTGTAAGAGGAAAAACGGGCCGTGTATATGGAGCATTAACTTCCATTCTTACAACCATGAAAGGAATTCCGCTTGCATACAACAAAGACATGCAGGAGGACAAAGAACTCACATTTGACGCAATTGACACTGTAAAAGGATGCCTTGCCCTCTTCACAGGTATGATCTCCACTATGCAGTTCAACAAACAGAACATGGAAGCAAGTGCAAAGAACGGCTTTACCAACGCTACAGATGCAGCAGACTATCTGGTAAACCATGGTGTACCTTTCCGTGACGCACACGGTATTGTAGGCCGTCTGGTACTCGCCTGCATTGACAAGGGAATCTCCCTGGATGAACTTCCTCTTGAAGAATACAAAGCCATCAGCCCTGTATTCGAGAACGACATTTATGAAGCCATCAGTATGCGCACCTGCGTAGAGAAACGTATGATCATCGGTGCACCAGGTCCTGATGTAATGGGGAAAGTCATCGCTGAGAACAAAAAATATCTGGAAGAAAATTAAAAAAATACTTGCATTTTACTTTAGTTTGGTATAGTATGTACAAGAAAGACAGATGTACGCAATATAAGGACACCTGGATAAAAATGTCCGCGCAAGGGTAGAGACGCGGGTAGAAGATAAAGAGGAGAAAGATATTATGAGTGAAAAGCTTAGAGTCGGTATTTTAGGTGCTACAGGTATGGTAGGTCAGAGATTCATCTCCCTGCTTGAGAATCATCCGTGGTTTGAAGTTGTAACTGTAGCTGCAAGTCCAAGAAGTGCGGGAAAAACATACGAAGAAGCAGTAGGCGGAAGATGGAAAATGGACACTCCAATGCCAGAGGGTGTTAAGAATCTTATCGTAATGAACGTAAATGAAGTAGAGAAAGTTGCTGCAACAGTTGACTTTGTATTCTCTGCTGTAGATATGTCAAAAGAAGAGATCAAGAAGATTGAAGAAGAATATGCAAAGACAGAAACACCGGTTGTTTCAAATAACAGTGCCCACAGATGGACACCGGACGTACCGATGGTAGTGCCGGAAATCAACCCGGAACACTTCGATGTAATCGAATCCCAGAAGAAACGTCTCGGAACAACACGCGGATTTATCGCTGTTAAACCAAACTGCTCTATCCAGAGCTACGCTCCTGTATTAACTGCATGGAAAGAGTTCGAGCCATATGAAGTAGTTGCTACTACATACCAGGCAATCTCCGGAGCAGGTAAAACATTCAAAGACTGGCCGGAAATGGTTGGAAACATCATTCCATACATCGGAGGCGAGGAAGAGAAGAGTGAGAAAGAGCCGTTAAGAATCTGGGGTAAAGTAGAAGATGGTGTGATCAAACCTGCTACAGAACCAGTTATCACATGCCAGTGCATCCGTGTACCGGTACTGAACGGACATACAGCAGCCGTATTCGTTAAATTCCGTAAGAACCCGACGAAAGAACAGCTTATCAAAGCATTGGTAGAGTTCAAAGGACTTCCACAGGAATTAGAACTTCCAAGCGCTCCGAAGCAGTTCATCCAGTACTTGGAAGAGGACAACCGTCCACAGGTAACAGAGGATGTAAACTTCGAACACGGCATGGGAGTATCTGTAGGACGTCTTCGTGAAGATACTGTATATGACTGGAAATTCGTAGGACTTTCCCACAACACAGTCAGAGGTGCAGCAGGCGGAGCAGTTCTCTGCGCTGAGACATTAAAAGCTAAGGGATATATCCAGGCGAAATAATTTATAAAAAGTAATGAAAGAGGTGTCGGTGTCGGCACCTCTTTTTATGTAGCGAAAAAAGAGTATTGTCTTTAGAATGGTTAATTGACTGAGTGTAGATTGAGAATATCTGCCGAACAGGAGATAGAGTTTGCAAAAATGTGTCTGGTAAGTTAGAATAGGAACACATATGATAGAGAGGATATGATTGGTCATGAAAGAAAAGGTATTGACAACAGTAGTAACGTTTGGAACTACTACTCAGGCAATTGCTATGGAACGGGAGTGTAAGAAAACTGGATTTACAGGCAGACTCATTCCCGTTCCAAGAGAGATATCTGCCTCCTGCGGTCTTGCGTGGAAATGCGGAGAACAGAGCGAGGAAGAAACCACTTCTTATATGAAAGAACAGGATCTGGAATATGAGAAGATTTATAGGATTCTCATATAAATCTTCTGGATTTATCGGATTATCCAATATATAATAGAACCCCAGTGTTTTGACGGATATGTGAATCCATGATACAATTAAATTCAGAATCTCTATTTGGAGAGATTTTGAGTATTGAATTTAACTGGGGTGAATAAACTTATGGGAAACGAAACAGATAAAAATAAAGTACGTCTCACACAGCTCGCCAGCGCAGCCGGATGCGGCGCAAAGATCGGTCCGAAAGTCTTGGCACAGGTAGTGGGCAAACTTCCGAAATTTACAGATCCGATGCTTCTGGTAGGCCCGGAGACATCGGACGATGCAGCAGTATACAAAATCAACGATGAACTGGCAATGATCCACACCGTAGATTTCTTTCCGCCGGTAGTAGATGATCCGTACATGTACGGCCAGATCGCAGCGGCCAATGCGCTGAGTGATGTGTATGCAATGGGTGGTGTACCGAAGCTGGCATTAAATGTCGTAGCATTTCCAAACTGCCTTGGTCCGGAAGTACTGGAACAGATCCTGCGCGGTGGTGCGGATAAGGTTATGGAGGCCGGAGCAGTCCTTGCTGGCGGTCACACCATCAATGACAAAGAACCGAAATACGGACTCTGCGTAACGGGCTACGTACATCCGGACAAAATGTGGAAAAACTACGGTGCCGAAGCAGGCGATATCCTCATCCTTACCAAACCACTGGGATGCGGAATCCTCAACACTGCTATTAAGGCAGAAATGGCATCTCAGGAAGAAATCGAGAGAGTCCAGAAGATCATGGCGAAGCTGAACAAATACGCAGCAGAGATCGCATCCAAATACACGATCCACAGCTGTACAGACGTAACCGGATTCAGCCTCGCAGGACACAGCCTGGAGATGGCAAAAGGCAGCCACAAGACTCTGATGATCCAGTCTGAGAAACTTCCGATCATTGAGGGAGTAGAAGAATACGCGCAGATGGGATTAATTCCCGAAGGTGCATACAGAAACCGTGATTTCGCAGGCAGTGAAGTGCGAAGCGAGATCAAAGAGCTCTGGATGGAAGATCTGGTATTTGATCCGCAGACATCCGGTGGACTTCTGCTTGCAGTACCATCAGAAGAAGCTAATGCCCTTGCAGAAGAACTTTCAGGTATGGATATTTTTGGCGGCATTATTGGATATGTAACAGAGCGGCAGGAGAAAGCGGTTGTGTTTGAATAATAAAATTTTCAGCATTAATTTCAGATACTTGTATCATTTCAGAATTGAATAGATAACTACAAAGTTAAAGAAATTAAACTAAAAAATCTTCGGATATAATGAAACATAATTACAAATCCAAACAAATATTAAGAAATTGTTTGAATATTTTGGTTGTAGAACAGACATTGAAATGATATAATGTTCTCAATAAAATACATTGCGGAGGTGTAGTTATGAATTACGAAGATGTACAGAAAGTGTCAAACGCGGCGAAAGCCAAGAGTAACCTGGTAAACACTAACTTTTTCAAGTACTTTATCCGTGCGGTCATGGCAGGTTTTTTCATTGATATGGCCATGATCTACAGTAATGTAGTTGGAAACGTCTTCTCCAAGACCATGCCTGAATGGGGAAAATTCCTGGGAGCTTTAGTGTTCTCCATCGCAGTTCTTCTGATCAGCTTCGTAGGCGGCGAACTTTTTACCGGAAACAATATGGTAATGGCGTTCGGAGCCTTTGACAAGCAGGTAAGCTGGAAAGAAGCAGGCAAGGTATGGGGCGTAAGCTACCTTGGAAACTTTGTCGGATGTTTCATCATGGCATTGCTTTTTGCATGGGCAGGAGCATCCGGAACTGCGGATTATTTTGCAGGATTTATCGGAAACAAGCTGAGTATTCCACTTGGACAGATGTTTTTCAGAGCAGTGCTCTGTAATTTCTTTGTCTGCCTCGGTGTACTCTGCGGAATGAAATTAAAGAGTGATGCAGGAAGATTTCTGATGATCACCATGTGTATCTCAGGATTCGTTGTAAGTGGATTTGAGCACTGCATCGCAAACATGGGAATCTTTGTTACCGCATATTACCTGGTACCTGGATTATCCATCGGAGCCATGGTCAAAAGCATGGTAGTAGTAACATTAGGAAATATGGTGGGCGGTGCCCTGTTGCTGGCATGGCCGCTCAGAAAGATGAGTGCAGATAAATAATATGTCAAAAGCTTTATACATAGCCGAAAAGCCCAGTGTGGCACAGGAATTCGCGAAAGCTTTGAAGATCAACGGACAAAGACGGGATGGCTACCTGGAATCTCAGGACAGCGTGGTGACCTGGTGTGTAGGACATCTGGTCACCATGAGCTACCCGGAAAAATATGATATCAAATATAAAAGGTGGAGTTTAGATACCCTGCCTTTTTTGCCGCGCGAATTTAAATATGAAGTGATACCCGGCGTTCAGAAGCAGTTCGAGATTGTAAAAGGACTGCTCAATCGAGAGGATGTGGACACGATTTATGTGTGTACCGACTCCGGACGCGAGGGAGAATATATTTACCGCCTGGTCGCACAGATGGCAGGCGTTCATGGAAAAAAAGAAAAGAGAGTCTGGATCGACTCCCAAACAGAAGAAGAAATCATGCGAGGAATCAGAGAGGCAAAGGATCTGTCATCTTATGATAATCTTTCTGCTTCAGCCTATCTTCGGGCGAAAGAAGACTATCTCATGGGAATCAATTTTTCCCGTGTACTGACACTGCGTTATGGAAACAGTGTGTCGAATTATTTAAATACGAAGTATCAGGCTATTTCCGTAGGACGAGTCATGACCTGTGTACTTGGAATGGTAGTGCGAAGAGAACGCGAGATCCGTGCATTTGTGAAAACACCGTTTTACCGTGTGCTCAGCAGCATTGCCCTTAAGGGAGAAAACTTTGAGGGAGAGTGGAGAGCTGTCGAAGGCAGCAGATATTTCCAGACTCCTTATCTGTATAAAGAGAATGGATTTAAAGAGAAAGCGTATGCGGAGAAATTGATTCAGGAGTTATCCGTAAATCAGCCGTTGCAGTGTATTGTAGAAAAAGTAGAGCGAAAGAAAGAGAATAAGAATCCGCCGTTGTTGTTTAACCTGGCGGAGCTTCAGAATGTCTGCTCCAAACTGTTCAAGATCAGCCCGGATGAGGCATTAAAGATTGTACAGGAACTGTATGAAAAGAAACTGGTCACTTATCCGAGAACCGATGCCCGTGTGTTATCAACTGCTGCAGCAAAGGAGATTTACAAAAATATCTCCGGCCTGCGTAATTATGAACATACAGCAGAGATCGCACAGCACATTATCGAGCAGGGCAATTATAAAAATCTGGCGAAGACCAGATATGTCAACGATAAGCAGATTACCGACCATTATGCGATCGTACCAACTGGTCAGGGATTGAATGCGTTAAAGAGTGTATCTCTTACCGCGCAGCGTGTATATGAAACAATTGTCAGAAGATTTGTGTGCATTTTCTATCCGCCTGCCGTGTATCAGAAAGTCAGTCTTGTGACAAAAATCCAAAATGAAAGTTTCTTTTCCTCATTTAAAGTATTGCTGGATGAAGGATACTTAAAAGTTGCCACAAATTCTTTTGCGAAGCGAAAAGCAGCAGATGCTATGAGTGGTGGAAACCGAACTGGTGCAGCAGGGAATAATGGAAGTGATGATGCAGATTCAGATAACGGAAAGAATGGTTCAGACGATTCTTCGGAAGATATGGCATGTGACAGCAGACTCCTTGCTGCGTTGCAGAACCTGAAAAAAGGTGATATACTTTCCGTGGACGGCCTGAGTATCAAAGAGGGTGAGACATCACCGCCGAAGCGTTACAATTCCGGTTCGATGATCCTTGCAATGGAAAATGCCGGACAGCTTATTGAGGACGAAGAACTCCGTGCTCAGATTAAGAGCTGCGGAATCGGCACCAGCGCCACCAGAGCAGAAATTCTTAAGAAACTGGTTAATATCAAATATCTGTCGTTGAATAAGAAAACACAGGTGATCACACCGACCCTTCTGGGAGAGATGATTTTTGACGTGGTAAACTGTTCTATCAGGCAGTTGTTGAATTCGGAGCTTACGGCAAGCTGGGAAAAAGGTCTTAATTATGTAGCCGAGGGAAGCATCACGGAACAGGAGTATATGGATAAACTGGAACATTTTATCCGTATCAGGACCAAACAGGTAGAGGAAAGTAATTTTCAGCCATATCTGCGTCGGTTTTTTGATGCTGCAGCAGTGAACTATAAAGATTCAACTGCCAAAACCGGGACGAAAACGGCAGGCAGAACAACAGCAGGAACAAGTCGTTCACGTACTTACAGGAAAACGGCAGATAAAAAGTAGTGTTGCAGCCTTCAGATTATAATCTGAAGCCGAAAACAGAGGCTTAATGAAAATTATCGTATAGCAAGAGAAAAGAGGAAAATATTATGTTAAAAGATTTTACAATTGCAAATCTTCTGGATTTAAATGAAACAATCGCAAAGGATTTATTCGAAGGAAAGACCTATCCGTGGGAAGTATTACCAGAGATTGGCGATTTCATTATGAAACTCGGACAGACTTTGAGAGAAGAAGAATATGACCATCCGTCAGAAGACGTGTGGATCGCAAAGAGTGCAAAAGTAGCACCGACAGCTTGTATCAATGGACCAGTTATTATTGGCAAAGAGGCAGAGGTACGTCATTGCGCATTTATTCGTGGTAAGGCAATCGTAGGTGAGGGGGCAGTGGTAGGAAACTCTACAGAGCTGAAAAATGCGGTGCTCTTTAACAAAGTACAGGTTCCGCATTACAATTATGTAGGTGATGCTGTTCTTGGTTATAAATCCCATATGGGTGCAGGTTCCATTTGTTCTAATGTAAAATCTGACAAGAAACTGGTAGTTGTAAAAGATGGCGATGAAAAGATTGAAACAGGTTTGAAAAAATTTGGCGCAATGCTTGGCGACAATGTAGAAGTTGGCTGCGGTTCTGTATTAAATCCAGGAACAGTGATCGGACGTTGCTGCAATATTTATCCGCTCTCCTCAGTAAGAGGATGTGTACCTGCAAATCACATTTACAAATCAAGAACAGAAGTTGTTGAGAAACAGTGAAAAAGATATTAAAACAGATTTTTGTCATAGCAGTGTTATTTATGGTGATACTGCTCCTGACTTCTGCTGCGTATGGGGCTTCGAATATTGCTGCAGAGGCTGAAATAACCATGGAAAAAGGAAAAGTCTGTGACAGGACAGGAAATCTGTATACAGGATGGTATACAAAGAACAGACAGCGTTATTATGCGGAAAATGGTAAACGGATCAAAGGATGGAAAAAGATTGGAAGACAATATTACTATTTTGGATCCGATTATGCTCTGGCAAGAAATAAGATCGTAGGTTCCAGATCCAGAGGATACTATTATGTAGACAGAGCCGGAGTCAGAGTTACATCAACTGAGGTAAAACTGGCAGTGGATTTTGTGATGAAGAATTCAAATCCGGGTTCCAGACAAAGGGCACGACTGAGGCAGTGTTTTGACGCATTGAGAAAATACCCATATCTGAATAAAGGGGATACGCCGCCTGGTGTTTCGCAATTGCCGTCTTATGCCCGGTTTATGTTTACCAGACATTGTGGTGATTGCTATTATTATGGAGTAACCATGGCATATATTGCCCGGGTTCTTGGATATGACAGCAGGGTTGCAGTGGGAGCTGTAACAGCCTGGGGACCGACACATCCCCTGTCCCCGCATGGATGGTGCGAGGTACGTGTTGATTCAGGATGGAAAATGATAGACTGCAGTATGCAGAATGGACATCTGGACGCCAACCTGTTTTTTGTGGCAAGAAACAAATACCCGTATAGACTCAGATGCGATAAGACATATGCATTAGAGATAGATGGCGGTAAAGTAAACTGGAAATAATAAAAGATGCAATAGAGATAAGATATGCTTGATATCTTTCTTGCATCTTTTTATTTTGGTCAGCTTATGTAAGCCTATTGTTTATATCGGTCTGCCCTGTATTTTATATGCGTTTTAACCCAATCAGGTAAGCCCCCTGCTTTAATTGCGAATATCCGCCGGACATCAGGACAGAAATAAGATTTTTCTGAGGATTACCAAAATGATGATATGTACCGGATAGAACCAGTAAAAAACATATTTCAGAAATTTTCCTTTTATGAATCCACGTTCGCCATTGTACATATTAATGGACAGAAATGCAAAACATGCTTTCCATTCGTAATACAGCCAGCAGCTTCCAATGATTGCCTGAGCGGTTTTTTCATTGCGAAACCAGTACATGATCAGCAGGAACACAAATCCACGCCATCCGTAATCTGCCTTCAGGAATACTGAAACGGCCAGCAGTGCCAGTATACACAGGAACTGCATCTTCTGGTTATCCCAGAAATATTCCAGTGCACAGAAAGCCAGATATCCCAGAAACAGAGTAAAGAATACATTCTGCTTCTCGTATCTCCAGGTGTTGGTAAACATGAAGTTCCACGGAATCTCAGAGATACATGCAAACACAAGTAGGTTCAGCCCGTATTTCTTACGGTCATGGGTATGCAGAAATCCTTCCACCAGAAGAAAACAGAAGATGGGAAATGCGGCTCTTCCGATATCACGAAAAATGCGATACCAGCTGTAATCTATTCCACCAAAATGAAAAAGAGTCGCAGTTGTGGCAGGATAATTATACAGGATCATCAATCCGGTATGATCGATGAGCATCAGAATAATAGCAATTAATTTCAAGATGCTTCCACTCAGAATCCGGAATTTCTCCGGGAGAAAGGAAGCTGGTAATTGTGTTGTCATAACAGAAATCCTTTCTTAAAAATAAGATTAAAATTTAACGAGAAATGATTTTTCAAACACGCTCTAGTACATTGTATCATAAAATTATATACTTCGCTATTTAACAGAAAGAGATTTTTGGCGGGGATTTATTAAAATTTACCAAAACATTGCATAAGAAGATGTCTGTGCAGCCAAAAAAATTAAAGATAGTTAAAAATTTTACAAATTATGACTGGACGAATCACCACTTTTGTGAGAAAATAACACTAGGTTGTTAGGCATACTCATCTGAAGTGATTCAGCAGACTTCAGAGATTTACATTGTATGGTTCATTCAGCAGTTCCGTACAGTGACGGGTATAACAACATGAAGTTAATCTATACTTGAAAGGAGTTTTACAATGATTTATTCACGCGAAGTAGAAGAAATGTGCCCAGTTGCACAGGGCGTTCATCATGGCGCCGCTCCAATCCCAGAAGAAGCTAAATGGGTACAGGCAAAAGAAGTCAAAGATATTTCCGGTCTTACACACGGTGTTGGCTGGTGTGCACCACAGCAGGGTGCCTGTAAGCTTACATTAAATGTTAAAGAAGGTATCATCCAGGAAGCACTGGTTGAGACTATCGGATGTTCAGGTATGACTCACTCTGCAGCTATGGCTTCTGAGATCCTTCCGGGACTTACAGTTATGGAGGCACTGAACACTGACTTAGTTTGTGATGCGATTAACACAGCTATGAGAGAACTTTTCCTTCAGATCGTTTACGGACGTACACAGTCTGCATTCTCAGAAGACGGACTTCCGGTAGGCGCTGGACTCGAGGACCTTGGTAAAGGACTTCGCTCTCAGGTTGGTACAATGTATGGAACTCTGAAAAAAGGACCTCGTTACCTTGAAATGGCAGAAGGTTATGTAACAGGTATTGCTCTTGATGCAGATGATGAGATTATCGGATATCAGTTCGTAAGCCTTGGAAAAATGACTGATTTCATCAAAAAAGGCGATGACCCGAATACTGCATGGGAAAAAGCAAAAGGTCAGTATGGCCGTGTTGCAGACGCTGTTAAAATTATCGACCCAAGAAAAGAATAATTTAGGAGGTAACAGGAAATGGCTTTATTTGAATCATATGAGAGACGAATTGACAAAATCAATTCTGTTTTAAACAGCTATGGCATTGCTTCTATCGAAGAAGCTGAGAAAATCACAAAAGACGCAGGTCTTAACGTATACGATCAGATCAAAGGCATTCAGCCAATCTGTTTCGAAAACGCTTGCTGGGCATATACAGTAGGTGCTGCAATCGCAATCAAAAAAGGATGTAAGAAAGCAGCAGACGCAGCAGCAGCTATCGGAGAAGGTCTTCAGGCATTCTGTATTCCTGGATCCGTTGCTGATACACGTAAAGTAGGTCTTGGACATGGTAACCTTGGCAAGATGCTTCTTGAAGAAGAAACAGAGTGCTTCTGCTTCCTGGCTGGACATGAGTCCTTCGCAGCAGCTGAAGGTGCTATCGGTATCGCTGAGAAAGCTAACAAAGTTCGTCAGAAACCATTACGTGTTATCCTGAACGGTCTTGGAAAAGATGCAGCTCAGATCATTTCCCGTATCAACGGCTTTACATATGTAGAGACAGAATACGACCCATACAAGAACGAAGTTAAAGAAGTATTCAGAAAAGCATACTCCGAAGGACTTCGTGCAAAAGTTAACTGCTACGGCGCTAACAGCGTTCCGGAAGGTGTTGCTATCATGTGGAAAGAAGACGTTGACGTTTCTATCACAGGTAACTCCACAAACCCGACACGTTTCCAGCATCCGGTTGCAGGTACATACAAGAAAGAACGTCTTGAAGCAGGTAAGAAATACTTTTCAGTTGCTTCCGGTGGCGGTACAGGACGTACACTTCACCCGGACAACATGGCAGCAGGTCCAGCTTCCTACGGTATGACAGATACATTAGGACGTATGCACTCTGATGCACAGTTCGCTGGTTCTTCTTCCGTACCGGCTCATGTAGAAATGATGGGTCTCATCGGCGCTGGTAACAACCCGATGGTTGGTATGACAGTTGCAGTAGCTGTTTCCATCGAGGAAGCTGCTAAAGCTGGTAAATTCTAATATCAGAATATAGATTTTGATCTTAATAAAGTAAGATTTGTGTCCAGACAGGTTTAATAGCAGACACATTATCAGCTGAAAAAGCTGGTGGTGTGTCTGTTTTTTTACATTTGGAAATAAAAAAGTCTATTTTCAGATCATCACAGGAGAAGTAAACTCCTGTGGATGATATCTGAAAATCGACTTTTATGTTTATGATGTGTCTGTTGTGAGTAAAAAGAATGAAATCATTATCCCATGTAAACAGTCACATGATATTCTTTCTTTCCTTTTTCAAATGGAATCAGGCAGCCTTCATATTCTTTGCCGTCTACAACCACTTTCTTAACACCCTTTTGAACGTTATCCGGATTTTTTACTTCGATGTGGTAAACGGCATCGCGGAATGTTCTGGTAAGTGTGAAATCACCAAATCCTTCCGGGATACATGGATTGATGCAAAGTCCATCGTAGGATGGCTGTACACCCAGGATAGCCTGAGACAGGTTCCAGAAAGTCCATGCTGCAGTACCGGTCAGCCAGCTGTTTTTTGCCTGACCATGGAAAACTGCGTCAGCGCCTGCGACCATCTGTGAATATACATATGGCTCTGTGCAGTGGATTTCACTGATATTTTCAATATAAGACGGGCAGGTTTTCTTATAGATTTCGAAAGCTCTGTTGCCGCGTCCGATCACAGTCTCTGCGATGGAAACCCATGGGTTATTGTGGCAGAAGATACCTGCATTTTCTTTATATCCCGGTGGGTAGGAGGAAATTTCTCCAAGGTTCAAATAATACTGGGTGTAAGCCGGCTGAAGGATCATAATGCCATATTTGGTATCCAGACGTTTTTTGACAGAATCCAGAGCTTTCTCTGCCAGACCTTCTTTGACACCGATTCCTGCCATAACACAGAAGCCCTGCGGCTCAATGAAAATCTGACCTTCTTTGCATTCTTTGGAACCGACTTTCTTAGATTCTGCATCATATGCACGGACAAACCATTCTCCGTCCCAGCCTGCATCCAGAATTGCCTGATACATGGCGTCGACTTCTTTTTCAGCTTTATCAGCAGCGGCGGTATCGCCTATATGACGGCTGATTTCTGCAAATTCTTTACCATATTTTACAAACATACCGGCGATAAATACAGATTCGGCAACCGGTCCTTCAGATGGTCCTGTAGTCTGGAAAGATTCTCCTGGTTCTGT
Source organism: Blautia sp. MSJ-9 (assembly GCF_018919065.1). Classification (GTDB taxonomy): domain Bacteria; phylum Bacillota; class Clostridia; order Lachnospirales; family Lachnospiraceae; genus Blautia_A. The sequence continues at coordinate 24,628 of NZ_JAHLQG010000024.1, read as the reverse complement.
GGAGAAGCAGTTCAGATTCAGGCAGTCATTCCAGTCTGCGCGTCCGATCAGCGGAAGTTTGTGCGGTCCGAGGTGAGTAGCTGTGTATTCAAAAGAACGGCGCAGATGCTCATACAGAGGAGCTGCTTTTTCTTTCTGGTTATCAAAGTCAACCATTTCGTTTAAGATAGAGAAATCACCGGTTTCTTTTAAGTAAGCGGAAACCGCTGCGATCAGCCATAACGGATCATCGTTGAATCCGCTTCCAATATCCAGGTTGCCTTTCTTGGTAAGCGGCTGATACTGGTGATAAGCACTTCCGTCCTCGAACTGGGTGGCTGCGATATCCAGGATACGTTCTCTTGCACGTTCAGGAATCAGATGTACGAAACCGAGCAGATCCTGACAGGAATCACGGAATCCCATTCCACGGCCGGTACCGGATTCATAATAAGAAGCAGAACGTGACATGTTAAAGGTAACCATACACTGATACTGATTCCAGATATTTGCCATACGGTTTACATGCTCATCGTTACTTTCTACATGATAACGTGAGAGTAATTTATCCCAGTAAGCATTCAGCTCTGCAAATGCAGCGTCAACCTGTTCAGTTGTCTGGAACTGTTCAAGGATTTTGTGTGCGCCGTCTTTGCGGATTACATTCGGAGCCACGAATTTCTGATCCTGCGGATTTTCACTGTAGCCAAGAACGAAAATAAAGTCCTTGGATTCTCCGGCAGAAAGTGTTATATTAATCTGGTGGCTTGCGATTGGATACCAGCCGCTTGCCACGGAATTTCTTGCTTTATTTTCTTTTACAGCAGCAGGAAAAGAGTTTCCGTTATTCATACCAAGAAAAGCATCTCTGCTTGTATCAAAACCATCAACCGGGCTGTTTACGCTGAAGAAACTGTAATGTCTGCGGCGTTCACGATATTCTGTTTTGTGATAAATCGTACTGCCTTCGAGTTCCACTTCTCCGATACTTAAATTTCTCTGGAAGTTTGTGCTGTCATCGACTGCGTTCCAGAGACAGAATTCTACATAAGAGAAAAGAGAAAAGGTTTTCGGAGTGTCGGTTGTGTTGGTAAGAGTCAGTTTGTTGATCTCACAGGTAGTATTTACCGGGACAAAAGCAAGAAGATCTGCTTTTAATCCGTTTTTGGAAGAAAGAAAACGGCTGTAGCCGATTCCGTGATGGCATTCATAAGAATCCAGAGGCGTCTTTGATGGCATGCTGCCTGGATTCCAGATGTCTTCTCCGTCATGGATGTAGTAATATTTTCCGTTGGAGTCTGCCGGAATGTTGTTGTAACGATAACGGGTGATACGAAGAAGTTTGGCATCTTTGTAGAAACTGTATCCACCGCAGGTGTTGGAGATCAGTGAAAAGAAGTCCTGAGAACCCAGATAATTGATCCATGGCAGTGGAGTATCTGGTGTGGTGATGACGTATTCTTTGGCATTGTCATCAAAATAACCGAATTTCATAAAATATCCTCCTGTTTTTGCTGGAATTGTTTGAAATATACAGAAAATTCAAACACGAAAACGAATAAGTTTAGACTAAAACAAACGATCATCGTGGCGATTACTGCTATTTGTCCCTAGTATAGCGGAAGAAGACGAGAAAATCAACTGTTTTGAATAAAAATAAGTAGCCAAAATCAAAGGATGATTTTCGTTAAAATGATGAATGGTCTTTGTGATAAAAGGAAAATATGAAGGCGAAAAATTGTGCAACCATACGAAATGTATGAAAAATGCACAAAGAAATCGCCTTACAGCTTGAAAAATTGTGCGAGTAGTTATATAATGAAAACATAAAAATGTACGAAAACGTTTACGAAAAATTTTAGGAAAGATTGAGGCACGCCTATGGTATCAATGAAAGAGATTGCAAAGAAGTGTAATGTTTCAGTGGCGAGTGTCAGCAAAGCACTGAACGGTTATTCTGATATCAGTGAAGAAACAAGGAAATTTATCCTGAAAACGGCTTCGGAAATGGGCTATCTGCCTAATTCTTCGGCAAGAACGCTGAAGACCAAGAGAAGCTACAATCTTGGAGTGATGTTCGTGGATGAAGCGGCCAGCGGACTTACCCATGATTATTTTAATCATGTGCTGGAGAGTTTTAAGAGAACGGCAGAGGAGAGAGGTTACGATATCACTTTTACAAGCGGGAAAATTTCCGGACAGAAGCTGAGTTACTATGAGCACTGCCGTTACAGAGGAGTAGACGGAGTTGTAGTTGCCTGCGTGGATTTTTATGCAGATGAGGTGCAGGAACTGATCCGGTCAGATATTCCGGTGGTTACCATCGACCATGTATTTGATGGAAATATTGCGGTTGTTTCCAATAACAGTCAGGGCATGGAGGATCTTGTCACCTATGTTTACCAGCAGGGACACAGAAGAATTGCCTATATTCACGGCGATAATACTTCTGTGACAAGAATCCGGCTTACAAGTTTTCACAGAACCCTGCAGAGAATGGGAGTGGACACTCCGGATGAATATATTAAGGAAAGTCCATACAGAGATGCGGACAGTGCAGCGAAAGCAACGGGAGAACTTCTGGATCTTCCGAATCCGCCGACCTGTATCCTTTATCCGGATGATTACGCGGCGATCGGAGGGATCAATGAGATCAGAGAAAGAGGACTTCGGATTCCGGAGGATATTTCCATTGCGGGATATGATGGAATTACCATTGCGAAGATACTGGAGCCGAAACTGACCACACTCTGTCAGGATACAGTGGCGATCGGCAGGATCGCGGCGGAGAAGCTGATCGATCTGATCGAGAATCCGAAGACAACACTGGTTGACAGATTTACAGTGGATGGTACTTTGTTTAAAGGAGCATCTGTACAGCAGTTGTTATAGGAGAAAAGAATTTTTACAGGGGCAGGATTTTTGAAGCTTTTGGGGAACATGTTTTGTATACTGTAAAAGTATACTGCTGCAGAGAGGATGGGACAGCAGCGAATAAGAAGTTACTGTGCATGGAATCAACAGTAACAATAAAATAGAATCAGGAGTTAAAAACTAAATATGGATTATCAGTCAATTGTAACATTTGTTATGGAAATGGCAGGGTCAGTGGCATTTGCCGCTTCAGGAGCCATGGTAGGCGTAGAACGGAATATGGATATTTTCGGCGTCAGCGTTCTGGGAGTGGCAACAGCAGTAGGAGGAGGGATGATCAGGGATATTGTTCTGGGAGTGATCCCTCCGGCTGTATTTACGAATCCCGTGTATGCGCTGGTGTCAGTGCTTACTTCCTGCATTGTTTTCTTTATCTTTTATTTCAAGAGAGAACTGTTGCAGGGACACAGACGGGAAACCTATGATAAAATTATGCTGGCGATGGACTCTGTCGGGCTGGGGATTTTTACAGTAGTAGGAGTAAATACGGGAATCCACCAGGGATATATGGACAATGCATTCCTGCTTGTATTCCTTGGAACCATCACAGGAGTAGGCGGCGGTCTGCTCAGAGACATGATGGCAAGTGTACCGCCGTATATTTTTGTAAAGCATATCTATGCCTGTGCGTCGATTATTGGTGCAATCGTGTGTGTTTATATGAATCGGTTTGTTGGAAATGTGGAAGCTATGATCGTATCTTCAATCGTGGTAGTGCTGATCCGTTATCTGGCAGCACATTACCACTGGAATCTGCCGAGGCTGTCACCACATGAACGAAAATAAAAAAGAGAATTCCGGAGTCATATTTCTCCGGAATTCTCTTTTTCTGTATGTTTTGCCAGAACTTTTTCAGTTTTTATTTTCGATAAGCTGGATTCGTTTTCTGTTATAGACCAGATGAAGATACATGGCATCCTGTGCGCGGAGAGGATCGTGGGCTGCGATGGCATCTGCAATCTCACGATGCGTTTCAATTGTTTCGGTATGAAGAGTATTTCCGGTGGTCTCCACAAAAAGAGGAATAGAGCTGTTGATCACCGGGATCAGCCGCGGAACCACAACGTTCTTACTGCTCAGGGCAATGGCAGCGTGAAATTCAATATCTTTTTGTGTGTGATCCTCATGATTATTCAGTAACACTTCTACTTTATCGCAGAGAGCGGTGATTTTTTTTATGTCTTTTTCTTCTGCGTTCGTAGCTGCCATAGCTGCTATGGAAGGCTCCAGAAGGAAGCGTACCTCCAGAAGATCATGGATCAGCTTCTGCTTGTTTCCGATAAAGGTAAAGCCCAGAGGATCCTCTACCATTCCCGGAGAAGAAGCAATATAAGTGCCGGAACCCTGACGTATGGTAACAATGTTTCGTGAAGCAAGCAGCTTCATGGCCTCCCGGACGGAACTTCTTCCTGCGTTCAGACGCTCAGAAAGAATCGTTTCATTAGGAAGCTTGTCTCCGGGCTGCAGGTTCTCTTCTAATATAAGTGAAATAATGTCTTCCGAGATTTTCTGTGGAAGACTTTTTTCTTCTGATGAATTCGTCATATGATTTACTCCGTTTCTAAAAGTGAAATTTCTTAATCTCTATGATAATGTGTTTCGAAATGAATGTCAAAGTGCTAATATGCACAAAAATAAATACAAAAATTTAGATAAAATTCCATATTGCATTTTTGGAGAAGAGAATATATGATAAATACATCAGATGAATTAAAGAGCGAAAAGCGAAAAAACAAGTAAATTCAGAAGAAAAACAGAAAATAGGTCAGATGTATTTGAGAAAAAACAGAAAAACATCAGATGAATCAAGGAGGTAAAAGGAAAAAATGGAAGAAACAACTTTTGCAGCAGATCCCATGAGATTAATGATCGCAGCAGCAGTAGGAATCATCGTATTACTGGTACTGATCATCAAATTCAAACTTCATCCGGTTCTGTCAATGATGATTTCAGCTATTATCATCGGAGCAGGTGCAGGAATGCCGCTTACCATGATTTCCGACACAGTAGAAAAGGGTGTTGGAAAAACACTTCAGGGTATTGCACTTCTGGTAGGTCTTGGCTCCATGTTTGGAGGAATCCTGGAAGTAAGCGGTGGCGCACAGAGGATTGCAGAGACACTGATCCATAAATTCGGTCAGAAAAAAGCAGGATGGGCACTGGGACTTACAGGACTGGTAATCGGAACCACAGTGTTCTTTGAAGCAGGAGTTGTGGTACTGATCCCGCTGGCATTCAGTGTTGCGAAGCAGACAAAAAAATCAACTCTGTACTATGCAATCCCCCTTCTGTCAGGTCTTGCCAGTGGTTACGCTTTTGTACCGCCGTCAGCCGGATCTGTACTTGTGGCAAATGCCCTTGGCGTAAATCTTGGAACCATGATCATGGTCGGAATTCCTACAGCATTAATCTGTATGCTGGTTTCTGGTATTATCTGGGGCGGATTTATCGGAAATAAGATTTTTACAGAGCTTCCTGCCAATGTAGGCGAGATCAAAGATGACGGAAAAGAACTGCCATCCTTTGGACTGGTACTTGGTGTGATCCTCATACCTCTTGTTCTGATCCTTCTCAGTACCTTATCAAAATATATGCCGCTTCCGGCAGGTGTACAGGATGTATTGGGATTCCTTGGAAAACCATTCCTGGCACTGACAATTGCAACTCTGGCTGCAATGTATTTCCTGGGAATCCGCAGAGGCTTCTCAGGTGCACAGTTAAAGAAAATCCTGGATCACTCTCTCAGACCTGTAGGTATGATCCTTCTGGTTATTGCCAGTGGCGGTGTGATCCGTTGGATGTTGCAGGATTCCGGACTTGGAAACATCATCGGACCTGCTCTTGAGAAAAGCGGACTTCCGCTGATCCTGATCGCATTTTTCATTGCTATTCTTGTCCGTGCTTCTGTGGGAAGCTCCATCGTAGCAATGACAATGGCATCCGGAATTATGGCAACCATGCCGGCAGTTATGGATACCAGCATGCTCTACAGAGCAGCAATGTGCTGCGCTATCTGCGGAGGTGCCACAGCTCTGAGCCATGTAAATGATGCAGGATTCTGGCTGGTAGGAACCTTCCTTGAGATTGACGAGAAGACAACACTGAAATCCTGGACAATTATGGAGACACTGATCGGTGTCACAGCACTTATTGTAAGCTTGGTCATTTCGATTTTTGCATAGGAGGCAAAGAAAAATGGTAAAGATACCGGTTTATTTAAGAGATATGTATGATGCGAAACATCTGGTACAGATTGCAGAGAGCTGCAGAGGTGACGTAGATCTGCTCTGTGGCAGATATGTGGTAGATGCCAAGTCCATGCTTGGGGTATTCAGTCTGCCGACCTTTGAACAGGTGGAAATAGGTGTAGGAGAAGAAGAAGCAGAGTTCGTCAGAGAAAAGCTGGAAAGCCTGAATCTGATCCGAAAATAAATGATATCAGGGTCAAAATACCTTTTGATTCTGACAGTATAAAATTACAGGAGGAAAAAATCATGCAGTTAAAAAGTCAGGAAATGAGAAAGCTTGCACCGGAGCTTGATCCGCTGCGTATTGGTACAGGATGGAAGAAAGAAGACCTGGGAAAAGTACAGGTTATGGTAGAGAGTACATACGGAGACAGCCATCCAGGAAGTGGACATCTGAACATTCTTGTGGAAGAGGTCCGCAAGGGAATTGCTGAGGAAGGTGGATTTGGTGCCCGTTATCACTGCACAGATATCTGTGACGGAGAAAGCCAGGGTACAGATGGAATTAATTATAGTCTTGCCAGCCGTGAAATGATCGCAAACATGATTGAAATTCATGCAAATGCAACACCATTTGATGCAGGAGTTTATCTCTCCAGCTGTGATAAGGGTGTACCCGGAAATCTGATGGGACTTGCAAGAGTTAATATTCCGTCTGTATTTGTACCGGGCGGAACTATGAATGCAGGACCGGAAATGCTGACTCTGGAACAGCTTGGAATGTACAGCGCTAAATTTGAACGTGGTGAAATTGATGAAGAGAAGCTTGACTGGGCAAAATGCAATGCCTGCCCAAGCTGTGGTGCATGTTCCTTTATCGGAACAGCATCTACAATGCAGATCATGGCAGAAGCACTGGGACTTGCACTTCCGGGTACAGCACTGATGCCATCCACAAGTCCAGATCTTCTGGCTTTTGCAAGAGAAGCGGGAAGACAGGCTGTGAGAATCGCACAGATGGAAAATATGCGTCCTTCTGATATTGTAACAATGGACAGCTTTGAGAATGCAATCCTTGTACATGCAGCAATTTCAGGAAGTACAAACTGTCTGCTTCATATTCCTGCAATTGCTCATGAATTTGGCATTGAGATCACAGGAGACACCTTCGACAGACTTCACAGAAATGCAAGATATCTTCTGGATGTTCGTCCTGCAGGACGCTGGCCTGCAGAATGCTTCTACTATGCAGGCGGTGTACCGGCAATCATGGAAGAAATCAAAGAGCATCTCCATCTGGATGTCATGACAGTTACAGGCAAGACTCTGGGTGAAAACCTTGAAGAGCTGAAGAACAACGGATTCTATGAGAAATGTGAGAAGTGGCTTCAGGAATTTAACAAACGATACAATGTAAATCTTACAAAAGAAGATATTATCCGTCCATATGATAAAGCAATCGGAACAGATGGAAGTATTGCAATCCTTCGTGGAAACCTGGCACCGGAAGGCGCAGTGATTAAACATACTGCATGCCCGAAGGAAATGTTTAAATCTGTTCTTCGCGCAAGACCTTTTGACAGCGAGGAAGAATGCCTGGATGCAGTACTGAAACATAAGGTTCAGAAAGGTGATGCTGTATTTATCCGTTACGAGGGACCGAAAGGAAGCGGAATGCCGGAAATGTTCTATACTTCCGAAGCAATCAGCAGTGATAAAGAACTTGGAAAGAGCATTGCCCTGATCACTGACGGCCGTTTTTCAGGTGCATCTACAGGTCCGGTTATCGGACATTGCAGCCCGGAGGCTGTTGACGGAGGCCCTATTGCACTGGTAGAAGAAGGCGACCTGATCGAAATCGATGTTATGGAAAGAAAATTAAATATCATCGGAATCGCAGGAGAGCGCAAGTCCATGGAAGAAATCGATGAGATTCTTGCAGAAAGACGTAAAAACTGGAAACCAAGAGAAGCAAAATACAAAAAAGGTGTGCTGCGTCTTTTCAGCCAGCATGCAGCAAGCCCAATGAAGGGAGCTTATCTGGAGTATTGATTATGAAGCATAAATTTATTACCATCGGCGAGATTATGCTGCGTCTGACACCGCCGGATTATGAAAAAATCAGAACAGCTACAACCTTTGAAGCAAGATATGGGGGAAGTGAGGCCAATGTGGCCCTTTCCCTTGCAAATCTTGGAATTGATGCCTCATTTTTCACAGTTGTGCCGGATAACAGTCTGGGCAAAAGTGCTGTTCGTATGATGCGGAGCAATGATGTAAACTGTGACAGCATTGTTTATTCTACAGAAGAAGAGACTCCTACTCATCGTCTGGGAACTTATTATCTGGAAACCGGATATGGAATCCGCCCAAGCAAGGTGGTTTATGACAGAAAGCACAGTGCGTTTTCTGAGTATGATTTCAGTAAGACAGATGTGAAAAAACTGCTGGAAGGTTATACATGGCTTCATTTAAGCGGCATCACTCCTGCCCTTGGAAAAAGCTGCAGGGAACTGATCCTGACCTGTCTGAAAACTGCAAAGGAAATGGGTATGACAGTAAGCTTTGACGGAAACTTCAGAAGTACCTTATGGAGTTGGGAGGAAGCAAGAGATTTCTGCACACTCTGTCTGCCGTATGTGGATGTCCTTTTTGGAATAGAACCTTATCATATCTGGAAAAATGAAGAGGATCATGGAGCCGGAGATGTGAAGGACGGTGTTCCTTTCCAGCCCAACTGTGAAGAACAGAAAAAAGTATTTGAAGCCTTTGTGGAGAGATATCCAAATATCAAATGCATTGCGAGACATGTGAGATTTGCACACAGCTGCAGTGAAAACAGTCTTTCTGCTTATCTGTGGAAAGATGGAGAAATCTATGAAAGCAGACGTCTGACTTTCCACATTCTGGACAGAGTGGGAGGCGGAGATGCATTTGTAAGCGGAATCATCTACGCTCTGATGAATGATTACACACCTGAGGATACAGTAAACTTCGGTGTTGCTGCAAGTGCGGTGAAGCATACGATCCATGGAGACGGAAATATTACAGATGACGTTTCCCTGATCAGACATGTAATGGAAATGAATTTTGATATTAAGAGATAAGACATCAGGATTTATGGCTGAAGTTCGATAAAACATTATGAAAGGTGAGAAAATTCGAATGAAAGATTTAGCAGAAAGATTTCATGAAGTGGGAGTTGTCCCTGTAGTAGTTCTGGAAGATGCAAAGGATGCAGTGCCGCTTGCCCAGGCACTTGTAGAAGGCGGACTTCCATGTGCGGAAGTTACTTTCCGTACAGCGGCAGCAGAAGAGTCCATTCGTCTGATGGCTGAAAAGTTCCCGGAAATGCTGGTTGGAGCAGGAACTGTACTTACCACAGAGCAGGTAGATGCGGCTGTGAAAGCAGGTGCAAAGTTTATTGTAAGCCCTGGCTTTGATCCGGAAATCGTAGACTATTGTCTGAAAAAAGAGATTCCTGTTTTACCGGGATGCGTTACTCCTTCTGAGGTTGCACAGGCAGTGAAACGCGGCCTGAAAACTGTAAAATTCTTCCCTGCAGAACAGGCAGGAGGAATTGCCATGATCAAAGCTATGGCAGCACCTTATACAGGAATTAAATTCATGCCTACAGGCGGAATTAATGCAAAGAACCTGGAAGATTATCTCTCCTTTGACAAGATCGTATGCTGCGGCGGAAGCTGGATGGTAAAAGGAGATCTTGTAAAAGCAGGGGCATTTGACAAAATTAAAGAGCTGACAGCAGAAGCCAGAAATCTGGTTGAATCTATCCGAAAATAATCGGTGCTGTTACACATATTCAACAGACAGGGACAGGAGTCGTTTAGGATTTCCTGTCCCTTCGTTATGTTTCGGTTATGAGCAAGTAGTGCAAATTACGCTTAAACGGAATGCCAGTTCCGCTACTGCAAAACGGCTATTCCATTTTTAACGGTACGAAGTACTACAAGACGGCTGCGCAAAAAGCATTGATACAGTCAGGGGCATAAAATACTAACCTTATATCTCATAAAACGCTGTAAATGTACGATGTAAACCCCAATGTAAAGCATGATATACGCAATAATTGGTGGCTGCAACCGTACTTTTTTTATACAATCAGGTCAACAAATACGAAAGGAAGCAGAGGATATGAATATGATTACACTAAAAGATATTCAAAAAAGTTATGGAACTCATCAGGTATTAAAAGATGTTAATCTGAATATCCATCAGGGAGAAATATACGGACTGATTGGAAAAAATGGTGCCGGTAAGACAACGATATTTAAAATAATATTAGGTCTTAGTGAGTTTGAACATGGGAAAATATCAATTGCAGGAAGTAAAAGCAACAATGATCTGCTGCGGGCAAGAAAAAGAATAGGATTTTTTATAGGAAAGAATTTCTTTGATTATCTGGATGCGAGAGATAATCTGGATTATTACTGCATGATGAAAGGCATCAAGGATAAGAAAGAGATTGACCGTGTTCTTGAATTTGTCGGATTACAGAATGCAAAAGGACAGTTTGGCGGATTTTCTATGGGAATGAAGCAAAGACTTGGAATCGCTGGTGCCATGCTTGGAAATCCGGAAATTATAATTCTGGATGAACCTGTAAATGGACTTGATCCGCAGGGAATTGGTTCATCCGGATATCTGGAACGCTTTACCGTAGATTATGACCTGCCAAATGAATACAACTATTCTGAGAACTGTGCATCCATCGGACTTGCCCTGTTTGGACTGAGAATGGCACAGATCACAGGAGAAAGTCAGTACATGGATGTGGCAGAACGTGCATTATACAATACGGTTCTTGCGGGAATCGTGCTGGACGGAAAGAGCTTCTTCTATGTGAATCCTCTGGAGGTATGGCCGCCTGCATGCATGGAAGGAACCTCCAAGAAACATGTAAAACCAATTCGCCAGAAATGGTTTGGAGTAGCATGCTGTCCTCCGAATATCGCGAGAACATTGGCATCTCTCGGACAGTATGTTTATGCGCAGAAACCGGAGAAAAAAGAACTGTATGTAAATCTCTTTGTATCCAATGAGACAGAGCTTGACTGGAATGAAGATAAGATTTCCGTAAAACTTCAGACAGAATTTCCATGGGTAAATACTTACAGTCTGGAAGAAATCGACAATTCCCAGAATCTCCCGGCAATCTTTGTTGATACAGATGCACCTCTGAGAGAAGAAAAATCTGATCTCTTCGGCGGAATTGTAACTGTAAAAGCCAAAGCAAAGAAAATCGTAGAATCTTCCGTTTCCGACAGCCTTTACAGCGGACAGAAACCACAGTTGGAAGACATAGAACTCACAGCAATCCCGTATCCTTACTGGAATAACAGAGGCGAGGGTGAAATGCTTGTGTGGATGAAGGAACTCAGACCATAGAAATGAAACAGATACCCCTTAAGTAGATGAGAAATATCTATTAAAGGGTATTTTAAATTTATATTGCAAATTACTTGCAAATTTATATCTTGACTAGGATTTAAAAAAGTGTAAAATATTATTTCGATAAAAAGTAACTGATTAGTATCTTTAAGGTTGTAATGTTTTTTACTAAGAAGGAGAAAAAAGAATCCTATGAAATCTCATTTATTTCGGATGAAATATCTATTGGCAGGTATCTATATTATTTGTGTTTTATTTACCTGCTTTAACGCCAGGTTTTACCATACGCCTCTGGCGAAGATATCTTCAGTAACAGAAAAGGAAACAATGAGCAGGAAAGGAACCAGAGATGCAGAAGAGCATTATTATACTCAGAAAATTACAGCGCGTATATTAAACGGTACCCATAAAGGGGAAGAGATTTCTATTTCTAATGAATATACATCGTCTCAGGTTCAGAATCAGAAATATCATAAAGGAGACACGGTCCTTTTAAGCGGTTCAAGGGAAAATCCAGGGAAATCCATACGTTCCATAAAGCGTGATGGTTATCTGGCATTGCTGGCAGGTGGTCTGTTTTTTCTTCTGATCTGTATTACAGGAAAACAGGGATTCTATACGATCATATCGTTGATATTGAACACAATTATATTCGTGTTTGGATTTCAGGCTTTTATGAAAGGGGAAAATATCTTAAATATCTGCAATGTAATTGCTTTTCTTTTTTCGGTAACAACTTTGATCTGTCTGAATGGAATCCACAGAAAAACATGGGCTTCTGTTATTTCAACCATATGTGTACTGTTTCTGATCATGGCACTATTTGAATTTTCTATTCAGTTTTTTGGAGATCTGGATTATTCCAATCTGGAATATCTGGGGAGTATGAGTAATTCTGCTGATATATTCTGGACAGATATTATGCTGACAGGACTTGGAGCTATCATGGATGTAGCTGTAACTATTAGTGCTGCAACAGGGGAAATTGTCCGGAAAAATCCAGATGTTTCTCTGAGAAAATTAATACATTCAGGACGGGAAATCGGATATGACATTATGGGAACTATGATAAATGTGTTGCTTTTTGTTCTGACAAGCGGCATGATTCCTATGTTTATCCTGAAAATGAACAATGAGATCAGGTTTATAACGATCATACGATATCATATTCCATATGATATCTGTCGTTTTCTGATTGAAAGTATAGGAATTGTACTGGCAATCCCTGTATCTGTTTTTATTTCTTCTATTATCATGAAACTACCATCTCTGAAAAGGAGCGACAAAAAATGATAATTTTTCTTGCACTGGTGTTGATTATTTTAATGATTCTGATTGGTGGGGAGCGCGGAGCAGTTTCTCTTATGACACTGGCCGGTAATATTGTAATTCTGTTTATTTCGATTCTTCTGATGTCCATTGGTTTCCCGGCGCTGCTTCTGATATTGGCTGCAGGGGCAGGAGTCTGCTATAATTCCCTGTTCTACCAGAATGGAAACAATCCAAAGACACGGGCGGCTTTTCTGGCTACCTTGCTTGTAATGCTGCTTTTATTTATTCCGATTTATCTTATTATATGGAGATCAGGAAGCTACGGACTGAATGAGCTTCAGCTTTCAGAAGATGATTTTATGTATTATTACAGTACGGATATCCATATTAATATGCTTCATGTGGCAGTTTTTGTAACTGTTTTCAGTACTCTTGGAGCGGTTATTGATACTGCTTTATCTGTAACTTCTTCTGTATATGAAGTCTGGACACATAAAAACAGCCTGACAGCGAAAGAACTTACTTCTTCCGGCTATCAGGTTGGAAAAGAAATCATAGGAACAACTGTAAATACGTTGCTTTTTGCTTATCTTGGAGGCTCTATTCTGTTATTTGCCTATGTTCAGACACAGCAATATAACCTGGAAATTATTCTCAATTCCAAATTTCTTTTTCAGGATGTTGCAATCATGCTGTCTGGGGCGATTGCCTGCCTTTTTACAGTACCGGTATCAATCAGATGTGTGATTCGCCAGATTCATCATGCTACATCTGAAACAGATCACAGCTGATCGGATTTGTTTTCACAGTCTTTGCAGATTCCATGAAGCATATCTCCGCTGCACTGCAGACGGAATCCATGATCCCGGAACAGATGCTCTTTTAATTCACCCATAAAGTCACAGTCAAGATGTACAACATTTCCGCATCTGATACATTTCAGATGCAGGTGGTCTGTACATTTTTTTTCTTCTCCTGCGAATTGAAACACTGCTTTGTCAGAATTCAGATCCGGGTATTTAATTACAACGTGTTCTGCGCAAAGCTTATCCAGATAGCGGTAGACAGTTGTTGTGTTTACTTTAATTCCCATTTCTTTTAAATACTTTTTAACATAATATATAGCAAGAATTCTCCTTCCTCTACAGGTGGGAGATGAATTGCAAAAAATAAAAAGAACACTTGTTTGGTAGTGGGATCCATGGTATAATAGAATCAGTCGATAAGATAATTACTCAAAAAAAGGACTGGTTTTATGGAAAATATGGATCATAATGCACATTCAGTGTACTTGATGTATTATCACCTGATTATGGTGGTGAAATATCGAAGAAAAGTTATCAATGATCCGATTTCAGAAAGAGCAAAGGAAATATGGGGATATATTGCCCCACGGTATGGAATTGTTTTGGAGGAATGGAATCATGATATTGACCATGTTCATGTAATGTTTCGTGCACAGCCTAAAACAGAACTCAGCAAATTTATCAATGCTTATAAAAGTGCCAGCAGCAGGCTGCTGAAAAAAGAGTATCCGGAAATCCGGGAAAAACTTTGGAAAGAAGCGTTCTGGAGTCAGAGTTTCTGTCTTTTGACGGCAGGAGGGGCACCAGTAGAAGTGATCCGTCAATACATCGAAAATCAGGGAGAGAAAAAGAATTGAACATAGCATATCGTTTCCGGATTTATCCAACAGAAGAACAGAAGATACTCCTTGGAAAAACATTTGGCTGCTGTCGTTTTCTGTACAACCAGATGCTTAATGACAAGATCCAGGAGTATAAAAAGACAAAGAAGATGTTAAAGAATACACCAGCTATGTATAAAAAGGAGTATCCATTTCTGAAAGAAGTTGATTCGCTGGCACTGGCAAATGTTCAGCTCCATCTGGAAAAAGCATATAAGAATTTTTTTCGTGATCCTAAGGTTGGATTTCCACGTTTCAAGTCAAAACATCACTCCAAAAACAGCTATACAACAAATGTAGTCAACGGAAATATTCTGGTAGAAGATAACCGGATCCGGCTTCCGAAATTAAAATGGATCTCCATGAAAAAACACAGGGAGCCTGCAGAAAACTGCCGTTTGAAATCAGTGACAGTCAGTATGGAGCCATCCGGAAAATATTTTGCAAGTCTGCTGTATGAAGGATACAGCTGCGAAAATCAAGCAGCAGATAAGGATTACAGTAATGCTAAAATACTTGGGATTGATTATGCGATGCAGGGGATGGCTGTGTTTTCAGAAGAGATTGAGATGGAAGAAGCAGGATTCTTCAGAAAAAATGAAAAAAGGCTGGCAAGGGAGCAGCGTAAACTGTCGAGATGTGTAAAAGGAAGCCGTAATTATGTGCGACAGAAAAAGAAAGTTGCCAGGTGCCATGAAAAAATACGCAGCCAGAGAAGAGATTATCTGCATAAACTGAGCCGCAGGATCACAGACCAGTACGATATAGTTGCGGTGGAAGATATTGATATGAAAGCGATGAGCCAGTGCCTGCATTTTGGGAAAAGTATACAGGATAATGGATACGGGATGTTCCGGAATATGCTGGATTATAAGCTTGCCTGGAAGGGAAAAGAATTAGTAAAGGTAGACCGCTTTTTCCCGTCAAGCAAAAAATGCAGTAAATGCGGAAAGATAAAAAAAGAGCTGAAATTATCCGAAAGAGTTTACCGCTGTACGTGCGGAAATGAGATGGACAGAGATCGAAATGCAGCAATCAACATCCGTGAAGAGGCAAGAAGGATGCTGGCAGCATAAACTGTCCGTATCCGGACAAGACAATAAGTAAGAAATATGCCCGTGTCCGGGCAAAAAATCGCGGGGCACGCGAGGATAGCTTGTAGATACTTGGCTCAGTAGAGCCATTGAGCAAGAAGCCCCCACTTCAAAATCAGAGATTTAAGTGGTGGGAGCATGTCACTAATGACGAAACATAAATAAATTCAAGTTTTGTTGATTAGGAAATTGAGGAGTCATGCATTTTGTAAAGGGAGATTTGTAAATGAAAACGTGTTGTTTAGTATGGGAAATTCCTGTAATAGAGGGAGAACATTATAATCCAATTATGAATGTCATTTATATGCAAAAAGCAAAGAAATTTTTGAATCAATTAAATCGATATTTTCAGAATAAGAATATGGATTGGAAGTGTGTTTTGGATCGTTCAGCATGTACTTATAATGAGATTTTTTCCGGTGAAAATCAGGCAGTTATTTTTGCACCGGAAGCAAAAACAAGACAATGGTTATATAAAAAAGAAATTCAAGCTGTAAGTATTCCAAAATATTATCTGGATTTTGCAGAATATAATGAAGGAAAGTTAGATAAAATAGCAATTTTCTTTATGAACTTAAAAAAAGCTGTACAATAGATTTCCTTGTTATGGAGCAATGATATGTTTGGGAGGTAGAAAAAATTACAGGGAAAAGAAACCGAAGTAAAAAGCCGATGCGGGATGATATGCCCCTTGTCAAGCGCCTGTCGGTGCGGTTGCTACTACGTAAATCCTTGAATTTTTTACTACATATACTTTGCAGACATATGTTTTTCTTTTATATTTTGTAGTAATATAGAATCCTTCTTCACGGGTACTTCCTTTGTTCTCATGTAAATATAAAATGATTGAAATTTTTCATTATTAAATACATATATTTATAATTAAGAGAGTTACAATGCCGGTACCTTGAGAACATCGGAGGTTGCAGTTATGAGGGCTTTTGATAGAAAAAAGTCTTTTAATATATCCTGATCAATGATATAATATTCTAAAATATTGATGGATGGACATTTTTATTTTCTAAAATGTTGACATATGGACATTTTTGCTTTCTAAAATGTTGATAATAAAAGAAATATAGTAATTAAAAATGTTGCAAAGTTGTTCTTGATAAAAATATTGTTTGGTAACAGGAGGTGTTTTATGTTAAAAAGAAAAGTGACGCATTACATAAAAAAATGGGTAGATTCAAAAAACAAAAAATGTCTTGTGATTCAGGGAGCCAGACAAACAGGAAAAACATATATAGTTGAAAGATTTGCAGAAGAGAACTATGAAGAAATTGTTGAAATTAATTTTAAACAGATACCGTCTGCGATGGATATTTTTTCCGGTGATCTAACAGTAGATAATATGGTTATGGCTATGCGGTTTCGTTTTCCTGAAAAGAAGATTATTCCAGGAAAGACTATGATTTTTCTGGATGAGATTCAGGAGTGTCAGGAAGCAATAACTTCTCTTAAGTTTTGGGCATTAGATAATAGATTTGATGTTATTGCATCAGGATCACTTTTAGGAATTGATTATAAACGTGCTTCTTCTTACCCTGTTGGGTATGTTGATTATTTGAAAATGTATGGAATAGATTTTGAGGAGTTTCTTTGGGGAATGGGAATCTCTGAGGATATGATAATGAATCTCTGTGGATATCTTGGTTCAAAAGCTACTATTCCAGAGGCAATTCATTCTCAGATGATGAAATATTTTAGGCAGTATGTCGCTATAGGTGGTATGCCGGAAGCAGTTCAGAAGTATATAGATACAAAAGATTTTAGGGAGGTTGACCGGATTCAGAGAAGCCTGTTACAGGGATATCAGTATGATATAGTTCATTATGCTACAGCTGAAGAAAAGGTAAAAGCGGAGAAGTGCTACCTTTCCCTTGCGAAACAGTTATTGGATAAAGAGAATCATAAATTTCAATATAAAGAAGTTGAGCATGGAGGCAGGGCACAGAAGTATTTTTCTAGTATCGAATGGTTACTTCGTGCAGATATGTTGTATTTGTGTAAACTTGTAACAGATATAAGATTTGATCTGGATGATTATGCAAGAGATGATTTTTTCAGAGCTTATACAACGGACTTGTCTCTGTTGATGGCGATGAAAGATTTTTCCTTGAAGCAGCATATTATAGAAAATACCTTAGCAGGAAATTCCAAAGGAGGAATATTTGAATGTGCTGTAGCAGATGCTCTTTATAAGAAGGGATATCAGTTATATTTCTACAAAAATGAGACAACGAAAAAAGAAATTGATGTAATCATTCAAAAAGATGGAAAAGTAGTTCCTATTGAGGTCAAGAGTGGAAATACACGTGCAAATTCACTAAAGTCGATCATGAAAAATAATAAAGATATAAGCTATGGATATAAGTTCATAGATGGGAATGTAGGAACCAGCGAAGAGGGAATAATCACATTACCGCTCTATATGATCGCTTTCTTTGATAAAGTATCAGAATAACTGTTCTTATTTTTGTAGAAATAATATCTAACAGTCTTTTTAAGGGAAAGTTCATCTGTGATAAATTCAGTGTTTTTAAGGGGGTGTGAAGAATTTAATAACAGAATATAACAGTTATTAAATCTCCTAAAACAGGTGAATGCTTAATCGGGATTTAAAGCTTGTTGGAGGATAAGATTATGAAAAGCAAAAGGATAATTATAGGTATCACCATCGGAATCATAGCAGCGATGCTCTGGAGCGTTGTTTTTATAAACTCATTAAACAGCATGGCAGGAATTGGAATCGGAATATGCCTGGGTATATCGTTTGGTATATCTGGCAGTCTTATTTTTTCGAAAAAAGATAAAGATAAGTGATGATACAACTCGGTATTTGTCTAATCAGAGAAAATTGAATGTTGCAAAATCATAATGCCAGTGGACATTAAATATGCACTGGCATTTTTATGTACAATTTTACAAGAATGTCCATGTGTGGACAAGAACTGATAAGTGAAGATTGATTTTTAATTATAAGATTGGTAAATTATAAGCAGATGGACATCTGTACATAAATATTCGGATGAAGTAATTATCTATATAAATGTGACGTACATCACGGAAAACGATAAACTTTTTCATTATAATACAAAAGGAGAGCAAGACAGGAGTAGTTTATTATCAAGGCTGCAAAAGTTATGCCAGTGAGGTTGATACAATGGGACAGATAACAATCAGGGAATTGGGGAATATGGATTTTTTCAGAGAAATACCAAAGGACATTCTGCAGAATCTGCTTAATGAAAGTAAGATTGTTTCTTATAAGAAAAAGGAAGTGATTTTTCATTCACGCAGCAGAACAAAAACAGTGTATTTTGTGTATTCAGGAGAAGTGATGCTTTATAATCTGACAAAGCACGGAAATCGAAAGGTGATTTTTATCCTGGGAAAAGGACGGCTTTTAAATCAGAGTATTGTAAGTAAAAAGCCCAATGCACTTTTTTGTGAGGCTGCCTGTCCGGTGCAGATACTGGAAATTGCAGAAGAACCATTCCTTCATCTTATGGAGCAGAGTCATGATCTGACAAGAGCTGTTCTGAGAGAATATGAAAGAAATCTCTGGCGAATGGGCCATCAGTTAAAAAATACGACCGGGAACATGCAGATGGAGCGAAAAATAGCTGCAAAATTGTGGAAGCTGGGTCGTGATTTTGGTGTGGATACGGAAGACGGAGTGATGATAGATATTGATCTTACCATTACCCTGATGGCAGATCTGGTTGGAGCACCAAGGGAAAATGTATCCCGTGCCTGTAAGGTCCTTACGGACAGAGGTCTGATCCATTATGGTAATAAGCGATTTACACTGACAGATTTTGAAGGTCTTGCAGAATTCTATAAAATGTGATTATAAGAAAGGGGTATCTGATGGGAAAACGTTTCAACAATGATGAGATGCAGAAGATTTTTGAAATTCTGCAGGAATCCTATGATGTGTATGGACCGAGAATTTACCAGGGAACAGGATGTTTTTCAGATACAGATGTAATTCGTTATGGACGGTTGGACAGCTGGGAAGAACTTGTCTGGGATCAGAAGTCGGATTACAGTTTTAAGGAAGTATTGTTTCCAATTTCAGAGACGATTCTTTATTTTACAGAGAATGAGATGAAAACAGCAGACGGAGCAGCAAGGCAGAGATTGATTTTTTTGAAAAGCTGTGATTTTCATGCTCTGAAACGTCTGGATGAGATGTACCTGAAAAACGGTGCAGAGGATTATTATTACAGAAGAATGCGGGAAAATACAGTTTTTGCTGTGATGGGGTGTAAGGAATCCGGCAAAAATTGTTTTTGTGTAAGTATGGGCACAAATCGTTGTGAAGAATATGATATGTATATTTTTCAGGATGAAAAGGGCTGTTACATGGAACTGAGATGCAGAGAACTGGAAGAATTATTATGGGATTATGGACAGAATGTTCAGGAGGAACCCACTTTTGTGGAAAAGAATGAGGTTCATGTAGAGGTTCCGGAGAAACTTCCGGATACAATTCACCAGGATTCCATGTGGCAGGAATATGGCAGCCGCTGTATTGGCTGTGGCCGCTGCAATTTTGTCTGTCCCACATGTACCTGTTTTACTATGCAGGATATTTTTTATAAAGACAATCCAAAGGCTGGAGAGCGCCGCCGTGTATGGGCTTCCTGTCAGGTGGACGGATATTCTGACATTGCCGGAGGGCACAGCTTCCGCCAGAATCAGGGTGAAAGAATGCGTTTTAAGGTATTACATAAAATTTCAGATTATAAGAAAAGATTTGGATACCATATGTGTGTCGGTTGCGGACGTTGTGAAAATGTGTGTCCGGAGTATATTTCCTATATTGCATGTCTTCAGAAACTGAAAGAAAAGGAGGGAAAATAAGATGGCAAATGAATATATTCCTTTCTTATCTAAGATAAAAGAAATTGTGAAGCATACAGAAACAGAATATACATTCCGCATGACATATGTGGGAGATGTAAGACCAGGGCAGTTTTTTGAAGTTTCTATTCCGAAATATGGTGAGGCGCCCATTTCTGTCAGTGGTATCGGAGAAGATTATGTTGATCTGACCATACGTAAGGTTGGTAAAGTAACCGGAGAAATTTTTGAATTGAATGAGGGAAGCAGCTTTTTTATGCGTGGTCCTTATGGAAATGGTTTCGAGAAAGAGAATTATCAGGGGAAAGAACTGATCGTGGTAGCCGGTGGAACAGGAGTATCTCCTGTGCGAGGTGTGATCAGTTACTTCGGTGAGCATCAGAATGAAGTAAAAAAATTACATACGATCCTTGGTTTTAAATCTCCGTCAGATATTTTGTTCCGTGAAGATCTGAAGAAATGGGAACAGCAGATGGATCTGATCCTGACGGTGGACTCATCCGATGACGATTCTTATAGGACAGGACTTGTTACAAAATATATTCCGGAACTTGAACCTGATAATATCCATGAGACTGCAGCTATTGTTGTCGGACCTCCGGTCATGATGAAATTTGCAGTAGCAGAGCTTTTAAAGCTGGGAATGAAGGAAGAACAGATATGGATCTCGCAGGAAAGAAAAATGTGCTGCGGACTTGGTAAATGCGGGCATTGCCGAATGAATGACACCTATATTTGTCTGGATGGTCCGGTATTCTGCTATTCAGAAGGCAAAAAACTGTTTGATTAGGGAGGAAATCATAATGGATATTAATACAAAGAAACTGAAGAAAAATGCCTTCCGTGTATCAAAGGTTCGTGGGCTTACGGCCTCCAGAGTGCGTGTTCCGGGAGGCTGCTGTAATGCAGATGTCATGCAGCAGGTGGTGGATATTGCCAGAAAATATGGAAACGGACAGATTCATCTTACCACACGCCAGGGATTTGAAATTGAAGGAATCCATATGGAAGATATGGATAAAGTTAATGAGATGCTCCAGCCGATCATAGATAATCTTCAGATTAATCAAAATGAGACAGGTACCGGGTATCCGGCATCAGGAACCAGAAATGTCTGTGCATGTATCGGAAACAGAGTCTGTCCTTTTGGAAATTATAATACAGCAGCCTTTGCGAAGAGAATTGAAAAGGCGATATTTCCTAATGATTTTCATTTCAAAATTGCACTTACAGGCTGTGCCAATGACTGTATCAAGGCGAGAATGCATGATTTTGGAATTATCGGCATGACAGAGCCACAATATGACCCGAATCGTTGTGTTTCCTGTGGTGCCTGCATAAAAGGCTGTGATAAGTTATCAGTGGATGCGTTAAAGATGGAAAACTACAGGATCGTACGCAACGAAGAAAAATGCGTAGGATGTGGCGTCTGCGTGACAAAATGTCCGACCAGAGCATGGACCAGAAGTGAAAAGAAATACTATCGTCTGACACTTATGGGACGAACAGGAAAGAAAAATCCACGTCTGGGAGAAGATTTTCTGATCTGGGCAGACGAAGACACCATCATCAAAGTTATCCTGAATACCTATAAATTTGTGAAGGAATATATTGATCCCAATGCGCCTGGCGGTAAGGAACATGTGGGATACATTATTGACCGTGTGGGTTTTGCAGAATATAAAAAATGGGCATTGGACGGTGTAGAGCTTCCACCGGAAACAATCGTGAAAGATAATATTTACTGGAGCGGAATACATTATAGATAATTTCAGGGAAAAGATAATCAGAATCAATAAAGCCGATGCGGGATTTTTGAATACTGCATGGGCTTTATTGATTTTACAGAGGTTTTGAAAATTTGATTTTTACTGGTTCATCAGGACTTGTCATTCGAGATGTCGGTCAGGAAACAGGATGTTACCTTTTGTAGATAAAACGATTTTGGTCAGATTGAGAACTCTTTGTTTTTCTGATATAATCCTGTCTTTGACAGTTGTTAGAAGAAAAAATCACTGTATCCCTTGTGTTTACTGGGGTTCAGCGATTTTTGCCATTGTTTTGAAGTATAGTAATTGCAAGTACTTTTTTTATTATTCAACTGTCAAACTCCCGAGCTGAAAGCTAGCAAGAAAAAGCACGCAAATATTCTTCATTTTCACCTCTTTACAAACCTTTTTCAACAGAGTATTGTATAATTCGGATGAAGTAATTTTTATGAGGTAATTTTATGTGTGAAAATGAAAAAAAGAAATCTCATTCCATTGAGATGACCACAGGCTCTCTCTGGAAAAATATACTCCTCTTCAGCCTTCCACTTATGGGATCACAGGTACTGGAGGTTCTTTTTAACTTAAGCGATGTTGCCGTTGTTGGACGGTTTGCAGATTATATGGCATTAGGTGCCGTCGGCTCCACAACTTTGCTGGTTACTCTGTTTACCGGAATCCTTATCGGAATGGGTGCCGGTGTCAATGTTCGCGTAGCTCACGAACTGGGTGCCGGAGATAAAAAAGGCATAGAAGAAACAATCCATACTTCTCTTCTTTTGTGCGCAATCACAGGTCTGCTCGTCTGCGCCATCTGTCTTCTGTTTTCCGGGCGGATGCTGTCCATGATGAACACGAAGCCGGAACTTATTGATCAGGCTATTTTATATATGAAGATTTATTCTCTGGGAATGCCGGCAATGGCTGTGTACAATTTCGGTAACGGCGTATTAAGTGCCCGGGGCGATACAAAAAGACCGTTGATCTACCTTTTCATTGCAGGTGTGATCAATGTTCTTCTGAATTTATTTTTCGTTATCGTCTGTCATATGGCAGCCGCAGGTGTTGCAACAGCCAGCGCGATTTCTCTCTATGTCTCTGCTTCTCTGGTGATGATCCATCTCCTCAGAAGAACCGATGACTGCAAAGTATCTCTGCGTAAGATCTGCCTGCACCCCAAGGCCTGCAAAGCAGTTCTCATGCTTGGTATCCCTACAGGTCTTCAGAACGGAATCTTTGCCATTGCAAACCTGTTTGTGCAGACTGGTGTCAACTCTTTTGATGCAGTGATGGTTTCCGGAAATGCAGCTGCTGCAAATGCTGACTCCCTGATCTATAATGTCATGTTTTCTTTTTATACTGCATGTGCAAGCTTTATCGGTCAGAACTGGGGTGCCGGTAATAAAAAACGAATGCTGAAATCTTATAGAATCAGCCTTACATATGCCTTCATTTTCGGTGCAATCCTGGGTGGACTACTCCTTGTGTTTGGCCCACAGTTTCTTTCTCTGTTCGCCACGGAACCAGCAGTTATTGATGCTGGTATGCAGAGGATTCGTATTATGGCATTCAGCTATGCATTCAGCTGTTTTATGGACGGCAGCATCGCCGCATCCCGAGGTATCGGAAAAAGTATTCCGCCTACCATTATCGTTATCCTGGGCTCCTGCGTATTTCGTATTGTCTGGATTTATACAGTATTTGCACATTTCCAGACGATTTCATCACTGTATCTTTTATATATCTTCTCATGGGGAATTACAGGACTTGCAGAAACTCTGTTTTTTGTTATAAGTTTTAAGAAAATTTGGGCTGGAAAATAGTCACAGCCACTCTGTGACTTATATGCCAGGTGGATTCCACAATTGACTGGAAAGAAAATCAGCTTATAAAACGGGTGAAATCTCAATCGGAATTGACCGAGCTGAAAACGAGGGATACTTCTTGTCCGAAGGGCAAGAAGGTAGAACTAAAAATAATTAGAACAATCGGAATTTCCAGAGAAAAGCACCTGTCAAAGAATCTTTACGTAACTATATATGCAATGTAATGTGATGATTGCTTTACTTTGAACATTATTTTTTAGATAATAATATACAAAAATTAAGGAGGATTCATTATGAGTGAGAAAACAGAATATCCCAGTCCGCCAGACACTGGAAATCTACCGGTCTGCGGTCAGTTACCTGACAGAAATATATGAGCAGGTGTGGGAAGAACTGGCAGAGATACCGGATGCCAAAAGGCGGTTTAATGCTGCAGAGCATCTGGTGCATACTACAAAAAAGAATCCTGCACGCTTTGATTTTGATCTTCGCTTTCCGAAGATGCCGTCCTACCTGAGGCGAGCCGCAATCCAGCATGCATTGGGAAGTGTATCTTCTTACGAAACACGGATGGAACTGTGGGAAAAGTCAG